>NZ_NALB01000009.1:0-24075 GCF_008680535.1 Blautia sp. LMAG:36 | reverse complement strand
ACCGGAGACTGAAAATACTTACAACATTTTTCCATATTCCATAACAACCCGTATATTCATGTACTGGAAACTTCATGCTATAATTCTGTGGAAAAATGTCAGATAACCATTACCGCCGGGAAATATTTTACAGGTTTCCCGACATCTATAAATATCTATTCAGGGAGGAAATCATGAAAAAAGATCAGGAAATTTTTCAGGAACGTTTAAACCATCATCACGACGAACTTCGATGGCTGTACACAGAGCTTTATCACAATGACGATATGTTTGCAGAGCTCTGCGACCAGATGTACCAGTATTTTACAGCACGCCGACGCGCACTCAAAAACCGCGACCTGGAAAGAGAAAAAAATCCGGACTGGTTCCGCCAGAAGGATATGCTTGGCATGATGCTCTATATTGACAATTTTGCCGGCAACATCAAGGGAGTTTCTGCCAAGCTTCCATATCTTAAGGAATGCAACGTGAACTGCCTGCATCTGATGCCGTTTCTGGACACTCCGAAGGGCCGTTCCGACGGTGGTTACGCAGTAGCCGACTTCCGCAAAGTCCGCCCGGACCTTGGTTCTATGAAGGACCTGGCTGCCCTTGCAGATAAATGCCACAAAAACGGAATGAACCTGTGTATGGATTTTGTTATGAACCACACTTCCGAGGATCATGAGTGGGCCAAAAAGGCACGCCAGGGTGACGGCGAATATATGAGCCGTTACTTCTTCTACAACAACCGTGAGATCCCGGACGAGTACGAAAAGACCGTACCTCAGGTGTTCCCTACCACTGCTCCGGGAAACTTTACCTGGCTTCCGGATATCGGTCATTATGTCATGACTACTTTTTACCCGTATCAGTGGGATCTGAACTATGGCAATCCCCGTGTTTTCAATGAGATGATGTATAACTTCCTCTTCCTTGCAAACCAGGGAATGGATGTGATCCGTATTGATGCGGTTCCGTATATCTGGAAAGAGCTTGGAACTCCGTGCCGTAACCTGAAACAGGTTCATACCATCGTCCGTATGATGCGTATGATCGCTGAAATCGTCTGCCCCAGTGTTGTTCTTCTGGGTGAGGTCGTTATGGAGCCGGAGAAGGTTGTTCCTTATTTCGGAACTGTAGAGAAACCTGAATGCCATATGCTTTACAATGTAACCACCATGGCTACAACCTGGAACAGCATTGCCACCCGCGATATCCGCCTTCTGAAAAAACAGATGGACGTTGTAAACAGCCTTCCGAAGCAGTACACCTTCCTGAATTATCTCCGCTGCCATGACGATATCGGCTGGGGACTTGATTTCGCCACTCTGAAAGACTGGGGCATGGATGAGCCATCTCATAAGCGTTACCTGAATGATTTCTTTACAGGAAAGCATCCGGGAAGCGACAGCCGCGGAGAGCTCTATAATGATGACCCGGTAACTCAGGATGCCCGTTTCTGCGGAACTACTGCTTCCATGTGCGGGATCGAGGCTGCTCTTTTTGAAAAAGATGACGAGAAGCTGAAAAGGGGTATCCGCGAGGATCTGATGCTTCACGCATATATGCTTACCCAGTCCGGAATCCCGATGCTTTACAGCTCCGATGAAATCGGACGTCTCAATGATTATTCCTATAAAGAGGATCCGGATAAGGCTGCAGATTCCCGCTATATCCACCGTGGTGCTTTCCAGTGGGAGCTTGCCGGAAAAAGAAACTCCAAATCCTCCGTTGAGGGACAGATCTTCCAGACTCTTAGCCGCATGGAGCAGATCCGCAGCCAGGAATCTGTTTTTGATAAGGACTGTGATGTATATACATACGATGTTCATGATGACAGCATTCTCTGCATCCTCCGCCAGAAAGGAAACGAACGTTTCATCGGAATCTTCAATTTCAGTGACAGCGAAAAAACTGCCTGGATGCAGGAGGAAGGAACCTTCCACGATCTGATCACTGACCAGACACTGGAGCTTAAGGATGTGGAGCTTCCGGCTTATGGATTTATGTGGTGTAAGAGGATATAATGATCCTGTGGCAGTTTCTAGGATCATGAGATCACTGTACTTACCTTTAATTTGTTGTTCATGTAAATAAAAAAGACGTGGCCTTACGGATCGATATATTTCGTTCATTAACAACTCAGTAAATGAACGAACCTATCCTATCGATCCGTATCCACGTCTTTTTATTATGTTATATCTTTATTTTTTATAAGCTGTTCTGGTATTCAGAAATTACTTGCAGAGCTCCTCTGCCATTGCATCGATCTCTGCCACATTCTCATCGCTGAGAGAAGACATGATCTTTACATTGTTCTCAAGCCATGTGATATTTTTGCTCTTCTCGAACATTCCTTTCATGACTTTAGCTGCAGTCGGTGCCCAGCTTCCGTTCTCAATGAGGCCGATGGTGCGGTTCTGGTAATTACGCTCTGTCAGGTTCTCGATGAATGTACGCATAAACGGGAATGCTTCTCCGTTGTATGTAATGCTGGCCAGTACCAGCTTGCCGTAGCGGAAAGCATCCTCCACTGCCTCTGCCATGTCTTCTCTTGCAAGATCGCAGACAACAACCTTCGGGCAGCCCTTTTCCTCCAGCTTCTGTGCAAGAAGCTCTGCTGCTTTCTTTGTATGTCCGTATACAGATGTGTAGGCGATCATTACTCCTTCACTCTCTACTTTATAAGAAGACCAGATATCATATTTCTCCAGATAATGTCCAAGATTTTCGGTAAGGATCGGTCCGTGAAGCGGGCAGATGGTCTGGATATCAAGAGTTGCTGCTGCCTTGAGAAGCTTCTGTACCTGCGGACCGTATTTTCCGACGATTCCGATATAGTAGCGACGTGCTTCGCAGTCCCAGTCCTCTTCTACATCAAGAGCTCCGAATTTGCCAAAGCCGTCTGCGGAAAACAGAACTTTGTCTGTGCTGTCATATGTAACCATAACCTCCGGCCAGTGAACCATCGGTGCAAATACGAAGGTAAGGACGTGTTTTCCAAGTGTCAGGGTGTCACCGTTGGCTACAATATGTTTCTTTCCTTCCAGATCCATTCCACGGAAGAAATTCTCCATCATGGTAAAGGTCTTTGTGTTGGCAACAACAGTTGTATCCGGGTATGCTTTCATGAAATTCTCAATATTTGCTGCATGGTCCGGCTCCATATGCTGGACTACAAGATAATCCGGTTTCGCACCATCCAGAACCTCTGCAACTTTTCCCAGCCACTCTTCTGTGAAGCCGGCATCTACAGTGTCCATAACTGCGATCTTCTCATCTTTGATCACATAGGAGTTGTAGGACATTCCGTTTGGCACTACATACTGTCCCTCAAACAGGTCTACCTGATGATCGTTTACTCCTACATAATAAATATCATTTCCGATTTTCATTGTATTGAGTTCCTCCTTGGTCTGCTGTATTTTATATTTCCAATATTTCTGAAAATACTTTCTTATTACTCTCATTTATTATATCATTGTTCGTACTGAAATCAATGTAGAATCTATAAATAAAAACAAACCTCTGCGCCTGGTAAAAGAGCTATTTTCCCCTCTTTACAAACCTATTCCAACATAGTATTGTATACCTTGGATGAAGGAATTTTTTATAATTTTTATGAGGTAAACTATGTGTGAAAATGAAAAAAAGAAAACGTCTTCCATTGAGATGACCTCCGGCTCTCTCTGGAAAAATATCCTCCTCTTTAGCCTTCCCCTGATGGGGTCCCAGGTGTTGGAGGTTCTTTTTAATTTAAGTGATGTTGCGGTTGTAGGGCGATTTGCAGATTACATGGCACTTGGAGCTGTGGGTTCCACAACTCTGCTGGTCACTTTATTTACCGGAATCCTGATCGGCATGGGCGCCGGAGTCAATGTTCGTGTAGCACACGAGCTTGGTGCCGAAAACAGAAAAGGTACCGAAGAAACGATCCATACATCTCTTCTTCTCTGTGCCATTGCAGGACTTCTGGTCTGTGTCGTCTGTCTTCTGTTTTCCGGACAGATGCTGTCCATGATGAATACGAAACCGGAGCTGATGGACCAGGCTGTTTTATATATGAAGATTTATGCTCTGGGTATGCCGGCCATGGCTGTATACAATTTCGGTAACGGCGTATTAAGTGCTCGCGGCGATACAAAGCGACCACTGATCTATCTTTCCATTGCCGGAGTGATCAACGTTCTTCTGAACCTGTTTTTCGTTATCGTCTGTCATATGGCCGCTGCAGGTGTGGCAACTGCCAGCGCGATCGCCCTGTATATATCCGCTGCACTGGTAATGATCCACCTCCTCCGGAGAAAAGACGAATGCAGGGTATCCCTGCGTAAGCTCCATCTTCACCCAAAGGCCTGTAAAGCAGTACTGCTTCTTGGTATTCCCACAGGTCTGCAGAACGGAATTTTTGCCATTGCAAATCTGTTCGTACAGGCCGGCGTCAACTCCTTCGATGCAGTCACGGTTTCCGGAAATGCTGCCGCTGCAAATGCAGACTCTCTGATCTACAACGTCATGTTCGCCTTCTATACTGCATGCGCAAGCTTTATCGGTCAGAACTGGGGTGCCGGAAATAAAAAACGTATGCTGAAGACTTATGGGATCAGCCTTACATATGCCTTCATCGCAGGCGCGATCCTTGGTGGACTGCTTCTTGTTTTCGGTCCGCAGTTTTTGTCACTGTTTGCCACAGAATCGGCCGTCATTGATGCCGGCATGGAAAGGATCCGGATCATGGGCTTCAGCTATGCCTTCAGCTGTTTTATGGATTGCAGCATCGCCGCTTCCCGTGGCATCGGAAAAAGTATCCCACCGACCATCATCATTATTCTGGGATCCTGTGTATTCCGTGTCATCTGGTTCTATACGGTGTTCGCACACTTCCAGACCATTTCCTCGCTTTATCTCCTGTATATTTTCTCATGGGGAATTACAGGCTTTGCGGAGGTTCTGTTCTTTGCTGTAAGCTTCCGGAAAATCCGGGCCTGAAACTTCAAATATATAGCGCCAGACGAAGCATTGATCTGGCGCTTTTTTTATATCTTTTTCGTGTTTTATGTACATTTGTCTTTACAAGACGGACATGATTGTATATAATTATCCTGTTGTGCTTTTACATGATGCAGTAGTAGCAGCTTAGAACGATCAGCCCTTTACACCGGATCGTTGCTTTGCGGCTCAGCATTTTTCAGCACACCCACACAATAGGAAAGAGGAAACTAGTTATGAAAAACCTGATTCAAAAATGGAACAGCATCAACCTGATCAAGCGTATCATCTGCGGTCTGATCGTTGGTATCATTCTCGGACTTGCGATCCCTCAGGCATCTGTGATCTCCATTCTCGGTGATCTGTTCGTCGGTGCTCTCCGTGGAATTGCTCCGCTTCTGGTGTTCTTCCTGGTAATGAGCTCTCTGTGCCACATGGGAAAAGGCCAGAAAACAAACATGAAACTTGTTGTTGTACTTTATCTTCTGGGAAATGTACTCTCAGCACTGGCAGCTGTGATCTCCAGCCGCCTGTTCCCGATCATGCTGACTTTTTCCGAAAATACAAATACTTCCGACGTCACTCCGCCAAGCGGTGTTGCAGAGGTCCTCAAAAACCTTCTGATGAACATTGTTTCCAACCCGGTTGACGCACTTGTCAACGCCAACTATATCGGTATCCTTGCATGGGCCATCATCTTCGGTATCGCACTGAAGGCCGCAAGTGAAACTACCAAGACTGTCATCGAAAACATTTCCGATGCAACCTCCACAGCCGTAAGATGGATCATCAGCCTTGCTCCATTTGGTATCATGGGCCTGATCTTCACAACCATCTCCGAGCAGGGGCTTGGCGTACTGTTAAGCTATGGCCGTCTGATCTGTGTACTGGTGGGAACCATGCTCTTTGTTGCACTGGTGATCAACCCGATCATTACTTTCATCTGCACACGCCAGAATCCGTATCCGCTGGTTCTGCGCTGCCTGAAGGACAGTGGTATCACAGCCTTCTTTACAAGAAGCTCTGCCGCCAACATTCCGGTAAACATGGAGCTGTGCAAGGATCTCGGACTTGATGAGGATACCTACTCCATCTCCATCCCTCTTGGTGCGACCATCAACATGGGTGGTGCAGCGATCACCATTTCCATCATGGCTCTGGCAGCTGCACATACACTCGGTATCAGCGTAGACTTCCCGACCGCTCTGATCCTCTGCATCCTGGCTGCTGCAAGTGCGGCTGGTGCTTCCGGAGTTGCCGGCGGTTCTCTTCTTCTGATCCCGATGGCCTGCAGCCTTTTCGGAATCCCCAATGATGTTGCCATGCAGGTAGTTGGTGTCGGTTTCATCGTAGGCGTGATCCAGGATTCCTGTGAGACAGCACTGAACTCTTCCACAGACGTACTTTACACAGCATGCGCCTGCAGGATCAGAAAGAATAAATGATCACACTTATAAACCGTCAGGCGGATATTCGTAATTGAAACAGGGGACTCCCTTGATTCGGTTAAAAAGAGCAGATCTTCCGTATTTGGAAAATCTGCTCCTTTTTTGGCTTAGAGCGTGTTTGAAAAAGGCTTTCTGCAAGATGTGCGTCACAATTTGTGGGAGATTTTGTCCGGATGAGGGCGCCGTAGCGGGCTACGGCAACTGAATTCGGGTAAAATATACCGCAAAGTGGGGCGTGCAGATTACGGGAATGATTTTTCAAACACGCTCTAACCTTCAGTTCCTGCAATATCTGCCCCATATAAAATTATCCGTAATCGGTAAATAAAACATCCTCTACATTCGAAAAAGCTTCCAGTTCTCTCCCATCTGCACAGCCAGATATACGATCTCAAAGATCACAGCTACAGATCCAAGCTTAAAAAGCAGGGAATCCACAAAGCCTCCTGCCTTACAGAAATCCAGCGCAATGCCGCCCGGCAGCGGATACAGGATCCGTACCCGTTTCCGGTTAAAGCAGTCCAGCACCAGATGTGATGCGAATCCAACCACAAAATAAAGGACCAGCTTCACGGACACCATGGATATGGCTGCACTTAAAATGGCCATAGCCATGATCGAATGCATAAATGACCGGTGCGGCTGATTTTTTCCAAAGGCGCAGACTGCAATAAAAATAATAACTCCCATGGCAACCGGCGCCATAGACTGGTTATTGCGGATCTTTTCCCAGATGGAAAAATCATAAAAATAATTCAAGGCGATCTCTGCTGCCACAAGCAGTACCGCGATCAGTGTGATCCTGTCCGCATCCTTATGGGATTTGGAGGTTCCCACATCAATGTCGCTGATCAATGCTCCAAGCATTCCTGTTCCTGCCGCAAGTACCAGACCGGAAACCGTAGAGGGCTGTGTAACTGCCAGCACTGTTCCGAGTCCGACTGCCGCGTGTGTTTTTCCTGTCATAATTCTCCCCTTATTGTAAAAAATCTTCCGTTATTCAGGATTATCCACTGCTACAGATCAGACACTCTCTTCTGATCTTCTGCATATATAAATGTATCACTTTATCATTTACCGCAGATCTGAAAATACAATAAGGCAGCTGTCAGCCTTACCTTTTACTGACAGCTGCCTCCACGAAACAGCATTATATCACATAAAAAATCACGATTCTATCTAAAATCTTTCTACTTTCTTTCACGTCCCGTTTAAATGGAATATGTCTCTTGGATCTCTCTTTTAATCAGACCAGTTCATACGTCCGTAGCGAAGTGCAAGACCTTGGATCTCTTTCTGAAGCTTCACAGTCAGCTCCCTTTTGCGGATCCTCCACTTCCAGTTCTTTCCTACTGTGGAAGGCTGGTTCATTCTGCAGCTGTTATCCAGGCCCATATAATCCTGCATAGGGATCACACAGAGCTTTGCACTGCTTCTCATAACCAGGCTGATAAAGCATTTATGCAGCTCTTTATCCGGTGTATAGTTATCACAGAGATAATCCCTGGCAAGCTTACGCTCTTTTGCCATAATGCTCTTCCACCATCCGGCGATGGTCTCATTATCATGGGTTCCTGTGTATGCCACACTGTTCTCCGGATAGTTGTGTGGAAGATAATCATTGGCACAGCCGGAATCTCTGGAATCAAACGCAAACTCCAGGACCTTCATTCCCGGGAATCCACTGTCATGGACAAGCTGACGCACAGAATCTGTCACATAGCCAAGATCCTCCGCAATGACCTGCTTCCAGCCAAGGGCCTGCTCCACTTTACGGAACAGATCGATCCCGGGACCTTTTTCCCAGTGACCGCCAATGGCATTTTCTGCACCGTACGGAATGGAAAAATACTCGTCAAAGCCACGGAAATGATCGATCCTTACCACGTCATAAAGGCGGAATACGTAGCTCAGTCTGGAGATCCACCACTGATATCCTGTATTTCTGTGGTAATCCCAGCGGTACAGTGGATTTCCCCAAAGCTGTCCTGTTGCGGAAAAACCGTCCGGCGGGCATCCGGCTACAGCCACCGGCACATTCTCCTCATCCAGCTGGAAAAGCTCCGGATGAGCCCAGGTATCTGCACTGTCCATAGCTACATAGATCGGGATATCTCCGATGATTTGAATGCCTTTTTCGTTGGCATATTTTTTCAGTTTCATCCACTGCTCATAGAATTTGAACTGCATATACTGCTGGAATTCAATATCAAAATATAATTCTCTGCGATAGTAGTCCATGGCATTTGCCCAGCGAAGGCGGATATCCTCTGCCCATTTTGTCCACTCAACACCGCCGAACTGATCCTTTACTGCCATAAAAAGTGCATAGTCGGAAAGCCACCAG
The DNA here is from genome assembly GCF_008680535.1 of Blautia sp. LMAG:36. Lineage (NCBI taxonomy): Bacteria > Bacillati > Bacillota > Clostridia > Lachnospirales > Lachnospiraceae > Blautia > Blautia sp. LMAG:36. The sequence goes on along the minus strand of NZ_NALB01000009.1, from coordinate 15,309 downwards.
CTGTTTTCTGCAACAAATTTCTGATAATCCGGATTCTCGCTGGTGTTGCTGTTTTCGTAAGCTTTGCGGAGAAGCTTGTAACGGCCTTTGTAGATTTTTTCATAGTCTACGCTGTCTGCTCTTCTTCCCCAGCTGACCTTATCACAGTCCTCCTTTGTAAGGACGCCTTCCTCCACCAGTGCCTTCAGGCTGATAAAATACGGATTTCCCGCAAAAGTGGAGAAGGACTGGTACGGAGAATCTCCGTAACTGGTAGGTCCCAGCGGAAGGATCTGCCAGTAGCTCTGTCCCGCTTCCTTCAGCCAGTCCACAAAATCATAGGCACTCTTTGAAAAACATCCGATGCCGTACTCTGACGGCAGGCTTGTGATCGGCATCAGAATGCCGGCTGCTCTTTTATCCATATCTTTTCTCTCCTTATGTTGAGCCCTGCATCTCAGAGCATCTTATCTATTATCCTCTCACGGATGCATATTCATATAATCTACGCAACCGTTTGCGTAAATTATACGTCCATTTTGCATGAAGTGCAATGCGTTTTTGTCTTTTCTACCTTTCTTACAATTTTTACATCCTGATTTTGTGCAGTTTTTCATTGTGTCAAACAGAATCTGTCTGCATCTCACTACCTGATTTTCTGTGCATCTGTTTTTACGCAATTTCATGCAATTTTCCGTGCAATATGTTTGACAGTATCCTTGTTATGAACTACAATATCTCTATCAGACTGAGATAAAAAAGCCGGATCAGAGGCATACTTCCGCTTTGATCCGGCATATCCGTGAGGAGGCAAATTTATGGCAGTAACCATCAAAGATGTGGCAGCTCTGGCCGGGGTGTCCCCGTCCACCGTTTCCAGAACCTGCAAAAATAATCCATCTATCAGTGAAGAAACCAAGGAACGTGTACGCAGAGCCATGGCGGAGCTTGGCTATGAGCCGAATTTTCAGGCCAGTAACCTGGCAGCACAGATTTCCCGCTCCATCGGTATCATCCTGCCTCCGTCCCCAAAGGAGACATACGAGAATTCCTTTTACCTTGAGACGATCCGGGGGATCAGCCACTACTGTAACGCACATCAGTATATCAGCACCATTGTTACCGGTCAGAATGAAGAAGAGATCCTTAACGCAGTACGTTCCATGTCCAGAAGCGGTAAGGTTAACGGATTTATTGTTCTTTATTCCCGTGTGAATGATCCTGTTATTGATTTTCTTTTCAGTGAAGGACTTCTCTATATCCTGATCGGAAAACCGGCACAATACACCAATCATACGATCTATATCGATAATGACAACCTTCTGGCCGGACAGGAGGCAACGGAGTATCTTTATGCTCTGGGCCACCGGAAGATCGCTTATCTGGGTGTAGATAATTCCCTGGTCTTTTCCGCAGACCGCAAAACCGGCTACATGACTGCGCTGATCAGCCACGGATTAACCGTACAGCCCGAATACTGTATAGAGGTTTCGGCAACTTCCCAGGATGAGTTTCAGGAGCTTCGAAAGCTGCTTTTAAGCGAGGATCGTCCTACAGCTGTGCTTGTCAGTGATGATATTCTGGCACTTTCCCTGGAGCGGATCTGTATGGAAGCAGATATCTCCATACCGGAGGATCTGTCCATTCTTTCCTTTAACAACTCACTTTTTGCCAGACTGACTTCGCCTCAGCTGACCTCCATTGATATTAACTCCGGGCAGCTTGGAATGGAAGCAGCCACGCAGATGATCAGTCATATCGAAAATCCGAGCCTTCCGGCCACAAAGATCATTGTACCTCACCAGCTGATCGAAAGGGACAGCTGCCGGAGGATCTGATCTGCTTTCAAACAAAAAACAGGTATCTTCTCTGCTGACTGTGTATTGACCACCACTTATCGATCTGACATTGATGGTTGATCTACCGCCCGGCAAAAAGATACCTGTTTTTCATTTTTTATAATGCTTTCTCATAACACCAGTACATATGTCCCCAGAGTTCACACTCTCCCACGTTCTCAAAATTCAGCTTATCATAAGAACGGAGTGCTTTTACATTGTCCTTCGCAACAAGAAGATGTACAGCTTTATAGCCCCGCTTCTTCAGCTCTTCCATCACACCCTTAAGAAGTTTCCCGGCAATCCCCTGATTCTGGAATTCCTGACATACTCCCACCCGGGAGACCTCCACTGACGGTACCATGGTTTCTGACCAGCATGTGAGACATTCCACATTTGGATCATCATCAATGGAGATCACACCTGCGATATTTCCCGCATCGTCCCGCATACAGAACAGCGCATCTCTGGAAAGATCAAATTCCACTTCTTTTTCTGAAGGATACTCCTCTGTCCACACACAATAGGGCGTCCCCAGCAATGAACGGTACAGCTTCAGAACTGTATCTGCTTCTTCTCTTTTTACACGCTCGAAATTCATTTTATATCCTTTCTCCTGAAAATACATTCTTTTTCCGCCCGGATCTCGCCAGTATCAGGATCACAGCAAATGTAATGATCTCTGAACTCAGGAAGGACACACGCCATTGATCCCAAATAATCCGGAAATAGCTTTTTCCCAGGACCGTCAAATCTGCAATCTGCACCATGTCCTTTCCTGATTCTGGTTTTCATCCCATTTATCATTTATTCTAACTCAAAAAAGCTTCTCTTTTTGTTACTGATAATAACATCTTTCGCTACACCCCGCCGGAAACACCATCCGTTTTAACGTACATTTAAATTCCCTCTCATTTTCTGCAGCGTCCAGAATTTCCAGCGCTTTTCGCAAATTCCGGATATCTTTTTCCATGTGATCCACATAGTTTCCCCGGCCAACCAGCTTCAGATGCGTGATCCCTGCCTGCTTCAGCTGATACAGTGCACACAGTCCACAGCCTGTCTCACCACAAAGATATCCGGATTCATCATATGCTTTCAGACCCGGTTCCTGATTCCACGCCTGCTCCTGAAGAGCCATTATTTTTTCCGGAACAGCCTCACCATTCCGTACAGTTCCAAGCCAATAGGGCACCCTGCAAAGATATCCCATCTCATCACAGTGAAGCGAATTACAGAATGCTCCCGTAAACTGGCACATTTCATTCAGCACAAAGGCCTCGAACTCCATTCCCGCCTCCGGTCGGATCCCGGCCTGTTTTTCCACTTCTCTCTGAGATACAATAACAGACTGCATATCCCGGAACGTGTTTTTCCGATGAAAGATCAATCTCTTCAGAGGAAAGCGCCGGAACATCTTCAGCATTTCGCTATTCACTTCCCCTGTTTCTCCACTGAGATGGATCTCACAGGAAAGTCCCCTGTTTTTCAGATAAACAAGAAGCGCCGGATCTGCAATGATATAGCTTCGAAATCCAATTTCCATGCACTTCTCTATGATATCTCCGATCTCCGGGTACTGTTCCGGAAGATAATACAGGGAATTGAAGGTGAGATGCACCGGCTTTTTATATTTTTTTACCATCTGGGAAAGAATTTCCAGCTCACTGTATGCTCCAAGCTGAACATTACAGCAAAGAACCTCCCTGCGATTTAACGGCATTACTGTGCCGTATTTTTCCGCCCAGGAAAAGGGTACATAGCCACAGAAAAATTCATCTGCTCCTGCCTGCACAAAACGTTCATATTCATCTATGGAGCCTAACCCGGCTGTTATTTTCATACCGTTATCCATGTCCTGTTCCTTTTTTCCGCAATGTATTCTTGTCAAACAGATATTCGTGCTCCACCTTCACAGCCTGCTCATCACCTGTCATATATTAACAACAATGCGATCCGGCTTTGTGCCTTTTATATTTTTCCACATTTCCGTTGACTCCGGAAGTGTTTTATCCACACCGAACAGGGAATTATACCTCCCTGCCATGTGTAAATGTTCCGGATAAAGAAGTGTGTATTTTTCACAAAATTTCGGACAGTGCTCCGCAAGCTGCTGTGTACCACGATCCCCAGTGGTGCACAAAGCATACAATGGACAGTACTGCGAAGTGTTTGTCTGATAAAAAGGCAAATGCAGACTGTTTTTTCCCGGCGGAAGCTCCTGTGGATATCCGCAGGACTCCCATTCGTATCTGTGGATATGAAATTCTTCAGCCAGAAAATCCCGATAAAACTCCGCATTCAGGCTGTTTTGCTGAAATAATAAGGTATCACCGGATTTATATTTCATTCGCGGATCCTTTTTTCGTTTATTGAGCAATGTGCCCAGAACAGGATGCAGGCGGGATGTTTTTCCACAGAGCATTTCCACCATGGCCCAGTCATTGACTACGATTTCCACATTCACCCCATGAATACAGCACCAGTTATCCACCTTTTCCAGAAGCTTTCCCACAGACAAAAGCATAAATTCCCGGATATAAGAAAATACCAGTGTGATCTCCGATCCGTCCGAATACATTTTATCCATGATAGAAAAAAGCTGCTCTTCTGTCGGAAACAGGTTATGGCAGAACTGATTTCCAATATAAAATCTGTCCGGTGTCCGGCCTGCAAAATAACTGTGAGTGAGATAATTCTTCTGCCAGTAAGACGCCAGAAAAGCCTGCAGCGGCTGGCGCAGATATTCTTCATACAGGGAAGTGCAGTTTAATTCCAGGGCAAACTCTGTATTATCCAAAAGCCTTAATTCTTCTGCACCCATTGTATCCTGTGGATTACCGGAAGCCTTTTCACCCTCTCTGAAAAACCACTGCTTCTTCTGTTCCTCCAGACTCCTGCAGTGCATCTCATCCAGCTCCGCAGGATAACCGGTCAGTGATTTCGCCAGCTCTCCATCGTCTCCTTCCAGCTTCAGACGGATATATCTGTTGTACTCTCCGGCCAGACGCCGAACCTCCTGTACATAATCCTTCTGTTCCACTCTCACAGAATATTCCCTGTAAAAATATTTTCCGGTTTTCTTTTCAACTGGCTGTTGATCCTGCAGGCATTGATCCTCTGCTGCACTCATCCCAAACCTCCGGATCTCCACTCTCCTGTACCCGGCTTTTTTCATATCATAAAAACAGATCAGAAACTGCTCCGGTTCCGGGCATTCCTCTGCCAGCCGAAATCGAAATCCATCTTCACCCAGCTCTGTGATCCTGATTTCTTTGCTATCCATAAAACCGGACAGCAATCCAAATGGTATCATAGAGATCCTCATCAGGAAAGCTTCCTCCCTTCAGGCAAAAAAGGAGATGCCATATGCTCCCATACAGCACCTCCCACTGTTCCTTCTTATTTCACTTCTACTAATTCAATTCTGAAATTCAGCTCTTTACCTGCCATCTCATGGTTGGCATCGAAAGTAATGGTCTTCTCATCTTTTGCGTTTACTTTAACCGGGAACGGCTGTCCGTACTGGTTGGAAAGATATACCTGCTGTCCTACAGTGAGATCCTCAGCACCCGGAAGCTGTTCGATCTCAAGTGTAAAAATCGCATCCGGATTCGGCATACCGTAAGCTTCCTCAGGCATCAGATGAACATCTACCACCTGGCCAACCTCCATGTTTGCAACTGCCGCATCAAAGCCTTTGATCATCTGTCCTGCCCCGCAGATGAATTCCAGTGGCTCGCCACGGTCATAGGAAGAATCGAACTGTGTTCCGTCATTAAAGGTTCCTCTGTAATGTGTACGGCAGGTTTTTCCGACATTAGGACCTGTGATAGATGGCTGGGAACCACATCCTCCACCACAGCCTCCGCAGGAATGTCCGCCTTCATGACCGCCGCAGGAGTGTCCATCCTCATGGCTTCCGCAGGAATGTCCATCCTCATGATGGTGATGATCACAGTTCACACCTGTGGATACCAGCTCGCCCTTCAGATAAGCATCCACAGCTGTGTCTGCATCTCCCTGTGCTCCGGAACATAACTCAATGCCAGCCTCAGCAAGTGCACTCTGTGCTCCGCCGCCGATTCCTCCACAGATCAGAACGCTGATTCCCTGCTCTGCAAGAAGTCCTGCAAGTGCACCATGTCCGGTGCCATTGGAGCTGATCACTTCACTGGAAACAACCTTGTTATCCTCCACCTCGTACACCTTGAAAAACTCCGTTTTTCCAAAATGCTGAAAAATGTTTCCATTATCGTATGTTGCTGCAATTTTCATTTGTAAAACCCTCCATTAGTCAGATATGTATTATATTAGTATATCGTGCAGGCAGGATAAAAGCAAGGTTTAACTTCTCTCACAAAAACACCTCGCGGGACATTGCCAGTGAACAGCAACCTCTTGCTGTCATTCAATGAATCCAGTATAATAGAAGCATCTGTAAAAATAAAAGATTTTTTGAATAAGAAGGTTTGAACTAAAATGAAATCATACGAAGAATTACTTTCAGATATTGAAGAAGACATGGAGCTCATGGGTTCCTCACACATTGTTTATTCCATGGAAGAGGACGGCGTTGTTACCGATTATGATTATCTTCCATCCGATTCCTGTACGATCTCCATTACCTTAAAGGAACTTCAGGAAAAGCTTCAGCTGCAGATGCTCTATACAAAAGTTTCCGCTCATACAGCCGGAGCAGATAAAAATGCCCCGAAATTAGCTGTTGTTTTTCCGGGCATCGGATACACTGCTGACAAGCCGCTTCTGTACTATACCAGCCGCCTTGCCAGCAAACACGGCTACAAAATCCGCACTGTATCCTATGGCAACCTCCCGGAAAATGTCAAAGGAGATCCTGAAAAAATGAAACAGGCCTTTGACCTTGCCCTGGAACAAACAGAACGCTCCTTAGGCAGCATCGACTGGAATTCCTATGGCAGCATTCTGTTTATTTCCAAAAGCATTGGTACCGTCATCTCCTCTGCCTATGCTTCCAGACACGATCTGACTGTAAAAAGTATCCTGTTCACGCCTCTTGCAGAGACCTTTTCCTTCCCACTTGCCGGAAGCATCGCCTTCCACGGCACCGCAGATCCCTGGGCCGAAACCAATTCCATCCGGGAACTGGCAGCGCAGAAAGATGTACCTCTCTTTCTCACCCAAAACGCCAACCATTCTCTGGAAACCGGTGATGTACTGACGGATATCTTTATTCTAAAAACTACAATGGAGCGGGTCCAGCGTTTTATTTAACGCCGGTCCGCTTATTTTTCTCCACCCACTAAAAACTGAGGTGTCAGCTTATTCAGCTCACGATCCATAGAAGTTCTGGAAATATCACTGATGTCCTTCAGGGCAAACACTTTGGAAAAGCCGATCTCCATCATGTGATCCAGATCCCATGCCGGGCGCTTTTTATCACTCATAAACAGCTTACTGCTGAGCTCTTTCCCTGTTTCCGCATCTTCATGAGCATGGATACCTCTTCCGTATTTTTCCCACATGGCAGCATCATGTGCCTCGTAAATCTTTTTCTTTTCTTCATCATAAAGATGCAGATACCAGCAGGCGTCCGATACCAAAAGGCGTCCGCCTTTTTTCAGTACACGCAGCCACTCCTTGTAAGCCTTCTGTGGATCATCCAGCGTCCATGTGATATTTCTGCAGATAACCATATCAAATGTCTCATCCGGAAAATTCAGATTGTGGCAGTCCATAGTCATCAAATCTGCGGATAAACCTGCTGCCTTTACATTTTCCTTTGCTTCATGGATCATATTTTCAGTAATATCGATCCCGGTCACATGATGTCCTTCTTTTCCCAGCATAATTTCAAAAAATCCCGGCCCGCAGCCTACATCCAGTACTTCCAGATGTTCTTTTTCCGGCGCATACTCCAGAATCAGATTCTTCCAGTTTTCTGCTGTTTCACTTTTCAATTCTGCCTTGATCCCTTCGCTGTAAATGCCAGCTTCTCCTTCCCAGTACTCTTTGATCTTATCGTTTTGCATGTCACTTCTCCTTCTTTGTGGCTATTACAATAAATTTTTTCCCCTGATATCCGTATTTCCAGAAATCCATCGTCCATGGTCTGTTTAGCCAGCGGTTCTCTCTGATCTGGATCCTGGCAAAGCGTACCTTTTTTAATATCTGAAAGTCCGCTTCCGGACGCTTCTGCGATGTAAATGGCAGCTTTTCATAAATTCCACTGTTTTCCTTCACGTCAGATCCATATGTTTTTCTTTCTGTAACATAAATAAGAAAATCAGCAATTTTCATATGGATCTTATTTTTTAATGTGGGTTCGATGGTACGATAGTCCCCATCAAAATAAATGATCCTTCCACCTGGTTTTAATACAGCCTTCCAGCGTCTGAAAGCTTTTTCCGGATCATATAATGTCCACACCGCATCTCTGGAAAGTATCACATCATAGCTTTGTTCCTGTTCCAATGGCAAAGTTACACCATCTTCCTCACAGATTTCCACCTGCTGATGATACTGCCGCATATTCCTTCTGGCTTTTTCTACCATTCCTGATGAACCATCGATCGCTTTTACATCATGTCCCAGACGCGCTGCTATGATGCTCATAAAACCCGGGCCGCAGCCCACTTCTAAAATACGAAGGGGCTCAGGTCCAAGAAGTCTTTTCAATTCTTTTGTCCAGTGAGATACCGTTCTTTTGTTACTCAATTGTTTTTGGATCATATCATCATAATCACCGGAATCTTCTGTCCATTTATTCTCGATTTTTTCAAACATTTTTTTACTCCACTACATCCAGTGTTGCCCAGTTAATGCCTTCATAGGCAGTCGGTGCAAGCTCTACATTGGTCAGTCTGGTATTGTTATAGATATAATCACGGTTCGGATAATACAGCGGCACTGTTACTGCCTGATCATTGATACGTGTAAGGATCTTATCGTATAATTCCGTACGTTTTTCTTCGTCCTGTGTTTTTAATACTTCTCCGAGATCTTTGTTCAGCTCCTCATCGTACCAGTTTACTGCCTTTGCTCCATCTTCCGCGTAGAACATTGATTTCAGGAAACCATGAGGCATCCAGGAGTCTTCATAGCTGCGGTAAATGCACAGATCGTAGTCTCTGGTGTTCCAGATCTCATCAAAGTAAGCTGCAGATTCTTTTTCTACCAGTTCAACACCCACACCAACCTTCTCATATTCAGATTTCAGGTATTCACACAGTGACTTCCAGGAAGCATATTCTTCAGTCTGGAATACCAGTCTGAGGCTCAGTGGTTCTCCGTCTTTTTCTACAATACCATCTCCGTCTGTATCCTCATATCCTGCTTCCTTTAACAGTTCCTTTGCTTTATCCGGATCATATGGATAACCCTTGCTGTTTTCTTCTGTTACATAAGGAACTGTCGGAGACATAAGTCCGGTTGCCGGATTGCCGTAACCATCCAGCAGATCATTTACAATGCTTTCTTTATTTGTTGCATAATTCAGTGCCTGACGTACGTTTATATCCTGAAGCGCCGGTGTATCATAATTTTCGATCAGATAGTAAGAAAGTGTGGAAACCTGCTGTTCTGTCGATAAATTTTTATCTGCCTGGATAATACTGAAGCTTTCGGATGGAATATCCTGAAGATTCAGATCTGCCTCTCCACTCTGAAGTGCCATCACTCTGGCATCACCGTCTGCCACCTGTTTCAGAACTACTTTATCAATATTTGGTTTCTCACCGTAATAATTAGGATTTGGTACCAGGACAACCTCCTGACCGCTTTCATAACTGTCGATCATCCACATTCCGGTACCCACTTCCTGACAAAATTCTCCGTCTTCATCCAGTGCACTTTCACAGGTGAAACGGAATGGTCTTGGATAGCTGAATTCGATCAGCAGTGTATAGCATGGTTCTGCGAACTTAAATTCTACAGTATAATCATCTACCTTTGTAACATTTTCCAGTTTGGCTGAAAAGTTACCGATCACATCCTGTTCCACCCATCTGTTATAATTCCACATCACATTGTCTGCATTAAACACTGTACCGTCTGAGAATTTCACATCTTTTCTTAAATGGAACGTATAGGTTGTGCCATCTTCGCTGATATCCCAGGATTCTGCCAATGCCGGTTTGATTTCTCCATTTTCTCCGTAACGTACCAGAGGATCATAGATCATTTCATAAAGACGAAAATCCGGACCACTTTTTACCGGGTCACAAAGTTCAGGAGTCAGATCAATGGATGTCATTGCCGTAACTACTTTTTCCTCTTTTGCCTGTACATTGACACCTGTCAGTAAAGTTGCCGCCACCATGCTCAATGCTATCAATTTTGCTACACGTCTTTTCTTCATTTCTTCCTCTCCTTTGTTTGTTTTATATTTTACAGCATATGACATGCCGCAAAATGTCCTGTTTCAATTTCTGTCAATTCCGGTATATGCTCTCTGCATATATTTGTACATCTTCTGCACCGGTTCTGATATGGGCAGCCCTGTTCCGGAATGGTATCTGAAAATATTTTCTTTTCCTGCAATCCGATTCTTCGCATTTTCGGTTCTTTTACCGGAATAGAATCAAACAGATCTTTTGTATAAGGATGTACGGCAGTCTCCTTTAAGCTGTCCGTATGATCGATAAACTCGACCACGCGTCCCTGATACATAATAGCCACCTCTTTGCAGAGATATGGAACGTTGGACAGATCGTGAGTGATCAGTAAATAGGTCATCTCATATTTTTCCTGCAGCTCATTTAACAGATGCAGGATCTGCTTTCGTATGGAATAATCCAGACTGGATACCGGTTCATCACAGATCACAAGCTCCGGTCTTAATACCAATGCTCTCGCAATATTAGCTCTCTGACACTGACCTCCTGAAATCTGTCCAACATAACGGTTGCGGATATCCGGATCAAGCCCCGTCTGGATCAAAGCCTCCTTTACTCGCTCTTCATACTCACCCTCTTGCAGTTTTTCATGTAATTTCAAAATTTCCAAAATATTTTCTCCAATGGTATAACCGGGATCAAATACCCCGCTACTGCTTTGAAAGACCATCTGAAGATTCTTGCGATATGGACGAAACTGCTTTTCAGACAAATCCTGCATTTCCTGTCCCTGAAACCAGAATTTTCCATCTGTAGGTTTCTCCAGGCCGGCGATCAGCTTTCCGAATGTAGTTTTACCACTTCCACTTTCACCGATCAGAGCCATGGATGATCCTGCATGGATTTCCAGACTTACATCATCCACTGCCTTCACAATTTTTTTCTTGCCATAATATTTTTTTAAATGTTCTGTCTTTAGTAACGTACTCATACTTTTCCCCTATAAAACTGCATCCAACAGTTTTTTTGTATATGAATGCTGCGGATGATAAAAGATGTCTTCAACTGTTCCGTTTTCCACTATTTCGCCGTCTTTCATGATCGAAACATCATCTGCGATCTCTGCCACCACACCCAGATCATGCGTAATAAATAACACGCCCAGGTTTTCTTTCCTGGATAGCTGATAGATTTCTTCCAGAATCTGCTTCTGTACGGTTACATCCAATGCTGTGGTCGGCTCATCTGCAATCAGATAATCCGGTTTCATGGACATGGCAATGGCGATCATAACACGTTGGCACATACCACCAGACAATTCGTAAGGTTTTTTCTTCATCAGTTCTTCCGGATCACGCAGATTCATCATCCGCAGACTTTCCAACGCAGCTTCCCTTGCCTGTTTTTTGCTCATTCTGCGATGTTTCCTCAGTCCTTCCAGAAGCAGTTGTTCAACTGTAAAAAGCGGGTCAAGAGCAGCGGTCGGATCCTGAAAGATCATTCCGATCCTGTCTCCGTATAACTGTCGTTTTTCTTTTCCTGATAACTTCAGAAGACTCTTTTCGTTCAGTGTCACATCTCCGGATATCACCTTTCCATTTCCTGCAAGCAGATTCATGATCGTCAGAGAGGTAACTGACTTGCCGCTTCCGCTTTCTCCCACCAGGGCATGGATCCTTCCGCGCTTTACTTCCAGGCTGACATCTTTTACTGCATGAACCATTCCGTGAGAGGTCTGAAACTCCACATGTAATCTTTTTACCTTTAGAACATCATTTTTTGTCTGTTCCATTTTGTATTCCCTCCCCCAGATAATTAAATGCCAGAACAATGATCATGATCAGTATACCCGGATAAAACATCAGTCTTGGATAAGTCTGGATATAACTTTTACTGTCACTAAGCATGATCCCCCATTCCGGTGTCGGTGCCTGCACACCAAGGCCGATAAAGGAAAAACCGGCAATTGACAGAATGATCGAACCGATTTCCATTGTTGCCAGTGCGATCACAGATGGCAGGATATTTCTCAATACATGCCTGAATATGATCCTTGCGTGGCCGCAGCCTCCGGCTTTTAGTGCGGTCATATAATTTTTATTTTTTTCCTGAAGTGTCAATGCACGGGCAAGCCTTGCATATTCTGCCCAGGATACGACCGATAAGGACAGGATCAAATGAGCGCCGCTGGCTCCTACGGTTCCTGCAATGGCAAGTGCCACAATAAAGACCGGCATAGCCATAAATACATCAATGATCCTCATAATTATCGAATCGATTTTTCCACCTACATATCCGGCAAACAGTCCGATCGGCACCCCGACACATACGGTGATCAGAAGCACCGTAAAGCTATAGCTCAGTGAATACCGGCTGCCCCAGAGAAGTCTTGATAAAATACATCGTCCCAGCTGATCAGTACCTAAAGGATATGCCGCCGACGGATTCTTTAATTTTATCGAAACATCCACAAGCAGTGGATCATGTGGCGCCAGTACAGGTGCAAAAATGGCTGCCAATACAAAAACTATGACCACCATCAATCCTATTTTTGTTTTTGGTGACCGGAATACCTGTTTCCAGTACAGATTCTGGATCATGCTTTTTTCTGTTTTCTGCTTTCTTCTGCTTCCCATTCTATGATCTCTCCTTTACTTTAACTGGATTCGCCGGTCAATCGCAGAATAGGCGATATCCACAAGAAAATTTAATACTACAATGCCAACAGCCAGAATAAAGATAAAACATTGCAGCACCGGAGTGTCTTTTGAGATCACGGATTTCAATGCCAGATTTCCGATTCCCTGAATTGAAAAAATACTTTCTATCACAGCTGAGCCACAGAAAAAACCGATCACAATTGATACCAGACGTGTCAGCACAGGAATCAGAATATTTTTCAGACCATGACGCAAAATTACATTTACAGATGACAATCCCTTGGCTCTGCTGGCACGTATGTAATCCTGCTTCAGCACCTGTATCATATTGGTACGGATCAATCTCGTCATAATTCCAAAGAAACTGATATCCATGGCAAATGCCGCGAGAATCGGGATACCTCCGGCATCTCCTCCGATCACGGAAATCACTTTTAGCTTTACTCCAAATATATATAGCAGCATCAGACCGATCCAGAAAGACGGCATAGATACACTGAGGGACGACAAAATGCGAATGACTTTATCCAGAACTCTGTTTTCGTAAATTGCCGACAAAATTCCAAGAGGGACTGATACGATCATCAACAATAAAAACGAAGTAACTGCCAGTTTAAATGTCTGTGGAAAATATCTTTTTAATTCCTCAAAAGCCGGTTTTCTGGTAGAATATGATTTTCCAAAATCGCCATGAAGTGCCTGATCCAGCCATTTCCCGTATTGTACCAGCACTGGCTGATCCAGTCCTTCCTCATGCCGTACTTCTTCTATCTGCTCCGGTGACGGATGCTCGTATTTTTTCTCCGCCAGAACTCTGGCCGCATCACCTGCCGATATAAAACTCAGCATAAAAATAATAAATGTAACCGCCAGAACTACCGGAATCATAAATATAAAACGCTTTGCAATTACTTTTCCCATTTTCATTTCTCCTCATTTTTCATCTGTTTATTCGGTTAAAATAAAAAAAGCTGATATGATCCAGCATCATATCAGCACAAAAAACAAACCTCTACCTCAGGCAGAGCTTATTCCTTCTGTATCCCATCCGAATCAGAATTCTTCTGTCAAAAAGGCAAGTCTCCTGACTCCAGTTCTTCCTACTTACCATCTTCCCGGATCTCTCCAGTGATATTTTGGTTTTCGTCCCTGTCTGATATGCCCCTTGTCAAGTAGACAGGTGAGATATCTAAAGGTAAGCGACAAAAATACCTACATTTCATTTTGGAGTGTAGGTATTTTTATGCACACCATTTCTCTTTATATTTTTTAATTCGTTTGTTTTCTGGAATAGGATATTCTACTGGTATGTCAGATTTCAGTGCTTCTTGAACGTACTTCTAGGGGTGTTTTGCAGCAATACCTATCCTGTGGACGTTCTTTCACTATAAAATCTTATATAATCCTTTATTGCAAATCTTAATGAGGATTCATCAGTTATTTCGTACATCTGATACATTTCTGCTTTGATAATTCCCCAGAAACCTTCTGTTGGTCCATTATCAATACAATGTCCAACCCGAGACATGGATTGTCTCATTTCTTGTTTTACAAGTTTCTTTTTAAACATTTTGCTGGTATACTGGAATCCCCGATCTGAATGAAAAATCGGCTTTGCACAGGGGTTCAACGCAATTGCCTTATCAAAAGTTTTAAATACTAATTTATTATCATTTCTGGCACTAACAGCATATGACACAGGATATCTATCATACAGATCTATAATGGCACTTAAATACAACTTCTTTTTTTTACCTGGCACTTTAAATTCAGTCACATCAGTAGCCCATTTTTGATTGGGTGCAGTTGCGTAAAAATCTCTTTGTAATATATTTTGTGTTGTTTCATCTGCATTGGCATTCCTATATTTTTTCTTCTTTTTTCGTATAACGGAATGGATTCCCAGTTTTTTCATAATTCTGTGAACTCTATTTTTGCTGTACTTTGTTTGATTAAAATGATTGATCCAAGAAGTCATTCTCCGATACCCTAAGATATGACTAAAGCGTTCATCATACTCCTTAATGAGCTCTGCAAGTTTGATGTTTTCCATTTCATCCTCAGGTGTTTCACGGTGTAGCCATTTATAATAAGCAGCTCTTGCGACCTCCAAATGTTTACACATCCATCCAATACTCCAGTTTTTCTCTGTATGAAAATATTCTATCGCAAGATATTTTGATTCATGACGAACCTTACCCAGCCTCACATCCTTTCGAAGTCTTTCACTTTTTTTAACAATTCAACAACCATATCCTTTTCTTCCAGCTGACGCTTTAGTCGTAAGTTTTCACGTCTCAAACGTTCTAATTCATCTACTTCATCATCTGTTTTACGTTGACCGCGTCTGTCAGTTAATCCGGATTCCCCATCACTATCATATTTCTTTACCCAAGAATAGACCTGACCGTAAGAAACATTGAATTTTGTAGCTGTATTCTTATAGTCACGATTATGGTTGATGCAATAATTAACGATTTCTTTTCGTTCCTCAAGTGTTGTTTTTCTTCGTGC
>NZ_NALB01000008.1:0-32246 GCF_008680535.1 Blautia sp. LMAG:36 | reverse complement strand
ACTGCAGAGAAATCTTCCGCCGGGAGCGAGGACACGGCGGACTTCCTTCAGGACGGAGGGAATATCATCGCAGTAAAAAAGCACGTGATTGGCGATCACCAGATCAAAGCTTTCGTCCTTGCATGGGATTTTTCGCAGTCAAAGGCCCGGAATGCAAACCGGGTATCCGAGGAACCATGGCTCGTCTGGCATCGCGGAGCATACCGCTGGAAATATCGGAAAGTGTGATGGAGATATCCTCCGGCAGAAGGGAAGGTTGTCGGTCCATAACGTTCCGTCCCCGCAGCCCAGCTCCAGAATACGAAGACCGGGTGAGATCCGGCACTGCTCAAAGATCCAGGGAAACCATCCCTGTTTGTTCTGGGAGTACAGGCTGTGGAGGTTGATCCTGGAGGAAATGTTGGTGGCATTCTGATACTGATTCTTGAGGCTTTTTTCCATGCCGGTCAGGTGGATCAGGTTCAGCATCTGGCTCCAGTCAATGGTGTGCTGTTCCTTTATCATCTGTGCGGTATCCTGGATCGCTTTTTCCACCAGCTGCATCTGTTCGATCCGGTCACGGACCAGACGAAGCTGAATATTCAGAGAATTCAGCATGAAATGATAATCGGAATCACCGATGGTCATTTCCCGGATGTCATCCAGGGAAAAGCCCAGGTATTTCAGAAGGAGGATCTGCTGAAGCCTTGCAAAATCCTCGTCTGTATAAAAACGTGCGCCGGATTCGGTGACGAGAGAGGGTTTCAGGATATCCTGTTTATCATAATAGCGGACAGTACGCAGAGTTACGTGTGCCATGCGTGCAAATTCGCCGGAAAATAGTAGCCGTCTTTTTTATAAAAAATAGAATCCTTTCTGAGGAAATAACAAACATCCTGTCATAGAAGTCATAAAAGAATTATAATTCAGATCCGGAAGCCGTACAAGAGTAAAACGTATAAGAGCAAACCGTACAGGAGAAAAACAGCATTGACAAAATTCTGCTGGTTTGTTAGTATATCGTTTCGAAAAAAGGAACCCCGGAATCATATTTCCGGGATAAGCGTTCGATATAAAAAGGAGTAATTTTTATGCGAAACCGTACTCTGGATATGGTAAAGGCGATCTGTGCTTATGCAGTTGTGCTTCTTCACGTCCATTTTCCGGGAAATGCCGGAATCATAGCCAATGTACTTGCTAGATTTGCAGTACCTGTGTTTTTTATGGTATCCGGATATTTTTGTTTCCGTGGCGATGATACGGAATTTATAAGAACCGGAAAAAAGATCCGGCATGTTCTGAAGCTGATGCTTGTGGCATTTCCGGTCTGCTGTCTGTGGGAGCTGATCCAGAATTACATCGACGGAGCAAGCCAGAAGGAATGGCTGGAAGCCCTGGTTTCGGGGGAACATATCCGCCAGTTTCTTCTATATAATAACAGCTCTCAGGTGAAATGGCATCTGTGGTTTCTCCCGGCACTGCTCTATTGTTATCTTCTTTTTGCCTTGGCAGCAAGATTCCGGATTTGTAAGCAGGCATATGTTCTGATACCGGTGCTTCTTCTGATCCATTTCGGAATGGAGGAATTTTCGACCTTCCTGTTCCCGGAAAAGCATTTCCGTGTTATGCAATTTCGAAACTATCTGTTTACCGGATTTCCGTTTTTTATGTTGGGACATCTGATACACAGACATCAGGAAAAGCTGGAAGCCTGGTTTGCCGGAAAAAAAGTGCTTCTTTTGTATGGCATGGTAGCTGGCGGCGGGATTGCAAGTCTGCTGGAATACCGGTATTTTGGCAAACTGGAATTGTTTCTGGGGTCAGTATTTATGGCTGTTGGCCTTTTTCTCATTGCGATCATGGGAAAGAATCGGAAAGTGCCGAGCTTCCGGTAGCCATCGGTCAGAAATATGCATTTTTTATTTATCTGTTCCATCTCTGTGTGGCGGATATCCTGAAGGATGTGGCTGTGGCAGCTGGAATTGAGAAAAATCTTTTATATCTGTGGATGAGACCGGTGATTGGTTCTTGTGACTGCTGTGCGGTAATGTATGGATATGGAATGAGATCTGTCGGAAATAGAAGAGTTTATGTTTTTATATTTATGCGCTGTGATTTTGTACCAAAATATGCTAAAATATCCTTTATTGATAAGTCACAGCACCCACCCGGAGGATGCGGGGAAAGCGACTGGAATATCCCGCTTCAGGGTAAAAAATACTGAGACATGAAAGACAAAGGAGAGTTTTATGGATTTACAAAACAGAGCGGAGGCCGGCATGACGGACACGATGAGAGTGTACTGAATCCGGAGATGCCCAACGAAACTGATCTTACGAAGAAGGAACGCCGCCGGATCGAAAGAGAGAAACTGAAGGGAATGGGAACAGGTAAGAAGATTCAGTATATCTGGATGTATTATAAGATACATATGCTGTGCGTGCTTCTTGCCATTGGCGGAGTCTGTCTGGGAGTGAATATTTATCGTCACGCACAGATGAAGACGGTGCTTTCCATTGCGGTGGTGAATGCAGGGAATTATGACTCTGAGAAGGTGGAAGAGGATGTTTTGAAGACACTGGGAACAGAGGATAAATATGCAGAAGTCAGTGTGGCGCAGAATCTGATGACGGACGAGACAGGAGAGGATTTTGATTACTATGCCAGGATCGCATATGTGACGGAAATCCAGAGTGCTACCGTTGATGTCCTGATCATGCCGAAGGAACTCTATGAACATGAGAAAGATAGCGGAATGTATGCAAATCTCAGGGAAACGTTTGGAGATGAGGTGTTTGAGTCTCTGGGCGCTGTGGATGATCAGCATCTGGAGCTTGACGGCAGTAGTAGTGTTGCTCAGGAATTTGGCCTGAGATATGATCCGGTGTGTATCTGCCTTCCGGGTAACGTGAAGAATAAGGATAATGCGTTTGAAATGGATCCAGTCTGTTCTGAAATGATGGATCCATATGCTTAGCTGAGTACAGAGATAAATAAGGCCTCCGTTCGTAACACAGGAACCGGAGGCCTTATTATATATGAATATTACAGTGTATCGTTACGTTTGATGTAGCCAGGCTCATCCGCAGGACGGATGATCTCCTTGGCATGCGTGATCTTGGCATGCTTGTCTACCACCAGATTTTCGATATGGACATTCTCACCGATGGTGCAGTCTGCAAGAACTACACAGTTCTTGATAAGCGCCCTTTTTGATGGTACAGCCACGTCCGACAATGGAATTTTCTACAGTTCCCTCGATCATGGAGCCGTTGGAGATAACGGAGTTGGAAACATTGGCTGTGTCAAAATAATGGGTCGGACAGGAGTTGTTGGTGCGTGTATAGATCGGCCAGTTATCATGGAAAAGATCGGTTGCAGTTTTGTAGTCGATCAGATCCATATTTGCATCGTGATAGCTCTTGAAATCAGTGATCGATGCAAAATATCCGCGATGAGATATACCACGACATCCAGCTCACCGTCTCTGCAGCCGGCATTGATCACGTCTGCAAGGGTATAAAGAGAGGAGATCTCTTTTGCCTTATGGATGAGGCTGATGAAAAGCTCCTTGCTCATTACGTAGGTATCCATGAAAATGTTGCGGTTCTTTGCATTGCCGTGGTTGTGCTCAATGGAGAGAACACCCTTCTGACGGTTCAGGTTCAGGATGTGGCAGTTCAGATAGTTCTCCTTGGCATTATCAACGGAATGATAAAGCATGGTCACATCTGCACCGGATTCGATATGGGCATCGATCAGCTTGGAATAGTCGGTGGTGTAGATCATGTAATTCGGAGCGATAACAACATACGGATAATGAACTGCTTCGATGCACTCCAGATTGGAGTAGTAGTTGTCGATATCGGTGTTATAGATATCGTTGACTCCGGAATGCTCTGAAAAGAGGAGTTGGAGATTACCGCTCTTGGAGTTGATGTTGTAGTGACGTCCGGTTCCGAGATGTTCTACAAGAGAACGGGGTTTGTTCTTTACATAGACCTGAATGTACTCAATTCCGCTGTTGGTCATATTTGAGATCGGGAAGTCGATGACACGATATCTTCCGAGAAATGAAAAGGCGCCGATCGCACGGTAGTCCTGAAGCCCCTCCACATGGATATTTCTTTCTGAGGAATTCACGATTCCAAATGCTTTAAACATATTACTCAGCCCCCTTTACACGTTTTGATACAAGTTCGATGTGCTCACTGTCCTTGGAACCGACACGAGCATTGGTACCGATCACGATTCCGTCTGCAACGAGAGCACGCTGGACAACGGCACCTGCTTCAACAACAACACCCGGCATCAGGACACTGTCGATGATCTTGGCACCAGGACCGACCTTGACGCCTGTGAAAAGTACGGAGTTGGTGATCTCACCTTCTACAACCAGCCCTGAGTGATGAAAGCAGTGTTGATCACAGCTGTATCACAGATATACTGTGGAAGAGAGGTAGCATCCTCAGTGTAGATTTTCCAGGTAGGATCGTTAAGATCCAGTTCACTGTTTGGACTGAGAAGATCCATGTTTGCTTCCCAGAGGGAATCGATGGTTCCTACATCCTTCCAGTAGCCTTTGAACTTGTAGGCGTAGAGTGCTTTGTCCTGTGCAAGGAGTGTAGGGATGATGTCTTTACCGAAATGTGGTTGGAATCCGGATTCTTGATATCTGCCAGCAGGAGCTTGCGCAGAACTTCCAGTTGAATATGTAGATACCCATGGAGGCAAGATTGCTCTTCGGGTGTTCCGGTTTCTCCTCAAATTCCACGATGCGGTCATCTTCACCGGTGTTCATGATACCGAAACGGCTGGCTTCCTTCATGGGAACCTCGATAACTGCAATAGTCGCATCTGCCTTATGCTGGATATGGTCATCAAGCATCTTTGCATAATTCATCTTATAGATATGGTCACCGGAAAGGATCAGAAGGTATTCCGGGTTCTGTGAGTCGATGAAATCAATATTCTGAGAGATCGCATCAGCTGTTCCACGGTATACATCCAGACCGGCATCAGCCTTCTCACGTGGAGGAAGTACATAAACTCCGCTGTCCTTGGCATCAAGTCCCAGCGGCCACCGGCTGCTACATAGCTGTTCAGTAAAACTGATTCATACTGTGTCAGTACACCTACGACATCAATGCCGCTGTTGGCACAGTTACTGAGCGGAAAATCCACGATACGGTATTTACCGCCATAACCAACGGCTGGCTTGGCAACTTTATTCGTCAACTCGTGAAGACGACTTCCTCTTCCACCGGCCAGGATCATTGCTAACATACTGTTTTGTTTCATGGCGAATCCTCACTTTCATTTCTTGTTTACTGCCAGGTGTCTTTAACCATAAAAACAATAAACTTTGTTAATATTATACACCTTTTAAAAAGAAAATCCAGTTTTTTGTGCAAAAAACGTTATTTTTATATTGGGAAATTAGACGGATTTGGAAATTGATGGATGATCTGTCGAAAAAAAGAAACGCTTAAGAAGGTTCCGGGATGCTGAAAAACAGTAACACTGAAAATAGCCGGATTTCGGATACATCGGCGAAGATTCTTGCGGAAAATGTGAAGCAGTGTATTCTGTAAAAAAGTCCGGAATACAGCGGAGAAAGGATATCAATATCAGACAGGGAGAAGACAGGATGAAAGAAGAAGAATTTCCAACTATGTAAAACTATGTGAAGAGTGGGCACAACGCTTTTTGAAGATGGATAGCAGATCTGCATAAACGGGTGCCGGAACTGAAGGAAAGAAAACGGGTTTCTCACGATCATTCATTTCGGAAGAAGATATGGGGTGAGTCTGGAAGACGGCAGCATCCGGAGCCTGGATGGACAGAGAGAACCGGATACTACGGAGATGCTGAATATTTATACGCTTCTGGGGTATGCGAAAGAGGGCTTTATTATGGATAAGTGGGTCCCTTTTGCAGATCTCAGGAATGCAAGACCGTTTGCGCCGGCGTATCAGATCGGAGAGACGGATGTGTTCAGTGCTACATTTTCCGGCCATGAAAAGGAATTGAGGGAGGCGTTTCAGAAACTTGACGGCAGGGAACTGCCCCAGGGTGATGTGGGATATGAGATCAGGGCCTTTGACTGTATGCCTATGAGATTCTTTTTCTGGGAACGGGACGAGGAGTTTGAGCACAGGGAATATCCTGTTTGATTACAGTGCCACAGATTTCAATCATGTGGAGAGTGCGGTATCCATAGCAGATTCCGGAATCAAAAGGCTTGCGGAGCTTGCCGGGGTTCCGCTCAGGGGGAATCTTTTCAGATGCGCTGATAACCGAAATATAATAAAACCAATATGAAAATAAATAATACGAAAGATAATTGCAGTTATCAGAAAAATGTATATAATGAAGGATATTTAAGGATTTTGAGACAGTAACTGTCACGAAGGATCTATGAGAAATTTACGAATCCGGAGGTGATGCTCGTGGGGAAAAATGCATCGGGAATGTATGTCATAGATGAGGATTATAAGATTATCAGCTATAACCTGGCAGCACGTGAGATCTATCCGCAGCTGAAGAGGGGCGAGAAATGCTATCACTGTCTGAGAAACAGAGAAACTCCCTGTGAGATCTGTCCGGTCGTTAACGGGATCAAAGGTCCGAAGAATATCTGGAACCGGGACGGAATATCCTGCGTTCGGTTGATGCTGTGGAGATTCCGCTGGAATCCGGCGGGACAGGACATGCCCTTGTTTTTTCGGATACAGAGACGAATGATGAGATCAGCAGCGGAATGATGGAGAATCCGATTCTATGGGGATCATTAATGTTCTCGGAAAAAATTTTATCAATATCTACTCTGTTGACAGAGAGACTCATAAGGTCCAGTATGCGCTTCCAGGGGCAGAGTGGAGCTTATGGGAGGAGGGACTTCGCAGGATGAATCCTATGAGAAGATCATGGATATTTATATTGAGAGCAGTGTTGCGGCAGAGGACAGGATCCGGATGCATCAGATGATGGATTTGAGAAGATATGCCAACGTCTTACAAGGATTCCCCAGTTGATGGTACATTATCGTGTACGCCGAAGCAACGGGAGGATTTGAATATTCTATGTGAATGTGCCAGGTAGGAACGGCTGAGGATTTTCAGCCGTGGTGTTTGCTTTTGCCAATGAGGATATGGATGTACGGTTACAGTGAGATGGAGGCCTACTGGAACCAGGAGGAACAGCATCCGGAAGAAAACTTCTTATTGTAGTGAATGACGAGACGGGATCGGAAAGCGCTTACAGAACATCTGGAGGGCAGTTTTGAGGTTATCACTGCGATGAATGAAGCAGAGGGGATGAAGCGTCTGTCTGAGAATTACAAAACCCTTTCTGCAATTCTTCTTGATATGAGTGTGCCGGTATGTGATGAATTTCAGTTTCTGGAGCTGATCCGTGATGATGTGATGCTGACTCTGTGCCTGTGATCATCATAACCGGAAGTAACCGTTGAGGATAGGTGCGATGTCTGGAACTGGAGCAGTGGATTTTGTACGGAAACCGTATAATGTCCGTATATTAAAAAGTAAGATCAACAATGTGATCAAGCTGAGAGAGCCCGTGATGGTACTCTCAGCTCTGGAATATGATGATCTTACAGGGCTTTATATCAGACAGGCCTTTTTCCATCATGCAAAACGCTGATGCGCTTTAATACGAATCAGGATTTTCATGTGGTGGTGGCAGATATAAAGAACTTTAAATGGATCAACGGAACCTATGGAGAGAAGACCGGTGATCAGGTTCTTACCTATCTGGGAGATACGTATAGAAATCAGGTTCGCTACGGGACGGTGGGCAGATATGGAGGAGACCAGTTTGTAGCCATCATATATGGAAAGAAAGAGATCCGTATGGCAGATATGGAGAAATTTATCCACAGAGTCGAGAGCGGAGCGCCGATTCCTAATCTGGTGGTCAACTATGGGGTTTATGAGAATGTGGATAAGACACTGCCTTTTACCCTGATCTGTGACAGGGCTTTTCTGGCCATGAAGAGTATCCGGGAATGACTATGAGCACCAGATCGCTTTTTATGATGATGAGATGAGACAGAGGCATATCCGTAACGGACAGATGGAGAATGCTTTCGTGGAGGCTATACGCAATGAAGAATTCGTAGTCTACCTGCAGACCGAATACAGTGTGGAGACAGAAGAATCGTTGGGGCGGAGGCCTGGTGCGCTGGAAGAGAGCGGAAGGAACTATGGTTTCGCCGGGGAGAATTTATCCCTCTTTTGAGAAGGATGGTCTGATCGTACGCCTTGATGAATATGTTTTCCCGAAAGGTATGCAGCATCCAGGGGGAACGTATAAGATCAGGGAAAAAGATACTTCCGATTTCGGTGAATCTGTCACGTGCCAGTATCCATTACGATAATATGATCTGTCGTTATGTGAAGATCGTGGAAGAAAATGGCATTCCGTTTTCTTCTGTTCCCATTGAATTGACAGAAACTGCTCGTTGTATAATGATCGGATTAGTAAGCTCATAGAGAAGATGGTGGATGCAGGATTCGAGCTGCATATGGATGATTTTGGCTCCGGCTATTCATCTATGACAAGCCTGAACCAGCTGCCATTCGATACTCTGAAGCTGGATAAAAGTCTGATCGATTACATAGAGAATTTTCGTGGGCAGCAGGTAATCCGTCATACCATTTCGCTGGCACACAGCCTTGGAATGAAGGTTCTTGCCGAGGGCGTGGAGAAGCAAAACAGGTGGAGATCCTGCGAAGCCTGAGCTGCGATGAGATCCAGGGCTTTTATTATGCACGGCCTTTGCCGTGGGAAAACTTTGAAACAAAGGTTATAAGAGCAAAAGAGGCGTGTAAAAAATGAGAGATCATTTTTACACGCCCTTTTTACAGCTAATGTTTCCGGACCTGTTTTTCAATAAGATAAAGTGCAAAATACAGCAGCATGGCAATGATGCAGAGGATCACAATGGACATCAGGACCCATGTAAGTCTGAATGTCTGGCTTCCGTAAATGATCAGGTATCCCAGGCCTTTTCGGGCACCGATAAATTCTCCGATGATCACGCCACCAGGCAAAGCCCGATGTTGACCTTCATCACACTCAGGATAAGAGGAATGGAGGAGGGGCAGGACGATCTTCAGAAGCTTTTCCTTTTGTGTCCCCCCAGAGTTTCGATCAGCTTCAGCTTTTCCGGATCTGCCTGGCAGAAGCCGGAGTACAGATTGATAACGGAACCGAAGATGGCTACAGACATGCCGGCGACCACAATGGTACGTTCGTTGGCACCAAGCCATACGATCAGAAGAGGGGCCAGAGCAGATTTCGGGAGACTGTTCAGTACCACCAGCATGGCTCCAGGATCCGTGCGATCCGTCGGGAGCACCAGAGAAGTACTGCGGTTCCTACGCCCAGGATCACAACAAAAAAGAAACTGACAAGAGTTTCTGCCAGTGTCACGGCAATATGTGCAAACAGGGACTGATCCCTGCACATGGAAAGAAAGGTCTCTGCGATCAGGGAAGGACTGCTGAAGATAAAGGAATCGATCCATCCAAGATCAGAGGATATTTCCCAAAGTCCCATAAACAGAACAAAAAGAAGTGTTCGTGCAGCCAGGATAATGTGTTTTTCTTTTTTCTGCCGTGCAAGATATTGTTTCTGCTGTTTGGAAATTTCAGGCATTTTCATTGAGCTCCTTCCATATGATGTTAAAATATTTCTTAAAATCCGGAGCATTTCTGGAGGAGAGGGAGTGCGGTCGCTGATATCCAGATCGATATCAATGATCTTTCGTACAGTGGCAGGACGTGCAGAAAGGATCAGTACCCGGTCGGCCATACTGATGGCTTCGGAGATGTCATGAGTGACCAGGATCGCAGGCTTGCCGGAGCTTTTGAGGATTTTTCCGATATCATCACTGACATTTAAGCGTGTCTGGTAATCCAGAGCGGAAAATGGTTCGTCCAGAAGAAGGAGCTCCGGTTCCAGCACCAGGGTCCGGATCAGAGCGGCACGTTGGCGCATTCCGCCGGAAAGCTGGGAAGGGCGGGCATCACGGAAACGGTCCAGACCGTAGGTCTGAAGAAGGGCTTCTGCATGTGCCAACTTTTCAGGTGTGAGCTCTTTCCGGATCTCCAGGCCGAGAAGGATGTTTTTGTAGATGCTCCGCCATTCCAGAAGATGATCCTTCTGGAGCATATATCCTACAGCGGCACTGCCGGAGGATACCGGACGGTCTCCCAGAGTAATGGAACCGTGCTCCGGAGTGAGCAGGCCGGCAATGAGATTCAGAAGAGTGGATTTTCCGCATCCGGAAGGTCCTACAATGGACAGGAATTCACCGGGGCATCAGGTCAAAGGATATATGAGAAAGGGCGGGTGTCTCACCGGACAATGTGTGATAGGAGAGACACACGTCCCGCACTTTCAGGACAGGATTCATGGATGTTGCCTCCTTTTCGTAGATAATGATATAATATTATCATATGTCTGAAACATGAGAAGGCCAATGGCAGAGATGCATACTTTGATGTCTGCCTGAAAACAGTCATAGAGAAAGGAATTACAAACATTGAACAAGAGAAACTACCAGAAAGAACTGGATAAACTGATTGAAAGAAACCAGAAAGAAGGGAAAATCCCCAGACTTTTTCTGCATGCCTGCTGTGCGCCATGCAGCAGCTATGTGATGGAATATCTGTCGCAGTATTTTGAGATCACGATATTTTTTTATAATCCCAATATCGCACCGGTGGGGAATATTCACACCGTGTGGCTGAGATCCGCCGCCTGATCGGGGAGATGGAATTTGTCCATCCGGTAACTCTTATGGAGGGCCGGTATGACCCGAAGGAATTTTATGAGATGGCAAAAGGCCTGGAAGATGTTCCAGGAAGGAGGAGAGAGGTGCTTTCGGTGTTACCGCCTGCGGATGGAAGAGGCGGCAAAGCTGGCGAAGGAGGGCGGATATGATTATTTCACCACAACATTAAGTATCAGTCCGCTGAAAAATGCACAGAAGATCAATGAGATTGGCGAGGAGCTGGCAGAAATCTATAAAGTGCCACATCTGACTTCAGATTTTAAGAAAAAGAATGGCTACAAGCGTTCCATTGAGCTGTCTCATGAGCATGCTCTGTACCGGCAGAATTACTGCGGCTGTGTATTTTCAAAGAAAGAAGCCATGGACAGAGAACGGCTGGTTACTGAGAACCGAGTGAACAGTAACAACGGCTGAAGACAGCAAACGTATAATTATGAAAAACTTTGCATTTTTATAAAAATATGTTACACTAACACAGAAAAGTGCAGACGTCCGGGAGACGGAGCTCGTGTATGTCCGGAGAAGATAGTTCTGCCGCAAAAAAGAAAAGTGAGGAAGAATCAATATGGCACAGTTATGGGGAGGCCGTTTTACAAAAGAAACGGACAAGCTGGTTTACAATTTTAACGCATCCATTTCCTTTGATCAAAAATTTTACAGACAGGATATCCGTGGAAGCAAGGCACATGTTGCCATGCTTGCAAAACAGGGGATCCTGACAGAGGAAGAAAAGGAGCAGATCACAGAAGGACTGGACGGTATCCTTGCAGACGTGGAAGCAGGCAAGCTGGAGATCACAGCGGAGTATGAGGATATCCACAGCTTCGTGGAGGCAAACCTGATCGACCGTATCGGAGATGCCGGAAAGAAGCTTCACACAGGAAGAAGCCGTAATGACCAGGTAGCTCTGGATATGAAGCTTTATGTCCGCGACGAGATCGATGAGACAGATAAGGAGCTGAAGGACCTTCTTCTTGCCCTGCAGAAGATCATGGAAGAGAATGTTCACACCTATATGCCGGGATTTACCCACCTTCAGAAGGCACAGCCGGTAACTCTGGCACACCATGTAGGCGCATATTTTGAGATGTTCCGCAGAGACCGTGACAGACTTTTTGATATCCGTAAGAGAATGAATACCTGTCCGCTTGGAGCGGGAGCACTGGCAGGAACCACTTATCCGCTGGATCGTGCCTATACTGCAGAGCTTCTCGGCTTTGATGCACCAACCAGAAACAGTATGGATTCCGTATCTGACAGAGATTATGTCATCGAGCTTCTCAGTGCATTTTCTACGATCATGATGCATCTGAGCCGTTTTTCAGAGGAGATCATTCTGTGGAATTCCAATGAGTACCGTTTCGTTGAGATCGATGACGCATACAGCACAGGCAGCAGTATCATGCCGCAGAAGAAGAATCCGGATATCGCAGAGCTTGTTCGTGGAAAAACAGGTCGTGTTTACGGAGCGCTGACATCTATTCTCACAACCATGAAGGGAATCCCGCTTGCATACAACAAAGATATGCAGGAAGACAAGGAGCTGACCTTTGATGCCATCGACACCGTAAAGGGCTGTATCGCCCTGTTTACCGGCATGGTTTCCACTATGCAGTTCAACAAAGCCAACATGGAGGCAAGTGCAAAGAGAGGCTTTACAAACGCCACAGACGCAGCAGACTATCTGGTTAACCACGGTGTACCGTTCCGTGATGCTCACGGCATCGTCGGAAGACTGGTCCTTCTCTGTCTGGATAAGGGAATCTCTCTGGATGAGCTTCCGCTTTCCGAGTACAAAGAGATCAGTCCTGTGTTTGAGGAGGACATCTATGAAGCCATCAGTATGAAGACCTGGTGGAAAAACGTGTGACTCTGGGAGCGCCGGGACCGGACGTGATGGAGCAGGTGATCGCTCAGAATAAAGAATATCTTGAAAAAAATTAAGATAATGCTTGCATTTTAGGAAAAATTGGTATAGTATTTACAGAAAAGACAAATGTGTGCCGTGGAGGGACACAGGATGAGGAGAGTTTTATTATGAGTGAAAAGCTTAAAGTCGGTATTTTAGGTGCAACTGGAATGGTTGGTCAGAGATTCATTTCTCTTCTGGAGAATCACCCGTGGTTTGAGGTGGTTACTGTAGCGGCAAGCCCGAGAAGCGCAGGCAAGACCTACGAGGAGGCTGTAGGCGGCAGATGGAAAATGGATACTCCGATGCCGGAGGCAGTAAAGAAGCTGGTTGTTATGGATATCCACGAGGTTGAGAAGGTTGCAGCTACTGTTGACTTTGTATTTTCCGCAGTTGATATGACTAAGGATGAGATCAAGGCGATCGAGGAAGAATATGCAAAGACAGAGACACCGGTTGTATCCAACAACAGCGCACACCGCTGGACACCGGACGTTCCGATGGTAGTTCCGGAAATCAATCCGGAGCACTTCGAGGTTATCGAATTCCAGAAGAAACGTCTCGGAACAAAACGCGGCTTTGTAGCTGTTAAACCGAACTGCTCTATCCAGAGCTACGCTCCGGTACTTACCGCATGGAAAGAGTTCGAGCCGTATGAAGTAGTTGCCACTACATACCAGGCTATTTCCGGAGCAGGAAAAACCTTCAAGGACTGGCCGGAGATGGAGCACAACATCATTCCGTACATCGGTGGTGAGGAAGAGAAGAGTGAGAAGGAGCCATTAAGACTCTGGGGCAAGATCGAGGACGGCGTGATCGTTCCGGCTACCACACCTGTCATCACATGCCAGTGTGTACGTGTTCCGGTCCTCAACGGACATACAGCAGCTGTATTCGTTAAATTCCGCAAGAAACCTACCAAAGAGCAGCTGATCCAGAAGCTGGTTGAGTTTAAAGGACTTCCGCAGGAACTTGAGCTTCCAAGCGCTCCGAAGCAGTTCATCCAGTATCTTGAGGAGGACAACCGTCCGCAGGTACAGATGGATGTAAACTATGAGAATGGAATGGGAGTATCTGTAGGACGTCTTCGTGAGGATACTGTTTATGATTACAAGTTCATCGGACTTTCCCATAACACAGTAAGAGGTGCCGCAGGCGGAGCAGTTCTCTGTGCAGAAACTCTGAAAGCGAAAGGATATATCCAGGCTAAATAAGAACTGGATCCTTTACAGGAAATAAAGAAAATTATCAGAAACGGGATATCGGTTTTTCCGGTGTCCTGTTTTTGCGTATGTGGAAGGAACAAAGGAGATATGCGCAGAAAAGTAATTACTACAGTTGTGACATTTTCCACAACCACGGCTGCCATGAAAATGGAAAAAATGGCCAGGGAATCTGAATTTCCGGGAAGGCTGATCCCGATCCCTTCAGAGATCAGTGCCCAGTGCGGACTGGCATGGAAATGCGTGGAGCAATCAGAGGAGGAAACAGAGAAATTCCTGAAAAAAAAGGAACTGGCCTGGGATGGCATCTATCGTGTTCTGGTATAAAACGGATATTGTTTGTTGTATGTAACAAAACGGAAATTTTTGAAAATTTTCGCATTTTTATTGTTAAATAATTAGTAAAGTGTTACAATATAACAAACAGATTTCCGGAAAGCGTGTTGCTGTGAACAAAGAAGCAGCAACAAAGTGCCACGCTTGCTAAAATATGTGGAGGTGCTATTTATGAACAGGGAGGATGTAGAGAAACTGTCAACCGCTGCGAAGGGTAAGATAAACTTACTGAACAGC
Organism: Blautia sp. LMAG:36; assembly: GCF_008680535.1. Classification (NCBI taxonomy): domain Bacteria; kingdom Bacillati; phylum Bacillota; class Clostridia; order Lachnospirales; family Lachnospiraceae; genus Blautia; species Blautia sp. LMAG:36. Next base: position 17,737 of record NZ_NALB01000008.1, on the reverse strand, counting down.
AATTTCGGAAAATACTTTATGCGGGCAATCATGGCCGGATTTTTTATTGATGTGGCGATGATCTACAGTAACGTTGTTGGAAATGTATTTTCCAAAACTTTCCCGGAATGGGGGAAATTCCTTGGAGCCATCGTGTTCTCCATTGCGGTCCTGCTGATCGTAATGGTAGGAGGAGAGCTGTTTACCGGTAACAATCTGGTAATGGCTTTTGGTGCGTATGACAAGAGCGTATCATGGAAAGATGTTGGAAAGGTCTGGGGAATCAGTTACATCGGCAATTTTGTGGGCTGCCTGATCCTGGCACTGATCTTTGTAGGTGCCGGAGCGTCCGGTACAGCAGATTATTTTGCCGGATTTATAAACGGAAAACTGAGTATTCCGGCAGGTCAGATGTTTTTCCGTGCGGTACTTTGTAATTTCTTCGTCTGTCTTGCTGTTCTCTGCGGCATTAAGCTGAAGAGTGAGTCAGGCAAGTTCCTGATGATCGTGATCTGTATTTCAGGTTTTGTTGTCAGCGGATTTGAGCATTGTATCGCAAATATGGGTATTTTTACAGTTGCATTCTGTATGGTGCCAGGATTGTCTGTCGGCGCTATGCTTAAAAGCATGGTGATCGTAACACTGGGAAATATAGTTGGCGGAGTTGTGCTTCTGGCATGGCCGCTTAGAAAGATGAGTGCAGATAAATAGTATGGCAAAGGCTTTATACATAGCGGAGAAGCCCAGCGTGGCACAGGAATTTGCGAAGGCTTTGAAGATCAACGGTCAGAGAAAAGACGGATATCTGGAATCTGATGATTCTGTGGTAACCTGGTGTGTAGGACACCTGGTTACCATGAGCTATCCCGAAAAATATGATATCAAGTTTAAAAGGTGGAGTTTTGATACCCTGCCTTTTTTGCCGCGCGAATTTAAATATGAAGTGATCCCCGGGGTCAAAAAGCAGTTCGAGATCGTAAAAGGACTGCTGAACCGGCCGGATGTGGATACCATTTATGTGTGTACCGACTCCGGACGTGAGGGTGAATATATCTACCGTCTGGTAGCCCAGATGGCAGGAGTAAAGGGGAAAGTCCAGAAACGTGTGTGGATCGATTCCCAGACAGAGGAAGAGATCTTAAGAGGAATCCGTGAAGCGAAGGATATCTCGGAGTATGATAATCTGGCAGCATCTGCGTATCTCCGCGCAAAGGAAGATTATCTTATGGGAATCAATTTTTCCAGAGTTCTGACCTTGCGCTACGGAAGCAGTGTCACCAATTATCTCCATTCCAAATATCAGGCCATTGCAGTTGGGCGTGTGATGACCTGTGTTCTTGGCATGGTGGTGCGGAGAGAACGGGAGATCCGTGTCTTTGTGAAGACACCGTTTTACCGTGTCCTTGGCAGCATTGGACTTGCAGGCGAAAATTTTGACGGTGAATGGAGAGCTGTGGAAGGCAGCCGGTATTTCCAGTCCCCGTATCTTTATAAAGAAAACGGCTTCAGGAAAAAAGAGCATGCACAGATGCTGATCGATCAGCTGATGGTGAACCAGCCCCTTTCCTGTATTGTGGAAAAGGTGGAACGAAAAAAAGAAAACAAAAATCCGCCGCTTCTTTTTAACTTGGCGGAGCTTCAGAATGTGTGCTCAAAGCTGTTTAAGATCAGTCCGGACGAGACACTCCGGATCGTACAGGAGCTTTATGAGAAGAAGCTGGTGACTTATCCGAGAACGGATGCCAGAGTTCTTTCCACGGCAGTGGCCAAGGAGATATACAAGAATATATCCGGTCTTCGAAATTATCAGCAGGCCGGTGCTGCGGCGGCAGAGGTTTTGGGGATGGAATCCTGGAAAAGCATTGCAAAGACCAGATATGTGAATGACAAGCAGATCACAGACCATTACGCGATCATTCCTACCGGTCAGGGACTGAACGCGCTGGGAAATGTGTCTCTTACCGCACAGCGTGTGTACGAGACCATTGTACGGAGATTTTTATGTATTTTTTATCCGCCGGCCGTTTATCAGAAGGTGAGTCTTGTGACGAAGCTGGACGGAGAGGCATTCTTTTCATCCTTTAAGGTTCTCAAAGAAGAAGGCTATCTGAAGATTGCCACGAATTCTTTTTCGCGGAAAAGGGCTTCAGACAGTGAGAAAAACGGAAATGGAGAGGAAGACGAGGCTTCCTGTGATACTGTGCTCCTGGAGGCGTTGCAGAAGCTGAAAAAGGGTGATATACTTCCTGTGAACGGTTTGAGTATCAAGGAGGGTGAGACTTCACCGCCCAAACGATACAATTCCGGTTCCATGATCCTTGCCATGGAAAATGCAGGACAGCTGATCGAGGATGAGGAGCTTCGAGCCCAGATCAAGGGAAGCGGGATCGGCACCAGTGCTACCCGTGCCGAGATCCTGAAGAAGCTTTTTAACATCAAATATCTGGCACTGAACAAAAAGACCCAGGTGATCACTCCAACGCTTCTTGGGGAAATGATCTTTGATGTGGTAAATTGTTCTATCCGGCAGCTTCTGAACCCGGAGCTTACGGCAAGCTGGGAAAAGGGGCTCACCTATGTGGCAGAGGGCAGCATCACGGAACAGGAATATATGGACAAGCTGGAGCATTTTGTGCGGGTACGTACCCGGCAGGTGGAGGCAAGCAATTATCAGTATAACCTGCGGCAGTTTTTTGATGCGGCCGCTGTAAACTACAGGAAGCCGGAGCGGGCTTCCGGACAGGGAGGAAAGAGATCATCATGATGAAAGATTTTACTATCAGCAATATGCTGGATCTGAATGAGACCATTGCAGCAGAGCTTTTTGAGGGAAAAACCTATCCGTGGGAGGTTCTTCCGGAGATCGGAGATTTCATTATTAAGCTGGGAAAAACACTGGATCCTTCTGAATATGAGGAGAAGGGCGAAAATGTATGGATCGCAAGATCCGCTACAGTTGCGCCGACTGCAAGTATCACCGGACCGGCTATCATTGGCAGAGACGCCGAGGTGCGCCACTGTGCATTTATCCGCGGCAAGGCTATCGTTGGTGAGGGCGCAGTTGTGGGAAATTCCACAGAGCTTAAGAATGCAGTGCTGTTTAACAAGGTTCAGGTTCCTCATTATAATTATGTTGGAGATGCTGTGCTGGGATATAAGTCCCACATGGGTGCCGGATCGATCTGTTCCAACGTAAAATCAGACAAGAAGCTGGTTGTCGTAAAAGACGGGGATGAAAAGATCGAAACCGGTCTTAAGAAATTCGGAGCGATGCTCGGAGATCATGTTGAAGTCGGATGCGGTTCTGTGCTGAATCCCGGTACTGTGATCGGACGGAATTCTAATATCTACCCGCTGTCACCGGTACGTGGATGTGTTCCTGCAGATTCCATTTATAAAAATGCAAAAGAGATCGTAAAGAAAAAATAAGAAACAGATTCTTCTGGACACGCATTTAGGCTGCACTTTTGAGAGAGTGCAGCTTTTTTTTGATGGGGTGCTGGATGCAACAGTATTGGTCGTGGAAGGATGAACCGACCGGGAGCGGGCGGGATTAAGATAAAAACAAAAGCTGTCGAAGTATGACCAGTCCTATAATATGGACTGGGTAAAACCAGTAAAAGAAATATTTTGCTGATTTTCCGCGGATGAAGCCTCTTTTTCCATTGTACAGGTTAATGGACAGAAAGGCAAAGGAGGCTCTCCATTCATAGTAAAGCCAGCAGCTTCCGAGGATTGCCTGGCCTGGCTTATCGTCTCGCATATAGTACATGATCAGCAGGAAGATATACCCCCGCCATCCATAGTCTGCTTTCAGAAAAATGGAAACAACAAGCAGTCCCAGGATGCAGAGAAGCTGCATCGAAGGTCTGGTCTGGAAATATTCGATGGCACAAAAGGCCAGATATCCGAGGAAAAGCGTAAAAAACACATTTTGTCTTTCGTAACGCAGCGTATTTGTAAACATCAGATTCCACGGAATTTCTGAGAGCAGCGCAAAAAGAAGGAGATTTCTTCCATAGAGGAACCGGCTCCGCGTATGCCGGAAGCCTTCCAGCAGGAGAAAACAGAAGATGGGAAAAGCAGCTCTTCCGATATCGCGGAAAATAAGATATACAGTATATTCTCTGCCGAAAAGTGTAAACAGGATTTTCTGTGCGGGCTGATACATACTGAGCAGCACAGCTCCGATATGATCGACCAGCATGGTGATGACCGCGATCATCTTCAGAGCGCTTCCGCTGAGAATGCGGTATTTTTCTGGAAAAACAGAATCCACAGATGCATTCATGAAAAATATACCTCCAAGGTTAAACTTGCTAATATATTATCACATACATACAGTAGTTGCCAGAAATATTTGACAGTTAGGCATGCAATACTGCCGGAATAACTACCAATATTATGCGTTTTATGGCAAAATTTTATCAAATATGACTGGACGAAACAAAGGTTTTGTGAGAAAATAGCCGTAGGGTGTTATCGAACTTTTTTTCTCAATAACATCGGTCAATCTATACTTGAAAGGAGTTTTAAAATGATTTATTCACGCGAAGTAGAAGAAATGTGTCCAGTGGCACAGGGCGTACATCATGGTGCCGCTCCGATCCCGGAAGAAGCAAAATGGGTTCAGGCAAAAGAAGTAAAGGATATCTCCGGATTTACACACGGTGTTGGCTGGTGTGCTCCGCAGCAGGGTGCTTGTAAGCTTTCCCTTAACGTTAAAGAGGGAATCATCCAGGAGGCACTTGTCGAGACAATCGGATGTTCAGGAATGACTCACTCTGCAGCTATGGCTTCTGAGATCCTTCCAGGACTTACCGTTATGGAGGCACTGAACACAGACCTTGTATGTGATGCAATCAATACAGCTATGAGAGAGCTTTTCCTTCAGATCGTTTACGGACGTTCCCAGTCTGCATTCTCCGAGGACGGACTTGCAGTAGGCGCTGGTCTTGAGGACCTTGGAAAAGGACTTCGTTCTCAGGTTGGTACAATGTATGGAACTCTGAAAAAAGGACCTCGTTACCTTGAGATGGCTGAGGGTTATGTTACAGGTATCGCTCTTGATGAGAACGATGAGATCATCGGATATCAGTTCGTAAGCCTTGGAAAAATGACTGACTTCATTAAGAAAGGTGATGACCCGAACACAGCATGGGAGAAAGCAAAAGGTCAGTACGGCCGTGTTGCAGATGCTGTTAAGATCATCGACCCAAGAAAAGAGTAATTACACTTCGTAAGGTAAAAATATCAGGAGGTTACAGGAAATGGCTTTATTTGAATCATATGAGAGACGAATTGACAAGATCAATTCTGTTTTAAACAGCTATGGAATCGCTTCTATCGAAGAAGCTGAGAAAATCACTAAAGACGCAGGACTGAACGTTTACGATCAGATCAAAGGCATTCAGCCGATCTGCTTCGAGAACGCTTGTTGGGCTTACACAGTAGGTGCAGCTATCGCGATCAAAAAAGGCTGCAGAAGAGCCGCTGACGCAGCAGCAGCTATCGGAGAAGGCCTTCAGGCTTTCTGTATCCCGGGATCCGTTGCAGACACACGTAAAGTAGGTCTTGGACATGGAAACCTTGGAAAGATGCTTCTTGAGGAAGAGACAGACTGCTTCTGCTTCCTTGCAGGACATGAGTCTTTCGCAGCAGCTGAGGGTGCGATCGGTATCGCAGAGAAAGCAAACAAGGTTCGTAAAAAACCTCTTCGTGTTATCCTGAACGGTCTTGGAAAAGATGCTGCTCAGATCATCTCCCGTATCAACGGCTTTACATATGTAGAGACAGAGTATGATCCATATAAGAACGAGGTTAAGGAAGTATTCCGTAAATCCTATTCTGAGGGACTTCGTGCAAAGGTTAACTGCTACGGCGCTAACAGCGTTCCGGAAGGTGTTGCGATCATGTGGAAAGAGGGCGTTGACGTTTCCATCACAGGAAACTCCACAAACCCGACTCGTTTCCAGCATCCGGTAGCAGGAACATACAAAAAAGAGTGCAACGAGAAAGGCAAAAAATACTTCTCCGTTGCTTCCGGCGGTGGTACAGGACGTACACTTCATCCGGACAATATGGCAGCAGGTCCTGCTTCCTACGGTATGACTGATACACTTGGACGTATGCATTCTGACGCTCAGTTCGCAGGATCTTCTTCCGTACCGGCTCACGTAGAGATGATGGGTCTTATCGGCGCTGGAAACAACCCGATGGTTGGTATGACAGTTGCTGTAGCTGTTTCCGTACAGGAAGCTGCTGACGCTGGCAAATTCTGATTTCAGATAACGAAAAATAGTGGGAAAGGCTGTAAACCTTAGGGTTTATGGCCTTTTTCTTTTTGCTCTGCAATAGAAAAAAATATTCTCAAAAAGTGCGAAAACAGTAATAGCGAACACGTAGCTAACATTTTGTGGGAATTTATGAAATATTTTTTGGAGAAATTCATAAAATAAATCAAAGCGGCAGGGGAGATACGGAGAATATTTATGGAAGCGCTTGTGGATTATATTAAACCGGAATTGCTGATCACAGCGATCGCTTTGTATTTTATGGGGATCGCACTGAAGGAGGCTCAGGCTGTGAAGGACAAATATATTCCGCTGATACTGGGGTGTGCAGGGATCCTTATATGCGGAATTTATATTTTTGCTACCTGTTCCTGTAAAAATGCACAGGATATTGCAATGGCAGTATTTACATCCACGACACAGGGAGTCCTGGTGGCGGGGCTTTCTACATATGTGAACCAGCTGATCAAACAGCTGGAAAAAGATGAATAATGGATTTTGTAAGGTAGTTTCAGATACTTGCAGCAGCTGCAGGAATTTATGCGCCAGAAGAAAGCCGTTCAGAACAGGATGCAGGTAATTTGCGGAAATGTCATAATTGAGAGTAGGAGAAAATATATCATAAAAAGGAAGGATACATCATGCATGAGCAGATGTATCCTTCCTTTTTGAATTGGTTATTTATGCATTTTTCAGTGCCTGTTCCAGATCTTTGATAATATCATCCACATTTTCGATACCGATGGAAAGACGGATCATTCCAGGAGAAACTCCTGCTTCAACCAACTGCTCGTCGTTCATCTGGCGATGTGTATGGCTGGCTGGGTGAAGGACCATAGTGATGGAGGCGGCAACGTGAGTTGCGATGGTGGCAAGCTTCAGACTGTCCATAAAACGGACTGCTGCATCACGGCCACCGGTCAGTTCAAAGGAGATAACGCCGCAGGTATGACCATCCTTCATATATTTCTGAGCCAGTGCGTGATATTTATCCTCCGAAGTCCTGCGTAATTTACATGAGAAACCTTTTCGTGTGCGTTCAGGTATTCTGCAATCTTCTGGGCGTTGGAGCAATGGCGTTCAACACGCAGCGGAAGCGTTTCCAGACCGAGGTTCAGAAGGAAGCAATTCATCGGAGACGGAATAGAGCCCAAATCACGCATCAGCTGGGAAGTAGCCTTAGTGATGTAAGCTTTTTTTCCGAACTGCTTTGTATAGATAACGCCGTGATAGGATTCATCCGGCTCTGTCAGGCCGTGATATTTATGGCCGTAGGCATCCCAGTCGAAGTTACCGCTGTCGACAATGGCGCCGCCTACCTGAACGGCATGTCCGTCCATATATTTGGTGGTGGAGTGGGTAACGATATCTGCACCCCACTCGAAGGGACGGCAGTTTACCGGTGTGGCAAAGGTGTTATCCACAATAAGAGGCACGCCGTTTTGGTGTGCAACGTGTGCAAATTTCTCGATATCAAGAACTACCAGAGCCGGATTGGCGATAGTTTCTGCAAAGAGAACCTTTGTGTTCGGTTTGAATGCGGCAGCGATCTCTTCTTCTGTTGCATCGGTATCAACAAAGGTGCAGTCAATGCCAAGTTTCTTGAAGGTGACGGCAAGAAGGTTGAAGGTTCCTCCGTAAATGGTAGAAGCGGCAACAACGTGATCGCCTGCCTCACAGATATTAAATACTGCGTAGAAGTTGGCTGCCTGTCCGGAAGAAGTCAGGATTGCAGCAACACCGCCTTCCAGATCTGCGATCTTTGCGGCTACGGCATCGTTAGTCGGGTTCTGGAGACGGGTGTAAAAATATCCGTCTGCCTTCAGATCAAATAACTGGCCCATTTCGTCGGTGGTGTCATATTTGTAAGTGGTGCTCTGATAGACAGGAAGTGCACAGGGCTCGCCTTTGGATGGGGTATAGCCGGAGTGGATACATTTAGTCTCTAAATTATAGTCGCTCATAGGGATAAGTCCTTTCTGCTGTGTTTTTCGTATGAATTTAACCGAATCAGGGAAGTTTGCTGCTTCAGATGCGGATACCCCATTGATCTGGATTAAGGAAGCTTCCCTGTATTTCCGGATACTTCATTCCTGTATTATGCGTTTCAGGGATTTCTGAGAGAAGCTTTGATCCTTGTAGTTCGGCTAAATAAAGTATGAAAAGTGCATTTGTGTATTTTAAATAAAACTACATATAAGTATAACTCTTTATGTGTTGAAATACAACAATATTCTACATAAACTCCACTGTGGTATAAGGGAAATAAAATGTTGCGTTCTGGTGCACATAATAAAATGCTACATGATCAACGTTCGTAATAAGCATAGTAAGTCATTTTATATATGCGGAAATTTGAGCGAAGGTCAGAAAAATACTGTAAAACAAACAAAATATGTGAATAAAGTAACAAATAGTGAAAATCGCATAAAAACAAAATGGATATTTTGTACAAAAAAGATATTGCGTTCACGTGCACAAGATGATAATATAACATCATCAAAAAGAACACAAAAACAGAAAACAATAAACAATAAAAAATGAACGGAGGAATTTAAAATGTTAAGAGTAGGAGTTATCGGATGCGGCGGAATGGGAAGAGATCATATCAGAAGATGACAGAGAAGATCCAGGGAGCAGAAGTAGTAGCTGTTTCCGATGTATTTGAGGAAAGTGCCAAGAAAGCAGCCGAGATCTGCGGAGCAAAAGTCTATGCAGACAGTAAGGAGCTCATCAATGCAGAGAACGTAGATGCAGTATTTATCGTATCTCCGGGCTTCGCACATGTAGATTCTCTTCTTCAGGCGATCGAGGCCGGCAAGAGGATTTTCTGTGAGAAACCATTATGTACAACTGCTGAGGACTGCCTGAAAGTAGTAAAGGCAGAGGAGGCAGCCGGCAAACATCTCATCCAGCTTGGATTTATGAGACGCTATGACAAGGGATATCAGCAGATCAAGGAAGCACTTGCAACCGGAGAATACGGCGAGCCGCTGATCCTTCACTGTACACACAGAAATCCAGAGGTAGGTACCAATTACAATACACCAATGGCTGTGCACGATACCGCAATCCATGAGATCGATGTCCTTCACTGGCTTGTAGATGATGAGTATGAATCAGCACAGGTAGTAATGCCAAGAGTGACGAAATATTCCCACTCTGAGCTGAAGGATCCGCAGATCATGATGCTCCGTACTAAAAAAGGTGTATGCATTGATGTAGAAGTATTTGTAAACTGCAAGTTTGGATATGACATCAACTGTGAAGTTGTATGTGAGGACGGTGCACTGAAAATGGCACAGCCGGCTTATCCGTCTATCCGCAAGAATGCGGCAGTGTCCACTGCTATTGACACAGACTGCTTCGTAAGATTTAAAGACGCTTATGATAAAGAGGTTCAGGACTGGGTTGATAACGCAGAGGCAGGAGTGATCACAGGACCGAATGCATGGGATGGATACCTGGCAGCGATCACAGCAGATGCTCTTGTAAAAGCGCAGGAAACCGGACAGATCGAGAAAATCGTTTCAGCAGTTGAGAAGCCGGAATTTTATAAATAAATATATTTTACGAGCTCTACCTCATCAAGTGTGAGTTATCATACCCAACTTATTGCTACAGACTTCCCCAATGAGTCTGCGGCGGCAGTTACCGGCAGGATCCGATTCCGCTTCGGCTTTGTTGAAAATGCAGTGGAAAACCTGCCGGTGAGATTAACTGGAAAAATTGGCTGAAAAGTAAAAAACATATGGAGGGTATTGAAGATGAAATTAGGATTTAATGAAGCAACTGCACTGGAATGTAAAGGACAGTCTCTTATGGCAGACCTGGAGATGTGCGAGAAATATGGTTTTGATTATATTGAGATCCGCTTTGACTGCGTAAAGGACTATCTTAAAGAGCATACACTGGAAGAACTTGCAGACTGGTTTAAGAATCATCATCTGAAACCATGGGCATACAACACTTTGATCTTCTTTAACCAGAGAGATGAGGCAGGGGAAAAAGAGATTGACGAAGAAGTTGATTTTATCCTGAAGGTTTCCAAAGCAATTGGAATGAAAATGCTGATCACCGTTCCAAGCTTTGATGTAAAAGACAAATCTGTCAGTGAGATCAAAGAAGAAGCAGTTGCACGTCTTCGTTATCTTTCCGATAAGGTTGGCGCGGATATGAAGATCTCCTTGGAGTTCTGTGGTGCACCGAACTGCTCCATCAACCAGTTTGGAACAGCCTATGATGTGGTAAAAGCAGTAGACAGAGATAATGTAGGCGTTACCGTGGATACCTTCCATTTCCATGAGATGTGCTCCCGCCTTGAGGACCTGAGAGCTGCTGATGGCAAGAAGATTTTTGCATACCATTTAAATGACTGTGAGGATCTTCCACTTGGCTCCTGCGGAGACGACAAGAGACTGTGGCCGGGTGAGGGTGTTGTAGATCATGCAGGAATCGCAGCTGCACTGAAGGAAATCGGTTTTGATGGCGTTTGCACCATCGAAGAGTTCCGTCCGGAATACTATGCAATGAGCCATGAGGACAACGTGAAAAAGGCTGCGGAAGTTACCAGAGACTTTGTGCAGAAATATTTCGGATAATTCATTCAGAAAGGTCCGACCTTAAACCGATAGGAGGTAGATACTATGGCTGGTAAGGGAATCCCTGAATTGTTGAATTACAAGCAGAAGGGGAAAGACTTGAATGAATTCATCAAGGTTCCGTTGTCGGAAAAGCTGGCATACTGTTTTGGTGATCCGGCACTGACCTTGATGTATACCATGACTACAACTCTGCTGATCTATTTTTATACCAACGTTGTTGGAATATCAGCAGGTGCGGTAGGAATGATCATGCTTTTGTCCCGTGTTTTTGATGGATTTTCCGATGTGCTGATGGGAACTATTATCGACCGGACTCATTCCAAGTATGGAAAAGCCAGGATCTGGATCTTAAGACTTGCGGTTCCTTATGCGCTGGCAGCGGTGCTTTTGTTCACCATGCCGCCAATGGGAAATATGGGAAAAATCATCTATGCTTTTGTTACCTATAATATCATGAATACGGTTGTATACACTGCTATCAGCCAGCCATTCCATGCACTGGGATCTCTGATGAGCCGTGACCGTCGTGAACGTGATGTGATCTGTAACATCCGCATGGTATTGTCGATCACAGCAAGTATGATCATTACTGCGTTCACACTGCGCTGATCAATATCGTAGCGAATATTACCGGCAATCAGCAGATGGCCTGGATCCTAGTAACTGCCGGCTATGCGATCATTTCTGTCGGTGTACTTGTGAATACTTATATGGTCTGTACAGAGCGTGTTTCTGCAGCAAAACAGGAAAAGGAAGATATTCCTTTTGTGGAAGCATTTAAAGCAACCGTTACCAACCGGTATTTCCTTATCGCTCTGGGGCTGATGATCTTTTATACCGCATATCAGATCATTATCGGAACGGACCTTACCTATTACTGCCAGTATGTACTCGGAAATGTAGACCTCGTCATGCCTCTTTCCGCAGCTGAGAAACTGGCAACTGTGGCAGGAATTGCCCTTCTGCCGAAGGCGCTTCCCCGTTATGGAAAAAGAAATCTCATCTGTGCCGGCTGCATCCTGGGCGTTGCAGGACAGCTTCTGTTCCTGATGAATATTACCAGTGTTTCGCTTGGTGTTGTAACCTGTATCATGAGAGGTATCGGAATCGCCCCATTCTATGGTGTGCAGTATTCTCTTCCAAGCGATGCGATTGAGTATGGCCAGTGGAAAACAGGCAAGCGTGTGGAGGGGCTGATGTTCTCATCTATGAGCATGGGTCAGAAAGCCGGTTCCGGACTGACTTCTGCTATTATGGGAGGAATTCTTTCGGCGGCATACTTTGACGGAACAAAGGCGACAGCGGCAGAGCAGTCTGCAGAGGCAATCCGCGTGATCAAGGGATTTTATCTGTATGTTCCGATAGCAATCTGGGTAGTGATGTTTGTGATCGCAGCATGCTACCAGCTGGACAAAGTTTATGACAAAATGATGCGTGAACTGATCCAGCGAGAATCGGGAGAGGAAAGCGGCTCTGTGCCGGGCGAGATTCAGTCCATGCCGTTACCGGAAGCTTCCGGAAACCGGGATCAACGTGGCAATTGGAAAGACTGTATGGCAGCAGTGGAAGAAAGATTGCCGAGGATGTTGCAAAAGCACTGGACTGCAAGGTTTATGATCGCCAGATCATCTGTCTTATGGCAGAAAAGTTCGGTATGGAAAAAGCAGATCTGGAAAGTGTAAGGCAGTATCTGGATTCCTACAATTATGAGGATTCTGAGCTTACATTTTCCCCGTATGGACATTCATCGGCAGGTGCGGCAGCAGATTATACAGGTGTTCAGATGTTTGAGGTGCAGAGCCGGATCATCCGTGAGCTTTCTGAGAGAAGACCAGGTGTATTCCTGGGAAGATGTGCCAACTATGTGCTTCGTGGAGAGCCGCATACATACAGCTTTTTCGTTTATGCAGATGATGCTTACCGGGAAAAAGAGGGCCAGGAATATTATAAAGGCCAGTCTCTTGGAGAACTGAAGAAACGTGATCAGATCCGAAATGAATATTATGAGAAGTTTACCGGAATCCGCAGAGACGATCCCCATTATTACGATATGGTGATCAATGTATCCAAAACAGGTGCAGCCGGAGCGGCCAGCCTGATTCTGGATTATATCCGGAATAAAGAAGAGGAAAAAGGAGGGAATGCATCATGAAGATCGCATTTGACGTAGATGTTCTTGCAAAACAGATGGATATCAACCGTATGGTCCATCAGGTGGCGGACTGGGGATATAAATATATTGAAACAGTCTCCGCATCCGAGGATCAATCCGTTCTATAAGCATCCGTTGTTTTCAAAAGAATGTGAACAGGAATACAGACAGGCTCTTAAAGAGACTGGCGTTGAGATTTCGTCCTTTATCGTGGTGTATCGCTGGTCTGGTCCGACGGAGGAACAGAGACAGTTTGCCAGTTGCAAACTGGAAACGGATGATCCAGATCGCCGGAGATATGGGAGTGAAGGTTATCAATACAGAGCTTTCGGGTGATCCGAACCAGCAGGAGATCTGCAATGGAATGTGGTTTAGATCCATGGAGGAATTGCTTCCGCTGATCGAGCGTGAGGGTATCCGTGTGGAGATCCAGTCTCATCCTTATGATTTCTGTGAGCTGAATAATGAGACCTGTGATATGGTGAAATCCTTCCGTTCTCCAAACCTTGGTTATGTGTATTCTTCTCCTCACGGCTTCTTCTACGATGAGGGCAAAGGAGATGTGCGGTCCATGCTGAAATATGCGGGAGATGAACTGACCCATGTACTTTTTGCGGATACCTTTAACCAGACCATGGACTGCAGATACATTTTAAATCCGCCGTGGCTGAATGGCCGTGGAAAAGCGGATGTGACGGTGCATCAGCATCTTGCAATGGGTGAGGGTGATGTTGGATTTTGATGGTATTTTTGAAAACATTGAGAGAAATGGATTTTGCCAGCAAGCAGCTGAAACCGGATGCACCGAAAGCCGGCGGCGATAACATTGCCCTGCGTTTCTATGTTTGGTTTTCCGGAAAAGATGGGTAAGCAGGCACCGGAAGCAAGAGAGAGGATTGAGAGAGAACTGCTGGGGAAATGATCGGGTGATTGCGGCAGATCAGAAAGAAAACTGTAATAAATGAGCAGCTGACAGTACGCAGAACGGTGAATATAGACTGATAAAATAATGAATGTGTGCAGAAACACGGTTTCCAGGATGAAAGTTTCATTGTGGAAACCGTGTTTTTTTGATGTCTTTCTTTACAAAAAAAACTTTAATATATCAAACAACTGTCTTGTCACATGTAAAGGACTGTGGTATTATGTGTAAGATGTTTTGAAAAAAGTTACATGATAATAAAAAAGCAGATCAGAAGCATCTGCATAATAAAGACTAGTACAGCGAAAATTAAGTTTCTGCTATATTGAGCAGCAGATGAAAAATCAGACAAGTCAATATGGCGGGGTTACTTAATATTCGCTGTACTAGAAAGCAAAAGCAGGAATCAAAAAAGAAATCCTGCAGGAAAGGTGAAAGATAATGACAGTTGCAGAAGAAATCCAGAAATTAAAAAAAGAAAAAGATGCTATCATCTTGCACACTACTACGTACGTCCTGAATGCAGGATGTAGCTGACTATATAGGAGATTCCTTTTATCTCAGCAAGATCGCAGCCAGGCGAAAGAGAAGACGATCGTGTTCTGTGGAGTAGGATTTAGGGAAGAGACGCCAAGATCTTAAGTCCGGATAAAACTGTTCTGATGCCTGCCATGGATGCAGACTGTCGATGGCTCATATGGCAACAGAAGAAGGTATCCGCAAGGTGCGAGAGGAATATGACGATGTGGCAGTTGTCTGTTACATTAATTCCACAGCAGCATTGAAGGAGCTTTCTGATGTATGTGTTACCTCCGCAAATGCAGTAAAGATCGTAAAAGCGCTTCCGAACAAAAACATCTTTTTTATCCCGGACAGAAATCTTGCACATTTTATTGCAGAACAGGTTCCTGAGAAGAACTTTATTTATAACGAAGGTTTCTGTATTGTCCATGAATTTATGGATCCGGAAGAAGTAAAAGCAGCAAAAGAAGCGCACCCGGATGCACTGGTTCTGGCACATCCGGAATGTCCTCAGACAGTTCTGAAACAGGCTGATTACATCGGAAGCACATCCGGATCATTAAATATGCACAGGAAAGTGACAATAAAGAGTTTATCATCTGCACAGAATGTGGCGTTCAGTACAAGCTGGAAACACCTGCCCGGATAAAAAATTCTACTTTACAGAAACCGTACCGGTCTGCAAAAACATGAAAAAAGTATTTCTGGAAAAAGTTCTCCACGTTCTGAAAACGGGGAGAATGAGGTTCATGTAACAGACGAGACACGTGAAACGCGAAGAGACCGCTGGAGCGGATGCTGGAACTGGCAAAATAAATAAAACACATTTGTATAAAAGATTTGTCTGAGTTGGCTGAAAAGAGAAATCAAGACAGAGAGGCGAAAAGCAATGAGAATTAAAACAGACGTAGTGATCGTGGGAACAGGTGTTGCAGGTATGTTCAGTGCCTTGAAGCTTCCGCGGGACAAAAAATCGTGATCATCACAAAAGAGGATATGAGGAGAGTGATTCTTTCCTGGCGCCAGGGCGGGATTGTGTGCTTCGTGATGAAAACGATTACGACAGCTATTTTGAAGACACCATGAAGGCAGGACATTACGAAAACAGAAAAGAGTCGTAGACATTATGATCCGAGGCTCCAGAGAATCATTAAGACTTGTCGGATATGGCGTGGATTTCAAGATGGATGGAGATGATTTTGCCTATACAAGAGAAGGTGCACATTCCAGACCGAGGATCCTTTATCATGAGGATATCACAGGAAAAGAAATTTCCGAAAAACTGCTCCAACAGGTTCTGAAGCTTGAAAATGTAACAATTCTGGAATATACTACCATGCAGGATATTCTTGTGGAAAATGGCAAATGTACAGGCCTGAAGGCAGTTTCCGCAGAAGCGAACAGGGCACGTCTTGAAGCTATGGAAGCCGGAAAAGCAGTGAAAACCCAGGAAGAGATCCAGCCGGGCGGAGAGATCCAGGTAGAGATTTATGCACAGGATACGATCCTGGCAGCGGCGGGATCGGAGGAAGATATGAGCATTCCACCAACTATCCGCATCTTACAGGGGATGCCCTTGATATTGCAAAAAAACACAATGTACGTCTGGAACATCTGGATTATGTGCAGATCCATCCGACAACGCTGTATTCCAAGAAACCGGG
This sequence comes from Blautia sp. LMAG:36, assembly GCF_008680535.1. NCBI lineage: Bacteria > Bacillati > Bacillota > Clostridia > Lachnospirales > Lachnospiraceae > Blautia > Blautia sp. LMAG:36. The sequence goes on along the minus strand of NZ_NALB01000008.1, from coordinate 1,601 downwards.
CCGTAGATTCCTGATCTCAGAATCGGTTCGAGGAGAAGGTGCAGTACTTTATAACAGCAAAAAAGAGCGTTTTGTCAATGAACTTCTTCCAAGAGATGTAGTAACAAATGCGATCCGGGAAGAAATGAAAAAAGAAGGAACAGACCATGTATGGCTATCCATGGAAAATATGATAAAGATACGATCCTGAATCATTTTCCGAATATTTATCAGAGATGCCTGGAAGAAGGCTATGATGTGACAAAAGAATGCATCCCTGTTGTTCCTGCTCAGCATTATTTCATGGGCGGTATCTGGGTGGATTCTGACAGCAAGACCAGCATGGATCAGCTTTATGCAGTGGGAGAAACCAGCTGCAACGGTGTACATGGCGCGAACAGACTGGCAAGTAATTCCCTGCTGGAGAGCGCTTGTATTTGCAAAACGTGCAGCCAAAGCAATCTCAGCAGAAAAGAAAAGTGCTGCAGGTGCGGCATAAATGCAGTCGGAATATAAATATCCGTATTATGAAAGACAGGAGCAGCCTTGCTTTGGAGAACAGGGCTGCTGTGATAATTAAGAAAGAGCAGGTATTGTAAAATGAATAAGATCACAATGACACTTCAGGTAGATCACCTGATCCTGGAGGCTTTAAAGGAAGATATTTCAAGCGAAGACGTTACCACAAACTCTGTTATGAAAGAAGCAGTTCCGGGAGAGGTAGATCTGATCTGTAAAGAGGATGGAATCATTGCGGGACTGGAAATCTTCAGCCGTGTATTTTACGCTTCTGGATGCTGACACAAAAGTGGAGCTGTTCTGCAAGGACGGCGATGAAGTAAAAAAGGTCAGAAAATGGGAAAAGTTACAGGAGATATCCGGGTGCTTCTTTCCGGCGAGCGTGTGGCACTGAATTATCTTCAGAGAATGAGCGGGATCGCAACCTATACACATTCGGTTGCGTCACTTCTTGAAGGAACAGGGATCACATTGCTGGATACCAGAAAAACGACGCCGAATATGCGTATTTTTGAGAAATATGCTGTTCGTGTAGGCGGCGGACAAACCACAGATATAATCTTTCAGATGGAGTTCTTTTGAAAGACAATCACATCGGAGCAGCAGGAAGCGTTGCGAATGCTGTAAAAATGGCGCAGGAGTATGCTCCTTTTGTCCGCAAGATCGAAGTTGAGGTAGAAACTCTTGATCAGGTAAAAGAAGCTGTTGAGGCCGGCGCAGATATCATCATGCTTGATAACATGACTCCGGAGATGATGAAAGAGGCGGTGCAGCTGATCGATGGAAGAGCAAAAACTGAATGCTCCGGAAATGTTACAAAAGAAAACATTGCAAAGATCAGGGATGTTGGTGTAGACTATGTATCAAGTGGTGCATTAACGCATTCTGCACCGATCCTTGATATTTCGCTTAAGAATCTTCATCCGCTTTCCTGAAAAATGCAGGATTTTACAGAATACGAGTGCTGTGACAGGAAATACCCGAATATCAGAAAAGAAGCGTGAATTGCCGGAAGCAGAGGCATAGCAGGTGATGTCGGGCCGGGTTGGAGATATCGCGAGAATGAAGGAGAGAGGTATCGGAATAAAAAGTACAGGCACAGC
>NZ_NALB01000007.1:267500-589202 GCF_008680535.1 Blautia sp. LMAG:36 | reverse complement strand
GGTCTGTTGCCGGGATGGCTGCCGGTTGGTTGCCGGGTTCGTTGCTGATAAATTTATGGGTTTGATATAGAAAAAGCCCGCAAGTAAAGGCTTTTTATGATCTATCTATGTTTTCGGCAACGAAAGCAACGAGATTTTATAAGAAAATTTGAAAAGTTAAGAAATCAGGGTCAGACGATAGTTTACAGGTTTTTTGATGTCCGTTGCCGGACTTCGTTGCCGCAACCACCGTCTAATCCCCCTATTCTATGGAGGTAGCCTATGGAGAAAAACAAGAAGCAGAATAAAAAAGTCCAGTTTGTAGTGGTTCGTGAGTTTTCTGGGGACAAAACCATGCGAGAAGCCTTTGAGCAGCTGATCGAGCGTCAGACCTGCGAACACTTTGAGGAATGGCTGGAGCATCGGGAAATGGCACAGAAAGCGGCGTAAAGCAGTTGAATCATGGACAGGGACATGGTATTATAATGATATCGTGTCCCTGTTCATAGAAGGAGAACACTATGAGCAGGAAAAAACAAGTTAATCAGAAAATCACAGCCCTTTATTGCCGTATCTCTCTGGAGGATGGCGGCGATAATGAAAGCATGAGCATCAGCAACCAGAAACTTATGCTCCGGGACTTTGCCGAAAAAAATGGGATGTTCCAGTATGAGTATTATGTAGATGACGGTTATACAGGCCGCAACTTCAACCGCCCCTCTTTCCAGCGCATGATTGCCGATATTCAGGCGGGAAAGATAGGCTGCGTTATCACCAAAGACCTGTCCAGGCTGGGCAGGAATTATATCGAAGCTGGCAGCTATATCGAAATCTTTTTCCCAAAACACAATGTACGCTATATTGCCATTACAGACGGAGTGGACAGCCTGACCCGTCAGGAAATGGACATTACGCCGTTTAAGAATATCCTGAACGATATGTACAGCCGGGATATTTCCAAAAAGGTGCTGGCAGGGCGTATGACCCGTTCCCGGCAGGGGAAGTTTTGTGGTGGGCAGCCGCCCCTCGGTTTGATGCGTGACCCGGAGGATAAGGGACATTTGATCCGTGACCCTGAGACAGCACCGGTAATCCGAAAAATCTATGATATGGCGCTGGATGGCTGGGGATGCATGCGGATTGCAAAGCAGCTCATGGATGATAAAGTCCCGATCACCAGAGTAAAAAGCAACACAGAATGTGATGTAAATTACTATTCATGGGGAAGTGCAAGAATCAGCCATATTCTGCGGAATCCCTTTTATAAGGGCGCACATCTGGTCTGCCGGACACATCAGAAAGGGATTCGCTCCAACACCTATGACATTATCCCTCGTGAGGACTGGGAAATTATCGAGGATTGCCATGAAGCAATCATCTCCCCGGAAGAATGGGAGCAGGTACAGGAAATCATTGACCGCAGACCAACCATTATGAAGGGCAACTCCTGCCCCTTTTATAACCTGTTCCACGGTATCATTTATTGTGCGACTTGCGGAAAGTCCATGCAGGTGCGGTATGAAAAGGTTGGCAGAACCGGAAAGAATCGTTTTACCGGCGAACAGCGAGAACCGATTGATAAGGCGTATTATATCTGCCAGACCTACAACAGGCTGGGCAAGAACGCCTGTACCAGCCACAAGATCGAAGCCAGAGATTTGTACAACCTTGTGCTGAAAGATATTCAGGAACTGGCAAAGACTGCGCTCAAAGATGCCGATGCTTTTTATCAGCGGCTGAGCAGCCGGATGGAGCGCCGGTATCTTCTGGATACTCCCAGACACAGAAGGAATGTCAACGACTGGAAAGCAGGAATCGTGAAATTGATGAGATGTTCCTGAGCCTATATACCGATAAGGCAAAAGGAATCCTGACTGAGCAGCGTTTTATGAAGCTGACAGCAACACTGGAACAAGAGCAGGAAGCCAACCAGAAGCGCCTGCAAGACCTACTGTTGATGATGCGCCACTCTGACGAACAGGAAAATGAAGTCCGCACCTTCATCAAAGAAATCCGGCGCTATGCAGCCATTGAAGAACTGGATGAAGCGGTGCTGAACCGGCTCATCAGCAAAATTTTGGTGGGCGAAGTCAAGAAGATTGACGGACAGAAGGTGCAGGAAGTCAGAATCGTTTATAACTTTGTCGGAGAAATCCCGGAGATTACAGCATAATCATTTCGCCTCATCTCTCAATCAGCGAGGGATGAGGCTTTTCTTTTTGTAAAATTGCAATAGATATATTCATAATTTATTTACAATTAAATTCCTAGCCGTACAGCAGAAAAATGATGACGAAAGATGATGCAAATGCTATAATGTTTGCATATAGATATGACAATTTGACCATATCGGAATCTTTATTCAAACAGATGATTGGAGATATTGCTATTATGAGAAATCCATGGCCAATTTTCAGCATTGCGGCTCTCTCCGGAGTTGCGTGCCTGATATATGATCACTTTTTTTCTTACGAGACTATGTGGATTGCTGTTGTAGTGTTTCTTGCACTGCTGGCTCTATGCTTTTTCGCATATTGCAAATATGAACATTGGCTGGCAAAGAAACTTAACCCCTATGTGGTGGCGATCAAAGCGACCATAATCTTGATAATTTGAAACAGGGATTGGATCGCTGGCGTCCCTGGGCATTCAGCAAACATTCCAAAAATATCATTACAGCGAACTGGTTCTCCGCTCTGCTGGACCAACAGCGCTGGACAGAAGCAGAAGAAATTTTGGAGCAGTTTTTGCATCGAGCAAAAAATACGCAGGATAAAATAGGGTATCACCTGCTTCGGGGAGATTACGCAAGGGCGATCGGAGATACCAAATTAGAGAACAGGAACGACTTCTAAGCGAACAGCTAAAAACCCAGCTTGGAAACAAAAAGGGAGAATCAAGAGTACCCGCAAACGCCAAAGAGAGTAAATATGCTTTCTTTGCTGGCTCTCTTTCAGCGTTGGTCTGGCATGTTCGGAATCATCAGCAATATCGCCACCGGGGACTCAATCCTTGGATCGTTTGGAGCCGGAGTTTTTATTTTGGGCTTGTTCTCGTTCCCAGTCTGCTTGATCTGGCTGATTCTCTGGTTGATCCGGCGCAGAAAGGAGGCTGCTAAATGACTTATATCCTCCCGGTACTCTATGTATTGTGTCTTATACATTCTTTCTTTTGGCAGTTCATTTTGGCAATGCAATCACATTGCAGATAGTATCGATCCTTCTGCCCTTTATTATGGGGGATCGTCAATTTGATTGTTGTGCTGACCGTTAGGAAGAAAGTGGTCGAGAAAAACATTGCTGAACTGCACTTTGATTATCAAGTATGGACTAATCCCGTTCTACCTGATCGGAGGGAGCATCACTGTATATGTAACGCTGATGGCATTCTTCCCATTGCCGCTGATGGCGTTGTTGGACTGGTAACCATTGTTTTTTTGATTTTGGGATACGGGATTCTATTAGGGGCAGCTCCCTATGCTATCGCTTATCTGATAAAGTCATGCAAAGACGGCATACATCCGAAATGGTTGGCGGTTTTAGCTGGAATCTGCCAGTTCTTCTTTTCCTTTGATGTACTTGCAATGATGGTTCTGACATTAAAGGAGCGGCACAGGGTCAAAACGACGATTGCCGTTTTCTGTGCAATGTGTCTTGCGCTCCTGCTTATCGTACTCTATGTGGTCATGACGCTGATAGGGGCATAATCGACCTTTATATAGGATATGAGTTGTTCATACATAAACAAATTTGATAGAATCGCAGAAAGGATTTTACGCTTATGAAAAACAATGGATTGCTTTACTGACAGGATGTGTGCTGGTATGCAGTATGCTGGCCGGATGCGGCTCAAAACCTCAGACATCAGCTCCGGCAGCTGCGGGCAGCGATAAAGGCTGTACGGATGAGGCCATTCTGTCTCAGCTGAAAAATGACGGGACACCTGAGTTCGTACTGGATGGCACTTACTACACACTTCCTTTGGAAACTTCCCAGCTGATACAAGCCGGCTGGAGTTTGGAAACGGAAGAATATGATGCAGGCAGAGGTTCTCTGCAACCCGGCGAGCGTATTTATGGGGAACTTTCCAAAGACGATCAGGAAATAGATGTTGCAATCGTAAATGCCGGGACAGAGCCATGCAAGCCTGCTGAGGGCGGAACGGTGGTAGAACTGGAATACTCTGCCGATAAGGATCAACCAAATCCTGATTTCTTTGTAACGCTCAATGGGATCAACTGTGCGATGTCCAACGCAGCTTTACAAAAGGCGCTGGAAGGTGTAGACGGATATAAACTGAATTCCGCAGGAAATATCGACATCAATCGTACTGTTGATGATGATGAAATTGCTGTTTATAAAGTCATTCTGGATGATGACTACACAGCAATCACGCTTGCTTCGGACAATGTTTTTGAATACAAGGATTATCAGCCGCAAGAGGTAAAAGAACAGGCATCTAATGAAAAGATTGCCGCTTACAAGGATACTACAAAAGCCGAGATGGAGCCGTATGCTCAGGATTTCAATGCGATCATCGAGGGATATGAAGAAAATATGGTCGTTGGATTTACAGTGAAGGTACTATTTGGGGCGAAGAAGTCGGTGAATATAAATCTATTGCCGGAACGCCGCTCGCTTCGGATGTGTCTCTCTACATCGCAGAGGATACAACCGGCCAGCTCTACTGTATTGCTAACCAGATTTTGAATGAAGATGGTACTGTAAGCACTGCCATTGAGCTTGAGGAAGGCGATCAGGTCAAGGTTTGGGGTTATGCTTCACAGTATCTGGAATTGCAGGAAGGTCTGAAAATCGTCGTGGTTCAGCCTGGTATCATTGAACGCAACGGCGAACTGGTGATCCTGGACAAAAATTTGAAAGCAGACTAATGCTTTTGAACGCCGGGTGCATCTATCAAAGGATTGCATCCGGCGTTCTCAACTTAAAACAATAATTAGGAGGAACAATTATGCTTACAATGAATGAAAAAGATAAAAATGAAATGCTGGAAGCCATTTTGAACGAAAACGAAGCCTACCAGTGCAAGTTATGGGCGGTCATCATGGCCGGGGCTGATACCTATGCACTGATTGGAGGACTTTCTACACTGACGGGGGGCGCTGCCGCTGCATTGGGCGCACTGAGCAATGCTTACTGCTATCTGGGAGTTACCGAGCAACACCTGAATATGGTCATTGTAAATTCCGTCAATGTCTCCAAAATTGAAAACCGGCTTTCTCTGCCCCTAAGCAGCATAACAAAGGCAGAAGTCAAGGGTGGGCTGCTGCCCGGAAGAAAAGTCGTAATGCTGCATTTCGGAAAAGAAAAAATGAAAATTTCTTTGATGAACAATGCGATTGGCTCTGATATTCAGGGGCAGAAAGAAAATGTTGAGATGTTCTGCCAGATTGTTTCCAAACTCGGATAACCCGTATTATAAAGCGAGAGGAATCAGAGCATGAAAAAAATCTTAATTGTGTTATTAGCTATGGTGCTGCTCCTTGCTGGATGCGGTAAAAATGGGACTTCATCGCCACAATCTCCCTCTGATGAATCTGTGACGGATCAGCAGGAACCTTCTTCTTCCGAAACCGAAATATCATCTGAAGATCACGCGATTCCCGGAACTTATACCGTCCCGGAGGGATGGGAGAAATCTGAGAAGCATTCTACTGATTCGCAGATTTTCTACATAGAGGAAGGTCACGAAAATGATGAAAAGCCGGACAACATATCCATCCATGTAGGAAAGAACAAATATAGTCTGGAGGAGCATGAGCAGTTCCGGGATGCGATCGTCCAACAGATTTTGATGCAGCTGGATGGTATTGAAGCACAACTGAACGGGGATGGAACCTATACCGAGCAGGGAGATCTACTGTATATCTTTACTATCGACGAGGGCGATATTGTCACCACGCAATACTATATTGTAAAGGATTACGGGTTCTGCCTGATCCAGCTTACAAATTTCAGCGGATCAGAAACCACCGAACAGGCCGCCAGAGACATGGTAGATAGCTTTGTTTGGGATACAGAAGGATAAATTGACACAGGAACAGTGATTTTATAGGAAAACGACGAAGATGGAGAAACAAAAACTTTCAGGAAAAACAATTTTGAAGCTGGTAGGGGCACTTTTGGCTCTGGCTTATTTGGGATTTTGTCTCTATGCGGGTATTACCGGGAAATTTCCGAATATGCACAAAGCCGAGCATGTGATGCGTTTCGGTGACCTTAAAAACTGGGTGTCTGGCGGGATATCGGCTGTGATGATTTTTGCCCTGTGTATTACTTCTGCTTTCAATGACCTAAATCTCCAGAAGGGACGCAAAAAATCATTTTTACCACTTTTTCTCACCATGATTTTGCCAATTATCCTTTTACTGCTTTTGGAGTCTTATCTGGATATTGGTTGGATCGGGATTGCCCTTTATGCCGGTATTGCAGTTTTTCTATTTGGAGTTGCATGGACTCCACAACTGTTGAATCAGTGGATCGCCCGCCGACTTTTGCGTGATGAACCTATGAGCGGCAAACAACAGGTACAGATCATTGAATGGATTCATTTTCATCCGCTGAAAAAGCTGCTGATTTTCGGGCTGTGGGGCTTTGGCGTCGTGCTGGTTCTGCGTGGCATCTGGGTAACGGCAACTGGAAAAATCGAAATGGACGGAGAGCTTTTCCTGTTTTTACTTGGTACAGCAGTTCTGGTTGTGGCGCTGTTTCAGAAAATGAGACGCTATATCTGCGCGCCTTACCGGAACATACCGGTACTGAATCAGATTCTCAGCAAAAATCAGCTGGAACAGCTGCTGGATGGAGAACATTTTGAACCAATAGAGTTTGAAGATGAGGGCATGAAAAAGTATCTGGAAATATACCAAAGCCAGAACTGGATGCTGATTGGCGGTAAGCTACTCTCAAAAAAGCTGGCTTTATGGTTCACAATGAATCGGTTCAGGAACCATACTTCCCTGAAGGTACTTTACCTGAACGGCATGACTGCCAAAGCAAAGGTCGATCTGGATATTCGAGGGGACCGGTACACGGAGTTTACTGCTGTGCTGAAAGAATTGATTGGATACGAAGGCACACTTAAACTGTATGAAAAAGAAGAACAGCTGGCACAGAAATTTGCGTCCTTTTTCCCAGATCAAACTTCCGAACAGGAGCGTGTCGCTGCTTTTCTTTCTCAGGATGTGACGCTGATCCGGCAGGATTACATTCAGACCTTCTCCCCTCCGCCAGATTCCCGAAAGAAAAAACGGAGTAGACGGGAACGGGAATAAAATATTTTCTTCATTTTTCAATGGAGAAAGGCTTACAAAAATAAAGAGAATTTAACTTGGGGGTTACCTATGAACTATGATATGAATATGATTAAATACCGCAAAAATGGTTTTTTTAGAATTGCAGCAGCTATTCTGATTATCTGTTTTACACTATTGGGGCTTACCGCTTGCGCCGGTACTACTGACAGCAAAGATAATAACGATGATAATGCACTGATACAAGGAACATGGGAAATAGATACCGGCTCTGGTGCTGGTTATAAATTCGTTGACGATAAGTTTATGTGGTTAAAATCCATCGAGAATGTTAACGATAACTACTGGTACGGAGATGTTGAGTATTATAAAGGTGCTGAAGCAATGGATATAGCAGGACTAACAGAGGAGGAACTTAAGAGCAGCCTGCCAGGTCTTAAACCTGAAAACATTTTTGTAACAAAATTAGATCCCGAAAAAATCATTACCGATGGTGAGGATAAAACTGCTACCAATATGAACGACCAAACCTTATGGACTCGCTTATGGCTTATTGAAGAAAATGAGGACAGTGTTGCTGCGGTAGTGTTTGATTTAGAAACTTTTAGTATGGAGAGCTACACTAAAGTTAAGTAAAAAACAAAAATTGGAATTTGGAGTAAACTTATGGACTATATAATACGAGAAATGAGAAGCGAAGAATACTGTTTATTAAGTGGTTTTTTATACGAAGCGATTTATATTCCGGAAGGTATTGAACCTCCACCTAAATCAGTAATAGAATGTCCGGAATTACAAGAATATATCGTCGAGTTTGGAAATCGAAAACATGATAAAGCCTTAGTTGCAGAGATTCAGGGAAATGTAGTAGGAGCTATTTGGGTAAGAATTATGAATGACTATGGACACATTGATAATGATACTCCATCTCTTGCCATGTCTGTCTGCCCCAATATAGAGGGTTAGGCATTGGAACTTCATTATTGAAACAATTATTACAAGTGGAAAGATTAGCTGGATATTCAAAAATATCCTTATCTGTTCAGAAAAGTAATTATGCAGTGAAGATGTACGAGAAAGTGGGATTTACTGTTGTTAATGAAAATAGCGAGGAATTTATTATGATTGTAAATCTATAACAGAAATTCCAGTTTGCATAACTGGCAACCCAACCACAATTAAATATTCACAGCTCTACTAAGCAGGAGATCCGAAAAGGTCTCCTGCTTTTTTGCACCCTAAATTAAATGTATCACAGCTAAAACTATCGAAAACAAAATAGGCAGATACCATAAAAGAAGTTTTTCTTTGGATAGTGCTTGTCTTTTTTGAATTCATCACTTGACATTGTGGCAAAGAGCTGATGAGCCAGGACGAGCTGGCAGTTATGGATGGCGGCAAGTGCATCTTGCAGTTGCGCGGTGTGCGTCCGTTTCTTTCAGACAAGTATGACATTACCAGACACCCTAATTTCAAATACACAGCTGATGCAGACAAGCGAAATACCTTTGATATTGAAGCATTTTTGTCTGCCAGACTAAAACTCAAGCCTGATGAGGTCTGCGATGTATATGAAGTAGACACAAAGGGCGCTTAATTTGTTCCGCTTTAGAAGGGAGTGATCTTATCTATTTGCCGCACCTGCCCTCTATGGGCCATTGGCGTACAAAGCGGACAATCGCAAGAAAAATAATGAAAAAGGAGGACAGCCGGAATCATGCTCCCGGAAACCGGGCGGCAGATTGTTCCGGCTTTTGTATGCCTATGAAACATGACAAACCTATTTTTTAATCAGATTCCGGCTAACAAACTATATGGCATTTTTTGAACAGGCAATTACCGTTCTTCAGACTCTCGTTATCGCTCTGGGTGCTGGTCTTGGTATCTGGGGTGTCATCAACCTGTTGGAAGGTTATGGCAATGACAACCCTGGCGCCAAATCTCAGGGCATGAAGCAGTTCATGGCTAATTAAAGGGAACAAAAAAGAAAGGAAAACCAATCCAGACGGTATCAGCGGCAGGATACAAGAATAAATTTTGATTTCACAAGATTGGTGCTATAATAAGAGAAAAGTTCCTGCCGGGGCAGCCGCCCCGGTGGTATGGATAGAAAGGCAGGAAAACAATATGCACATCAGCTATAAACCACTCTGGCACACACTGTTAGAGCGTGATATGAGGAAAGAGGATTTAAGGCTTGCTGCTGGTATGACAACAAATATGATTGCCAACATGAGCAAAGAGGGAAAGCACATCAGCATGGATACATTAGCCCGTATCTGCGAAACGCTGAATTGTGAGATTACCGATGTGATTGAGTTAGTACCAGACGAGCCTGCTTCCACAGGAGGTAAGGAACATGAGAGAATTGAAACCAAGAATAACGGAAAACGGAATTGATTATATCCTTGTCGGAGATTACTACATCCCGGACTTGAAACTGCCGGAGGAACACCGCCCTATCGGAAAGTACGGACGGATGCACCGGGAATATTTAAGGGAAGTCCACCCAGCCAGATTGAATACATTGATACTGACCGGAGAATTGTGGACATATCTTGCAGACCTGAACGAACAGGCACAGGAACGGTTAGACACTATCATGGAGCAGATGAAAGCACCGAGGGCGTGACAGAGGAATTGAAGCGAACTCAACAATGGAATGGGTGCAGCGTTGTAATAACATTCACAACCGGGCAGAAGAAATTGTTTTGCATGATATAATTTATTCATACGGGAGTAATTAAATCGGAGGTATATAAGATGATTGAAATTGTATTTGGTGAAAGTGCCTGTGGAAGTTTGAAAATTGCCCAAACTTACGGTAAGGGAAAGTATAGAGGAAGTGCAGTTCGGTCTTTATGAGGCACGAAGATGGGAGTGTTCCATCTTCAGATGAAATGAAAGAAGCACAAATTCAAGCACAGGAACAAGAACATATTGCTTGGGAGAATGCTATTCCATTGGGAGGCAAGAGCAGTGATGTTTATTGTTTTGATATGGCTCTTAGTGTGGGAGATATTTCTGATAATGGAATTGGCGAACAGCGGAAAAATGTTCTCAAGAAAATGCTGTCTGTCTGGTTTGTAGAGGATTTAGACTATCAGGTTGAAGAAAAAATACAGAAAATTAAAACTACATTGTCTTCGGTTATTGAACGATATGTAGCTGGGGAAGAATTCGTATTTGGTATAGCTATAATCCGGATGAACTTTGCGGTATGTACTGGCTTATGAAACAACTTCGACCATAAACTGTCAGACAACAATTTATTTGGTTAAGTTACCTGCCTGGGAATATGGAAAAGAAAATACTATGACATCCAAAATAGCATGGGGTGAGGTTTCTCCTGGCGAATGGGGAAAATATATAACTCTACAAGAAAAAGCTAAGCCTGTATTTCTTTCAGCTTGTGCTATGAAATGGAATCAACTTCAAAATGAAAATGCACCTTTGCGTGCAATGCTAAATGGTAAATTGCAAAGTGTTTCAGAAGATATATATGATAGTTTCATTCTTCGTGAAATTGCGGAACAGCCAGAGCAATTCAAAATGGCTATTGTTATAGGTAATGTTTTAGGAAAATATCAACTTGGAATTAGTGATGTATGGATTTCTAATCGCATTGATAAAATGCTTGAAGATGGTGTGTTGGAAATTATACAGGACGCACCAAAGGGAGAAACAAATTATCGCCGGATATTAAGAAAACGAATGAAATAATAACCACAGCAAGAACCGCTGCTACATGGAAGGCACCCCAACCATGCAACAGCGGTTTTTTTTTACCGTTTTTTCCTCTGGCTGATAGGCGTTCCCATTTTCTTTGATTTTTTGAGAATCCGAATCAGCCAGCGAAATTCTTCGTCTGACAGATTTTTATAGTTGATACCGAGCTGCTTGCAGTAAAGGACAACCAGCTTTTCATCCCGGCTGCCCTTGAAATTTTCGACTGCTTCGAGATTTTCTTTCAATTCATCGGCAACGGTGGTCTGGGGCGCACTCTCACTGTCCTTTTTGTGGGCTTCCCGAATATCCCGGATAATCAGGTTGAGGTCATCCAGAACCATGTGACTGAAATACTCATCATCACTGATATGGGCGGCTTGCAGCACTTTCAAATGCGGGTCATCTTCGCCTGGGCGATACCGTTCAATGATTTCATGCCGGACGGTATCGACAAGTGCATTGAGGTTTTGAATCTGCATGGTAGCAATCCCGTCCACATAAATCTCAATATCTGCAAGAAACTTGATAAAATCTTTATGTGTAGCAAGCTCACAGAGCAGACGGTTGTTAATCCGACCGCTTTTCAGCAGTGCCACCATCTCATCATTCAAATGCAACTCCGTCAATGGTGTGTTGATCTGCTCCCTGTTCTCTATCCGGCACAGTAGATAATCAACAGAGACCCCATAGAAGTCTGCCAGCGTGATAAGGTTGCCATGATTGATTTCCTTAAAATCCTCTTTTTCATAACTTCCAAGAGCTGATTTGGAAATGCCTGTCAGCTTTGATAGTTCTTCCAGATTTAAGCCTTTGTCCTTGCGGAGTTCCCAAAGGCGTTCCTGTATGCTTGTTGCTCCTTTCATGGGCGCACGCTCCTTTCCAATGGTTTCATTGCTGCCGCTTATCTGGATTATATCACACTTTCCGCAATCGTGGAAATTTCTGATTTTTACCCCTAATTCCTACTTTGTGGACATACGGCACAGGGCACAAAAATGTTCTATGATACAGGTAGTTCATCGATGGATTATTCCAATCGAATGACCAGCCTGTGTGGGATATGCTTCCCCGGCGATGTAGCGCCATGACTTTTGGCAGGGATGTGGAGGAACCCTGACCGAAACGAGCGTACCAAAGGGAGCGATACGCCGCTGTGAGATTCAGGGGAGGAACGACACCGGGGAGAACTGGCGAACTGACACCGAAATGATACCGAAACACGACAATCTGATAGGGGGATAGTCTACCCTATCGCTGATACTTCGGGAGATTTTAATCGGCTCTATGACCGTAATTTTGCCGAAAATCGCCCCGAAACCATACACTAAAACGGGAGGAAATACAATATGCCGAGAATGAGCAAAAAGAGGAAGCATGAGCTTTCCTTTTACCTCAATGACCGGGGGCGTGTCACTTACAACGAATTATGCCGGAAATGCCAGCATGGGTGCAAGCAGAGCTTCCGGGCGGTTGTGATTGACTGCCCCCGTTATTTATCCAAACGATCAAAGAAAAAGGAGGAACACACCGAATGAATTTTGAATTTATGACGATAGACACACCATTGCCGCCCTGTATGCCATTTCCCAGAGCGTTGACAGGATTTCCAGTCAGCAGCACCGCAAAGGTCATGTACTGCCGGATGCTGGACGCTATGCTATCCAAAGAGCAGGAGGACGAGAACGGAATCCTGTTTGTCTGCTTCCCTGTCACAGCCATTGCCGCAGTCCTGTCCCGCAGTCCCATGACGGTCAAGCGTTCTCTGAATGAACTGGAAAACGCCGGACTTATCATGCGGGTGCGTCAGGGCGTGGGAGAACCGAATAGGATTTATGTGCTGATACCGGGAAAGGAGGACGCTGCCCTTGCCTGATACCTCGAAGCTGGAAAAGCTCAACCGGGAGCTGGAGAAAAGCGAAAAGAAACTGCGGAAAGCCATCAATGATGAAAAGGCATTGCAGCACCAGTTAAAGCAGCTTACCCGAAAGGAACGGACGCACCGGCTCTGCACTCGTGGCGGTATGCTGGAAAGTTTTCTGCAAGAGCCGGAACGCCTAACAGATGATGATGTCATGCTGTTGTTGAAACTCATTTTTCACAGGCAGGACACGCAGGAACTATTGAAAAAAAATGCTGGAACGGGAGAAGCCGGAAACCCCTTAGTTTACTAAGGGCGCAATTATACACCACCCAGAGGTTGGTGCATTGCGTTCTCCGAAGGCTCCTCGCCGGAGAGCTGTGATTTTCCGCAGTCATGGTCTGCTCCAAATCAAACAGGGGACGCTACACTTCCCCTGCGCTGGCTGCAGCCAGCTACCCTTTTGTGGACTTGCCTGTTGGGGACACCTTGCGGTGCAAGCTGTTCCCAGCCGACAAGTTTCATAAAATATGCTATCTTTTCGATAATCGATGAAGTATAATAAAGTCAGAAATAAATCAGGAATTTGAGGTCAAGGCTTAAACGTGAGGTTTATATGAAAAAATACCAATGTCCTTGCTGCGGATATTTTACCTATAATGTTCCGGCAAATGAAGATTGTGGGTATATTTGCCCCGTTTGTTTTTGGGAGAATGACCCGTTCATTGCTTCTGATAACGAACCAAGCGACTCTAATCATGGAATAACGCTAAAAGAAGCGAAATCCAATTTCTCAAAATTTGGTGCTTGTGAAAAAGAAATGTTATGTTATGTCCGACCACCAAGAGATGATGAAAAAGAAATTTCATAGCGACAACTTCCAACTTGTAGAACTGAAAAATTAGAAGTTGTAAAGGATGTGATAAAATGGAAACACTTTTTGACCAATACAAAGAACTGAATATAAATGGCTCTTTGATTTGTCTTGAACAAGTTGAAGATATTTATTTTACTTCTGCTATCCGACCAATGCAAAGGCAATAGGTTTTGAAGGAAGTATTATGTATGCTTTATTGAGCCGTATGGGGAAATGGTTTTGCCTGCAATCCTGATACTGTGCAGATGTTTTTGTTTATCCACTGGCAAGAACCTTGAGGATTTTATGAGACTTATTCTTGCTTGTGGTTCTACTAATCCTATTGAGCAGATTATTGGATGGACAAGACAAATTTGAAAAACACCTCAAAGAGGAAGAAGCAATCCGCACAGAGGAACAGAAAGCGACATTAAGTTATCTTGAAACAGAATTAGAAATTTCCCCTATTGATAACCCTTATGACTATGTAAAAGAACTGCAATCTCGCTTTGACAATAGTGGCATTGAGTATAGTGATGAATACTATGATGTTTTGGGATTGATAGAAAATAACAACAAATAAATTCCAGTTCGTCAGCTTCACATCGGGTCAACTTGTCCCGAACTTTTACAACTAAATACCCGCCGCCCACACAGCGGCACACCGAGCAGGAAATCTGAAAGAAAGGTTTCCTGCTTTTTTTCTGCCCAAAATGAGGTGGTAAAACGCCACCCCTCCACCAATTAGCGAAAGGAGGGACACGAAATGCCCTGTCCACACAACGAAATCACGATTGTTCAGCGCAGTCAGCGGCAGTCTGCGGTTGCCGCCGCTGCTTACCAGAGTGGCGAAAAACTGTTCTGTGAATATGACCAGCAAGTGAAGCACTACCCGGAAAAGCGTGGTATCGTCCACAATGAAATCCTGCTCCCACCTAATGCCCCACAGGAATATGCAGACCGCAATACTTTGTGGAACGCCGCCGAAGCGGTGGAAAACAATGGAACTCCCAGCTTGCAAGGCGGTGGGTGCTTACCATCCCCAGAGAGATACCGCCCGACCAGTATGCTGTCCTTGTCCGGGAGTTTTGCCAGAAGCAGTTTGTTTCCAAAGGCATGATTGCTGACTTTGCCATCCATGACCCCCATCCGCCGGGACACAATCCCCACGCCCATGTCATGCTCACCATGAGGGCAATGGACGAACATGGAAAATGGCTTCCCAAGAGCCGCAAGGTTTATGACCTTGACGAAAACGGGGAACGGATAAAACTTCCGTCCGGCAGATGGAAAAGCCACAAGGAGGATACGGTGGATTGGAACGACCAGAAGTATTGCGAAATCTGGCGGCATGAATGGGAGGTCATCCAGAACCGCTATCTGGAAGCCAATGACCGTCCGGAGCGTGTGGACTTGCGTTCCTATGCCAGACAGGGGCTTGATATTGTCCCCACTGTCCATGAGGGGGCTGCTGTCCGGCAGATGGAAAAGCGTGGTATCCAGACGAATATCGGAACCTGAACCGGGAAATCAGAGCCGCCAACAGTCTGATGAAGTCCATCCGGCAGCTTATCCAAAACCTCAAAGGCTGGATTACCGAGCTGGGAGAAAAACGGAAAGAGCTGCTTGCACAAAAGGCGGCGGAGGAAGCGACACTTCTTCCCAATCTGCTGATGAAGTACATGGAGATACGAAAGGAAGAACGGAAGGACTGG
This sequence comes from Blautia sp. LMAG:36, assembly GCF_008680535.1. Lineage (NCBI taxonomy): Bacteria > Bacillati > Bacillota > Clostridia > Lachnospirales > Lachnospiraceae > Blautia > Blautia sp. LMAG:36. The sequence goes on along the minus strand of NZ_NALB01000007.1, from coordinate 573,792 downwards.
ACAAGGGCTGGACAGAACCGGGGGACTTCACAGGACTTAAAGGCAGTCAGCGAAGCCCTGTCCTATCTTCGGCAAAAGGGGCTTTCCACTGTGGAGGACTTAGAAGCATTTCTGGAATCTTCCGGGAAATCAGCCGCAGATTACCGCAATCAGATGAAGCCAAAGGAAGCCCGCAGCAAAGTGATTGACGGGATTCTTGCCAGCCAGACAGCCTGCAAGGAATGTAAGCCTGTCTATGAGAAGTACCAGAAGATATTTTTTAAGAAAACAAAGGAGAAATTCAAACAGGAACACCCGGAGGTTGCCCGGTATGCGAAAGCCGCCGCCTACCTTGCCAAGCACCCAGACGATAAGGACAGTACCCAAAAGGAGCTGCAAGAGGAGCAGGAAAAACTTCTGGAAGAAATCGCAGAGCTGAAAGTACCACTGACCGAGGTACAGGAGGATTTGAAGAAGCTGCGGGACATCCGCTACTGGGTACGGAAAGCCACCCCCGGCACAGAAGAAAGCAAAGAGCCGCCCAAGAAGCAGCCCATCAAAGAAGTCTTGCAGGATAAGGCAGACGAGAAAAAAGCACAAAGAACTGTCCCGGCACAGACGAAACACAAACAACAGGATATGGAACTTTAACAGGCACTTGCCATTTTCAATCAGAGAATGTCAGGTGCTTTTCTTATTTTCAAGGAGGGACAGATTTGAATGTATTTGAAGCTGTGAAGCAGTCCGTCACAACAAGACAGGCTGCGGAGCATTATGGAATCCATGTAGGTCGGAACGGGATGGCTTGCTGTCCGTTCCATAACGATAAAACCCCAAGCATGAAGCTGGATCGGCGTTACCACTGCTTCGGCTGCGGTGCGGATGGGGATGTGATTGATTTTGCCGCCGCCCTGTATGGGCTGGGAAAGAAAGAAGCCGCCGTACAACTGGCACAGGACTTCGGGCTTTCCTATGAGGACTGGAAACCGCCGGGAAAGGCAAAAAAGCCCAAGTCCCGGCAGAAATCCCCGGAGGAACAGTTTCAGGAAGCAAAAAACCATTGCTTCCGTATCCTTGCCGATTATCTCCACCTACTCCGAGTGTGGAGAAAGGAATATGCCCCGCACTCCCCAGAGGAAATCTTTCATCCCCGGTTTGTGGAAGCCTTACAGAAGCAAGACCAAGTGGAATATCTGCTGGATGTGCTGCTGTTCGGGGAAACAGAGGAAAAAGCGGCTTTGATTACGGACTACGGAAAGGATGTGATACAGCTTGAACAGCGAATGGCAGAGCTTGCAGCCGCAGACGCAGCAAGAACTAAAAAACACCATGAACGCCATGCAGCCGCCCCAGAGCGTTGAGGAAATCAAGGCGGGGCTGGAAACTACCGAGAAAGGCGGTGTCCGTCAGAGCATACGGAACTGCCTGACCGTATTCCAGCGTGACCCGCTGCTTTCCGGGGCTATCGCATACAACATCCTGACCGACCGCAAGGACATCATAAAGCCCATCGGCTTCCACAGGGAAAGCACAGCCCTGAACGATACGGACATGAAGTATCTGCTTCTTTATCTGGAAGAAACCTACGGGCTTACCAATGAGAAAAAGATTGATAACGCCATCGGGATTGTGGCGAATGAAAACAAGTACCATCCCATCCGGGACTATCTCAATACCCTTGTGTGGGACGGGACGGAACGAATCCGTTTCTGCCTGCGGCACTTTCTGGGGGCTGACGCAGACGATTACACCTATGAAGCATTGAAGCTGTTCCTGCTGGGTGCAATCTCACGAGCCTTTCAGCCGGGGTGCAAGTTTGAAATCATGCTCTGTCTGGTAGGCGGTCAGGGGGCTGGCAAGTCCACCTTCTTCCGTCTGCTGGCAGTCCGGGACGAGTGGTTCTCCGATGATTTGCGGAAGCTGGACGATGACAATGTGTACCGCAAGCTGCAAGGTCACTGGATTATCGAAATGTCGGAAATGATGGCAACCGCCAACGCCAAGAGCATTGAGGAAATCAAGTCATTTTTAAGCCGACAGAAAGAGGTTTACAAGATACCCTATGAAACCCACCCAGCAGACCGCCCCCGTCAGTGCGTGTTTGGCGGCACTTCCAATGCCCTTGACTTCCTGCCCCTTGACCGTTCCGGCAACCGCCGCTTTATCCCCGTCATGGTGTACCCGGAGCAAGCCGAGGTTCACATTTTGGAGGACGAAGCCGCTTCCAGAGCCTATATCGAGCAGATGTGGGCAGAAGCGATGGAAATTTACCGAAGCGGCAGGTTCAAGCTGGCTTTCAGCCCTGCCATGCAGCGGTATCTCAAAGAACACCAGCGGGATTTTATGCCGGAGGACACCAAAGCCGGGATGATACAGGCGTATCTTGATAAGTACACCGGGAGCATGGTCTGCTCCAAGCAGCTCTATAAGGAAGCCTTGAACCATGCCTTTGACGAGCCGAAGCAATGGGAAATCCGGGAAATCAACGAGATTATGAACCAGTGCATTTCTGGCTGGCGGTACTTCCCGAACCCAAGAATGTTTTCCGAATATGGCAGACAAAAGGGCTGGGAGCGTGAAAACCCGGCAACGGACTCCGGCAACCCGTCTGAAAAAACGATGGACGGTTTTGTGGAGGTCACAGAACAGATGGAGCTTCCGTTCTGAAAATGGCAGCCCGTTGCACCCCCTGTTGCTATCCCGTTGCCGAGCCGGTTGCCGGGGAAAATCCCGAAACTATCGGCTTTTCTCCCCTATGACAACCAAAACAACAGAAAAATAAAAGAAAAGTATAAATAGTAACCATCGCCAGATTGAGATTGTTTGCAAGGTCTTTTGAAGCCCGTTGCCGGACTTCGTTGCCGACACCCTCTGTCTGGCTATTTTCATGTATGGAGGATAACTGCCTATGGCAAAAAACAAAACAGAGATTCATGTTACAACGGTGTTTGACGGGGAACTGGACGCCACTGATGTGTTCGTCAGCCTGATTTCCCAGAAATACGGAAAGACAAATACAAAAGAATATCTTGCTAAAAAGAAAGATATAAGCTATAATGAAGATGAGGTTCAAAAGAGCCAGATACCGTCTGGATTGTGTGGGTAAATGGCTATGATGAACGAAATGGAATACAGAACAATCGGAAAGGCACTTGCCGGGGGCTATCGTGCAGCGGTCTATTGCAGGCTGTCAAAGGACGATGACCTGCAAGGCGAAAGTGCCAGTATCGCAAACCAGCGTGATATGCTGGAAAAATACTGCGAAAAGCAGGGATGGGAGGTTGTGGCAGTCTATCAGGACGATGGCTTCACAGGTCTTAACATGGAGCGTCCTGATTTACAGAGAATGTTGAGAGCCATTGAGCGCAGGCAGATCAACCTTGTCATCACGAAAGACCTCAGCCGACTGGGGCGTAACTATCTGCAAACCGGGCATTTGATTGAGGACTTTTTCCCAAGGAACGGCGTCCGCTATATCGCCATGAATGACGGTATCGACACCCTGCGTGATAACAACGATATTGCCCCGTTCAAGAATATCCTGAACGAGATGTACAGCAAGGATATTTCCAAGAAAGTCCATTCCTCTTATCTTCTGAAAGCGCAGAAAGGACAGTTTACCGGGTGTCTTGCCCCGTTTGGGTATCGGAAAGACCCGGAGGACAGAAACCATCTGCTCATTGACGAAGAAACAGCCCCGATTGTGCGGCTGATTTTCGGATATGCCCTAAACGGTCATGGTCCGAACTATATCCGCAGACGGCTGGAGGAAGAAAAAATCCCCTGCCCCACATGGTGGAACCGGGAACGGGGGCTTCGCAATACCCGCACCAAATGGGAAAAGAAAGACCCGGAAAACGGGCGGTATATGTGGGACTTCTCCGTTATCAAAGACCTTTTGATGAATCCCGTCTACACCGGGGCGATTGCTTCCCAGAAAAAGGACTACCGTTTCAAAATCGGCACGATTGGGGAAAAGAAGCCGGAGGACTGGATTGTGGTGGAGGGACAGCATGAACCGCTGATTGACCGCATGAGCTTTGATATTGTGCAGAACAAGCTGAAATCCCGCCAGCGTCCGGGGCAGACCAATGAAATCAGCCTGTTTGCCGGACTGTTAAAATGCGGCGAGTGTGGGAAGTCGCTGACGATACGCTACACAAACGCAAAATATCCCCAGCGGATTTATTCCTGCAAGACCTACAACGCCTTTGGAAAGAACCACTGCACCCAGCACCGGATTGATTATGACACCCTTTACAGCCATGTGCTGCGGAAAATACGGGAATGTGCCAGAGCTGCCCTGATGGACGGGGAAGCGGTTGCCGACCGCCTGACAAATACCTGCGAAGCCGAACAAAAGGAACAGCGGGAAGCAATGGAACGCTCCCTTACAAGGGACGAGGAACGGATTGAGGTTCTGGACAAAATGGTCATGCGGCTTTATGAGGATATGATTGCAGGGCGTATCAGTGAGCAGAATTTCAACACCATGCTGGAAAAGACACAGACCGAGCAGACGGAGCTTAAAACAAAAGTGTCCGAGGGCAGAAAGCGGCTGTCCGATGAAGTCCAGCTTGCCAATGACGCAAAACAATGGGTGGAAGCCATTCAGGAATATGCCAACATCACAGAGCTGGACGCAGCCACCCTCAACCGCTTAATCAAAGAAATCGTCGTGCATGAGCGCATTGACGAAGATAAAACAAGACACATTTCTATCGAAATTCATTTTAATCTCAAACCCATCCCGGAGGTGGAACAGGTCACTGCCTGACCTGTCCCGCCGGGACGGTTCTCTTAAAAACACCATATAGATTTTTTGTACGCCGCCGCCCGCCATCGAGCAGAGTTTTTACACCTAATTGGGGATAAAACAGCTTATGGCTGGCGCTGGTGTAGCCGTTGTTGGTATGGTTCTTGTACCTCTGCTCTCCGGGCTGTTCTCTGTCTAAGCGTTCCTGCATGAAATCCTTGCCGCTCCCGCAGCTCTGCGGGGGCGGCGGAAAGGAGGTTGACACCGTATGGATTTCTTACTTGAAGCCCTGACAAATTGGCTGAAAGAAATGCTGGTGGGCGGTATTATGAGCAACCTTTCGGGGATGTTTGACAGCGTAAACCAACAGGTCGCGGATATATCCGTACAGGTAGGACAGACCCCACAGGGATGGAATGGCAGTATTTTCAATATGATTGAGAATCTGTCAAACTCCATCATGGTGCCGATTGCAGGTGTGATCCTGGCTATCGTGATGACCGTAGACCTGATCCAGATGATTGCAGACAAGAACAACCTGCATGATGTGGATACCTGGATGATTTTCAAGTGGGTGTTCAAATCAGCTGCCGCCATCCTCATTGTCACAAACACATGGAATATCGTGATGGGCGTCTTTGATATGGCGCAGAGCGTGGTGGCGCAGGCGGCAGGGATTATCAATTCGGATGCGTCCATTGACATTTCCTCAGTTATAACCGATCTGGAACCGAGGCTGATGGAAATGGATTTGGGACCGCTGTTCGGACTGTGGTTCCAATCCCTCTTTATTGGCATTACCATGTGGGCGTTGTATATCTGTATCTTTATCGTTATTTATGGCCGTATGATCGAGATCTACCTTGTAACTTCGGTGGCTCCCGTTCCAATGGCTGCAATGATGGGCAAGGAATGGGGCGGTATGGGACAGAATTACCTCCGATCTCTGCTGGCACTGGGCTTTCAGGCGTTTCTCATTATCGTCTGCGTGGCAATTTATGCTGTGCTGGTGCAGAACATCGCTCTGGAAGATGACATCATCATGGCAATCTGGAGCTGCGTGGGCTACACCGTACTGCTATGTTTTACGCTGTTCAAAACCGGCAGTCTCGCCAAATCAGTCTTTCAGGCACACTAAAACGGAAGGAGGTTTCCACATTGGCTTATGTACCCGTACCCAAGGACTTAACAAAAGTCAAAACAAAGGTCATGTTCAATCTGACCAAGCGGCAGCTTATCTGCTTCACGGGCGGAGCGCTTATTGGCGTACCGCTTTTCTTTTTGCTCAGAAAACCTACCGGAAACAGTGTAGCGGCTATGTGTATGATGCTGGTTATGCTGCCCTTCTTCATGCTGGCTATGTACGAAAAGCATGGACAGCCCCTGGAAAAGATCGTGGGCAACATTCTCAAAGTAGCTGTGATCCGTCCAAAGCAGCGACCTTACCAGACCAACAACTTTTATGCCGTATTAAAGCGGCAGGAAATGCTCGATAAGGAGGTGTATGACATTGTTCACCGCAATAAAAAAATGGCTGCATCGGATGTTCGGAAAAACCGAGGAAAAAACTGTGCAGCCGGTAAAGACAAAGAAAAAACTGTCCCGCGCCGATAAGAAGCAGATCGAAGCGGCCATTGCCCGCGCTAACCGCACGGACAAAAAAGGAAAATCTGCGCAGGACAGTATCCCTTATGAACGGATGTGGCCGGACGGAATCTGCCGCGTATCGGACAGCCACTACACAAAGACCATCAAGTTTCAGGACATCAACTATCAGCTCTCCCAAAACGAAGATAAGACGGCAATCTTTGAGGGTTGGTGTGATTTCCTCAATTATTTTGACAGCTCGATTCATTTCCAGCTGTCTTTTTTGAACCTTGCGGCATCGGAGGAGACCTTTGCTAACTCCATTTCCATCCCGCCCCAGAGGGACGCCTTTGACAGTATCCGTGAGGAATACACCACAATGCTGCAAAATCAGCTGGCCAGAGGTAACAACGGTCTCATCAAGACCAAATATCTGACCTTTGGTATCGACGCGGACAGCATCAAAGCCGCCAAGCCCCGTCTGGAGCGTATTGAGACCGATATACTTAATAACTTCAAGCGTCTTGGTGTAGCTGCCAGAACGCTGGACGGTAAAGAAAGGCTTTTTCAGCTTCATGCGGTATTCCACATGGATGAACAACTCCCGTTTCAGTTTGAATGGGACTGGCTGGCTCCTTCCGGTCTGTCCACAAAGGATTTTATTGCACCAAGCTCCTTTGAGTTCCGCACCGGCAAGCAGTTCCGTATGGGTAAGAAATACGGGACTGTTTCTTTTTTGCAGATTCTCGCACCGGAACTGAATGACCGTTTGCTGGCTGATTTTCTGGATATGGAAAGTTCGCTCATTGTGAGTATGCACATTCAGTCGGTGGATCAGGTGAAAGCCATCAAAACGGTAAAGCGGAAGATTACCGACCTGGACCGCAGCAAGATCGAGGAACAGAAAAAAGCAGTCCGTGCCGGATACGACATGGACATCATTCCATCTGACCTTGCTACCTACGGCAGTGAAGCGAAAAAACTCTTGCAGGATTTGCAGAGCCGCAACGAGAGAATGTTCCTTTTGACTTTTCTGGTGCTGAACACAGCGGACAATCCCCGTCAGCTTGGCAACAACATCTTTCAGGCAGGCTCTATTGCCCAGAAGTATAACTGTCAGCTGACCAGGCTGGACTTCCAGCAGGAAGAAGGGCTGATGAGCTGTTTGCCTCTGGGTCTCAATCAGATTGAGATTCAGCGAGGACTGACCACCAGTTCCACAGCTATCTTTGTGCCCTTTACTACGCAGGAACTGTTCCAGAACGGGAAAGAAGCTCTGTACTACGGCATCAATGCTCTGTCCAACAACCTCATTATGGTGGACAGAAAGCTGCTGAAAAACCCCAACGGCCTGATTCTGGGTACGCCGGGTTCCGGTAAGTCCTTCAGCGCAAAACGAGAAATTGCCAACTGCTTTTTGCTTACCAGTGATGATGTCATTATCTGTGACCCGGAAGCGGAGTACGCACCTCTTGTTGAGCGTCTGCATGGGCAGGTCATCAAGATCTCACCTACTTCAACCAACTATATCAATCCGATGGATCTGAATCTGGACTATTCGGATGATGAAAGCCCGCTGTCACTCAAGTCTGACTTTATCCTCAGTTTGTGTGAGCTGATCGTGGGCGGTAAGGAGGGCTTGCAGCCGGTGCAGAAAACCATTATTGACCGTTGTGTACGGTTGGTTTACAACGAATATCTCAATGACCCAAAGCCGGAGAATATGCCGATTTTGGAGGACCTTTATAACCTGTTGCGGGAGCAGGAAGAAAAAGAAGCTCAGTACATTGCAACGGCATTGGAAATCTATGTAACGGGTTCTTTGAATGTGTTCAATCATCAGAGCAATGTGGACATTGATAACCGGATTGTCTGCTACGACATCAAGGAACTGGGCAAGCAGCTTAAAAAAATCGGTATGCTGGTGGTACAGGATCAGGTGTGGAACCGCGTTACCATCAACCGTGCCGCCCACAAGTCCACCCGTTACTACATCGACGAGATGCACCTGCTTTTGAAGGAGGAGCAGACCGCCGCCTATACGGTGGAAATCTGGAAGCGATTCAGAAAATGGGGCGGTATTCCGACAGGTATCACCCAGAATGTCAAAGACCTTTTGAGCAGCCGCGAGGTAGAGAACATCTTTGAAAACTCGGACTTCGTGTATATGCTTAACCAGGCAGGCGGAGACCGTCAGATTTTGGCGAAGCAACTGGGGATTTCCACACACCAATTATCTTATGTGACCCACTCCGGTGAGGGCGAGGGCCTGCTGTTTTATGGCTCTACAATCCTGCCTTTCGTGGATCACTTCCCGAAGAACACCGAGCTTTACCGCATTATGACCACCAAACCTCAAGAATTGAAAAAGGAGGATGAATGATTATGAATCTCAACATTTTGAATAAAAATCCGCTGATGTTTTTTGACAGGGCGGTAAATGCCCAGCGCAGCCAGCTGCTTACAGTCATGGCCGATGCGGTAAGTGAGTGCCGCACGGCGGCAGATCAGGCAGCCGAACTGAATGAGACCGGTCAGGTGGGGCTGCTCCGTCTGGCAGAGGTCTGGAGTGCCATCCGTGCCAAGGAAGGTATGGGCGGTCTGGTTCTGGAAGGAACAGAGGCGAAGATCCTGTCCGATGTGGTGGCACAGTTTTATGCCTACCTGTCCGGCTGTATGTTCAACGATCCTGTGGGAATGGCCATTTATGCAGAGCTGCACTACATGATGTCCTCCCTCATGCTGGGAGAATGGTTTGAATAAGGAACCGCGCCTGCGCTTTACTGATGAGGAACGGTCTGACCCTGCACTGGAAAAGCCGATCCGTAAAGCGGAGAAAGCTGCGGCCAGAGCAGATAAGGCGCAGGCCAATATCCCAAAGAAAAAGGTCAGGCAGACGGTCATTGACCCGGATACCGGAAAAAAGACCTCGAAGCTGACCTTTGAGGACAAGAAAAAGCCACCTTCCAAAGTTTCTCAAGGAGTCAGGGAAGCTCCCGCCCATCTGGTCGTGGGCAAGCTCCACAAAGAGATACGGGAAACAGAGCAGGACAATGTGGGCGTGGAAAGCGCCCACAAGTCCGAGGAGGCGGTGGAGACCGGCGCTTATCTGGTGCGGGAGGGCTATCGCAGCCACAAGCTGAAGCCGTACCGCAAAGCAGCACAGGCAGAGCGCCAACTGGAAAAGGCAAATGTAAATGTTCTGTACCAGAAATCTTTGCAGGAAAATCCCCAGTTTGCCAGCAACCCTCTTTCCCGCTGGCAGCAAAAGCAGGCCATCAAAAAGCAGTATGCCGCCGCCAAACACGCCGGTCAGACTGCCGGAAATACCGCCCAGGCTGCGTCCAAAACCGGAAAAGCCGCAAGGACGGTGAAAGAAAAGGCACAGCAGGCAGGGGCGTTCGTCGTGCGCCACAAGAAGGGTTTCCTGATGGCAGGGGTTTTGTTCCTCATTACCTGTATGCTGATGAATACCATGTCCTCCTGCTCCATGATGGCGCAGAGCATCGGTTCCGTTCTCTCCGGTACCACTTATCCGTCGGATGACCCGGAAATGCTGGCAGTGGAGGCAGATTATGCAGCCAGAGAAGTCCAGTTGCAGGAGGAAATCGACAACATTGAAAGCAGCCACCCAGGGTATGACGAGTATCGCTATGACCTTGGTATGATCGGCCATGACCCTCATGAGCTGGCAGCATTTCTGTCTGCCGTCTTGCAAGGTTACACCCAGCAGAGCGCTCAGGCAGAGCTGGCGCGTGTGTTTGCAGCACAGTATCAGCTGACGCTTACTGAGGAAGTGGAGATTCGCTACCGCACGGAGACCTCCACCGACCCGGAGACCGGCGAGACCACCTCAGAAGAAGTCCCCTATGAGTATTACATTTTGAATGTGAAACTCACCAGCAAGCCCATTTCCGCTGTGGCGTCGGAGTTACTGACCCCGGAGCAGATGGAAATGTATCAGGTTTACCGGCAGACCATGGGCAATAAGCCGCTGTTGTTTGGCGGTGGTTCCCCTGACATGAGCAATTCCGAGGACTTGACCGGTGTACAGTTTGTAAATGGAACCCGTCCCGGAAATCCGCAGTTGGTGGAGCTGGCCAAGCGTCAGGTCGGCAATGTGGGCGGTTATCCTTATTGGAGCTGGTATGGTTTTGACAGCCGCGTGGAGTGGTGCGCCTGCTTTGTATCCTGGTGTTATAACCAGGCTGGAAAAAGTGAGCCGCGCTTTGCAGGCTGTGAGTGGCAGGGCGTTCCGTGGTTCCAGTCTCATGGACAATGGGGTGCAAGAGGCTATAATAATCTGGCTCCCGGAGATGCAATTTTCTTTGATTGGGATTTGGATGGGACAGCAGACCATGTGGGTATCGTGATCGGTACGGATGGCAGCCGCGTTTATACCGTGGAGGGAAATTCCGGCGATGCCTGCAAGATCAAAAGTTATGACCTGAATTATCAAAGCATTAAAGGCTATGGTCTGATGAACTGGTAACAGACTTTGTGGAAAGGAGTGAACGGTTATGGCAAAAAACAAAATTGAACGTATCGACCAGGAAATTGAGAAAACCCGTGAGAAGATTGCGGAATATCAGGAAAAGCTCAAGACCTTGGAAGCACAGAAAACGGAGGCAGAGAATCTGGAAATCGTTCAGATGGTTCGTGCGTTACGCATGACTCCAGCACAGCTGAACGCTATGCTTTCCGGTGGAATGAACCATGGCAGAGATACGACACTGCCGGAATCAAATAATCAGGAGGCTACCGCTTATGAAGAATAAAAGAATTTGCAAAACACTTTCCGCCCTTTGCCTGACAATGGTTGTGGCATTTGGATTTACGATCCCTGCTTTCGCACAGGGGTCAGAACAGGCACCGGCGGCACCGGCAGAGGATTCTACAAATGACAGCAATGTGATTGTGGAAGAAACAGAACCAGCACCGGCACTTACACCGGAGGGGAATGCGGCACTGGTGGATGATTTTGGAGGCAATAAGCAGCTCATTACCGTTACCACCAAGGCTGGCAACTATTTTTACATTTTGATCGACAGGGCGAATGAGGATAAAAAGACTGCTGTTCATTTTCTGAACCAGGTGGATGAAGCGGATTTGATGGCACTGATGGAAGATGAAAATGTCAAAGAGAAGCCGGCTGCGGTATGCAGCTGCACGACAAAATGTGAAGCAGGGGCAGTCAATACGGCTTGCCCGGTCTGCGCAACTGATAAGAGTAAATGTACGGGCAAAGCACCGGAACCTCCGGCAGAAACACCGGAACCGGAAAAAGAGAAGCCTGCCGGACTGAACCCGGCTGCGATAGTCCTTTTGCTGGCTCTGCTTGGAGGCGGTGGCGTATTTGCCTACTTGAAGCTCATTAAGAATAAGCCTAAGACCAAGGGCAATGACAGTCTGGACGATTATGATTATGGCGAGGAAGATTCCGAGGAATGGGAAACCGAGGATGAGGAGTCGGACGAACCGGACGCTGATGGGGGCAGCACAGAAGAAGATGACGAGGACAGCGTGAAATGACCCGTTTCACAGACAGTCCCTATGAACGCATGATGACACGCAGGCCGGAGGGCGGGAGGGAAACTTCCCGTCCTCATTCTTTATCCCACAACCACCCCTGCTATGGTTGCGGGAGTTATGGAAGTCCCTGCGTAGGTATCTGCCATCGTGAGATGGAACGTTGGCTCAAAGAAAGGAAACGAAAAAAATGAGTGTTCTGATTATATTTATCAAGCTGATTGCTGTTTTTGACCTGCTGGTGATCGCCGTGTATTTTGGCGGCGACATTCTTTCTACCATGTTAAACAAACTTCGGAGAAAGCCAAAACAAGATGACCCCTTTGATTTCTCCTTAGATACCGTGACAGTTTCATTGTCCATAGATTCTATCCGTCAGCTTTATTCCGGTGATGCGGCAGAGTTTGTGGAAGAAAAGATCCTGCCAAATGCGGAGAAAACAATGGCCGTTTTGACGGAACAAGAACAGACGGCGACTCGTCTGCTCTTATCTGCTCTGATCGGTTTTCTTGCTGCAGAAGCTCCTATGGATGAACAGAGCTTTCCTTTGATGATGGAACTTCTGAACTGCATGGAAGGGGAAAAAGAAGATGGTTGCCAGGATGCAGTAGATAGTTTACTTGAAGATGCCGCCTGCAATACCCGCCGTCACGAAGAATATTACAGCAATTATCAACGCTACCAGCTGATGCAGGTGGATAAAACCCGTGTCATTTTGGCTTGCCGCATCATCATCAATGACCTGCTGGGGAAACTGTACCGCTATGATTATCGGTTTGGATATAACCTGCTTTTGGATGAGGAAAACAGCATTGAGAAAAAGCTGCACACGCCTGTGCGAGAAGAATGGGAGGATGAAGATTATGAAACTTGTAATTGCTGAAAAGCCATCAGTTGCCCAGAGTTTGGCGGCGGTGATCGGCGCAACCGTCCGTAAGGACGGGTATCTGGAGGGTAACGGCTGGCGTGTCAGCTGGTGCGTGGGTCATCTGGCCGGTCTTGCAGATGCAGACAGCTATGACCCCAAGTATGCCAAGTGGCGATATGATGACCTGCCTATCCTGCCGGAACATTGGCAGATGGTGGTGGGAAAAGATAAGAAAAAGCAGTTTGATATTCTCAAAAAGCTGATGAATGCCCCGGATGTGACGGAAGTTGTAAATGCCTGTGATGCCGGACGCGAGGGCGAGATGATCTTCCGCAGCGTCTATGAGCTGGCAGACTGTCAGAAGCCTATGAAAAGGCTCTGGATTTCTTCGATGGAGGACTCTGCCATAAGGGAAGGCTTTGCAAACCTGCGCCCCGGTGCGGATTATGACGGACTTCGGGATGCTGCCCTCTGCCGTGCCAAGGCCGACTGGCTGGTGGGGATCAATGCCACAAGGCTTTTTTCCGTGCTGTACCACCGCACCCTTAACATCGGGCGCGTGATGTCCCCAACGCTGGCGCTCATTGTCCAGCGAGAAGCTGAGATCGACACCTTTAAGCCGGTTCCTTTTTATACCGTGGCGCTGGAGCTGCCCGGTCTTACCGTATCCGGGGAGCGCATGAGTGACCGAGCAAGCGCAGAGCAGCTGAAAGAAGCCTGTCAGGGTGTAGCTGTCACAATCAAAAAGGTGGAGTGCAAGGAAAAGTCCGAAAAGCCGCCTGCCCTCTATGACCTGACTACTCTGCAAAGAGATGCCAACCGCCTGCTTGGATTTACAGCCCAGCAGACCCTGGACTATCTGCAAAGCCTGTATGAAAAGAAGCTCTGCACCTATCCCCGTACTGACAGCCGCTATCTGACCAGTGATATGGCAGACAGCCTGCCGGTGCTGGTGAACCTGGTTGCCAACGCCATGCCGTTTTGCAAAGAAATCGCCATTGCCTGTGATCCGCAGACGGTCATCAACGATAAGAAAGTAACTGACCACCACGCAGTAATCCCTACCAGAAATCTCAAGGATGCAGACCTTTCTGCCCTTCCTGCGGGAGAAAAAGCGGTGCTGGAGCTGGTGGCCCTGCGTCTGCTGTGCGCCGTAGCCCAGCCCCATATCTATTCGGAAACTGTTGTGATTGCAGCGTGTGCCGGTGGAGAGTTTACCGCCAAAGGAAAAACGGTGAAGCACCCCGGATGGAAAGCACTGGAGGACGCTTACCGTGCCAAAATGAAGGATGCAGAGCCGAAAAAAGAGGGCGCAGAGAAAGCTCTGCCGGAGCTGACCGAAGGACAGACCCTTTCGGTTTCTGCGGCAATCGTCAAAGAAGGCAAAAGCAGTCCGCCCCAGCACTTTACGGAGGACAACCTGTTGTCCGCGATGGAGACTGCCGGAAAAGAGGATATGCCGGAGGATGCCGAGCGAAAAGGTCTTGGGACACCGGCCACCCGTGCCGGTATTTTGGAAAAGCTGGTATCTGCCGGTTTTCTGGAACGAAAAAAGAGCAGGAAAACGGTGCAGCTTCTCCCTTCCCACGATGCAGTTTCCCTGATCACCGTTCTGCCGGAACAACTGCAATCGCCGCTTCTGACTGCCGAGTGGGAGTACCGCCTGGGAGAAATCGAGCGCGGGCAGCTTGCCCCGGAGGAGTTTTTAGACGGTATCAGTGCCATGCTGAAAGAGCTGGTGGGGACTTATCAGGTCATCAAGGGAACGGAGTACCTGTTCACTTCGCCTCGTGAGGTGGTGGGCAAATGCCCTCGCTGCGGCGGTGAAGTTGCAGAACTGCAAAAAGGCTTCTTCTGTCAGAATGATTCTTGCAAATTTGCAATCTGGAAAAATAACAAATGGTGGGCTGCCAAGAAAAAACAGCCGACCAAGGCTGTGGTGTCTGCACTGCTTAACGATGGCCGTGTCCGTGTGACGGGCCTATATTCGGAGAAAACCGGCAAGACCTACGATGCCACTGTGGTTTTGGAGGACGATGGACAGTATGCCAACTTCAAGCTGGAATTTGACCAGCGGAAAGGAGGCAGCCGATGAAGCTCTCTTTAGTGGAACGGGAAACCATTCTCCTCTATAACCAGGCAGAACCAATGGCTGAGGTCTATACCCACGATCCCCGTCTGATGGAGAAGCTGGAACTGCTGGCAAAAAAGCACCCCGACCAGATCACCCGAAAGGACGCCCATAACTTTATCGTCCCCAAGCGGTGTGTATCAGTCCGGGAGCCATATAGCGCAGAACGCCGCAAAGCCGCCAGTGAGCGTGCGAAAGCTGCCGGATACCAGCCTCCTATGCGAAAGTCCGGCAGTTAAAGGCACATGACAGAGAATGTATTTGAAGCAGTCAAGCAGTCGGTCAGCACCAGAGATGCGGCAGCGTTTTATGGGATCGAGGTCAAACGAAATGGCATGGCCTGCTGTCCCTTTCACGATGATAAGAACCCAAGCATGAAGGTAGACCAGCGGTTCCACTGCTTTGGCTGCGGTGAAGATGGGGATGTGATCGACTTTACCGCAAAGCTCTTTGACCTCTCCCCAAAAGAAGCGGCAGAGAAATTGGCACAGGACTTTGGCCTGATCTATGACAGTCAGGCCCCTCCCCGTAGGAGATATGTCCGGCAGAAAACAGAGGCACAAAAGTTTCGGGAGGACCGGCAGCGGTGTTATCGCGTACTGTCCGATTACTACTATCTGCTGAAAAAATGGGAAGCCGACAATTCTCCCCGGACACCGGAGGAAGAACCGCACCCCCGTTTTGTGGAAGCAATCCAGAAGAAAACCTATGTAGAGTACCTGTTGGACCTTTTTCTTTATGAAAGTGAAGAAGAACAAAAGGCATGGATTGCAGAACACACAGCAGAAATCACACACTTGGAAAGGAGATTGAAAATCATGGCTGAGAACAAACCCACCAACCGAGAGCGGCTAAGGGAAATCACAGATGGCATCGAGCAGGGGATCAAAGAACTGTTTGAGAGTGAAAAGTATATGCGCTATCTGTCCGTCATGTCCCGCTTCCACCGCTATTCGGTAAACAACACCATGCTCATCTATATGCAGAAGCCGGACGCTACATTGGTAGCCGGATACAATAAGTGGAAAGACCAGTTTGAGCGTCATGTAAAAAAGGGCGAGCATGGCATTACCATCATCGCCCCCACACCGTATAAGAAGAAAATCGAGGAGCAGAAGCTGGACCCGGATACCAAGGCTCCGATTCTGGATAAAGACGGAAAGATCGTCACAGAGGAAAAAGAAATCGAGATCCCCATGTTTCGCCCGGTCAAGGTTTTTGATGTGAGCCAGACCGACGGGAAACCTTTGCCGGAGCTTGCTTCCTCCCTTTCCGGCAATGTGCCAAATTATGAGGCATTCATGGAGGCTCTGCGCCGCAGTGCGCCGGTGCCGATCACTTTTGAAGCAATGGCCGCCGATACGGACGGCTATTTTTCTGCCGATCATCAGAAAATCGCCATTCGTCAGGGCATGAGTGAGGTGCAGACGGTTTCGGCCACAGTACATGAGATTGCCCACAGCAAGCTCCATGACCCTAAAAAATATGAAATGCTACCGTCATGGAAGGTTGTGCTGGAGAGTGAAGGTGGAACCAAGCATGATTTCAAGCTGGATTTTGCCACAGAAAGAGAAGCTGAACAGTTTGCTTCTGATATGGATTGGCGCTATGTGGACGAAAATCAGTTTGAATGGCGTCTTGCAGTTGAGGAAGATCCAACCGCAGAAAAACAGGCAATCAAAAATCGCCACACGGAGGAAGTGGAGGCTTTATACTCAGCATTCCAAAATGTTAATCATTTTAAAGAATGCTGAGAAATAAGACGTTTTTCTACTAAAAGATGTGCATTATTCGTTAGCGCAATCCACAAAGTCTTGCCATTTCATCTTCGTTACCCTCCCACATTGGTGCTTCATCAGATACAGGTGTTGGAACAGATTCCATTGCGTCTCTAAGCTGTTCAACAGATGGCTTTGCATAGTAGCTTTTGGTTGTATCAGTTCTGGCATGTCCTAACACTGTAGAAACCAGCTCAATGGCGATTCCATCCTGATAAAGATTTGTGGCTCTGGTTCGGCGAAACATGTGACAGTGAACCGAATCCGGAAGACTAACCCCTTTTTCACTGACCAGAGCTGCATATTTTTTTATAATCCGCTGGACATTTCCAACGGACATCCTGTCTGTTACACCTTTTATTGTTGTGGAAAATAAGTATGCTTCTTTGGAAGAATTACTGTGATATACACGTATATATTCCCTAAGGTGTTCGACTGCTTTAGCTGTTAATTGTATGGTTCTTTCTTTATTACCTTTGCCGGTTATGAAAATATTTGGATATTTTGATTCCATTGCGATATCACATAGGCGAATATTAAGCAGCTCACTGATTCTTACAGCTGTATCGTAGAGAAGAATCAAAATAGCACGGTCTCGTACACCGAATTTCGTATTCGGCGGTGCAGACAGTATTGCAGCAAGTGCATCATCGGACAAAATAGGTTTTTCCTTTTTAATGGTTTTGCATGGTGAGATCTGACTGATCGCCAGGGCAACTGACTGGACTGATATGTCCATATCCGAGGCATAGTTCAGATAGGCACGGATAGCCGCGACTCTTACATTTACAGTTGATGGCTGGCTGCCATTTGCAAGCAGATATTCTCTGAAATTATAAATACATTCTTTGGTACAATCAGAAAACTGAAAGGTGCTTATGGATTTACCTAATTCATCTGCAAGGTAGTTTTTAAATATTGTAAGGGAATCTCTGTAGGATTCTGCTGTAGCCTGACTGCGTCCGACCTGCTTTACCAAATAAACATTTAGAAAGTTCCATGTGTGAGAAAAGAACAGCTGGTCAGTCGATATCTTTGCTGATTTATTCTTCATAGGGAATCACCTCCGGAATGACCTTTCCAGACACTGAATCTTTCTCTCGGATAGTATCAAATGCCTTTTCTACAAGATGATAGTAATAATACGTTTCATCAGGACTTTTGTGTCCAAGGTATCTGCTTAAATATGGGAGCATAGTGTTTGTATCAATTCCCTGATGCATCCACTCATTAAATCTCTCTACTACAAAAGCATGGCGTAAACAGTGGGGTGTCGGATGTTTATCAACTGTCCTGGCAACCGGAAGCATGGCCCAATGGCGGTTAAAACTCGATTCTACTCCAGAGCACGAAACAGGCTTATGTGGATCTTTTCCCGGAAAAGCCCAGTCAATTCCGGGGAAAAGCATTTCCTGACGTTCTTTATAGTTTTTAAGTACCGGAAGGCTATCCTGCGGAAGATATACAAGGCGATCTTTGTTACCCTTTGAGCCAAGGACAGTAAGGATTCCTTTATCCAGGTCTATGTGCTCCCATTTTAGCAATCGCCCTTCTGACAGACGCAGACCGCAGCAAAAATATAGGAGAAAAAGAATCTTGCACTCTCTATCGAGTCTAAATTGCTCTGAATTATGAGACGTGCGGATATCCATTTTCTGTAGCAGTTCCTTAACTTCCTCTTTTGATGGAATGTAAAGAACCGGACGGTAAGCCTTGCAGAAAAAATTAGGAACGTATGCTTCCTGACCAAGGGAAAGGATATATTCACTCAGCACCTTCACCATCGACATACGGCGATTATGATAGGCATCTCCTTCGCCCGGTCTGGCTTCTGACCATTTGGCTGCCATTTCATAGGTGACTGTTGTCAGTTCCGGATAATTCTGTACGCAAAAGGTATCAAAGCGTTTTAATAGCTTTTCTTCGGAATTATAGGCATATCCATCAGCTCGTTTTTGCTGTATAAGTCCTTCGATATGATGTGCCAGACCGCTCTCAAAAATGTATGTCATGATAAAACACCTCCAAATTCCAGAGGGCAGAGCCTCATTTTATCTTCGTCACGTTCAAGATATACCTCTGCTGTTTCCTGACGTGCATGTCCGAGAGCATTGGAAATATCATCAAGTTTGTTGTCTGCCCGAAGCATTCTTGTGGCAAATGTTTTTCGTGTCATATGAAAGCCCTGACCAGTAGATAATTCAAATCCATATTCAGCAAGTATTCTTTTTAAAGCTCCACGGCACGCCGTTGTAACTTTAAGAGGAATATATGGTGCCTGATGGCTGATAAATATATAACCGTTGCCTGTGACAGCCGATTCCGGACGTCCATTCATGATGTATTTATATACTGAATTACCTACATCCGTTGGGACTGGAAGCGTTATTGCTTTGCTTGTTTTCTGCTGAATGAAGGAAACAGTTTTGTTTTTCCAGTCAAAATCATTTACCTGAAGCTTTAGGATGTCTGTTCCCCTGATACCCATTCGAAGTCCAAGCATGACCATGGCTGTGTCCCTGAGCTCCATGGGAGTAGAAGCTTTCTCACGATATTCATATATATTCTCGACCATAGCATCGCCCAGAACATCAACTATGCTGCGATGAGGCGCACAGCTTGCAGATACTGCAAAAGAAAGTGTTGGTGAAATCAGATCCTGGTCAGCCATGTACCGTAGAAGCTGACGAAGCTTGGTTCCATATGCATTTTTACTTTCCGGGGTCGAGTGGACATCATGGTTATGAAATGCTTTAACCACATCGGGTGTTATGGAGACTGGATTATCTATTCCATTATCTTCAAGATATTTGAAGAAACTGCATCCGGCTGCCCTGCACATGGTAAGTGTCTTATCGGTCATTCCATCCCGCCTGCGGCTTTCTATGAAACCATCAAGGATGCTTTTGCTCCATGATGGAAGATGATCAGATGCACGCATCGGCTCAGCGATTATATTGGATTCCATTATGCCCTGGAGATACTTTTCAAACATTCTGATAGTGTGTGAACGACGAGCTGATCCGGAACTGCTGGCTTTGATCTGATTCGGGCAATCCGGGAGTATATCTATCCATGATGTCACAGTTTCTGCCGAGTGTTCCAGATGGTTAAGTTCCAGGAACATGAAATACCATGTGAAATCATTGCGATAAACAGCTTTTGATGATTCCATGTATTTCCAATCGTCCAAAGCGTCAAGATATTCATCAGCTTTAAGAGCGAGAGGTATACTCGGATGAAATGCGGTACCTATTTTAGAAAGTCTCATCTCAAGCAGTATTTCAACGTTCTCACCAAAAAGAACCCGCTGGTAACACTCTGGCACATCACCTCTGCGGTGAAGATATTTCATAAGTGCTGTCATGGCACATACGGCGTTCTGACGTCTGGCAAGAGATTTACAGGATTTGCAGTAAGTATTCCAGTATTCGATAAGAGTATCTATGGTTATTGCTTCCGGCTCTGTAACTCCCAGGGAAGTAGCAAGCTTGAAGAACTCCTTGATGGCAACAGAATACGTATGGTAATAGCAGGGATTCTGTGTGGTCGCATAGTATTCTTCCAGCTCATATGTCAGGCGAAAAAAGGATTCCGATATTCCGCTCCGGCAGAAAAAACTGTCTTCTGAGCGGCAGAAAGAACTTTTGATATCTCCAAAGAGCAGGTAATGCTCGAGGCGGAACAGGGCATTTCTATATTGGGAACACGTCTCATAGGAAATTTCCCGTTTTTTAATCTCAAGCCAGTCCAGTGCGGCATCCATTGAAAAAGGAATGCCCTTATCCATCAGGTACTTGAAGAGTGTAGTATAACAGGTTCTGTGCATGTCTATATTTTTACATGCACTGTCTGGCTGTTTCATCATATTGAGAACTGATGAAATAGCATCTAAATAGTTTATTTGCATATCAAATGCGCTCCTTTCCGGCTTCCCATTCGAGGGGAAAACCTGATAATAGCATATCTGATAATGCTCATCTTTTTTACAAGAAAGTGAGGATTTATGGAAAATAATTTAAAAGATCAACATTATAAAAACATGGGTATAACGCCTCAAATGGAAACATTAACATTTGAGGCTGAAAGCATCTCCTATGCGGTCTGCAAATATTTTGGCATTGAGACCGGAGAAAACAGCTTCGGCTATATTGCAAGCTGGAGTCAGGGCAAGGAACTGAAAGAGCTGAGAGCCAGTTTGGAGACCATCAATAAGACCTCCGGCACTTTGATCTCTGACATTGAGCGCCACTATAAGGAAATCTGCAAAGAGCGTGGGATTGATCCCCATGCAAAGGCAGAGCCGGAAACCGCCCCGATAGAGCAGCCAACCGGCAATCTGACCTACTATGTAGCAGAGTGCATGGAGTTTCCAAACCTTGGAGAATATCACGATAACCTGTCTTTGGAGGAGGCGGTCCGCATTTATCAGGAGATTCCGGCAGAGCGAATGAACGGGATCAAGGGCATTGGCTTTGAGCTGAAAGATGGAAGCGACTATGAAGGACCTTTTCCGATTTTGACCGGGCAGACCATTGACATGGACACCATTCAGGCAATCGACTATTACCGTGATAATCCGTTGGTGCAAAAAGCGGTAAAGGAACTGGCTGCGGCCATGCCGGAAATGGAGGTGCTGGGAGCGGACGCCAACCAGCAGGAGGCTTTGTTTCTGATCGACGATGCCACTTATCTTCATATCCAGCCCTGTGACAGTGGCTGGGACTATACCCTTTACGATGCCGCATCCATGAAAGAGCTGGATGGCGGTCAGCTGGATATGCCGGAGCTTTCCCGCAAAAATGCAGTTCTCCAGATTTGTGATGACAACAATCTGGACAGCACTTCGCTCAGACACGCTCCTATGTCCATGATTGAGACCTTGCAGGAAGCTGCCTACCAGCAGATGCAGGCAGAGGCCAGTCAGATGGCTGCTTCTTCTCAGCTGCCGGAAGCACAAGAGCAGGTGCTGGATGAATACCCTATGCCTGATGAGCAGGTATCCACACCGGATATGCAGGAATACGGCTACTTCTATGATGGGATGCTCCCTGTCACCAGAGAACGGGCGCTGGAACTGGATGCCGCTGGTTTGACTGTCTATGTGCTGCATGAGGACAATACGGAGAGTATGGTATTTGACTCGCAGGAAATCATGGATCATGGCGGCATTTTCGGTGTGGACCGTGAGGAATGGGAGAAAAGCCCTCAGTTCCACGAAAAGGTCATGGAGCGCCAGGAACATCAGCAGGAACGGGAACAGGCATTTCTCGCTCAGAACAGAGATTGCTTTGCCATCTATCAGGTAAGTCGTGACGATCCGCAGAATGTGCGCTTTATGAATCTGGATTGGTTAAAGTCCCATGACATTTCCATAGACCGCAGCAATTATGACCTCATTTACACAGCTCCGCTGAGGGAGTCTGGCACGGTACCGGAGCAGCTGGAAAAACTATATGAGCAGTTTAATCTGCAAAAGCCGGCGGATTTTCACAGTCCTTCTATGAGTGTCAGTGACATCGTTGCGATCAAGCAGGATGGTAAGGTATCCTGTCATTACTGTGACAGTGTTGGTTTTACCCAGATCCCCGGATTCCTGCCAGAAAATCCGCTGAAAAATGCGGAGATGGCCGTGGAGGATGATTACGGCATGATCGACGGTATCATCAACAATGGCGCAAAAGAGCCTACGGTGGCAGAGCTGGAACAGCAGGCCCGCAGCGGTCAGTCCATTTCCCTCATGGATTTGGCTGCCGCTGCCCATCGGGAGGAACGGGAAAAGAAAAAGTCCGTCATGGAGCAGCTGAAAAGCCAGCCCAAGGCAGAACACAAAAAGACAGCGCCCAAAAAGAGTGCGGAAAGGGAGATTTGATATGGGAAACTTTACTTTTGAGGAAATGAACCTGATGTGCATTTACAATACCGGTAGCCGCACCGGACTGATCGAAGCTCTGACTGAGATGTGCGGTGAACTGGCCCCGGAGGAAACGGAACTGAGGGAGCTGACCGACAGCGCCCTTACGAAGCTCTGTGCGATGACCGATGAGGACTTTGCCCAGCTGGAGCTGTACCCGGATTTTGACCAGTAAATTTATCGTGTCGGGATGACATAGTGAGAGAAACTGTTCGATGGGAAGGCGGTTTCTCTCAATTCTTTACAAACTCCCACTATACTTGGAGGGATGAATGAACTATAATGTAAGCAACAAATAGGAATTTATAAGGAACTGATAATATGAAAGGATTTGAGCGAAAAAATCAATTATTTTCCCTTTGCGGATTGAATTGTGGGTTATGCCCTATGTTTTTAGGAAAGCACTGTGGCGGTTGCGGGAATGGTAATCAATCGTGCGGAATTGCTAAGTGTAGCCTTGAACATGGTAAAATTGAATATTGTTATGAATGTGAAAGTTATCCATGTGAAAAATATCGGTATATTGATAAATATGATTCTTTTATAACTCATAAACGCCAAAAAGCAGACTTGAAAATGATACAGGACATTGGTGTTGAACGGTATAATCTTCAACAACGGGAAAAAATGCAAATTCTTTCTCATTTACTTGCTAACTATAATGATGGTCGCAGAAAAAATTTCTTCTGTGTAGCAGTCAATTTATTAGAGCTTTCAGAATTACAAGAAGCTATGAAACAAATACAACAAAATGATGAATTGTCTGTCTTGTCCGTCAAAGAACAATGTTCATATATAGTTGATATACTTCAAAAAATTGCTGATAGAAGAAATATAGAGCTAAAACTTGTTAAAAAGTAGTTTGTAAATTCCAGTTGTGCGCCCAGCTAAGGGTGTGTAGTCAAGCCGGTGGGATTCCGGTTTATCCAAGGTTTAGCCAACCAGATAATAGCGAGTCTTGGGACGATGCCGGTAACGGCATCTGACAAGCGTAGACAGCAAGAAAGCAGGGTTGAATAGTGATTGAGCTTCGAAACGTTAACTTCAGTCGGTCGACGTCTTAACTGGTGCGGAAGACAATATCATATAATGCGATATGGCGAGTGTTATGTGGCACTGCGGAGTCAGAGAACCAATCATGTTTTACATTATGAATACACATCAACTGGGGAGAACCTGCCATTTCTCGAAGAAGAGTATGAAGTTGCAACTGAAAACGGAGGATTTCAAATGAATGGTAGGTGGTCGGACAATCCCATAGTACTGTGGAAATCGGGCAATGCCGATGGAGGGAAGGGGATTGCATAGTAAAGGTCTTACTGAGGACACATTATCCGTACTCAGGGACGGAGGAAATAATGGAAACGAAATTAGTGAGAATAGCTGAGATATCGGCAACATCAAAACATCCTATATTTACATCAGTGTACCACTTGATAAATGAAGATATGCTAAAGCAATGCCATAAGGAATTAGATGGGAACAAAGCAGTCGGAATTGACAAGGTAACTAAGGATGAGTATGGGAAGAACCTTGATAGAAATATCAAGGAACTGGTACAGAGGTTGAAAAACAAATCCTTTAAGCCACTTCCGTCACTGAGGGTATATATACCTAAAGGAAATGGAAAGAAACGACCATTAGGGATTGCTTCCTATGAAGATAAGATTGTACAAATGGCAGTGAAGAAAATACTGGGAGCTATTTATGAACCGAGATTCCTAAACTGCATGTATGGATTCAGACCGAATAGGGGGTGTCACGAAGCAATAAAAGAAGTATACCAACGGATAAGCTATGGAAAAATCAGCTATATCGTAGATGCCGATATCAAAGGTTTCTTTGACCATATCGACCATGATTGGATGATGAAGTTCCTTGAATGGAATATACAGGATAAGAACTTATTGTGGCTAATACGTAAATACCTTAAAGCAGGAATAATGGAGCAAGGAAAATTCGAGCCAACAGAGGAAGGTTCGGCACAAGGCTCAGTAATGAGTCCGATGCTTGCAAATATATACATGCATCATGTGCTGACGCTGTGGTTTAAGCTGGTGGTGCAAAGGGAAATGCAGGGAGAGTGTTTTCTCGTCAACTTTGCGGATGATTTTGTTGCAGGATTTCAATATAAGTCAGAAGCTGAAAGATACTATAAAGAGTTAAAGGAACGAATGGAAAAGTTTGGACTGGAGCTGGAAAGTAGTAAAAGCAGACTGATTGAATTTGGGAGATTTGCAGAGCAGAATCGTAGAGCAAGAGGAGAATGTAAGCCTGAAACATTTGATTTTCTAGGGTTTACCTTCTACTGTAGCAAAACTCGAAAGGGAGGTTTCGTGCCAAAGGTACAGACTTCAAGAAAGAAGTTTGAGCAAAAGGTTAGAGCATACAAGAACTGGATTTACGATAATCGAAATCGACCAATGCGAGAAATAATTAAAGAGTTGAACGTAAAACTAATTGGACACTATCGGTATTATGGTGTTACATGGAATTTTCGGAAGATAACAACATTCCTGCATAGAGTACAACAGTTTCTATTCAAAGCCATGAATCGGAGAGGTTGTAGACGGGCATACACATGGAATGGATTTGTGGAAATGCTCAAGTATTACCCGTTAGCAAAACCTAAAACGTACTATTGTTTATATTGAAGCAAATGTTACTATGAGGAGCCGTATGCGGGAAAGCCGCACGTACGGATCTGTGAGGGGCTAAGATTGAGAGGTCTTAGTCTACTCGACTGTATAACCAATAGGTTAGCCATAATTTAACATTCACAGTTTCACCCAGCAGGAAATCATTTAGGTTTCCTGCTTTTCTTTTACCCAAAACCGAAAGGAGGACAGAACACCATGCCAACCAAAGCTGAACTATATGCACAGATGGCGAACAAGGTGGCAACGCAGCTCACGGGGAGCTGGCAGGAATGGGCAGGGTTTCTCACCACTGCTTCCCGCCTTTACAAGTACCCGTTCCATGAGCAATTGATGATCTACGCCCAGCGTCCGGACGCTACCGCCTGTGCAGAGTACGATTTGTGGAATGAAAAGATGGGCCGGTATGTAAGGCGCGGCTCCAAGGGAATCGCTCTGGTGGACGATTCCGGGGACAGGCCCCGCCTGCGCTATGTTTTTGATATTTCCGACACCGGAACCCGTGAACATTCCCGCACTCCCTGGCTGTGGCAGCTGGAGGAGCGCCATTTGGATTCGGTGCAGGCCATGCTTGAGCGCACCTATGATGTTTCCGGTGATGACCTTGCCGGACAGCTCACCGAGGTAGCCGGAAAACTGGCTGAGGAATACTGGACGGAGCATCAGCAGGACTTCTTCTATATCGTTGACGGTTCCTTTTTGGAGGAATATGATGAGTTTAACATCGGAGTACAGTTCAAGGCAGCAGCCACCGTCAGTATCACTTACGCTTTGATGTCCCGCTGTGGACTGGAGCCGGAACGCTACTTCGACCACGAAGATTTCATGGCAATCTTTGATTTCAACACCCCGTCCACCATCGGGGCGCTGGGAACAGCGGTCAGTCAGATTAACCAGCAGGTGCTACGGCAGATCGGCGTTACCGTCCGAAATGCAGAGCGCGAAGCCAACCAAGAAAGGAGCAAGCAAGATGAACAATCCCATGACCTATATCCAGAACGGAGACTATCTGATTCCCGACCTGAAGCTGAGCCAGCAGCGGTCGAAACCCCTGGGCAAGTACGGCAGGATGAGGAAAACCTACCTGAAGGAACATCGTCCCATCCTCTACAACCAGATGTTGCTGAGCGAGAAGCTGTACCCGCACCTTCTGGAGATCGACGAGACCGCCCAGAGCAGACTGGAACAGATGATGCCCCAGCTGGCGAAGGAAGCGGGAGCCACCGAGGAACTGAAAGCCAGCGATCCCATGAAGTGGGTGGGGCTGATGAACACCTGCAAAGCTCAGGCCGAGGAAATCCTGATGGCGGAGCTTATCAACAGCTGACCCTAAACCTGTTCCTCTCCGAAGCGGAACAGATCCAATCCATAGATGAAGCAGAGAATGTAGCGCATACATCCTCTGCTTTTTCTTTTGCCCAAAATGACATCGACCATGTGCTGCGTTTGGGCGGCAATACAGACCGTCAAAGGGAGCGTGTGGTTGCAGCCTTTGAAAAGCAGAAAACCACCGCTGAGATTACCGAGATACTGAAAACGCTGTACCACGGCGGCAATGGCCTTGGCAGTGTGAGCGCATGGTATGCCGAGGATGGTATCCATCTTTCCCATGGGAAGTCTGTCCGTTATGACAGGTCTGCCCAGGTCATTTCCTGGGAGAGCGCCGCAGAGCGTATCGGGGAGCTTTTGGAAAGTGGTCAGTTTGCCTCCAATGTGGAGCTTGCAGAAGCGGCAGGCTATGAACGCTCCCTCCTTGCAGAAAAGCTCTGGTATCTGTATCACGATCTCAGTGAGGGTGCCAGAGAAGCCGGATATTTGTCCTGCCTGTCAGAGATCAAAGGCAATGGTTTCCCGGAGGAGACTCGCCGCCTGACGGAGCAGCTGAGTGACCCGGCTTTCCGCCAGACCCTCAAGGAAGAATACGCCGCCTTCTGGACTGCCTATCAGCAGGACCGTGACCTGTTGCGTTTTCACTATCACAGACCAAGGGAGATCTGGGAGAACCTGAAGGACCTTGACCTGCCACGCAGGACCTTTTCTTCAGACCTTTCCCAAGTGCCAACCGTTCAACACTTCATTACCGAGGATGAGATCGACGCCGCCATGACCAGCGGCAGCAGTTTTGCCGGAGGAAAAGGCCGCATCTATGCGTTCTTCATGGAAAACCATACGGACAAGGAAAAAGTGAGATTCCTCAAAGACGAGTATGGCATTGGTGGTCGCTCTCATGCCCTGTCCGGCGCAACACACAGCGGCGAAGATCACGATGGGAAAGGACTGCACTATAAAAAGCAGGACTGCCCGGATGTTCACTTGAACTGGGAAAATGTTGCCAAGCGCATTACCTCTCTTGTTCAGAAAGGCCGCTATCTTACCGAACAGGAACAGGCGCAGTATGACAAAATCCAGGCTGAAAAGGAACTGGCAGAAGAAGATGCTATCCAAGCCCAGCAGCCGGAGATGGAAGAAGAAACGCCAAAGCCTATCCTTCGGGAGCAGTTTGAGCAGTATAAGCCTGTGGTGACTGCCGCTATTTCCGAGGATGCCGCATACCGCAATGCCTGCGGGCATTCTGACCGTGAAAATGCTGTCATCGAGGGCAATGCCGCTGTGCGCCGTGCGGTTCTTGGTTCTAAGGATATGGAGCTGATCCGACTCTATTCGGATGTGCCGGAGTTCCGTCAGCGTTTACACCGGGAAGTGATCGACGAGACCTATCCAAAGCTCCATGAGCTTCTGCGCCCTCTTTCTCAGGAAGATATTGATACTGCCCTTTGTGCATGGAACGGCAATATCGAGAGTAAACACGCTGTTGTCCGCTATATGAAAGACCATGAAAGAGAAAAAGATACCGCCGCATGGCTGGCTCAGGAATACGGCGGCAGTAACAGCAACAGCCTGTTCGTTGTCCGTGCCGGCAGCCCGGAGGAAACGCAGCTGCCCTGGCCGAAGGTACAGCGCCGGATTGCCCAGCTCATTCAGGAGGACCGGTTCTATACCGAAGAAGAACAGAACCGTTTTGACGACATCGACCCAATCGCCATCCGGGAAGCTCTGGAAGAAAGAGGGATCGTCAACGGACAGGTGACAGACCCGGAAAAACTGGACAATGATCCGTTTATCCAACAGGTGATGTCAGATGCAGAGCAGATCGCAGATGCCGGGACAGAGCAGACTTCCGAAGTTTCCATTTCCGATGAGGAATATGACGCAGTTCGCCGCCCAATTCCGCAAAGAACCTCCTATGACCCAGCCGCCCCGGTCTATGCCGTGGGCGATACCGTGTATATCGAGGATGACGCCTATCAGATCACCGAGCTGCGGGAGGACACCGTACAGCTTCTGCCCACCGGCATGGTATATCCCATCTATCGGGCAGAGCGCAAAGAACAGTTCGAGCAGCTGCTTCGGGCAGACCGCCGCAATGCTTACTATACCGAGTTTCTTCCCATTGACCCGGACAAGGCAGATCAAGACTTGCGGGATGTATTGGCCCATGGACTCATGGATGAAGCGGATAAACAGCAGCTTTCCACGCTGCTGCAATCCGGCAGGAGCAACAGTGAGATCGCCTACTGGCTGAGTAGAGCTTATCCTCGTGAGATTGAGACGCTGGATTTGGAGAACGGCGATATTGCCGATTACCGTACCACGACACAAGGCATGGAGCTGGAAGTCATGGATGCAGAGGAAAAGCGTCTGGCTGTGCTGTATTTCCGCTGGGATGAGGTTGCGCCTTTGCTGCGCGGGATGTATGCCCGTCAGCTGGATGGCTTTGGACAAGAACAGCCCCAACCGTCTGCCGAATCCCCAGCCTTTCATTCCGAGACCGTGGCCGTCTATCCGGGCGATAAGAACCATCTACCTTATGATGTGGTGGTGGAACGGTTGCATATCGAGGAGCCGGAGCCGCCAGCCCCTGTGACAGAGCCGGAGAAAACCTTTGAGGAAGTGCTGGACGAACACCCGGTTTCCATTCAGGTCAATGGCCAGTGGCAGACCTTCCCCAATGCCAAAGCTGCCGAGGAAGCCTCCTACGAGGAATACAAGGCTAACCTGCGCCGCAATGCAAAAAACTTCCGCATTACCGATGAGCATTTGGGCGAAGGCGGTCCGAAAGCCAAGTTCCAGGCAAATGTCAATGCGATTCGTTTGCTGAAAGAGCTGGAAGCTGCTGGACAGCAGGCAAGCCCCGAACAGCAGGAGGTTCTTTCTCGATATGTGGGATGGGGCGGTCTCTCTGATGCTTTTGACCCGGAGAAACCGGCATGGGCTTTAGAGTATGCCCAGCTAAAAGAACTGCTGACCCCGGAGGAATATGCCGCCGCCAGAAGCTCCACCTTAAACGCCCATTACACCAGCCCTACGGTCATTCAGGCCATCTATGAAGCGGTGGGCCGTATGGGGTTTGAGACTGGAAATATTCTGGAGCCGTCTATGGGTGTGGGCAATTTCTTTGGTATGCTGCCGGAGGAAATGCGAAACAGCCGTCTGTACGGCGTGGAGCTGGACCCTGTTTCCGGGCGCATCGCAAAGCAGCTCTATCCTAAGGCGGACATCACAGTAGGCGGCTTTGAGACCACCGATAGGCGTGACTTCTTTGACCTTGCCATCGGCAATGTGCCGTTCGGTCAGTATCAGGTCAACGACAAAGCCTACAACAAGCTGAATTTCAGTATTCATAACTATTTTTTTGCCAAAGCACTGGACCAGGTGCGTCCCGGCGGCGTAGTAGCTTTTGTGACCTCCCGATATACTATGGACGCCAAGGATTCCACCGTGCGCCGCTATCTTGCCCAGCGTGCCGAGCTGCTGGGAGCTATCCGTTTGCCTAATGACGCGTTCAAAAAGAATGCCGGTGCCGAGGTGGTATCGGACATCATCTTTCTCCAAAAGCGGGACCGTCCGCTGGACATTGCACCAGAGTGGACGCAGACCGGACAAACGGAGGAGGGGTTTGCCATCAACCGGTATTTTATCGACCACCCGGAAATGGTGCTGGGCAGACAGGAGCCGGTAAGCACTGCTCATGGTATGGATTACACCGTGAACCCTATCGAGGGACTGGAGCTTTCCGACCAGCTGCATGATGCTGTGAAGTACATTCATGGCACTTATCAGGAGGCAGAGCTGCCGGAGCTGGGCGAAGGCGAAGCCATTGACACCTCCATTCCTGCCGACCCCAATGTGAAGAACTATTCCTATGCCATTGTAGACGGGCAGGTGTACTACCGGGAAAACAGCCGCATGGTGCGCCCGAATCTCAACACCACCGCAGAAGCCCGCGTAAAAGGTCTTGTGGGACTGCGCGATTGTGTGCAGGAACTGATCGACCTTCAGATGGATGCAGCGGTTCCGGACAGCACCATTACCCAAAAGCAGGCGAAACTGAACAGCCTCTATGACAGCTTTTCTGCCAAATACGGTCTCATCAATGACCGTGCAAACCGTCTGGCCTATGCAGACGATTCTTCCTATTACCTGCTCTGTGCGCTGGAAGTCATCGACGAGGACGGAAAGCTGGAACGCAAGGCAGATATGTTCACCAAACGGACCATCAAGCCCCATCAGGCGGTGGCTGTGGTGGATACGGCAAGTGAAGCACTGGCGGTGTCCATCTCGGAAAAAGCCTGCGTGGATATGGACTATATGAGCCAGCTTACCGGAAAAACAAAAGAAGAACTGGCCGGAGAGCTGCAAGGCGTAATCTTCCGTGTACCGGGACAGTTGGAGAAAGACGGCACACCCCATTATGTGACTGCTGATGAATACCTTTCCGGCAATGTACGCCGCAAACTGCGTCAGGCGCAGCGGGCGGCACAGCAGGACCCTTCTTTTGCAGTCAATGTGGAAGCTCTTACCGCCGCCCAGCCCAAAGACCTGGATGCGTCGGAAATTGAGGTGCGTCTGGGCGCTACCTGGATTGACAAGGAGTACATCCAGCCGTTTATGTATGAGACCTTCAACACCCCGTTTTATCTCCAGCGCAGTATCGAGGTCAACTATTCTTCCTTTACTGCTGAATGGCAGATCAAGGGGAAATCTTCCGTATCCTACAACGATGTGGCAGCTTATACCACCTATGGGACCAGTCGTGCCAATGCCTACAAGATTTTAGAGGACAGCCTGAACCTGCGGGATGTCCGCATCTATGACACCATAGAGGACGCAGACGGAAAAGAGCGCCGCGTGCTGAACGCCAAGGAGACCACCCTGGCGGCTCAAAAACAGCAGGCGATCCGGGAAGCCTTTAGGGACTGGATCTGGAGAGACCCGGAGCGCCGCCAGACTTTGGTGCGCCAGTACAACGAAGAAATGAACTCTACCCGTCCCCGCGAATATGATGGCAGCCACATCACTTTTGGAGGCATGAACCCGGCCATTACCCTGCGGGAACACCAGAAAAGCGCCATTGCCCATGTGCTGTATGGAGGAAATACCCTGTTGGCACACGAAGTAGGCGCAGGTAAAAGTGCGACACGTTCGTAACTGAAAAGGTTACGCACAAGTCAGCTAACAATAGAATCGGGATTTGAAAGGAGTCCCTGAAAAGACTTGGAGAACTAATATTCCGATAGGTGGAATGATGGGGTAACGCCCTGAAACGCCTACCTTATAAACTGCGATATGCGGCAGTCCTCTGTAACAAGGGCTACGGTATAACGCTCGCTAAAGTCGGCGGAAATGCACCCAAACGGATTATGCCGTGGAAAGTGTCCCAGAGATGGGATATGTGCATGATACGCCGGAGGTCTATAAACTGCCTATGGTCAGAATGTCATGGATGACTGACGAAATCCCGAATGTACGGGTCTAAAAGGCGCAGGAGCAGCAATGCTCCTTTCCGATTACGGAAGTATGTGAGGATGAGTAAGAATTCTTACTATGAAAGTCCTTGCGGTGTTACAGGCACCGCCCAGCATACAGGCTCAGAGGGACACCTAAGGGCAGATATGTACAGATAGGAATATTGGAACGTGGAAAGGCTGGAACACAGAGCCGGTTACAGGCTATGAGGTGTTGGATTGGAAAGCGTATTGCGTATAACAATCCTTTATCCAGTTGAGAGAGATGGCACAGTACCGTTGAAGCCGTAGAAATACGGTGGAGGGATGGCCATTAGTCGTCAGCAATCAATAAATTGAAAACTATACAGACACAAAGGTTCGAGTATGACTAAGAAAAGCGAAATCCTCTCGAAAGAAAGGAAAGTACCTGACTTTGGCAAACAAGAAGAAACCCTTAAAGAAACAGAAAATCCGCAATTCCGAATACTACGATATGCAGCTCGTTCTTGACGAATTGTATGCCGCAAGTGTCAAGGGGCAACGGTTCTGCAATCTGGTGGAACTAATAAAACGCCCCGAAAACATCAAGCTGGCCTACAGAAATATCCGAAAGAACAGCGGCAGTCGAACGGCGGGTGTGGATAATAAGACAATAAGCGATTTGAACAAGTGGAACGAAAATGCCTTAGTTGCCCATGTTCAGCGCAAGCTGGACTGGTATATTCCTAATGCTGTCCGCAGAGTTGAGATACCAAAGGACAACGGGAAAACCCGCCCCCTTGGAATACCCACGATTATGGACAGGCTCATTCAGCAATGTATTCTGCAAGTATTAGAACCTATCTGTGAAGCAAAATTCTTCAAGCGAAGCAATGGTTTCAGACCAAACCACAGTGCAGAAAATGCCATTGCCCAAGCGGAGAGAATGATACAGAACGTCGGTTGCCACTATGTCATTGATATAGACATTAAGTCTTTCTTTGACAATGTGAACCACGGAAAACTGCTGAAGCAGATGTGGACACTCGGAATTAGGGATAAAAAGCTGCTGTCTATCATTTCTGCCATGATAAAGGCAGAAGTGGCTGGAATCGGTTTTCCCGAAAAGGGTACGCCACAGGGCGGTATCATTTCCCCGCTGTTGTCAAACATCGTCCTGAATGAACTGGATTGGTGGATTGTCAGCCAGTGGGAGGAAATGCCCACCCAAAGGAACTATGTACACAGAATCTATGCGAATGGAACTCCCGACAAAAGCAGTACCATCCGAACCCTGCGCAACTACACGAATCTGAAAGAGTGCTATGTTGTCCGCTATGCAGATGATTTCAAAATCTTCTGTAAAAAGCGGTCAGATGCAATCAAGCTGTTCGAGGCAACGAAACAATGGCTTTTGGAACGTCTGGGACTGGAAACCAGCCCGGAGAAATCGAAAATCGTAAATCTGAAACGCCATTATTCCGAGTTTCTGGGCTTTAAGCTGAAAGTTCGAACAAAGGGAAAGAAGCCTGAAGGACAGCCACGGTATGTAGTAGAAGCACATATCAAGGATAAGGCATTGTTGAAAATCCGGGAGAAAAGCAAGGAAATTATTGGGCAGATACGGCAGACCTATGACCCAGGAATGGAATATCGTCTGATACAGAAATACAACTCCTATGTCATGGGCGTTCATAACTATTACAGCATTGCAACCCATGTGAATATTGACTTTCACAAAATCGCTTTCGATGTCAAAAAGAGCCTTTACAACAGATTGAAGCACAGACTGCAAAAGAAAGGTCAAATCACAAACAGGTATATCAAGGAGAAATACGGCACAAGCCGGGAGGTGCGTTATCTG
The DNA here is from genome assembly GCF_008680535.1 of Blautia sp. LMAG:36. Taxonomy (NCBI): domain Bacteria; kingdom Bacillati; phylum Bacillota; class Clostridia; order Lachnospirales; family Lachnospiraceae; genus Blautia; species Blautia sp. LMAG:36. Next base: position 539,962 of record NZ_NALB01000007.1, on the reverse strand, counting down.
AATGGTCATGCCATCGTCCCGATTGCCTATGTTCAGCATAGAGTACCTATGGATAAGAAAAGTCGGATAAATTCGTACACGCCAGAAGGGCGAAACGAAATCCACAAGAATTTGGCCGGTATCAATATGGCAGTTCTCTATTATCTGATGAACCGCCCCTGTGGCAAGCGGAGCGTGGAATACAACGATAACCGCATTGCGCTCTATGTTGCACAGAAAGGAAAATGTGCCGTCTCCGGTGTGGAACTGGAAGCAAAGCAAGTGGACTGTCACCACAAAAAGCCATTGGTGCTTGGGGGCAATGACAGCTACCAAAACCTGATTATTGTCTCCGCTGTGGTTCACATTCTCATTCATTCCAGTAATGAGCGCACCATCCGAAAATATCTGAAAGTGCTAAACCTGGATAAAAAGCAGTTGGCAAAGCTCAATAAACTTCGTGTGATGGCAGAAATGCCGGAACTCGTTTTCTAAAGGGCAAATCTGTTTGATGTATAGATTGTCATAAAAAGTGCTGACGATGGAAAGCCGTGTGATGGGAAACTGTCACGCACGGTTTGGAGCGGGGGAAAATCTGGAGGAACGGATATGCAGCCTGCGGCTGCATATCCCGCCCAAAGGATTACCTATCGCTATCCTTTGAGATGGTGGCCGCTGCGATGGAAGCCAAACGCCTGGGCTTGTGCCAGAAATCTCTCTTTGTGGTTCCAAACCATCTGACCGAGCAGTGGGCGTCGGAGTTTCTGCGTCTCTATCCTTCCGCCAATATCTTAGTCACCACAAAAAAGGACTTTGAGACCCATAACCGAAAGAAGTTCTGCGCTCGTATTGCGACGGGTGATTATGATGCCATTATCATGGGACACAGCCAGTTTGAGCGTATCCCCATCAGCCGGGAGCGTCAGGAACGGCTTCTCTATGAACAGATCGACGAGATCACTGAGGGGATTGCAGAGGTACAGGCCAGTGGCGGCGAGCGTTTTACCGTCAAGCAGCTGGAGCGTACCAGAAAGTCTCTGGAAGCCAGACTGGAAAAGCTGCAAGCCGAGGGGCGAAAAGACGATGTGGTAACCTTCGAGCAGCTGGGTGTGGACCGTTTGTTTGTGGACGAGGCCCACAACTATAAAAACCTGTTTCTATATACAAAAATGCGGAATGTGGCTGGTCTTTCCACATCGGACGCGCAGAAATCCTCCGATATGTTTGCCAAGTGCCGCTATATGGATGAGATCACCGGAAACCGTGGCGTGATTTTTGCCACCGGCACCCCGGTCAGCAACTCCATGACCGAGCTTTACACCATGCAGCGTTACCTTCAGTATGAACGCCTGCAAGAACTGAACATGACCCACTTCGACTGCTGGGCTTCCCGATTTGGGGAGACCGTCACAGCATTGGAGCTGGCACCGGAGGGAACCGGCTACCGGGCAAGAACAAGGTTTTCCAAGTTCTTTAACCTGCCAGAGCTGATGAATCTGTTCAAAGAAGTGGCGGACATCAAGACTGCCGACCAACTGAACCTGCCCACCCCGGAGGTGGAATACCACAACATCGTGGCGCAGCCTACCGAACATCAGCAGGAAATGGTCAAGGCTCTTTCGGAACGGGCATCGCTGGTACACAGCGGAACCGTTGACCCATCCCAGGACAATATGCTCAAGATTACCTCGGATGGCCGTAAGCTGGGGCTGGACCAGAGAATCGTCAACCAGATGCTGCCGGATGAACCTGGCACAAAGGTCAATCAGTGCGTGGACAACATCATGCAGATCTGGCGGGATGGCAAAGCTGACAAGCTGACCCAGCTGGTGTTCTGCGACATTTCTACACCGCAGGCAAAAGCTCCTGCAAGCAAGGCGGCGAAAACGCTGGATAATCCACTGCTTCACGCATTGGAAAGCGCTGTGCCTCTGCCGGAGCAGGAACCGGTCTTTACGGTATATGACGATATTCGTCAGAAACTCATTGCTCAGGGAATGCCTGCCGACCAGATCGCTTTTATCCATGAAGCCAACACCGAAGTGCGGAAAAAGGAGTTGTTCTCTAAAGTCCGTACCGGTCAGGTGCGTGTCCTTTTGGGCAGCACCGCCAAGATGGGCGCAGGCACCAATGTGCAGGACCGTCTGGTGGCACTTCATGACCTGGACTGTCCGTGGAGACCGGGAGACCTTGCCCAGCGCAAGGGCCGTATCGAGCGCCAGGGTAACCAGAATCCTCTTGTCCATGTGTACCGCTATGTGACCGAAGGAACCTTTGACGCATACCTCTGGCAGACAGTGGAGAATAAGCAAAAATTCATCAGTCAGATCATGACTTCTAAATCGCCGGTGCGCTCCTGCGATGATGTGGACGAAACAGCACTTTCCTTTGCCGAGATCAAGGCTCTGTGTGCCGGAGATCCCCGTATCAAGGAGCGTATGGATTTGGATGTGGAGGTATCCCGCCTGAAGCTGATGAAAGCCGACCACCAGAGCAAGCAATATCGTCTGGAGGACCAGCTGCTCAAATACTTCCCGGAGGAGATTGAAAAGCACAAAGGTTTTATCAAGGGCTTTGAATCCGATCTGGAGGTTTTGGCAGCTCACCCGCACCCAGAGGACGGCTTTGCCGGTATGGAGATTCGTGGAGACCTGCTGACCGATAAGGAGAACGCTGGTGCAGCTCTTTTGGATGCCTGCAAGGAGGTCAAAACCTCCGATCCGGTGCAGATCGGCAGCTACCGGGGCTATGCCATATCCGTGGAATTTTCCGCATGGAAACAGGAGTATACGCTCCTGCTGAAAGGACAGATGACCCACCGGGCAACCCTTGGTACAGACCCTCGCGGAAATCTTACCCGTATCGACAATGCCCTCGCCCAGATGCCCCAGCGTCTGGAGGCGGCAAAGGCTCAGCTGGATAACCTCTATCAGCAGCAGGCTGCCGCAAAGGAGGAAGTCGGAAAGCCATTCCTTTATGAAGAAGAACTGAGAAGCAAAAACGCCCGTCTGGTGGAGCTGGATACCCTGCTCAACATCGACGGAAAGGGGCGGGCACACACCGAGTCTGTTGTTGCCAAAAGCACACGGCCTTCGGTGCTGGATAACCTAAAACGCCCGGTGCAACCCCGCAGTACAGACAAGAAACCAAAACAGCATGAGGAGGTGCGATAACATGAATACTAACGATCTGAATACAGCTCTTTATGAAAAGATGGCTGCCGAACAGGACAAGTTCCGGGACTGGCTGAAAAGCCAGCCCCCGGAAGAAGTCTTAAACCATGCCTATGAGTACACCATCCGCGAGGACATCGTGATGGCAATGGAGGAACTGGAGTTGACCGACACCCAGGCTCAGGCGCTTTTGGAATCTCCCTCTCCATTGACGGATGTGTACCGCTATTTTGAAAAGCTGGAGACCGGCTATATGGGTGTGATCCGGGACAGCATTGAAAGCCGTGCCGACGATGTGTGCAGAGCCAAAGAGGAACTGCGAACAACACCGGTCTATCCATATTCTGCTGCCTATGCGTCCGAGCATGGGGAAATGGCACAGTACAACCTCTCATATCAGGCGAACAGCGCCTGCAAAGAAGCCATTGAGCAGACCATCAGCGCCCACTATGCAGAGAATCGGCTGGATACGGAGGCTGCGGTCAAAGATGTGCTGGAAAAGTTCGGGACGGAACGGGTACAGTTTATTCTTGCCAACACCATCCAGCGCAAGAACTATGACGGGCGTATCTCTCAGGACAATAAAGCATGGGCAAAAGCCATTCCTACGCTGGAGGACAGCGGCGCTTCCCGCCACTGTGCCTATCTGGTGGTAGATCAGGTCAATCCCGGTTTGACCGACCTGTTCACCAGACAGTTCCGAAAAGTCGCTCAAGAACAGCAGAAAAGCTCTGTCCTGCAAAAGCTCAAGCAGGAACCGCCTGCCCGCAAGCCTGCCACCCCGAAAAAACGGGAGCCGGAGCGATAACCATGGCAAAGCGCAAGCGGGATGTGCCGGTTTTGTTTTGGGTGTCCGCAGAAGAACTGGAACTGATCCATCAAAAGATGCAGCAATACGGGACAGAGAATTTGAGCGCTTATCTGCGGAAAATGGCGCTGGATGGTTATGTGGTCAAGCTGGAACTGCCAGAGCTGAAGGAGCTGGTCTCCCTGATGCGCCGAAGCAGCAACAACTTGAACCAGCTGACCCGCAAAGTGCATGAGACCGGGCGGGTTTATAATGCTGACTTGGAGGATATATCCCAGCGGCAGGAACAACTGTGGGAGGGTGTGAAGAAAATCCTTACCCAACTCTCCAAACTTTCATAACAGGGATAGATACTCCATTTGCGGAGGGAGGAACGGCGTTTCTTCGCCGCACCTTCCTCCGCTTTTTCTTTTTGTCTGTATCCTTGTCTTTTGCCTGTCCGTACCGGATAATATGAGTAGAATAAGAAGCGTAGCAAAGGAGTGAAAACAGATGCTGACCTTTGAAAAGGTGCTGGAGATTTTTGCGGATTACCTAACCGCAGACGAGACCATAGAAGTTTATATCAGCCGCCATGGATGTGTAAGAGTTGAATTTGACCAAGATTTTCACTATTGCTCTGGCGAGGTGTGCCATACTCCCAAGGAACTGTTCGACCTCTTAGCCGATGATTACCGGACTTATCTGGAGATTGAACTGACCAAAGGAAAACGGGAAGTGACGGAAGATGATGAGAGAGAAGCGGATGCCCTATGCAAACAGTATCTGGAGCGTTGGAAGGAGGAACAGAAATGAAGATTTTGAAATGTCTGCTGATGATCGTAACTGCACCGGTCATTTTGGTGTTGACGCTTTTTGTCTGGCTCTGCACGGGGCTGATCTACATATCCGGTCTGGTGCTTGGTCTACTAAGCACGGTAATTGCTCTGCTTGGCGTGGCTGTGCTGATTACCTATTCCCCGCAGAATGGTGTGATTTTGCTGGTTATGGCATTTTTGATTAGCCCGATGGGGCTGCCGCTGGCTGCGATCTGGCTGCTGAGCAAGGTGCAGAGTTTGAAATTTGCGATCCAGGATTGGGTGTATGGGTAAATGATGTGAATATAATTTGGAATGAAAAGAAGCAGGACAATGGGAGATGAGACCCACTGCCCTGCTTCTCTGTTTATTCGGAACGAACTGTAATATATTTTTGATGTTTACTTTTCGGTTTATCGGGAAGTGTCATTTTGAGTGTTCCATTGTTCAATAGCGGACGCAGATATTTTTGTGTAAAGTTTTTTGTGTTTTTGTATCCACAGTGTTCTGCGATTTCTAATTTTGAATGTGGTTCTATGCAAAATGCAAGGATTTTATCATGGGTTGCATCATGGGTTGCGTCATAGGTCTTATCATGGGTCGTTTCTATGATAGAAGGACCATGATGGTAATTTACATTTTTCAAGATGACTCTGAAATCTGTCGCTGTTGAGGAAAATTCGGGCTTATATGCCTCTGTGTATCCAGGCAGCTTTTCAGTTTCACTGACGATTTTGCGCAGACCACTTCCACGGCGTTCCATGTACTTCATGCGGTGGAACAGGTCAGCGATCACAGGGTTTCGTCGCATCGAACGAATACTGTAAATATCGTATTCCTGAATTGAGCCGCCGCCAAACATACCGCCCGGAGATGTGATTTCCACCCGATCATCAAACATATCAATGTGGACTTCGCTGCCAAGCACAATATAATCACGATGGATGAGAGCGTTGACAAGAGCCTCTGTTACAGCTCGTTCAGCATAATCCGGCTTGTCTACCCGATACTGAGCTTCTTTGACAAAACGGACTTTGGAATTATTGCGAATAAATTCACTGCCGCTTTTCAGTAAATAAATCAAATTCCCCTCGTATTCCTTATCGTCCAGCGCATCATCAAAGATAGAGCCTTTTTCCAAGCCATTCCACCGGGTACAGAACATACGGGAGTTATAAACTGTGTGCTGATCGGTCATGAGCTTTCCGGCATTGGTCAGGAACCCATTTTTGTCAGCCAAACCGAATGAGACATAATCGGATGGCTCGAAGCGGAGGCCGGTTCGTTCCAGATAGGTTGCCTCCAGGAGTGTGAAGCTGTAATCCTTTTTCACAGCTTCTGTTGTTAAGGTGTCAAAGGACTGATTGGTTCCCTTTAAGATCAGTTCATTCACAATGTAATCCGGTGCAATTACGCTTTCATTTCCAACACGGATGTATGCTTCCATTACTCCGTCTGCCTTGTAATAGTATGGGGTGCTGCGGCCAGGAGAAACCTCCAGAGCCAATAGGTTTTTACCATCTTCCTGCAATGGCTTTAAGATAAACTGCGGTAATGGTGTGATACGTTCTTTGATTAAGCGGCTGATCGCTTCAGCATCCTTTTGAACATCTGACAAGCCGATAGGCTCCCGGTCATCAGAGACTCCGAAAAACAGAGTGCCGCCGATCCCATTGGAAAAGGCACTGACACTTTTTAACCAGCTTTTTGGCTTTTTTGTTTCGAGAGCAACTTTGAAATCACATTCCGTTGCTTCGGCAATGAGCTGTTCTATCATAAAATCCCTCCTTTGAGGTTGTAGAATGTTCTTTTTTATTATACCCAGCGGAGAAAGTTATTGCAACGATAGAAGCAAAGAGTTCAGCGAAAAAATATTTATGAGAGGAGGGCCTTCTATTATGGCAACTACAAGAATCATGCCGCTTCATGTTGGCAAGGGTCGCACAGAAAGTCGGGCAATCAGTGACATCATCGACTATGTAGCAAATCCACAGAAAACAGATAACGGCAAGCTCATTACCGGCTATGCGTGTGACAGCCGGACTGCGGATGCGGAGTTCCTTCTGGCAAAGCGGCAGTACATTGCCGCTACCGGACGAGTGCGTGGCGCGGATGATGTGATTGCCTATCATGTGCGCCAGTCCTTCCGCCCCGGCGAGATTACCTCAGAAGAAGCAAACCGGCTGGGTGTAGAATTTGCAAAGCGTTTTACTAAAGGCAATCATGCCTTTGTAGTCTGCACTCACATAGACAAGTCGCACATTCATAATCACATTATCTGGTCATCGGTCAGCTTAGAATATGACCGGAAGTTCCGCAATTTTTGGGGTAGCACCAAGGCGGTTCGTCGGCTGAGTGACACCATCTGTATTGAGAATGGACTGTCCATTGTAGAGAATCCGAAACCTCACGGAAAGAGCTATAACAAATGGCTGGGCGATCAGGCAAAGCCTTCTCACCGAGAGCTGCTTCGTGTGGCGATTGACAATGCATTATCACAAAGTCCTGCTAATTTTGAGGAGCTGCTAAAGCTGCTGCAAGAGTCCGTCTGTGAGGTATCAAAGCGTGGAAAATCGTATCGTCTGAAGCTCCCCGGTTGGGAGAAAGCAGCCCGTATGGACAGCTTGGGCGAAGGATATGGATTGGAAGATTTACAGGCAGTTCTTTCTGGGAAAAAAACGCATACCCCACGAAAGAAAACGGTCACACAGGCAGAGTCGCCGAAGGTCAATCTGCTGGTGGACATTCAGGCAAAATTGCAGGCTGGAAAAGGTGCTGGCTATGCTCGATGGGCTAAAGTTTTTAATCTGAAACAAATGGCGCAGACCATGAATTACCTGTCAGAGAATAATCTGCTGGAGTATGCGGTTTTGGAAGAAAAGGCTGCGGCTGCCACGGCACATCACAATGATCTTTCGGCGCAGATCAAAGCGGCTGAAAAGCGCATGGCAGAGATCGCTGTTCTGCGTACTCACATCGTAAATTATGCCAAGACCCGTGAGGTCTATGTGGCATACCGCAAAGCGGGTTACTCTAAGAAATTCCGGGAGGAACATGAGGAAGAAATTCTGCTCCACCAGGCTGCTAAGAATGCCTTTGATGAGATGGGAGTCAAGAAGCTTCCCAAGGTCAAAGAGTTGCAGACGGAGTACGCGAAATTGTTGGAAGAAAAGAAAAAGACCTATGCCGAGTACCGGCGTTCCCGTGAGGAAATGCGGGAGCTTTTAACGGCAAAGGCAAATGTAGATCGAGTGCTGAAAATGGAGGTAGAACAGGATGTTGAAAAAGAAAAAGACCACGGCCAGCGGTAAGCTGGTCCTGGTCAAAAGCGTTCGCAGAACGCGCAGCCACAGAATGAAATTCTGTGTTCAAAGGGGTTTGGGGGCGCTGCCCTCAACAAGCAAGCGGAGAGGAAAATCACGGAGGGATTTTCTTCTCTGCGGGCCTGTGTGTATTAACACAGGCATTGCTTGCCTCTTTTCTCCGAAATTGAAAAGAACCAGTGAGAGAATCGTTAAATTTCACTCACTGGCTCAATTCATTTCAAATATCTCGGACAACTCTGTCAGTTCTTTCACCGTTTCTTGGGTGTGATGCAACAGGGTGTCACGCATTTCTGGCGGACAGCTGGAATAAAGCATTTTCATCTGATTGACACCTTCATCTTCCAGAGAAATATCTGGATTTATAAGCGTATCTAAAGAGATGTGCAGGACCTTTGCCAATGCTCTCAAAATCAAATAAGAAGGATTCATTTTCCCCTTTTCGATATTGGCGATTTGCTTTACAGAAACATGGCTCAGATCCGCAAGCTCCTGTTGTGTCAGGTCTTTTTTCTTTCGGGCTTCCCGCATTTTTTGCCCTAAAGCAGTCAAATCATCAATCGGCATAATCGTTCACTTCAATAATATTGTATCGTTCCGGTTTGTATGATGGAATGACCTTATTATGCCTGACAAGCTGTACGATTATGCCGATTATATAAAGCTGCGATTGGTGATAAACTTGTATTGTTCGAGACAAAGAACTATAATGTACTCTGTGGAGGTGCATAATGGATTATATGACACTAAAAGAGGCCGCCGAAAAATGGGGCGTGACACCTCGTAGAGTAAATTACTATTGCGCTGCTGGGCGTATCCCCGGCGCTGTAAAGATGGCTGGTGTTTGGCTGATCCCAAAGAACGCAGAAAAGCCGATTGACGGAAGGACAAAACAAGGGAAGGGGTTGCACCATGAATAAAATCCTGATTATAGATGATGACAGAGAACTGTGCGCTTTGATTAAACGTAGCGTACAAGCAGAAAACATAGAAGCTGATTTTTGTAATACCGGAAAAGAGGGCTTACAAAAATTAAGAGAGCAGGAGTATCAGCTTGTGGTGCTGGATGTGATGATGCCTGGTATGGATGGCTTTGAAACGCTGGAAGAAATCCGCAAAGAGAACAGTCTGCCGATTTTGATGTTCACATCTAAAAATGACAGCATTTCTAAAGTACGGGGCTTACGAGCCGGGGCGGACGATTATCTGACAAAACCGTTTGATATGGACGAACTGATTGCCCGTATTGCGTCCCTCATTCGCCGCTACACCCGTTTTAATCATCAAGCCGGAGCTGTGCAAAAACTGGATTTTGATGAATTACAAATTGACCTTGAAAATCGTTCTGTTACGACGGCAAACGGCACTTTTGAACTTCCGCCAAAGGAATTTGATTTGCTCCTGTACTGTGCAAAACATCAAGGGAAAATTTTGACCAAACAGCAGATTTATGAGGAAGTATGGGGCGAAGAATATTTCTATGATGACAGTAACATTATGGCGATTATCAGCCGACTTCGTAAAAAATTAGAAGTCAATCCTTCAAGCCCAAAGTACATACAAACGGTCAAAGGGATTGGCTACCGGTTTAATAAGGAGGTGTAGTCAGCATGGAAATTATCGTATTCTTGTCCATTGTGATTGCTGTTGTGGCTGTATTGACTTCTATCGTTCTCGTTCGGCGTGTAAAAAAACAAATAGCAGAAATGACCGATGTGCTGGTTGATGTGAAAAACGGAAATGGCAACCGGCGTATTCTATCTGCAACAAATGAACTGACAGCACCTCTTGCCTATGAAATCAATGAGATTGTTGTGGCCTATGAAAGCAGACTTTCAACTGTACGGCAGACAGAAGAAACCAACCGCCAGCTTATGACGAGCCTTTCCCATGACGTGCGAACGCCCCTTACTACTCTGCTTGGGTATCTTGACGCTACACACAAAGGACTGGTCACAGGAAAAGACCGGGATGATTATATTGAAACCGCCCGTCGGAAAGCCCATGATCTGAAAGAATACATTGATGTACTCTTTGACTGGTTCAAGTTAAATTCCAACGAGTTTGCTTTGGAGATCCAGAGCGTTGAGGTTGCAGAGCTGACAAGAAACATTCTGATCGACTGGATACCGATTTTTGAGGATAAACAGGTTGATTATGACATTGATATTCCTGAACAGCCTGTCCGGGTAAGATTGGATATGGATAGCTATATGAGGATCATCAATAACCTTATTCAAAATGTAATCGCTCACAGCCATGCGGACAAAATCAAAATTTCCCTATCGAAAAAGGAAAATAACATGGAGCTGCTGCTGGCGGATAATGGAGTGGGAATTGAGAAAGAAGATTTGAAACACATATTTGAACGGCTTTATAAGTGTGATAAAGGACGCTCTGAAAAAGGCAGCGGACTTGGTCTTTCTATTGTCCATCAGCTTGTAGAAAAGATGGGTGGAAGTATAACAGTTGAAAGTTTGCCGGGAAAAGGAACTGAATTTATGTTGCTTTTTCCTTTGGAGAGTTAAGCGGGTTCCCGTCTTTATGGCGGGAGCCTTTGTCATTTTACTGGATTTCAAATTGCAAGGTTAATGCAAGGTTGCGGCAAGGTTAATGCAAGGTTGGCATGATAGAATACCTTACAGAACAGGAGGTTTTGAATATGGATACAAATTATATCATTGAAACAAAAAATCTGACAAAGCAATACGGCTCACAAAAGAGTGTGGCTGACTTAAATATCCATGTCAAGCGTGGGAGAATTTATGGTCTGTTGGGTAGAAACGGAGCCGGAAAAACCACAACTATGAAAATGCTGTTGGGTTTAACGAAGCCTACTTCCGGTGAGGTCAAAATCTGGGGAAAGTCTTTGCAAGGGAATGAAAAGAAGTTGCTGCCCCGCATTGGCAGTTTGATTGAGTCCCCTGGTTTTTATCCCAATCTGACCGGTACGGAGAACCTGCGTATCTTTGCTACCCTGCGTGGAGTACCAAACAATCATGCCATCAAAGACGCTCTGGATTTGGTCGGGCTACCTTACAAGGATAAAAAGCTGTTTTCGCAATACTCTCTTGGCATGAAGCAGCGGTTGGCGATTGCCCTTGCAGTCATGCACGATCCGGAGCTTTTGATTTTGGATGAGCCGATCAACGGTCTCGATCCCATCGGTATTGCAGAAGTGCGATCCTTTATCCGTGAGCTTTGCGACACAAGAGGAAAAACCATTTTAATCTCCAGTCACATTCTTTCGGAGATTTCCTTGCTGGCTGACGATATTGGAATTATTAACCACGGTGCATTGCTGGAAGAAGAAAGCCTTGCTGAGTTGGAGCAAAAAAGCAGTAAACATATCCGGTTTACGCTCTCTGATACTGCACAGGCGGCAAGAATTTTGGAACGCAATTTCCATGAAACCCATTTTTCCATACAAGACGACCACAATCTGCGTCTACACAATATGGAGCTACCCGTGGGGAAAATTGTAACTGCTTTTGTAGAAAACGGATTGGAGGTATCAGAAGCACATACCTGTGAAGAAAGTCTTGAAGATTACTTCAAGCGTGTGACAGGGGGCGAAGGAATTGCTTAAACTAATCAAATGCGAATTTTTGAAATTGAAACGGAAGAAATTTATTCCGCTGATTATTTTGGCTGCGTTCCTGTTTCCAATCCCGCTGACTTATCTGATGACAACGCCCTCTATGATGGAGCAATATACGGATCGGGCAGATGCTTTCGATGGACTATTTAACATGGTGTTGGGATATGGTATCCAGTTTTTACTGCCCTGCATTATCGGAGTGATTGCCGCTATTCTGTTTTTTATGGAACGCGACAACGATACATTCAAAAATCTGCGTACAATTCCCGTAACCAGCACGCAAATGGTACTTGCAAAGATTATTGTCCTTTTTATCTTTGGAATTGTTTTTTGCGTGGCTTCTACCATTGCAACAATTCTTTGCGGAATTGGAACATTAGAAGTTTATGGAATTGGTTATAAGCTGTTTTTGGCGGTTGAAACGGGGATCTTCATTACGGCAGGAACACTCCCGTTGATTGTCCTTGTTGTCTTTTTCAGTAAGACCTATGTTTTTTCCATTTTGTTGTGTGTCTTTTACAGCGTTCTGAACATGAGTGCTACGGCATTGTTTGACACACTGCCTAAAACTATGTTATGGCTTCTGCCCACGCCACTGACTACATTTTGGAGTGCGGGAGATATGGCGGCTCATGGAATAAAAATGGACTTGGAGCAAATGACAGGGCTAATTCCCTCAACATTTCAAGTTGTATTCATTCTTGGGATTATGGCATTCGTTTCGTTCTTACTGATTGACAGATTATATAAGCAGAGGGGGGAATAAACATGGTTCGCATTGTAAAAACAGAATTTTATAAATTGAAAAGGTATCATATCCTTTGGGCGGGCGTTGCACTCATGCTCCTATCCGTCCTGCTGACCTTGTTTACCTCTATGGCGAATGATGGTTCCGTTTGGGATTTTGCCTATCTTACAGAACAGGTCATCAAAAACAATATGTCCATGATTTTTCCGATGTGTATCAGCCTAATTGCTGGATATATGATTTCTCGTGAGCAGACGGATGACACATTGAAAAATATTCTGACTGTGCCGATCTCTTTTAAGAAACTGTTGACCGGAAAATTGATTGTGTGCGGCGTATTGTCTATTATTTTCGGGCTGATATGCAGTCTGTTTACAATCATAGCAGAAATGATTGTGGGATTTCCCGGCTTTGAGATTTCCTTAGCTCTAAAAGCAGCCTTGCAGATTACTGCGGTTAATTTCTTTTTATATCTTGCGGTTCTGCCGATTATCGCTCTTACTTGTCGGAGTGCAGGCAGCTTTTTAGTCGGTGTAATCATTGCTTTTGTCTATGGATATGGAGGGATGTTTGCCGCTGGAAATATGACATTAGCAAACCTTTATCCGATTACCGCAAGTCTTGGAATGGTAGGCTACCGTAGCTATGATACCGCAGTCAACTGGAATATCGGAACCTGTTCTTGCAGTCTTGCGCTTGCTGTCGTTATTTCTGCCATCTTGATTTTGTGCATGAAAGAACGAGAAGCAACCCAAACAAAGAAAAAGGCCAAAAAGGTAGCTCCAAAGAAAGGCTGGTGATGATTTTATGAAGAAAATAGTTTTAGCATTAACATTCGTCCTTGTGGGAAGTTTTATGCTTGCTGGCTGTTCAAAAGATGAAATTCTCAATCATTACAATAACATTGTTCAGTCTGCGGGCTCCATAGAACTGACAGGGAAATCGTCACTGCAAGGGGAAAAAGAAAAAGGAATTGATGATTATACAGGGACTTATACGGCTGATTATGCGAACTTTTCAGGTACAGAGTATTTGTTCGGAGGAACTTCCATAAAGAGAGAAGCCGGTAAGGAGCTGTCCATTGATTGCACCTTGGAGATTACGGAAGGTACTGCAAAAGTATTTTGGATTTCTGGATCTGATGAAGCAGTCACGTTGATTGAAGCAACCGGAACTTATAGTGACATAATTACACTTCCTGATGGTGGAAATTATATTGGCATTGAATGTGAGAATTTCACTGGAAACATTGAATTAAATATTGAATAATACTCTGCCGGACGACGGCAAAAGAAAAAAAGCCGTCGTAGAGCAGACAATTTGACACGCCCATTTGAAACGGCGGCTTTGATTTTCAGAGCCGCCGTTTCTTTGCGTTTACACAAACCTATGACGACTTGCAGGGACACGGTAGCCGATTGGAGGTTATTTTGCCGTGTCTCGTTTGCTTTTTCAAAGCTCACATGATCTACATCAGTTAAAAAAAGCATTGCTCCTCCTCCGGGCAAATATAACATTGCATCGGCATTATCGTTCCATGTAATTCAGTATAATAATGGCTGTTCTTGGCGCGCCAGTTTTCTCTCACGGAAATCTGGCGTTTTTTGTTGCCATTTTTTCGGAGATGACCCGGTTGTCTGCCGGTGTCGGCCTCCGCCTCCATTCGATTCACCCGTCAATCACCCGCGAATCGAAATGGAGGTACATAATGAAGAAAATTAACCTTCGGGAACTTTATCCTGATGTTTATACAACAGACTTTTTTGTAGATGTGACAGAGGAAGTAATGGAGACTATTCGAGCAGCTGAACGTGCGGAGGCTGCGTATGAGCGAAAGATGTATCGTTATAAAGCACAGTATTCTCTGGATTGCGAGAATGGCATTGAAAATGCGGTGCTATTGAAGCCGCAAACACCGGAGATGCTTCTGGAGGAAAAACAGTTCCAGGAGCAGGTCTATGCTACTGTGATGAAGCTGCCGGAGAAACAGGCAAAGCGAATTTATGCCCGATACTATCTGGAAATGACGGTAAATGAAATTGCCGAAGTAGAAGGTGTAGACCCAAGTCGTGTCCGAGACAGTATCCGCTGTGGATTAAAGCAGCTTGTAAAATATTTTTGATAAAATTTCATTTGATGAGCCTGTTTTTTGTCAGTGTTAATAAGAAGGTTATACCGATTTGAAGTGCGCTTATTAAGAAAACGCCAGATCCAGGGGCGTAGCACCTCTGCATCTGGCGTTTTCTTATAGATTTGTACTTGCCTGTTTATCCGATATACGGGAATATTAAAGTGGCTTCACACCCTTTCGGGAAAACATTAGTAAGTTTGAAAGTGCCGTTATGAGCTATGGCGACTTGTTGGACAATCAGCAATCCAAGCCCATGTCTTAAATCAAGCCGTTCATCTGTGCTTTCCATATAATGCGGTTTTTCTTCCAGCTCTTGCAGCTTTTCAGCAGACAGACCCGTTCCGTTATCCGTAACCGCCAAGATAAGATGGTTTTGCGATGCTGTAAGCGAAAGGCAGACTTCACAGCCCTGTGGGTTGTGTTTCATACTGTTCTGGACAAGGTTGTTTACAGCTCGCGAAATCAATCTGGCATCACATTCCAACACAGCATTTTCGGCGTCAGGAGTGATCTTAATTCCGATGTTGTAGCTATCGGAAATTCCTGTATTCAACAGGTCTGCTACATAGGATCGCAGTAGTTTGGATAAGCGAACCATCTCTTTATGAAGCGGCTGCATCTCATATTCCAACTGCGATACTAAATTCAAATCCTGCACCAGCTCTTTGATTTTTACACTTTGCTTCCGTACTATTTCCGCCTGTTCACGGATGCTCTTGCTGGCAGCTTTACTTTCTGCAATACGGTCCGCATACCCCATAATCATGGAGAGAGGTGTGCGGATGTCATGGGAAACGCCGCTGATCCAGTTCGCCCGCGCTTCATTTTGCCTATTCAAAATGGAAGAAGCTTTGTTTACACTGCTTGCAATTTCCGATAGTTCTCCGCTGATATGAAGTGAAACTGGCTTTCCGTCTGCCAAAGTTTTCACAGCGGACACAATCGGTTCGGTATTGTGAATGATTCTGCGTTTGGAAAAGTAATAGGCTGAAAAGAGGCACAGCAAATCCAAGCCAAGCATCCCCAGCACAAAGATGGGGAGTCGTTGAAGTGCTGCAATGGAATAGTAATTGCTGGTGAGTTTTGTGTAGCTGTCTGTGGGATAGCCCAGCACCAACAACCCATCATCGGTGTTCCAAATAAAAACCGGGTAATCCTCAATATACCCTTTTGAAAATAGTGCGACATCTTGAATTGTGTAATTTTTCGGCACATTGTCCGGCAAATCAACCGACCAATAACATTGACCATCTGTGTTCAAGTAGATCGCCCAAATATGATTCTGTCGGAGCATTTGCACCGCCTCATCCGATAATTGTTCCGGTGTAGCGGCGGTAGCAGTCATTTCCAACATGGCTTGCGGGGATGAATCGCCATAATCCTCGGTCACAATCTTTTGAAAAGTCAGACCGAATACTACTGCATTAAGAAAAAGCAATATCAGAATAAAGGCAACGAACGACACAAGATATTTAGATATATAACTTCCGAATGATTTCATGACATCACTTCCTTGCTATCAGCTTATAGCCTAATCCTTTAATGGTTATTAGGGACACGGGTTTTGATGGATCGGTTTCAATTTTTTCCCGGACGCGCCGGACATGAGCATTGAGGCTGTTTTCGTAGCCAAAAGGATTATCCCCCCAGAGGGCTTCACAAAGCGCATCTACGGTAACAATCTTTCCAGCATTACGGGCAAGCGTTTCAAGTAAAGTATGTTCTTTGGCTGTCAGGGAGATAATTTCGCTGCCCTTATGGACTTCGGCCCGGCTGAAATCAATCGTACATCCATCCAAAACAAGCAGCGGTGAATCCTCTTTGTAGGTCCGCCGCAGTACCGCATAGATACGCAGTAACAGTTCCTGCGGCATAAAGGGCTTAGAAATGTAGTCATCTGCACCAAGCCCCAATCCCGATAATTTGTCTGCTGCTTCGTCCTTTGCTGTTAAGAAAATGATCGGCACATTGGTAAAAGTGCGGAAATGTTGCATCAGAGAAAAGCCATCCCCATCCGGCAGCATGACATCCAAAACAATTAAATCGGGAGTTTCCTCTTTTGCGGTCAAAATAGCTTCTTTGACTGTCATTGCGGTAAGGACAGTTTCAAATCCTGCATCTTTCAATATATCTGAAACCATTTTCAATAGTTCCTGTTCATCATCTACCAACAGGAGCCTTTTAGTATGTAAAAAGGAATTATCCATAGCAGTTTCTCCAATCTGATTTTGTTTGTTTCTATTATATCATGGGCTGTCCATTCTGCGTTCTTGTTCCTTGAAAAGTAAGGTAAAAGTAAGGACGGGAGAATGTAGATGTCAGGTTGAAGTTGTACCATAGAAGCATCGAAAGGAGATGTTTCTATGGACTATATCATTACAACGGAACAGTTGACCAAGAAATATAAGAACTTCACTTCGGTCAATCATGTTTCGCTTCATATTCGCAAGGGCAGCATTTATGGTTTTCTTGGCCCGAACGGGGCAGGCAAATCCACTACCATGAAAATGCTGTTGGGGTTGACCACTCCCACAAAAGGCAGCTTTACCATTGATGGGAAACAGTTTCCGCAGGATCGGATTGCCATTCTCAAAGAGATAGGCTCTTTCATCGAAGCACCGTCTTTCTACGCGAATCTCACCGGGCGGGAAAATCTTGACATTATCCGCCGCATTTTGGGACTGCCGAAAGCTGATGTGGAAGATGCTCTGGAACTGGTAGGGCTGACCGAGTTTGGCGACCGGCTGGCAAAACAGTATTCGCTGGGAATGAAGCAACGCTTGGGCCTTGCCGGGGCGCTCTTGGGGCGTCCGCCGATTCTGATTCTGGACGAACCCACAAACGGTCTTGACCCGTCTGGTATCCATGAAATCCGCAATCTGGTAAAATCCTTGCCCAGCCTTTACGACTGCACGGTGCTGATCTCGTCCCATATGCTGTCTGAAATCGAATTGATTGCAGATGACATTGGGATTCTCAACCACGGGCGGCTGCTGTTTGAGGGAAGCATGAATGATCTGCGTCAATACGCCCTGCAATCCGGCTTCGCTGCGGACAATCTGGAAGATGTGTTCCTTTCTATGGTTGAGAAAGATAACATGGACAGAAAGCAGAGGGCAAAATTATGAAAACGCTGGCAATCGAACTTCGGAAAGAAAAGCGAACCGGCGTGATTCCTGTGCTGCTGGCCGTTGGTGTCTTGGGAGCCGCCTACGCATTTGTCAATTTCATTGTGCGGAAAGACACACTTCTGAATCTGCCGCTGGCCCCGATGGATGTCTTGTTGACCCAGCTCTACGGCATGATTATGGTGCTGAATCTGTTCGGTATCGTGGTTGCTACCTGCATGATCTACAACATGGAATTTAAGGGAAGTGCCGTAAAGAAGATGTATATGCTTCCCGTCAGCGTCCCAGTCATGTATCTGTGCAAATTTCTGATTCTGACGGTCATGTTTTTGGTTGCAATCGTGCTGCAAAACCTGGCACTTGCACAGATCGGAATGACGGACTTGCCGGACGGAGCATTTGAGATGGGTACGCTGGTACGCTTTGCCGGATACTCTTTTCTCACATCCATGCCGGTACTGTCGTTTATGCTGCTGATTTCCTCGCGCTTTGAAAATATGTGGGTGCCGCTTGGAATTGGTGTTGCCGGTTTTCTGAGTGGTATGGCCCTTGCAAATTCGGGGCTGACGCTTTTGCTGGTGCATCCTTTTGTGATTATTCTGAAACCAGCAGTAGCCATGAGTGCCCAGCCTGATTCGACGGTTGCCCTTGTCGCTTTGGTGGAAACACTGTTGTTCCTTGCTGTGGGCTTGTGGCTGGCGAAGTACAGACGCTACGAGTAAGGAGGGATAATAAGAAATGAGCTTTTTGGATTTACTCAAAATCGAGTTTATGAAAGTAAAACGCTCCAAAATCGTACCCCTGATTTTTATTGCACCTTTATTGGTGGTGGTTTCCGGGGTTGCGAGTTTGAGCAACTACTTTACACCGGAATACACCAATGCGTGGCCTGCCATGTTTATTCAAAGTGCGCTTGTTTACGCCTACTATCTGCTTCCATTCAGCATGATCGTGGTTTGCGTGATGATCGCAGGACGAGAAACAGGAAATAACGGGATTCTGAAAATGCTGGCGCTGCCGGTCAGCCGCTGCGCATTATCCATTGCCAAATTCTGTGTGCTTACCTTTTATCTGTTTATGGAGATGGTGGTGTTTCTTGTCATATTTGTAATCGCTGGGTTGATTGCGACACAGACAATGGGAGTAACAGAAACCCTGTCGATCCTATATCTTCTGAAATGGTGCTTGGTGCTGTTTCTGACTATGCTGCCGTGCATTGCGGCTATGTGGGCCATCACTGTGCTGTTTGAAAAGCCGCTTCTTTCTGTGGGATTAAATCTGCTGCTTGTGATTCCCGGTGTATTGGTTGCGAATACGCCGCTGTGGATCGCCTACCCGTACTGTTACAGCGGTTATCTCGTTTCCTGCTCTCTCCATGACTTTACAGCAGAAACTTCCGACGCTGCTTTTTCGGTGTTTCCGTTCCTGCCATGCGCGATTGTAGTGTTTGGCCTGTTTTTCGCGTTGGCTGTCACCCAATTTGGGAAAAAAGAAATGAGGTAAAACTATGGAAAAGAAAAAACTTCAATCAGTTAGTATCGCTGCGCTCATTGTGAGCATCCTACCGCTGGCGGCTCTTGCCCCATCGCTTCTGCACCTTTCGCTGTCGGATGGAGTCCGAACCGCTTGGGCCGGAGCCAATATCGTTTTTGTCCTGCTGGGTCTGATTCTTTCGGTGGTATGTGTGCGGAGCAGGGAAAGCCGCAGCATTATCAATATTGTATCAACTGCAATCAGCGTTTTTTGGCTGCTGCTGATGGTGGGAATTGTTGCGCTTGCCATGTTCCTTACTTTCGTTCAGTGAGGAAACGGTTATGCGTAGAGTTGGGAAATTTATTGGATGCTGCCTGATCGCGGTTTCTTTGCTGGCTTGTACTGCCTGCTCCATCTCGATAGGTTAGAGCAAAAAGCAAAGCTGTACTATGGTAACTATTGCTGCAAAACGGATTTTGATTTAATCCGAAAAATTAAAGCCTTAGTCAGTAACTAACTACAGACACCATCTGCCGGACGACGGCAAAAGAAAAAAAGCCGTCGTAGAGCAGACAATTTGACACGCCCATTTGAAACGGCGGCTTTGATTTCAGAGCCGCCGTTTCTTTGCGTTTACACAATCCTATGACGACTTGCAGGGACACGGTAGCCGATTGGAGGTTATTTTGCCGTGTCTCGTTTGCTTTTTCAAAGCTCACATGATCTACATCAGTTAAAAAAAGCATTGCTCCTCCTCCGGGCAAATATAACATTGCATCGGCATTATCGTTCCATGTAATTCAGTATAATAATGGCTGTTCTTGGCGCGCCAGTTTTCTCTCACGGAAATCTGGCGTTTTTTGTTGCCATTTTTTCGGAGATGACCCGGTTGTCTGCTGGTGTCGGCCTCCGCCTCCATTCGATTCACCCGTCAATCACCCGCGAATCGAAATGGAGGTACATAATGAAGAAAATTAACCTTCGGGAACTTTATCCTGATGTTTATACAACAGACTTTTTTGTAGATGTGACAGAGGAAGTAATGGAGACTATTCGAGCAGCTGAACGTGCGGAGGCTGCGTATGAGCGAAAGATGTATCGTTATAAAGCACAGTATTCTCTGGATTGCGAGAATGGCATTGAAAATGCGGTGCTATTGAAGCCGCAAACACCGGAGATGCTTCTGGAGGAAAAACAGTTCCAGGAGCAGGTCTATGCTACTGTGATGAAGCTGCCGGAGAAACAGGCAAAGCGAATTTATGCCCGATACTATCTGGAAATGACGGTAAATGAAATTGCCGAAGTAGAAGGTGTAGACCCAAGTCGTGTCCGAGACAGTATCCGCTGTGGATTAAAGCAGCTTGTAAAATATTTTTGATAAAATTTCATTTGATGCGCCTGTTTTTTGCCTTTTTTGTCAGTGTTAATAAGAAGGACAAGTTTTCCTCCTTCATCAGTACATTGACAATCGAATAGACAGCACAACAGGTACATAACCCATGTACGAGCGAATATGAAACGCCGCGAAGATGGAGCAGTCAGGGAGGTGATGAAAGAACTGCTTCGGAGCGATCTACGATTTCATAAAACGGATTGTGGCAGATTCGGCGCGATGACTGCATGGGGGCTTAAAGATACTTCCTCACGGCCCGCCAAAGACTTGGGGGGAACCCTGCGGCACACGATACGAACGATGCTGCGGAGTTATGACAGCCGCGCCAGCGGAGACCTGTTGTGTTCCCATCGTCAGGGGGCGTGGCAAATGTGATGAAAGCTGAGTTATATAAATAGGAAGCGTTTGCAGCTTCCTGTTCAAAATCAGATACCATGCGCTGGCAGTTTCGGCTGCCAGCGTATTCATGTGGCTTTGAACAAACACGATGACAAACTTGACAGATTGGAGGAAATATGCTTTATGGAAAAACTTATTACACGAAAAGAAGCAGCAGAAATTTTAGGTATCAGCATTGCAACGCTGGACGCGGCCCGTAACAATGGTCTTATTTCTTATGTGCAATATGTGCAGAATGGCTGTGTGTACTTTACTTCAGCGGGCCTTCAGGAGTATATCGCAAAATGCACCCACAGAGCAAAGCCAGCAGAAAAGAACGCAACTTATCGTAAACCTCGCAGAGCTGGAGTGTGAGTCGATCCGTATCCTTGTCGAAATCATAATGGTCTGATAAAACATAGATACAGCGCTGGAGTCTATTCTTAGGAGGTGACGGAATTGGCCAAACGGCAAACAATAATTCCTCAATATGGCACAGTTATGAAAAGAGGTGTCCTATATTATAGGACCAGAATCAAAGACGCGAATGGTAAGCTCGTAGCTATCTACGCAAAAACACCTGAAGAACTATACAACAAAGAAACGCTTGCGTTGGAACAGATTGAGAATGCCACTTTTCATCGGAAAACGCCCACAGTTGCAGAGTATTGTGAAAAGTGGCTGCTGATGCAGTCGGTTCATGTACGAGCTACTACTTTGACGGATTACACCTCAAAGGTTAGGCGGCATATTATAGCGGAATTGGGAGATAAACGGATGGGTGAGGTTAGCCTGGATGATATTCAGCTTGCCCTTGTTCCGGTTTCCAAAAAATCTGCATCGGTTTATAAATCTGTGGTAATCCTTTACAAATCTATCTTTCGCGCAGCGATGGAAAGCAGGATTATTGACCACAACCCAACGATTTATCTGACAACAAAGGGTGGCGGTGTTCCACAAGAGGATCGTCAGGCTTTGACAGATGAACAGGTGGAGCGCCTTTTGGATGCTATCCGAGATTTGCCGCCTTATGTCTTTGTCATGATTGGTTTATATGCAGGGCTACGCCGGGAAGAAATTCTTGCTCTGCAATGGGATTCAGTATATCTGGATACAGATACTCCATATCTGACGGTAAGACGGGCATGGCACACCGAACATAACAGACCGGTGATTTCGGATGAATTGAAAACCAAGGCTGCGGAGAGAAATATCCCCCTTCCTGTTTGCTTGGCTGAGTGTTTGAAAGCAGCAAAGGAAACTTCGACTTCGGAGTATGTGGTTTCAAACAGGGATGGCGAACCGCTGTCCTACACGCAGTTTAAGCGACTTTGGCAGTATATTGTTACGAGGACGGTCAAGGAGCGGAGCTATTATCGGTATGAAGATGGAAAAAGAGTAAAGCATACTGTCACACCTGTCTTGGGAGAAAAGGCTGCTCATAACGGAAAAGTGGTTTACAGTCTGGACTTTGAAGTAACACCCCATCAGCTGCGGCATACTTACATTACCAATCTCATTCATGCATCGGTAGATCCCAAAACGGTTCAATACCTGGCAGGCCATGAAAGCAGCAAGATTACCATGGACATTTATGCAAAGGTTAAGTACAACAGACCAGATGAGCTGGTCAGATCAATGAACTGTGCGTTTGCAAGCTGGGATGCAGCACAGTAATAACAAATAGGAAATGAAGCAGGAGCGAGGCAAGGATGTCTCGCTCTTTGTTTTACCTCAGCCGTATCTTTGATTAAATCGAGGCTTTCTGATAAAAAGAGAGTGTAGATACGGAGACTACACATTATCAAGAAAGGACGATCAAAGATGGCAAAAAAGAAAACACAGATCCCGAAGTACGGGACCATTACATTGAAAGGAATCCAGTATTACAGAACCAGGATTACGGATGCAGATGGCAAAGAGTTGAGTTTGTATGCCGCTACTTGTGAAGAATTGTATGAGAAGCAGTTAGAGGCCCGGAAGCAGGTGGAAGAAATTATCTTTCACCGACAGCACCCGACAGTAGCCGAGTATGGAGAGAAGTGGCTGCTGATGCAGTCGGCAAAGGTGTCTGCGTCTACACTCAGAGGTTATACGAGGGATATGACAAACTATATCATAAAACCTCTGGGAGAGATGTATATGGAAGAAGTGACCGCTGACGATATTCGGCTGGCGCTTGTTCCATTGTCAAAGAAATCGGAAGGCTTATACAATAAGGTCAATATGCTACTCAAGTGCATTTTTTATGCGGCAGAGAGAAACCAAATTCTTGAACACAATCCCTGTGCGGGAATATCCGGTAAAGGCGGAAAACCGACAAAAAAGAAGGAGGCATTGACAGATCAGCAGGTAGCCGTGCTTCTGGATACAGTCAAGGGACTTCCTCCATATTTGTTTATTATGCTCGGTTTGTATTCCGGTCTGCGTCGGGAAGAAATTCTTGCACTGCAATGGGATTGTGTATTTCTGGACGAGGATACACCTTATCTATCGGTGAGGCGGGCATGGCGTACAGAGCATAACAGACCAGTGATTTCTACGGTGCTAAAGACTCCGGCGGCAAAAAGGGATATTCCGATACCGAAGTGTTTGGTGGATTGTCTGCGAGAAACGAAAGAAAATTCCATATCAGATTATGTGATTGCTGACAGCAAAGGGGAGCCGCTGGCTGCTTCGCAGTTTCAAAGAGTGTGGCAGTATGTCGTTGTCCGCTCCACTAAGCCCCGGAACTATTATAAGTATGTGAATGGGCAGAGCATCAAATACGTGGTTACCCCAACGCTGGGCATGACCCAGAAAAATCAACCCAAAATCAGATATACGCTGGACTTTGATGTAACCCCGCATCAGCTGCGGCACACTTACATTACCAATCTTCTCTATGCTGGCGTTGATCCAAAGACCGTCCAATACCTTGCCGGACACGAAAACAGCAAAACAACTATGGACATCTATGCAAAAGTGAAGTACAATAAACCAGAGGAGCTGTTTGGGGTAGTAAATGGTGCGTTTCATCAGGCTATTGCTGAATGAAAAAAGGCCGCTTTTTATGGTCCGCACACCGGATAACTGAGAGGCGGAAAGCCGGAAAAGCCCGGAGTATCAAGGAAAAACAGCTCAAAAACTCGCGCAATACGGTCTCAAAGCAGCTCGTCGCGCTCCGCAGTTCAGCAAGCGATAATTCCAATCGAATACAGAAAACTATTAAAACCTCGGAAAGCCTTGATTTTCCGGGGTTTTTTATATCTGAAATTTCTAAAATTTTCTAAAAAAGGGGTCGTTTTTGAAGTGTAGCACACGTAGCGCACAAAACACCTTAAAAAATATATTGAGTATATTGCAAAGAAAAATTGCGTATGATATAATGCCAGTAGGCAAAAGAAATAATAAGTCCATGAGGACAAAAAGAATGAAGCCCCCAGTACCGCGAATACTGAGGGCTTCTTCTTATTTTTTATAGTGGACAAGAAACCACTAGGTCAGTGCTGTCCTTACTTGTCGCCGTCTAACCATTTGATGATGTAGTGGCAGGCTACACCAGCCATGCAGGAGACAAAGAAAGAAATAATAAATTCCATGAGGTTCACCTCCTCCCGTTGCCGGGTTTCGGTTGGACAACAATAGTATTATAGCATAGAACAATACGGACGGGAAGCAAATATATTTGCCCTTTATGGCAGTGTATTTGCAGGAACGGTGTAGCGCCGAAAAAATTGAAAGCAATGTATGAGACACTTTAATAGATATTTGATCAGACAAGGACTCTGATCGGACGAATGGGAGGTATGCTTCATGCCGTTACAGATTATCAGAAACGATATTACAAAAATGCGCGTTGACGCAATCGTCAATGCTGCCAACACTTCTCTTTTGGGCGGCGGTGGTGTGGACGGCTGCATTCATCGTGCCGCCGGACCGGAACTGCTTGCAGAATGCAGTACGCTGCATGGCTGCGAGACTGGCAGCGCAAAAATCACAAAGGGATATCGCCTGCCCTGCAAATATGTGATTCATGCAGTCGGCCCGCGCTGGCGAGATGGCAAGCATCAGGAACAACAGCTTCTGGAATCCTGTTATCGGACATCTTTGAACCTGGCAAAAGAAAATGGCTGTCAGTCGGTGGCCTTTCCGCTGATTTCCTCCGGCATCTACGGCTATCCAAAAGACCAGGCTCTGAAGGTTGCAGTCGATACCATCAGTGCATTCTTGCTGGAAAATGAGATGATGGTCTACATCGTTATCTTTGATAAGAAGGCATATCAGATTAGCGGAAAACTGTTTGTTGATATCGCGGCGTACATAGATGACCGATATGTGGAGGAACATACCGACAGTCGAGTAGAACAGAGACGGCGGCTTGAAGCGTTGTCAGAGGAATCCTGCTTTGAAGTTGCATCTGCCCCGCTGCCGTCCGAAGCAATCTGTAAATCTTGCAGCAGTCAATCTCTGGAGGAGGCACTGGGGCAGATTGATGAGAGTTTTTCAGAAATGCTGCTGCGGAAGATTGACGAAAGCGGCATGACGGATGTCCAGTGTTACAAGAAGGCAAACATTGACCGGAAGCTCTTTTCCAAAATTCGCTCTGATAAATTCTATAGGCCATCCAAACCAACAGTGCTGGCATTTGCTCTTGCTTTGGAACTGCCGCTTGCCCAGATGCAGGAGATGCTCGGTAAGGCAGGGTTTACCCTTTCCCATTCGAGCAAATTCGATATCATTGTAGAATATTTTGTCGAACGGGGAAACTACAATGTGTATGAAATTAACGAGGCATTGTTTGCTTTTGACCAGAGCCTGATCGGGGCATAAGGACAAAGAAATGTCGTTTTCTATGCGACCACTTCACAAAAGAAAATCGCTATATTATGGCTGTAAGGTACGAAACCGAGTAGCCATAATCTTTTGGGAGGACAAGCATATGAGAAAAAATTTAACAGAGATCGTTTTTATCTTAGACCGCAGCGGTTCCATGAGCGGATTGGAACGGGATACCATCGGCGGATTCAATTCCATGATTGAGCAGCAGAAAAAAGCAGAGGGCGAAGCACTGATCTCAACGGTTCTGTTTGACAATGTGAGCGAAGTCCTGCACGACCGTGTAAATGTAAAGGATATCCGACCGATGACTGACCGTGACTACATGGTTCGCGGATGCACAGCACTCTTAGATGCCATCGGCGGTGCGATTCATCACATTGGAAATGTTCATAAGTACGCACGACCGGAAGATGTCCCAGAGCACACCATGTTCGTAATCACTACGGACGGAATGGAAAATGCCAGCCGCCGGTACAACAGCGAAAAAGTGAAGCAGATGATCGAGCGGCAGAAAGCGAAATACGGTTGGGAGTTTTTGTTCCTTGGTGCCAATATTGACGCAGTAGAGACTGCAAGCCAGTTCGGAATCGGTGCAGATCGTGCAGTCAACTATCAGTGCGATAGTGAAGGAACCGCGTTGAATTATGAGGTGGTCAGCGAAGCAATCAGCTCTGTCCGGTGCAGTGCCCCGCTGAGCGCAGACTGGAAAAAGCGTATAGACGAGGACTACAAAAAGCGTGAAGGCCGCAAGCACAAGTAAATACTTTTTGAAGCCGGGGTGATGATTCACTCCGGCGTTTTCTTTGGCAGGAATGCCGTTAAAGCATCCGAAACGGCACAAGACGTCCGGTGGACGTCTGCTTTGCGCGGACCGGAGTGGAACGGAGACGCAGTAGCCCGATGCCGCAGACAGCGTTCACCCGTGTAGATGCTCCGGATCCGGATGCCGATGAGCAGACAAATATCGTTTATCTAAATAAGGGTAAGACTGAAAAATGGCTTCCTGCTGCAGAAGTGCACGGTGAAGGTGTCTTTATTGAGTTTAATAGGGATAGTATTGATGCGTGGTTGAGAGATCCAGAACTGGGAGCACTTTCTCAGAAATATGCGCAGTGTTATAAGGAATTCTGTGAATCTAAAGAATGGATTGTTACCACATTACGAGATGCAAGGTATGTTTTGATGCATACATTTGCACATTTGTTGATTAAGCAGATGTCAATGTCCTCGGGGTATTCTTCATCTGCTATTCGTGAGCGTATTTATTTTGGGGATGATATGTCTGGTGTGTTGCTCTATACCGGAAGTGCCGATAAAGAAGGCTCACTTGGTGGACTTATAGAATTGGGAAATATTGATCAGCTTATTGTTTTAATGAAAGACGCTTTCCAAGAAGCACTGGTTTGCACAAATGATCCGGAATGCTGTTCAGTAAAGATTCTCTGATTGCATCCTCTGGATAATCTCTTCTGTCAGTTCGATCCAGATTTGAAAAGGTTGCATTTCCTTTCTTTTTCTTTCTTTCTTTCTCATTATAAACAAGAAAGAAAGGTCAAGGGGTGTAGAAACAAGCATTTTGTCGACCTGCAACAATTACAAGCCTCGTTGGAAAAGCAATGGGGTGTTTTTTAACCGGTTTTTTGGTGGATTCGTTTTGAGAGCAACCTTGAAATCAAATTTTGTTGCTTCGGCAATGAGCTGTTCTATCATAGAAATCTCTCTGTTGAGGTTGTAGAAGGTCTTTTGAATGAGGAAAATACAGGTTTATAGCGTTAGTGTAAACCATTCTTCTGAAGGTTAGCGATGACTTGTAACTAAAATAGCGACAAAATAAATTAAAAACTAAGATCAGTCTCTAAATAATTGATATTCTATGTGAAAGAGCGTATAATATAAGTACAAGAACAGGAGGCGATTATATGCTGGATGTAAATATGATAATTGCAAACAACATTCAGGCTGAACTGAAAAAAGAAAACAAAAAGCAGGTTGATCTGGCAGAAGGAATTGGAGTCTCCAAACAGACAATGAGCAAAATTATGAATGGTGCAAGAGCAATCAATGCGATTGAACTTCATAAGATTTCTGAATATCTGCATGTGTCGATGGATTCTCTGATGAAGATGCCAGAAAAGCCGATGGATACGAATGTGATTCATGCGTTTATGGGGCGTGTTAAAACAGAAGAAGCAAGAAAGGGAATCCGGCTTGCGGATGAACTGTCCGACATGATTCTGTTCCACACTAGGGCATGCGAGAATGGCAAAAAGATGGAGCAGCTCTGGGAGGATAAGTGATGAACAATGTTCTGAAAGATAGCCTTTTTGTAAGCCAAAACAGGAAATTTGATGAAATTCAATCTGTTGTCAGGCAGTTTTCGGCAGAGTATGTCGGTAATTCTATTATCAAAGATAATATTTTTGCTGTTATACAGAACTATGCAAGAAAGAAAGAAATTGCACTGGAACTGCTTCGTTTTCCAATTCATGATGATGAATTATGGGCATTGACTTTTTTGAAGCAGGATACGATTTTTGTGTGCGTAAATACGGCACTTCCACTATGTAAGCAGTTTTTCGCTGCGTCGCATGAATTGTATCATATCTACTGTTATGTAGAAAATGCAGACCAGAGCTATATAAAAAATGGTTCTATGCTGGATTCGGCAACAGGTGATGAAACAGGAAGAACACAGGAGGACTTGGAAGCTAATGCCTTCGCAGGTCTGCTTTTGATGCCGGATCAACTTCTCCATGAGCAAATTCTACTGTATGGAATTGATAAAGATTTGGTTTCGGTAGATTCCGTTTTGATACTTATGGATATGTTTGCTATGCCCTACAAGGCAGTTGTACTGCGCTTGTTTGAAAGTGGAAACATATCCCACCAGCAGGCTGAAAAGCTGCTGGAGATAAGTTCTGTGAATGTAATGAAAAGGGCATCACTGATAGGTAAGGCAAAGCGCTGGCAGCTTGATGGCAGGGGAACAGAATCTTTTGGCACACTCCTTGAGAAAGTTGAGTATAATAGACAGCATGAGTATCTGACAGAATCCAGAGAAAATGACGATGTGGCTTACATTACTCAACTGAAAAAAGAGTACGGTTTGGATTGAGGGGTGTAAAAGCGAAGTGAAAAAATATGCACTGCTAGATACCGATTTCATTTCCAAAACGCACTCTGTTCAAGATGGCGTCGATAATCATTTGATTGACCGGGTCATGGAATTGCCGGAATATGTGTTCTTTTGTCATGCGCAAATCGTAACAGAACTTAATCGGTATAATGCTGATGCGCCAATCTGGTTGAGCGAAAAGATTGGCGCGCAAAAGATAAAAAGCTACACGGATCAAGAAATTCTTGAAAGCCTGTCACATGTACGAGGGCCGCTGGCGTGTGCGACTTATACACAGATGTTAAAATTGGCCTGTGATGTTTTTTCTAAAGATTACTTTTCGGAACATTATCGAGCATTGGAAGATGCTGATTACACGGCGATATCGAGAGAGGATTATTTGAAAGAGCTTGAACGACTCGATATCGAAGTGGGCAAGAAAAATAATCTTGGAGAAATCAAGTCTTTTGTGCTGTTGCAGGTCTTGTCGGTGATGCTTGGGGAGCAGATTTATGTGTTCTGCTCCGATGACCGAAATGCTCGGAATGGCGCTACAAATTTTGAAGATGTTCGATGTATTAGTCTGGTATCGGTATTCTCGCGTTTGAAGGAGGAAGCAAACTGGACGTTTGAAGATGCTGAGCCGTATATTGAATCGCTCATTGCATTTTATCAAGATCATCACCAAACTACTTTCCGAGTAATGGAAGCGTCTGAGGTTAGAAGATTGCAACGGATACCATGCAGACAGGTGTTGCAGGAAATCTTTAACGGAAAATTTATTGAATTGAAAAATGGTATGTTGCGGTACAAGCGGTAAGTGAAAACAGGTTAAAGAATACCAACAATCACATGTCTAGTTGGGAAACCAGCGGAGAAAGTTATTGCAATGATAGAAGCAAAGAGTTCAGTAAAAACAGAAACATCTTAAAAAGTATACAGAGTATATTGCGAAGAAAAATCGCATATGCTATAATGCTCGCAGGCAAAAAAGAATTAAATTGTTTATAACAAAAAAATCAAAAGCCCTCGAAGTTGCAGCTTCCAGGGCTTTCTTCTTATTTCATTTTTTATTACAGTGGACAAGGAATCATCAGGTCAGAGCTCCGCTGTTTGTAGTATAGACGATAATTGTTGATTTTATTACGCAACAGGAATATTCAGTTAGGCTTACGCACAACAGAAAATTCTCATTCAATGCAGAAAGGGGCGGTTTTATGAGGCAGGATACACTGGAGGGCAGAGCAAAAACGAAAAACGGTGTCATTCGATTATGCTTTTCGGTGCTTTGTATTTTATTGGAAGCAGCTTTTATCATTATCGTGATCACAAGGCTGAATGAATATGCGGAGATCGTTAATCTGCTGACTAGAGTCTTTGCAGGAATTCTGGTTCTGGCACTATATGCATCCGATCAGACCTCTTCCATGAAAATGCCGTGGATCATTCTGATACTTGTGTTTCCGATCATGGGTGTAGCACTGTATCTGTTGATCGGATTAAATGGCGGAACCCGTAAAATGCGAGAACGATATGCGGATATCGACAGAAAGCTTCTGCCGCTTCTGCCGGACAATCGGGAAAAACTGGAAAATATCAAAAATAAAATCCCCAAAGCAGGAAATATCAGTGAGTATATTTGGAAAAATGCAGGTTATCCCGTATACCAGAATACGGATATTGTTTATTATGATGAGGCGGTAAAGGGATTAGAAGCACAGTTATCAGCACTGTCAAAGGCTGAAAAGTTTATTTTTATGGAATACCATGCGATAGAAGATGCAGAGGCCTGGAAAAAGATCCAGAAAGTGCTGGAGGAGCGTGTACAGGCAGGCGTGGAAGTGCGAGTATTTTATGATGATATGGGCTCTATTGGCTTTATTAATACGGATTTTGTAAAAAAGATGGAGCAGATCGGAATCCACTGCCGGGTATTTAATCCGTTTATGCCGGGTCTGAATGTATTTCTGAACAACCGTGATCATCGAAAAATAACCGTGATCGATGGAAAAGTAGCTTTGATATGCCCCTTGTCAAGTAGACAGGTGAGATATCTAAAGGTAAGCGACAAAAATACCTACATTTCATTTTGGAGTGTAGGTATTTTTATGCACACCATTTCTCTTTATATTTTTTAATTCGTTTGTTTTCTGGAATAGGATATTCTACTGGTATGTCAGATTTCAGTGCTTCTTGACGTACTTCTAGGGGTGTTTTGCAGCAATACCTATCCTGTGGACGTTCTTCACTATAAAATCTTATATAATCCTTTATTGCAAATCTTAATGAGGATTCATCAGTTATTTCGTACATCTGATACATTTCTGCTTTGATAATTCCCCAGAAACCTTCTGTTGGTCCATTATCAATACAATGTCCAACCCGAGACATGGATTGTCTCATTTCTTGTTTTACAAGTTTCTTTTTAAACATTTTGCTGGTATACTGGAATCCCCGATCTGAATGAAAAATCGGCTTTGCACAGGGGTTCAACGCAATTGCCTTATCAAAAGTTTTAAATACTAATTTATTATCATTTCTGGCACTAACAGCATATGACACAGGATATCTATCATACAGATCTATAATGGCACTTAAATACAACTTCTTTTTTTTACCTGGCACTTTAAATTCAGTCACATCAGTAGCCCATTTTTGATTGGGTGCAGTTGCGTAAAAATCTCTTTGTAATATATTTTGTGTTGTTTCATCTGCATTGGCATTCCTATATTTTTTCTTCTTTTTTCGTATAACGGAATGGATTCCCAGTTTTTTCATAATTCTGTGAACTCTATTTTTGCTGTACTTTGTTTGATTAAAATGATTGATCCAAGAAGTCATTCTCCGATACCCTAAGATATGACTAAAGCGTTCATCATACTCCTTAATGAGCTCTGCAAGTTTGATGTTTTCCATTTCATCCTCAGGTGTTTCACGGTGTAGCCATTTATAATAAGCAGCTCTTGCGACCTCCAAATGTTTACACATCCATCCAATACTCCAGTTTTTCTCTGTATGAAAATATTCTATCGCAAGATATTTTGATTCATGACGAACCTTACCCAGCCTCACATCCTTTCGAAGTCTTTCACTTTTTTTAACAATTCAACAACCATATCCTTTTCTTCCAGCTGACGCTTTAGTCGTAAGTTTTCACGTCTCAAACGTTCTAATTCATCTACTTCATCATCTGTTTTACGTTGACCGCGTCTGTCAGTTAATCCGGATTCCCCATCACTATCATATTTCTTTACCCAAGAATAGACCTGACCGTAAGAAACATTGAATTTTGTAGCTGTATTCTTATAGTCACGATTATGGTTGATGCAATAATTAACGATTTCTTTTCGTTCCTCAAGTGTTGTTTTTCTTCGTGCCTCTGCCATATAGACCTCCCGTTTTGGATTATAATCCTTGAACTCTCTATTGGCATTATACACCTTAATCCAACTTCGCAAAACAGAACGACTAGATATTGCATATTTAGCGATGATATCGTCAACAGTCCCTTCTCCATTTAGAACTGCTTCTACGCATCGGAGTTTAAACTCCTTTGAATAAGTTCTATTTCTATTCGATGGATGACAAAATGCAGCTATCCCATGAATTTGATATTCATTAATCCATCCTTTTAGTGTTGAATATCCTATACTGTATTTATCAGCAAGGAACTGAATAGAACCTATACCATCCAGATATTCCTGCGATACTTTAGCTCTAAACTCAGGTGAATGTTTTGATTTTGGCATGAAAAATACCTCCAAAGTAACAGATTTTTATATTTAATCTGTCTACTTTAGAGGTATCATATCACTTTCACAGGCGGCTATAATCTGGCAAATGAATATTTTAATTACACCAATCCTTACGGACAATGGAAGGATACCGGGATCCGTCTTGAAGGCGATGCAGTTCAGTCGCTGACAGCAACATTCCTTGAAATGTGGAATGCAGCCAATGACAGGAATAATAATGAGGATTTCAGCAAATATTTTATAAGATCAGAATATAAGGCAGCTCAGAACGGATTTGTACAGCCTTATGCAGATAGTCCAATGGATGATGAACAGGTAGGAGAGGAAGTTTATATCAGCATGGTCAACAAAGCTGAAAAATACTGCTGGTTTATAACGCCATATCTGATCATTACGGATGAAATGACACATGCGCTGTGTCTTGCTGCAAAGCGTGGGATTGATGTCAGGATCATTACACCGGGAATCCCGGATAAAAAAATGATTTACAGTGTTACACGTTCCTTTTATCATGGACTGGTTAAAAATGGAGTGCGGATCTACGAGTGGACACCTGGCTTCTGTCACGCCAAGATGAGCGTGGCAGATGACTGTATGGCAACATGCGGAACCATAAATCTGGATTACAGAAGTCTTTATCATCATTTTGAAAACGGATGCTTTATGGCAGACAGTCCGGCTGTGTTATCCATAAGAAATGACCTGGAAGAAACAATGAAGGAATGTCGGGAAGTAACAGAACAATACCGTACAGGACGCAGTGCATATCTTCGTCTGGGACAGCTTTTCATGAGATTGTTTGCAGGATTATTGTAAGGAAGAGGTGTAGATCTATGTGTACAGCAGCAACGTATCAGACAAAGGATTTTTATATGGGAAGAACTCTTGACTATGAGTTTTCCTATGGTGAAGAGGTGACCATAACCCCAAGAAATTATGAGTTCGATTTCCGATATGCAGGAAAAGCAAAAACACATTATGCTCTTATAGGAATGGCGTTTGTAGCAGGAGATTATCCGCTTTATTATGATGCGGCTAATGAAAAGGGACTGGGTATGGCAGGACTTAACTTTGTGGGGAATGCGGCATATGCAGATGAAGCGACAGAGGCAGATAAGGATCTTGTCCAGGTGGCGCAATATGAATTTATTCCATGGATCCTTACCCAGTGTGCTTCGGTGGCTGAAGCAAGGAGGATGCTTTCCAATATGAAGCTTATGGGAACACCCTTCAGTGAACAGCTTCCAACGGCACAGCTTCACTGGATGATCGCAGACAAGGAGGAATGCATCGTTGTAGAATCCATGAAAGACGGAATGCACATCTATGACAATCCTGTTGGCGTACTTACAAATAATCCTCCATTCCCCGGTCAGATGTTTGCACTTAACAATTATGCAGGTGTATCCAGAAAGCAGCCGGAAAGTACATTTGCAGGAGTGCTGGAGCTGGATCCATACAGCAGAGGAATGGGCGGAATGGGAATTCCGGGAGATCTTTCAAGCCAGTCAAGATTTGTAAAGGTTGCATTTACAAAATTAAACGCAATATCCGGAGATGGGGAAAACGAAAGTGTCAGCCAGTTTTTCCATATTTTAGGCTCTGTTGATCAGCAGCGGGGATGCTGTGAGGTATCAGAGGGCGCATATGAGATCACGATCTATACTTCATGCTGCAACACGACAAAGGGAATTTATTATTATACCACATATGATAATCACCAGATAACCGCAGTAGATATGTATGCGGAAAACCTTGATTCAGACAAGCTGATCCGTTATCCGATCATATTAAACGGTGAGATCCGATGGCATAATAAATAAGAACAGGATTTTTACAGAAGATAATGAGATAGGAAGATGGAAAATTATTCAATAGTATTCAGCAGCTTAACCGGTAATACAAAAAGCTGCCAGTCAGCCGATCGCAGTGTATACAGAGATTTGACTTTACAGCAGAGAAAAATATCAAGTATAATACTATAGCATTATTAAAAATCCCTTCCGGGAAAACAGAAAAACCACAATGATAAAGGAATATAACAAATGAGTATTTTAAATGTAGAACACCTGACTCACGGGTTTGGAGACAGAGCGATTTTCGAAGATGTATCTTTCCGGCTTCTTAAGGGAGAACACATCGGACTTGTAGGCGCTAATGGCGAAGGAAAGTCCACATTTATGAGTATCGTGACCGGAAAACTGATGCCGGATGAGGGCAAGGTAGAGTGGGCAAAAAATGTCCACGCAGGCTATCTGGATCAGCATGCAGTTCTGGAAAAGGGGATGACCATCGGCCAGGTGCTGAAATCCGCTTTTGATCCTCTTCTCAAAAAAGAAGAACGGATGAACGAGATCTGCGACAAGCTGGGAACTGCAGATCCTGACGAGATGGATGGTCTGATGGAAGAGCTTGGAACGATCCAGGACGAACTGACACTTCACGATTTTTATGCGATCGATGCCAAAGTGGAGGAGGTTGCCAGAGCTCTGGGCCTTCTGGATCTGGGGCTTGACCGTGATGTTACGGATCTAAGCGGCGGACAGAGAACTAAGGTACTTCTTGCGAAGCTTCTTCTTGAGAAGCCAGATATCCTGCTTCTGGATGAGCCTACCAACTATCTGGATGAGGAGCATATTGCATGGCTGAAAAGATATCTTCTGGATTATGAGAATGCATTTATCCTTATTTCCCACGATATTCCGTTCCTGAATTCTGTAGTTAACATTATCTATCATATGGAAAATCAGGAACTGAACCGTTATGTAGGAGATTACGATCATTTTCAGGAGGTCTATGCGGTCAAGAAGGCACAGCTGGAGGCTGCTTACCGCAAACAGCAGCAGGAGATCAGTGAGCTGAAGGATTTCGTAGCAAGGAATAAGGCACGTGTTTCCACAAGAAACATGGCTATGTCCCGCCAGAAAAAGCTGGACAAGATGGATGTGATCGAGCTGGCAGCAGAGAAGCCGAAGCCGGAGTTCAAATTCCGTTATGGCCGAACACCAGGAAAGATGCTTTTTGAGACACATGACCTTGTGATCGGTTATGATGAGCCGCTTTCCAAGCCACTGAATTTTACTATGGAGCGAGGACAGAAGATCGCACTGGTGGGAACCAATGGAATAGGAAAAACAACACTTCTTCGAAGCCTTCTTGGACTGATCAAGCCTCTTTCCGGAAGTGTGGAGCAGGGCGAGAACCTTGAGATCGGATATTTTGAGCAGGAAGTTAAAGGTGATAATCGAACTACCTGTATCGAAGAGCTCTGGCAGGAATTTCCGTCATTTTCCCAGTATGAAGTGCGTTCCGCGCTGGCGAAATGCGGGCTGACGACCAAGCATATTGAGAGCCAGGTACGAGTTTTAAGCGGTGGTGAGCAGGCAAAAGTGCGTCTTTGCAAGCTGGTGAACCGTGACACCAATATTCTTCTTCTGGACGAGCCTACTAATCATCTGGATGTGGATGCAAAAGACGAGCTGAAAAAAGCTCTCCGGGAATACCGCGGAAGTATCCTTCTCATCTGCCATGAACCGGAATTTTACCAGGATGTGGTAAATGAAGTCTGGGATATGAGCAAGTGGACAACCAAGATATTCTGATAATGGATATAGATATATGGCAGAAAAGACCGATATAATTCGAAAAGTACAATAAATGGGACATAAAGATGAAAGCATAAGGGCAGCAGAGTCTGCCAGACAGAATACAGAGGACAAATAAATGGAAGAAACACAATTGAAAAAATTCAGTATCGTTATGGAGGGCGGCGGTATGCGAGGCTTGTATACAGCCGGCGTGATCGATGTTCTGATGGAAAATAAGATTTACGCAGACAGTGCGGTGGGCGTATCGGCTGGAGCTGTTTTTGGATGCAATTATAAGTCCAGGCAGATCGGAAGAGTTCTTCGCTATAACAAAAAGTACTGCAAGGATAAAAGACTTGCAAGCATCCGGAACTGGATCACCACAGGAGATGTATACAGCCGGGAATTCGGATATTACGAACTGCCCTGGAAGCTGGATATTTTTGACCGTCAGACCTACGCAGAAAATCCCATGAAATTTACAGTGGTGTGTACGGACCTGGATACAGGAAAACCGGTGTATCATGAATGTCCCAACGGAGATGTGGAGGATATTGAATGGATGCGTGCGTCTGCATCGATCCCGATAGCCTCCCGACCGGTGAAGCTTGAGGGAAAGAGACTTCTGGACGGTGGTGTGTCTGATCCGATCCCGGTTAAGTGGATGCTTTCCCGGGGATACGAAAAAAACGTAGTGGTGCTTACCAGAGATGTGAAGTACCGAAAAAAAGCGAACCCGAAGATGCAGCTTTTTCTGAAAGCAGTATTACATAAATATCCGGCTTTTCTGAAGGATCTGGAGGAACGGCATATCCATTATAATGAAACACTGGAGGAATTGGCTTCTCTGGAAAAAGAGGGGCGCATTCATATCATCCGTCCGAGCAGTCCCATCCAGGCGGCGATGATCGAGCGTGATGAGAGCAATCTGGAGCGGATCTACCAGACAGGAAGAGCAGATATGAAAAAGGATCTGGAGAAGCTGAAAGCCTACCTGGATTCCTGAATCACAGACTGAAACAAAATTCGACTTATACCCCTTTCTATGTTATGATATTGGATATCATTACAACAGAAAGGGGTATTTTCAATGGGAGAAAAACCTCAGAATATAAAACACAGACATATAAGCCTGGGCGTGCTTGCCCATGTGGATGCAGGAAAGACGACATTATCGGAAGGCCTGCTTTTTAAATGCGGAAGGATCCGGAAAATCGGAAGAGTCGATCACAAGGATGCGTATCTGGATACCTATGAGCTTGAGAGGGAGAGAGGAATCACCATTTTTTCAAAGCAGGCAGTTTTTTCCATGGGGGATATGGAAGTGACACTTCTGGATACGCCGGGGCATGTGGATTTTTCTGCTGAGATGGAGCGTACCCTGCAGGTGCTGGATTATGCAATCCTGGTGATCAACGGAGCAGATGGTGTGCAAGGGCATACACAGACATTGTGGAGACTGCTGACACAGTATAAGATCCCAACATTTCTTTTTGTAAATAAAATGGATCAGGAAGGAACAGACAGGGAAAGACTTCTTGAGGAGCTGAAGAAGAAATTAAGCGGATGCTGTGTGGATTTTAGTGGAGAACTGGAATGCTCCGGTGCAGAAGCAGCAGGGAAAAAGGAGAATCCTGTGGATAACTCCGGGAAATCTCCGTCAGCTGAAGGAATGCAGCTGAAAGATAACGCCAGTGAAGCAGAAAAAGAGAATAT
This sequence comes from Blautia sp. LMAG:36, assembly GCF_008680535.1. NCBI lineage: Bacteria > Bacillati > Bacillota > Clostridia > Lachnospirales > Lachnospiraceae > Blautia > Blautia sp. LMAG:36. The sequence continues at coordinate 502,036 of NZ_NALB01000007.1, read as the reverse complement.
ATCCGGAACGCAGGGCGCTTCTGATAAAATAAATGGAACTGATGATTTTCTGGAAAATATCGCCATGTGTGAGGAGAACCTTCTGGAAAGCTTCCTGGAAACAGGAACGATCGCAAAAAAGGACGTGGCAGAGCTGATCCTGGAGCGAAAGCTTTTTCCATGCTTTTTTGGATCTGCCCTGAAGATGGAAGGCGTAGATGCTTTTATCCATGGAATGGAGACCTACATGGCAGTACCGTCCTATCCCGCAGAATTCGGAGCCAGGATCTTTAAGATCGCCAGAGATGAGCAGGGAAACCGTCTCACTTATATGAAGATCACCGGCGGCAGCCTGAAGGTTAAGGAGACGCTGACCAATGCAGGAAGAAATGGTATTCCGGCAGAGGAGATCTGGGAGGAAAAGGCAGATCAGATCCGTATCTATTCCGGTGCAAAATTTGAAATGCTCAAAGAGGCAGAGGCAGGAACCGTCTGTGCAGTTACAGGTCTTACCGAAACATATCCGGGAGAGGGACTTGGCATTGAGGCGGATTCTGCCATGCCGGTGCTGGAACCGGTACTGAATTATCAGATCATCCTTCCGGAGGGCTGTGACGCCCACAGGATGCTGAAAAGCCTGAAGGAGCTGGAGGAGGAAGAACCGCAGCTTCATATCATGTGGGATGAGCAGCTGGGAGAGATCCACGCCATGCTGATGGGCGAGGTACAGATCGAGATCCTGAAGCATCTGATCTGGGAGCGTTTTCATGTGGCAGTAGAATTTGGAACTGGTAATATCGTATACAAAGAAACCATTGCCGCACCGGTGGAAGGCGTGGGACATTTTGAACCGCTTCGTCATTATGCAGAGGTGCATCTTCTTCTGGAACCGGGAGAGAGAGGAAGCGGACTTCAGTTTTTTACTGCGGCAAATGAAGATCAGCTGGATCGGAACTGGCAGCGGCTGATCCTGACACATCTGGAGGAAAAAGAGCATCTGGGAGTCCTTACCGGATCACCCATCACCGATATGCAGATCACACTTCTCACCGGGCGGGCACATCAGAAGCATACGGAAGGCGGAGATTTCCGGCAGGCGACTTACCGTGCTGTGCGTCAGGGCCTCAAGAAAGCAGAGACAGTTCTTCTGGAACCCTATTACAGCTTCAGGCTTGAGATTCCGGCAGAAAATGTAGGACGTGCCATGACGGATATCCAGAGGATGCAGGGAACCTTTCAGGGGCCGGAAACCCAGGGAGAGCTATCGGTGATCACAGGAAGTGCGCCGGTGGCAAAAATGAGGGATTATCAGAGTCAGGTAGTTTCCTACACAAGAGGCAGAGGTCATCTGACCTGTACTCTGAAGGGCTATGAACCCTGCCAGGATCAGGAGCAGATCGCAGAGGAGATCGGATATGATTCCGAGAGAGATCTTGAGAATCCTACAGGTTCTGTATTCTGTGCCCATGGAGCAGGCTTCGTGGTTCCCTGGTATGAGGTAGAAGAATATATGCATCTGGAAGGAACTCAGCTTCCGGACAGTAATGATGCCTATGAGGATTCCGACAACAGCTCTGCAGGAGTGCGTGCAGGTCAGGGAACAGCCAAAAACAGTCCTGATCACAGAGCAGCCAATGCCGGCCGTGGAAAATATACCTCCATGTATGGAAGCTACGAAGAGGAAAAAGAACTGAAGGCAATCTTTGAGAAAACTTTTGGTCCGGTGAGCTCAAAGAAATACGGCAGTAACAGCCGAAGCTTCGGAAATCCGGAAAGCGGAAGCAGCTTTTCCGGAAAGGGAGGCAAAGGCGCAGCAGATTCCGGCCTTCTGGCAAAAACCGGTCACGGCGCTTGGAGAAATAGCAGTCCGGCCATCCACAGAGAGGACTATCTGCTGGTGGACGGCTGCAATATTATATTTGCCTGGGAGGATTTAAGAGATCTGGCACAGGCAGACTTTCATGCGGCACAGTCCAGGTTAATGGACATCTTAAGCGATTATCAGGGAATCAAGGGATGTATCCTGATCCTGGTATTTGATGCCTACCGTGTGGAGGGCCATCCGGAGGAAACCTTCCAGTATCATAACATTCATGTTGTCTATACAAAAGAAGCGGAAACAGCAGACCAGTATATTGAACGCACTGTCCATAAAATCGGACGGAAGCATAACGTGACAGTTGCCACATCAGACGGACTGGAGCAGATCATCATTATGGGACAGGGAGCCGCCAGGATCTCAGCGCGCGGATTCAAAGATGAGATCGCTTCCGCAAAACGGCAGATGAGAGAAGAATGGCAGGAGCGCAGGGACAACAGCAAAACCTATCTCTTTGACAGTATGACACCGGAACTGAAATCTCATATGGAAGACATCCGTCTGGGAAGAAAGAAAAAAGAAGAATTATAACAAAAAATATATGCCCTCATTGTGGGCATATTTCACAAAAATAAAAAAACTTTTTGAATTCTTTTGCAAATAAATGGGAAAAGTAGTAAAATAAGGATAGAATCCTCAGTGAGAAGCTCCTTGTCTGGATATATAACCTGGCAGGGAGCTTTCATTAGAGCACAATAAGCGCCAGGATAACAAAAGAAAAGTAAAAAAATGAAAGGAAGTGGAAAAATGTTTGAAACAGGCGAATATGTTGTGTATGGTCGTACCGGCATCTGCCAGGTAACAGGAGTTACCACAATGAGGGTGGATGGTTCCTCCGGCGAGAAGCTTTATTATGTACTGAGACCCGGAGGAGAGACAGATGGGAAGATATTTACACCGGTGAAAGGTGGAAAGCAGGTGCTTCGCGGAATCATTACGAGGGAAGAAGCGGAGAGGCTTATCGATGAGATCCCATCCATTGAGACACTGAGTATTGAGAATGAGAAATTCCGGGAGGATAGCTACAAGAAATGCATCCGTACCTGTGAATGCAGAGATCTTCTTCGGATCATCAAGACGATCTACGTCAGAAAACAGGCCAGATTATCTCATGGCAAAAAAACAACCGCTACAGACGAGCGGTATCTGAAGCTTGCAGAGGATCATCTCTATTCTGAATTTTCCATGTTACTGGATATCCCCAAAGAACATATGGCAGATTATATTGAACAGCGAGTACACCAGCAGGAGGAAGCCGAAGAACAGGTATGCGCTGTTTGACAAAGCAGAGCGTATCTGCTATGGTATTTCCGGTAACCTTCCAGAAATCCTGTATCTGTGACAGAAGCTTCACAGGAAGTGGAGAACAGATCCAGGATCAGTCTGAATGTTATAAAGAAAAGGAGATGCCAGAGAAATGAGAGAACAGCTTACCCGCAAGGATGTTGAAAAAATAGAGCAGGAGATCGAACACCGTAAACTGGTAGTACGCAAGGAAGCCATTGAGGCGGTCAAGGAGGCACGTGCCCAGGGAGACTTAAGCGAGAACTTTGAGTATTATGCAGCCAAGAAACATAAGAATCAGAACGAGAGCCGCATCCGTTATCTGGAGAGGATGCTGAAGACCGCTTCCATTGTATCCGATGCTTCCAGATCAGACGAAGTGGGAATGGACGATATCGTGGAAGTTCTTTTTGAAGAAGATAATGAGGTGGAGAAGTACAAGCTGGTTACTTCCATCCGTGGAAATTCCATGGAAAACCGTATCAGTATCGAATCGCCTATCGGCAAGGCACTGCGCGGTCATCGTGTAGGAGACCGGGTGGAAGTAAAGGTCAATGATGATTACAGCTATTACCTTGTAATAAAATCCATCGACAAGACCGGATCTGAGGATGAGGAAATCCGCGGATTCTGAACGATATATAGGACAGAGAGATCCTGACGGGAAATCGGTTTCCCGTAACAGGATCCTCTGTTTTATTTTTTTTACACAGATTTTACATTCCAGTGGGGAAAATTTTACAATAGGCCGCTATTATGAAAATCGTTGAAATGAGAAAAAAGGAAATCAAACATATCAAAAAGAGAAAGTGAAGGAGAGTATTATGGACTTTTTCAGCGTACTGGCATTGCTTGGCGGCCTTGCTATTTTCCTTTATGGAATGAACTTAATGGGAGACGGGCTTGCGAAGGTTGCAGGCGGAAAGCTTGAGCGGATCCTGGAGACACTTACCTCCAATCCCATCAGAGCCGTTCTTCTTGGAATGGGTGTGACTGCAGTGATCCAGTCATCCTCGGCAACTACCGTTATGGTCGTTGGTTTTGTAAACTCGGGAATCATGAAGCTGTCCCAGGTTGTGGGAATCATCATGGGTGCCAATATCGGTACTACCGTAACCTCATGGATCTTAAGTCTTACAGGTATCCAGAGTGATAACTTTATTATCCGGCTTTTTAAGCCGACGTCATTTTCACCGATACTGGCACTGATCGGCGTGGTTCTGATCATGTTTACAAAAAGCCAGAAGAAAAAGGACGTGGGAGCGATCTTTGTAGGCTTTGCGATCCTGATGTATGGAATGAATGCCATGAGCGGAGCTGTGGAACCTCTTGCAGAGGTACCGGAGTTTACCGGAATGCTGGTGAAATTCTCCAATCCGATCCTTGGAGTTGTGGCCGGAGCAGTGCTGACAGCGATCATCCAGTCGTCTTCCGCATCGGTTGGTATCCTCCAGGCACTGTGCCTTACCGGAATGGTACCGTTCAGTGCAGCACTTCCTATTATCATGGGACAGAATATCGGTACCTGTATCACTGCGATCCTTTCAGCCATCGGAGCCAGCAAAAACGCAAAACGTGCGGCTATGGTCCATCTGTATTTCAATCTGATCGGAACCATGCTGTTCATGGCAGTATTTTATGCGATAAATGCAGCAGTACATTTTTCATTTATGGCACAGGCAGCGACTCCGGCCGGGATCGCGATCCTGCACAGTGCCTTCAATATCACGGCAACTCTTGTTCTTCTTCCGTTTGGAAAGGCTCTGGAGAAGCTTGCCTGTCTTACTATCCGCGACAGGAAGGAAGAGGAGGAGAAGGTGGCAGCAGATCCGGATTTCATGATCCTGGAAAGCCGTTTTCTGGAGAAACCTGCATTTGCAGTTGAGCAGAGCAGGAATGCAGCGAAAAAAATGGCAGAGGATTCTCATAGAACTCTGTTTACCGCCCTGGACCTTCTGAAGAATTTCAGCGCAGAAGGAAAGGCTCTGGTGGAAGAAGCAGAGAAAAAGGTAGACCGTTATGAGGATGAACTTGGAACCTATCTTGTAAAACTGAACCAGAAGGATCTTTCCGTTCATGACAGTCACAGTGTTTCCATCATGCTCCACTGTATCGGTGATTTCGAGAGGATTTCCGATCACGGTGTGAACATCATGGAATCCGCACAGGAGCTTTATGAAAAAGGCCTGAAGTTTTCGGATAAGGCGCTGGAAGAGTTACGTGTCATGGAGCATGCGGTGGAAGACATTGTAGATATTGCTTACAAGGTTTACGAAAATCAGGATGTGCAGCTTGCGAGAGAGATCGAGCCACTGGAGGAAGTAATCGATGAACTCAGCAAGGAACTGAAGTACCGGCATATCCAGAGACTTCGCGCCGGAGAATGTACCATTGAAATGGGATTCATCCTGTCCGATGTGACTACCAGCCTGGAGCGTGTGGCAGATCACTGTTCCAATATCGGTGTTTGTGTGACACAGGTTCATGAAGATGCTTTTGATACACATCAGCACCTGAAGCAGATCAAACATGGGCCGGACGAAACCTTCTACCGTGCGCTGGAGGTGATCCGGAATCAGTATCAGCTTCCGGAAATAAAGGATGAGCAGGCGGCAGCCCAGATGGCAGCGGCAGGCAGCCAATAAAAAGATATCGAAATGCTATGCCCTGGTTATCTGTATCAGCAGACGGCCAGGGCTTGTGCAGTAAAAAGAAAGCAGTTATACTGAAGGCATGGAACAAAAAAGACCAGACGATTATGAAGTGCCAACGGCAAAAAACGAACAGAGAGGATATAGAATGATCTACTGTGTGGAAGATGAGAGAAATATCAGAGAGCTTCTTGTCTATACCCTGGAGACAACAGGCTTTGAGGCAGAAGGTTTTGAAACCGGGGCAGAACTTGACACAGCCATGAAAAAAAATATGCCGGAACTGATCCTGCTGGATATCATGCTCCCGGGTGAAGATGGGTATAATATTTTGAAACGACTGAAAAGTGACACCAGGACCCGGGATATCCCGGTGATCATGGTCACAGCCAAAGAAGCGGAGTTTGACAAGGTAAAAGGTCTGGAGGGCGGCGCAGATGATTACATCACCAAGCCCTTCGGGATGATGGAATTTGTAGCCAGGGTCAAAGCGGTCCTTCGGCGCTGCGCAAGGCAGAGCGAAGAGAGAGAGCTGTACTGTAAGGATCTTCGTGTCAATGTGTCCCGTCACGAAGTCAGCTATCAGGGTGAGGTGAAGGAGCTGACCAGAAAGGAATTCGAGCTTCTGGAATATCTTATGGAGAACAAAGGACTGGTCATGTCCAGAAACCAGATCCTGTGCCATGTGTGGGGCTATGATTTTGACGGAGAAACAAGGACTGTAGATGTTCATGTACGGACTCTCCGACAAAAGCTGGGGGAAGCTGGAAATCTGATCGAGACAGTGCGTGGCGTGGGATACCGGATCGGAGATCATGTATGAAAAAGAAAATTCTGCATCATACAAGCATTATGATCATTTTTGCTGTTCTTGTCACGTTTCTGGCAGCAAGTGTGGTCACCTACAATAAATTAAACACATACATGCAGCGGGGAGTCCGTGAGGAAGCGCAGTATATCTGCCTTGCCATGGATGAGTATGGAGATTCCTTTCTCACAAAAAAGCTTCAGACAGTATCATCAAGTCGTGTGACTCTCATCCGTAAAGACGGAACCGTTCTCTACGATTCTGAGGCCTCTCCGAAAAAACTGGCAAATCACAGTGATCGTCCGGAATTTATACAGGCAGAAAAAAATGGAAAAAGCGAAAGTATCCGTTATTCAGAAACCTTTGCAAAAAAGACCTTTTATTATGCGGTGAAGCTGGATGACGGAAATGTGCTCCGTGTAGGAAAAACCGTAGACTCCATATATTCCACCTGGATCTCAAGTCTTGCTGTGCTGGGACTTCTGATGCTCCTGGTACTGATCCTGGAGTTTGTTTTTGCACAGAGACAGACCAGAGAGCTGATCCGTCCGATCAACGATCTGGATCTGGAGCATCCGCTGAACAATGTGTGCTATGAGGAGCTGCGTCCCCTTCTTGTGCGGGTGGATGAACAGAACCGGCAGATCCGGCAGCAGGTAAAAGAACTGAAGGAGGCAGAGGAGATCCGGAAGGAATTTTCTGCAAATGTTTCCCATGAGCTGAAGACCCCGCTGATGTCCATTTCCGGTTATGCGGAGCTTATGATGAACGGCATGGTTCCGGCAGATCATATACGGGAATTTTCCGGAAGGATCTACCATGAATCAATAAGACTTTCCAATCTGGTAGCGGATATCATCCAGCTTTCCAGACTGGATGAAAGCAACAGTGAGGTTCCTTTTGAAGAGGTGGATCTTTATGAGCTTGCGGAAGACGTAAGAAATAATCTCAGACATCCTGCCGGAAAGAAAAATATTTTCCTTGAGCTTGCCGGAAGTGCAGAGAAGATCAAGGGTGTCCGCCATGTACTCTATGAGATGCTTTTTAATATTGCAGACAATGCAGTTCGCTATACAGAACAGAATGGTCATGTGCGGATCATGGTAGGCAACCGGAAAGGGCATCCGTTCTACTGTGTGGCAGATGATGGGATCGGAATCCCGAAAAGTGAACAGGGAAGGATCTTTGAGCGCTTTTACCGGGTAGACAAAAGCCATTCCAGACAGACCGGCGGAACCGGTCTGGGGCTTTCCATTGTGAAGCATGGAGCAACGCTTCATCATGCACAGATCAACGTGGAAAGTGAACAGGGAGTTGGAACCAGGATGGAGATCGTTTTCCCGGAGAATACTTCTGACCGAAAATAAACTGAAAATAATCAGTAGGATTTCACGGTGAAGTGTAGTATAATAAAAAAAGATTCAAAGGCCGGTCGGATGAGAATCTGACCGGCTTAAACTATGTATGGGAAAAAATCCCTGTATTTCTAAAAATCAGGAGGAACAAAATTATGAAAGAGCCGGTTCTGGTAGTAATGGCAGCAGGAATGGGAAGCCGCTACGGCGGACTGAAACAGATCGATCCTGTAGATCAGGAAGGTCATATCATCATGGATTTTTCCATTTATGATGCCGTACGTGCAGGCTTTAAGAAAGTGGTATTCATCATAAAAAAAGAGAATGAACAGGATTTCCGCGATGCCATTGGCGACCGCTTAAGTGACAAGGTGGAGATCGTTTATGTGCATCAGGATCTTAACAACATCCCGGAAGGTTTCCGGGTTCCGGAAGGCCGTGTGAAGCCATGGGGAACCGGACATGCGGTATTAAGCTGTGCCGGAGAGATCGACGGACCGTTTGTGGTGATCAATGCAGATGATTATTATGGAACCCATGCCTTTAAGATGGCGTATGATTTCCTGATCCAGGCCCAGGAGGACACTGTACCTGCCCAGTATATGATGGTAGGCTACCGTCTTGAGAATACCCTGACAGACAACGGCTACGTTTCCAGAGGTGTCTGTGAGACAGATGAAAATGGATATCTTGCAGATATCAATGAGCGAACACACATTGAGAAACGTGACGGCGGAGCAGCCTACACAGAGGACGATGGAAAAACCTGGACAAGTCTCCCGGGAGAGACTCCGGTATCCATGAACATGTGGGGATTCACCGGCGGATTTATGAAAGAGCTGGTAAAACGCTTCCCGGTATTCCTTGAAAAGAGCATCCCGGAAAATCCTCTGAAATGCGAATATTTCCTTCCGTTTGTAGTTGACGAGCTCCTCCAGGAAAAAAAGGCAGCAGTCAGGGTCCTTACCACACAGGATAAATGGTACGGAGTGACCTATAAAGAGGACAAACCGGTAGTGGTAGCCGCGATCCAGAATCTGAAGGATCAGGGACTTTATCCGCAGGGACTCTGGGATTAAGTAGTAAACCTGGTTTTCTGCTATTGTGGAAACAAAGGAACAGTGCTAAAATAAACAGGAACAGTTAGATCCAATAGAGGAGGAGAAAAACTATGGCAATTTTAGTAACAGGTGGAGCAGGATACATTGGAAGTCATACCGTTGTAGAGCTGCAGAGCGCAGGATATGATGTTGTAGTAGTTGACAATTTATGCAATTCCAGTGAGAAGGCTCTGGACAGAGTATCCAAGATCACAGGCAAACCGGTGAAATTCTATAAAGCAGATATCCTGGACCGCGAAGCATTAAATGAAGTTTTTGACAAAGAAGAGATCGACTCCTGTATTCATTTTGCAGGACTGAAAGCAGTTGGTGAATCTGTTGCCAAGCCGTGGGAGTATTATGAGAACAATATCGCAGGAACCCTTACTCTTGTAGACGTGATGAGAAAACATAATGTAAAAAATATCATTTTCTCTTCCTCAGCAACCGTATACGGAGATCCGGCAATGATTCCGATCACCGAGGAGTGCCCGAAGGGACAGTGTACCAATCCATATGGCTGGACCAAATCCATGCTGGAGCAGATCCTTACAGACATCCAGAAGGCAGACCCGGAGTGGAACGTAGTTCTTCTTCGTTACTTCAACCCGATCGGTGCTCATAAGAGCGGAACCATCGGTGAGAATCCAAATGGTATCCCGAACAACCTGATGCCATATATCACACAGGTAGCAGTAGGCAAGCTGAAAGAGCTTGGCGTATTCGGAAACGATTACGATACACCGGATGGAACAGGTGTCCGTGACTACATCCACGTAGTAGACCTTGCCAAGGGCCATGTAAAAGCCCTTAAGAAGCTGGAAGACAATTCCGGATTAAGTATCTACAACCTTGGAACCGGAAAAGGCTACAGTGTTCTTGATATCGTTAAGAACTTTGAGGCAGCTACCGGCGTTAAGATCCCATATGTGATCAAACCACGCCGCCCAGGCGACATCGCAACCTGCTACTCCGATGCAACCAAAGCTGAGAAAGAGCTTGGCTGGAAGGCAGAGAACGGAATCCGCGAGATGTGTGCAGACTCCTGGAGATGGCAGAGCCAGAACCCTAATGGATATGAGGCTTAAGGAACAGAAAGCTTAATTACATAAAAATATAAAAGCGATATAAAACACGGCAGACAGCCCCGGAGGGATGTCTGCCGTGTTGTTTTTTTTGAGGGTAAAAAAGTCGCTTATCATTTCCATAAGCGACAAACAGGCCGGAAACCCGTATAAATGCGGACTTCCGGCCTGCGTTGACCATAATTTTGACTGCTAATAGTTCAGCTTTTCCATGCACTTCTGTTTTTGTTTTATGCTGCTGTGCACATAAATATCCATGGTGATTTTGACGGACGAATGTCCCAGAATTTCAGAAAGTGTCTTGCTGTCAAATCCCATTTCCGTACAACGGGTGGCAAAAGCATGCCGGAGAGAATGAATGTTGATACTGGGGATTTCACATTGCTGAAGGAGCTTCTGGAATTTACGCTGTATATTTCTGGGCTCCATACACTTACGATTCGTACCCGTCAGCAGGTATGAATCAGGTTCAGCAGCAATCCGCTTCATTTTTTTCAATAAAAAATCAGGGATTGGAATATCCCTGATGGATGAGACTGATTTAGGAGGACCTATCATTAAAACGGTTTTGGGTTCGTCATCAGATTCACCAGAATAATCAAGATTTTTTATCCGTGAGATCGTTCGCCTTATATGTAGCAGCTTTTTATCAAAATCAATATCTTCCCAACGGATGCCGCTGAGCTCGCCAACGCGGATCCCTGTATAAATACATAGTAAGATGCCGATGGGAAATTCTGAGTCCTCAGCAGAGAGAACTGTGATCAGCTTTGTGAGATGTTCATGAGAAATAAGCTGAAAAGGACTGGTATTTATTTTGGGATACCGAAATTCAAGCTGTGAAAGATTCAGATACCCCTGTTTTTCACCATAGCGTAAAATGCTGTGGAACAGGATCAGAAGATTTTTGATGGTACGTGGCGAAAGCCCCTGCCGTTTCAGCTTTTCAGAGAAGGCATATACAGAAGCAGAAGAAATGTATCTCAGCGGCATATCACCAAATTCCGGAAGGATATGTGTATCAAGAAGTGTTTCGTAGCAGGCATAGGTGCTGAGCTTTACAGCATAACGCATGGATAACATCCATTCTTCACTGAGGTTTCGAAATACATAACACTTTCCCGGAGAGTTTTGAAGATTATTCTGACATAAAACAGCCAGCTTTTTCTTTTTTACAGCCTCGTATGTACGACCATACAGATATCCGTACTGGATCCGTCCATTCTGGTCACGACATTTTTCATAGCGTGCTTCCCATCGGCCATCTTTTCTTTTTCTGATATTTTCCCCTTTTCTAGGCATAATCGTAGTCTCCTTTTCGCACTATTATAGCAAAAGTCTGACCATTTTTGTGACCACTAATAAGCGAAAAAAAGGAAAATTTGTCGTATATAAAAAAATTTAACCGAAAAAACCTGCATTTTTGGTCGAAAGTGGTGCATTTTTCGTATCTTGACAGTGACAGGGTGCAATGCTATCATTGATTAAGATTCAAAAACTATGCAATTTGAGAGAAAATCACCTGTCGCTTATGGAAATGATAAGTGACAAAAATAATAATTTAGATAAGTTATATTATAATGATTTTTCTTTGCAAAAAACGGAGAACCAAAATGAAAGAACCGGAAACCGGCAAAAAAGAAAACACCGGAAAAAGCGGCTACAGCATCACAACCTGGCGACTGCATCTCTGGTGCAGACATCCGGAATGGCTGCGGACCACACAGGAATTTTATAACCGGATCGCTGAATTTTATTACAACCTGCTTCTGGATCATACGGATCTCTGGGAACTGGGAAGCCAGCAGACTTTACGCGAGCTGGAGATCATGAGCATTCCGGGACGAGGCGGACGCATACCATCAGATCCCCTCCCCTGGCAAAAGGTTCCACTGTATTTTCGAAGAGCAGCAGCCAATGAAGGAATTGCTTCAGCCAAAAGCTATATCAGCCGTTTTGCCCAGGATGAGAAGATCGGCAGAGCAGAGAAACTAAATGCAGCAGTTACTTATTACAAAGGAATGTATCAGGATTTTTCCGCTAAAGAGATCACGTTGCGTGTCTGGACAGGAGACACATGGACCTGGATGCATTGTCGGCTGTCAGGCAGAGACTTTCCGGAAAACGCCAGACTCATGTCACCATCCGTAGTTTTTGAATACAAATATGACATGCTGCATGTTCCAGTACGTCAGAACAATGAAAATACAGCAACCGTACGTCAGAGGATGCAGGCAGGATGCAGGATACTCTGTATTCAGTTTACAAACAGTGATGCCTTTGCAGCAGGCGTTGTTCTGGACGGAACCGGTCAGGAGATCGCAGTGAAGTTCTGGAAAGGCGGAAATGAATACAGCCACCATTGCAGAAAGCTTCTGGAAAAAATCCAGAAGTCCCAGGAAGCAACCGGAGGCAGACAGACAGGCAGAGTAGATCAGAAATACTGGATGCATCTGAAACATCTTTCTGAACACTATGGACACCAGGTCACAAGCCAGATCTTACGTTTTGCCGTAGAGCAGGACGTTTCTGTGATCGTACTTCCACGTTATAACCAGGAATATTCCAGAAACGTCATGAAAGGCTCAGGAAACTGGGGCCCGCTCCACTTAAGCACCAGGATTCGCCAGTACCTGGACTACAAAGCCTGGAAAAACGGAATCATTGTTATCGAAGTCCACGCCACCGGCATCAGCAAAATTTGTGCAAAGTGTGGTGCAGAAATCATTCGGACTGACACCAGAACAGAACTATGCTGCTGTGCCAACGGACACCAGATGAATCGGTATCTGAATGCTGTGAGAAATCTCGGGAAAAAGTGCCTGACACAGTTTGGACGCAGAGCATGAAGGGAAGAACAAAGGAAACAGAACAGAATATCAGCATGAAAAGAGCGCAGGTGGATTGACCTTATGGCATGTCGGAAAACAGATGTCATAAGGTCAGTGCATCGGCTTTGCCGTGCTGACAAAAAGAAAGCGAAAGCAAAACACGGTGTATATCAGTGATAAACACCGTCGGGTTGAATACCGCCTGTCGTGTGTGTGCCTGAAGAAGGGATGGGCACGGCGAAGAATGTGCCGGCTTTTGAGTTGGGGAGTGTATTCGAAGTTATGAAAAATAAAAACTTGCATATGGAGGATGAATAGAAAAAAGAGAGAAAGCATGTAAGGAAATATTGAAATGACGAAGAATACGCCTACAGTAAAAATTATAGTAGCAACACATAAAAAATATGAAATGCCTCAAGATGCAATGTATCTTCCACTGCATGTTGGCGCAGAGGGAAAAACAGATCAGAATGGAAATCCGCTGGATTTAGGGTATCAAAAAGATAATACAGGAGAAAACATTTCAAACAAAAACGCTGCGTATTGTGAGCTTACAGGCTTATATTGGGCATGGAAAAATCTTGACACGGATTATACAGGATTGGCACATTATAGACGCCATTTTGGAAAGAAAACCAAGGCACCATTTGAAGGTGTTCTTACGTATAATGAGCTGCGCCCAATGTTGGAAAAATATAAAATTTTTGTACCTAAAAAAAGAAAGTATTATATAGAAACCTTATATTCCCATTATGAACATACACATTATGCATCTCAATTAGATATCACCAGAGAGATAATCGCTGAAAAATATCCCGACTATCTGAAAAGTTATGATGAAGTTGTAAAACACACTTACGGATATATGTTCAATATGATGATCATGCAAAAACGATATCTGAATGATTATTGTGAATGGTTATTTGATATTCTCTTCGAGTTAGAAAAACGCATCGATCCACAGGAATTATCAGCATTTCAGGGGCGATTTTATGGAAGAGTAAGCGAGATAATATTTAATGTGTGGCTTGATGGTGAGATTAAACTAGGGAAAATTAAGAAAAATGAGATTAAAGAGTTGCCTTACCAGCATATGGAAAAGATTAATTGGTGGAAAAAGAGTACAGCGTTTTTAAAAGCTAAGTTTGTTGGAAAAAGATATGAGGGGAGCTTTTAAATAAGAGGATTATGAATGAAAAAATATTAATTTCATATATTATTCCAGCATATAATGCGGCTGATACATTAGAAAGAGCTGTGGAAAGTATTACACATACTTGTAACATGGAGAAATATGAAATATTGATTGTTGAAAATGGATCAACTGATTACACCAATAGTGTTGTATTAAAATTAATTCAAAAATATGGAGAAAATATTAAACTAATTCATTCGGAAAAAGGAGTGTCAAGAGCTAGAAATGAAGGATTGAAAAACGCCAGAGGAGAATGGATTGTCTTTGTCGATGCAGATGATTATATAGTATCTAAAAGCAAAAAATATATTTACGAAGATATATTAAATGCTAAAGCGGATTTGTATGTATATAGTTACGAGATTGGTAATAGAGCAAATTATATAAACAATAAAGAAGAGAAAACATATTATTTTAATGACTCTGCAGAAAAAATGAAGTTGGAAATGATCGCAAATCCAACAAAATTCATGCAGGTTTGGGGAAAGATTTTTAGGAAAAGCATTATTTATGAAAATAGAATTAGCTTTAATACAAAAATGCAGCTTTCAGAGGATAGTGATTTTACATTACATTATTTAATGCATTGTTCCAGAATTAGCATAAGTGATACGATATTTTACCATTATTCTATAGACAATGAGTCTACGATGAGGAGTAACGCAGATAAAAAAGTGCTTCAATATATTGAAGCTATGAATATAACGAGTAAGTATATTGAAAAACAACATGAAAATGTACAATTGGCATTTAATGATTATATTTTAATGCATTTAAATATAGCCTGTGTTAGAGGTATATTTTGCGTTAATAATAAAGAAAATTATGTAAAAAAAATAGAGCATATAAAAAAAATTATAAATACACCTGTATTCAAAGATGCGATAAAAAAGTTCCATATAAAGAATAATTTTTCAGCGAGAACATTGCCTGTTTTTTTTATGAAATATAAATTGGTTCATATTGCAAGTATCATATATATTGTGCGGGCATATCAAAATTATATTTACGAAAAAAGTAGAAATTAAAATAGTCAAACATTAAATTGTGAGGAAACCTATGTATAAAATATTAGTTTTTGGTATGACAGAAAATCCAGGTGGGGTAGAGAGTGTTATTATGAATTACTATCATTACATGGATAAGAATATCTTTCATTTTGATTTTTTATGTAATTCATATAATAAAATCGCTTTCGAAGATGAAATTATTTCCAATGGCTCACAAACATTTCATTTTCCTGCGAGAAGTAAAAATTATAAAAAATACAAAAAAGAATTAAAAAATTTTTTTGAAAATAATGCTTCTAAGTATGATGCAATATGGGTGAATGTGTGTAGTCTTGCCAATATTGATTATCTGAAAATGGCAAAAAAATATGGGGTAAAAAGAAGAATTATACATAGCCATAATTCTCAAAATATGGATAGCAGGTTAAGAGGAATTTTACATCAATATAATAAAAAAAGAATTGCTCATTACGCAACGGATTTTTGGAGCTGTTCAAAAGAAGCTTCGGAATGGTTTTATGATTCTTCAATAATAAAAAAATCTATTATTATCAGTAATGCAATAGACGTAGAAAAATATTGTTTTGATGATGTGAAGCGAAAAAAATTGCGGCGAGATTTGAAGTGGGAAGAAAATTATATCATAGGAAATATAGGAAGGTTGCATTTCCAAAAAAATCAAATGTTTATTTTAGACATATTTGAAAAACTTATAAAAAAAGAACCAAAAGTAAGATTGATTTTAATAGGTGATGGAGAAGACAAGACAAAGCTTGAAAAAGAGATTGATAAAAAGAAACTAAATAAGTATGTATATATGGCCGGAATTCAGAAAGACATATGTGGATGGTTGAGTACATTCGATCTGTTTTTGTTTCCATCTAAATTTGAAGGCCTCAGCATGGCTGCGATGGAAGCGCAGGCAAATGGAGTACCTATGTTAGCATCTGACAGCGTAATTCCTAAAGAAGTTAAAATTAATCCATCATTTATATTTTGGAATTTGGAAAATTCAGCGGAGTCCTGGGCTGAAGAAATATTAAACATTAAAGCAAATATAAACCGAGTTTCCATAAATGAGATAGTGGAAAATTTTACAATGCGAGGATATGAAATTCATACCGAAGCAAAAAAATTAGAAAAATTATTGTTGGATGGTGTGGTGAACAAATGAGAAAAATGAGTTTGGAGGAAATAAAAGAAACAGAATTAAATATTCTGGTAGATTTTGATAAGCTATGTAAAGAAAATAATCTGTATTATACATTATGCGGTGGAACATTGCTGGGAGCAATTCGCCATAAAGGATTTATTCCATGGGATGATGACATTGATGTGTTGATGCCAAGACCAGATTATGATCGATTATTAGAAAAAAAAGATATTGATTTTTCAAGTTTGCCAAATCATTTAAAAATTTGTTCGTGGAAAGATGGAACTTTGAAATTTCCGTTTATAAAATTGGTTGATAAAAGAACAAAAATATCCACAGAATTTTATGATGATGATTTGAATGTAAATGGTATATGGATAGATGTTTTTCCTATTGATGGAAATCCAAATGATTCAAAAGAAACTGATAAAATATATAAAAAATCTTTGAAATTACGTAAACTTATTTTTTTAAAAATAGCTAAAATCGGAAAAGGGAAAAATCTTTTTAAAAGGATTGCAAAGCCTGTTGTGATAAAATGTTTATCTGTTATAAGTAGTGAGAAGATTTGTGAAAAAATAGATGAATTAGCAAAAACCTATAAATTTGAAGATTCAGAATTTATTGGAGGAATTCTGTGGGGATATGGTCCGCAGGAAAAAATACATAAAAAAGGCTATATGAAACCTATATCTGTAGAATTTGAAAAATATTTTTTCAATGCACCATCTAATTATGATGAGTATTTAACAGGATTGTATAAAGATTATATGGAATTACCACCTGAAAGCCAAAGAATTTGTCATGAAATGACGGTATTTTGTACGGAGGAGTAAATATATGAATATTGCAGTGATTTTTGCTGGTGGCATAGGAAGTCGAATGCATAGCAAGGAGTTACCTAAACAGTTTTTAATGTTGAGAGGAAAACCAGTTATAATTCATACATTGGAACAATTTGAGAATCATGATGAGATAGATGCAATAGTAATTTCATGCATTGAAGACAGAATTCAATATTTGAACGAATTGTTAGAAAAATATAATATAAGAAAGGTGAAGAAAATTGTTCCTGGAGGAAAAACCGGACAGCTTTCAATTTATAATGGACTTTGTGCAGCTGAATCAGTGGTAGATAAAGAAGAGAAAAATATTGTATTGATTCATGATGGAGTCAGACCTTTGATTAATTCGAAATTAATAACCGATAATATAAGATCTGTAAAGGAAAACGGGTCTGCCATAACTTGTGTAAAAGCAAAAGAAACAATTCTTCTTGTAGAGAATGAAGATAATGCAGAAATTAATACAATTCCAGATAGGAATTGCGTTCGATTGGCGGAGGCCCCTCAGAGCTTCTTTTTGAATGATATTATGGAAGTTGAACGGAGAGCAATTAATGAAGGATTAACAAATGCTATTGATTCCTGCTCTTTGATGAAAAAGTATGGAAAAAAGATTTATTTGATCGAAGGTCCAACTGAAAATATAAAAATTACGACACCAGATGATTTTTATATTATGAGAGCTATTTTAGATGCAAAAGAAAATGCGCAGATTTATGGAATTGAGGAATAGAATGGGAGTATTAGAAAAAGATTTTGAATATGTTTCGAATAGTAATATAAGTTTTGATAGATTCAAAAATAAAGTGATTCTTATTACCGGTGCAACTGGTTTGGTGGGATCATTATTAGTGAAAAATTTTGCGTACTGCAATAAAAAGTATGGTTTGGATTTAAAGATTATAGCAATAATTCGAAACACGGATAAAGCAAAGAGCGTATTTGGAGAATTGTACGACGAAAAAAATATTACGTATATATCATGTGATTTGGAAAAGAATTCTTTAAATATAGCTGAAAAAGTTGATTATATTGTTCATTGCGCGGCAGTAACCGCATCAAAGGACATGATTAAATATCCTGTGGATTGCCTCAAACTTGCAGCGAATAGTACATTGAATTTATTGGAACTGGCAAGAACAAAATCAGTAATAAATATGGTGTTTATTTCTTCAATGGAAGTATATGGAATATTAAACACTCAGGATCATAAAATTACAGAAAATCAACTGGGATATGTGAATTTGGCGTCAGTGAGAAGTTGTTATCCAGAAGGAAAAAGATATTGTGAATGCTTATGTAATGCATATGCAGCCCAGTATAATGTTAATGTAGTTACGGCAAGATTGGCGCAAACTTTTGGAGCTGGAATTTTAAAAACAGAAAACAGAGTGTTTGCACAATTTGCAAAAAGCATTTTATATGGAGAAGATGTTGTTTTGCATACAAAAGGTCTTTCAGAAGGGAACTATGTATATTCGGCGGATGCTATAATAGGAATAATGATATTGCTACTCAAAGGTGTTAAGGGAGATTCTTATAATATTTCAAATGAGGACTGTCATACTACAATAGCGAAGATGGCTGAAATGTTAATTGATGAATTTGGAAATGGAAAACAAAAGGTCGTTTATGATATCTCCCCAAATTTGAATGAGAACGGATATGCGCCAGATGTGAAAATGCATTTAAGTGCCGAAAAAATGCAGAAATTGGGATGGAATGCCAATATTGATTTGAAAATGTCGTATGCAAAATTGCTGGATTATATGAAACAGGAAGTTTTTTAATGAAATAGAATGGAGAGAATAAGCACGATGGATTATTATGTGAAAGAGATACAAATCGGTGATGGAGTAAAAAAAACAGCGGGCATCAAGGCTAGAGATGATTTGTATTCTATCATGCAGAGCTTAAATATGAATGAAATAGAAATTCCATCACAAGAAAACAAAAGAAATTCTAAAAGTATTATAGGAAAAATGAAAGAACATTTTTCTATATTGTCAATTTGGAAGAACAAATTTAAAAGAATAAAAGCAGGAGATAGAGTTTTTATACAGTTCCCCATTATTGAACATTCACTTTTTTTTGCAGATTTAATTAAAAGTTTTTGTAAAAGAAATATAGAAATAGTTTTAATTATACATGACTTGGAAATTCTTCGTTCTGCCAAAAGGAGTGATCTGGGAAAGAAAAAAAGATTACGTATATATTTAGAAGAAAAAAGAGTTTTAAAAAATTGCTCCAAAATAGTAGCACACAATACAAAAATGAAAGAATATCTTATCAAATGTGGAATAGATGCTTCTAAAATAGCAGTTTTAGAAATCTTTGATTATTTAATTCCAGAGTACGATCTGGAAAAAAAAGAAGTAGATGTATTAGATAAAAATGAACCAATTATTATTGCAGGGGCACTTAGAAAACATAAGGCCTATTATGCATATCAATTGCCTGAAAATCAAAAGTTTAATTTGTACGGTGTAGGGTACACTGGAAATACTAACAAAGACATAAAATATTATGGAGCATTTCCGCCGGAGCAACTTCCATATGTAATGCAAGGGGCATGGGGATTAGTATGGGATGGTACATCTTCGAATACATGTGAAGGAGTGTTTGGCGAGTATTTAAGAATTAATAATCCACATAAAACATCTTTATATCTTGCATCTGGAATTCCGATAATAATATGGAAAAATGCTGCATTAGCGGAGTTTGTAAAAGAAAATAATTGCGGATTGATGGTTGAGTCGTTATATGAAATTAAAAATGTTGTTGATAAAATATCTCAAGATGAGTATGCTACAATGAAAAAGAATGCGGAAGAGGTTGGAGAAAAATTACGTTCAGGATTTTATACAAAAAAAATAATGAAAGAATGTTGAATCTGAATGATAAGATAGAAAGTATGCATGTAGATGATACGTATCAATAAAAAGGAATTATAATGAAAAAAAATCAATCTTTAAAAGTTAATTTTGTTATGAATGCATTTTTGACAATGTCTTCTTTTATTTTTCCATTAATTACATTTCCTTATGTGTCACGTGTTCTTTTGCCAATAGGAACGGGAAAAGTTTCATTTGCGACATCAATTATTAACTATTTTTCGATGTTTGCACAATTAGGTATTCCAACATATGGTATTAGAGCTTGCGCGCAAGTGAGAGATAACCGTGAAGAATTATCGAGAGTAGTGCAGGAATTATTAATTATCAATCTAATTATGAATGTAATTTCGTATGCGGCGCTTTTTGTATCAATATTTACAATACAGAAATTGACATTAGAAAAAGAGCTGTATATTCTTTTGAGCTTTACGATTATACTTACATCTATAGGTATGGAATGGTTGTATAAAGCACTTGAACAATATACTTACATTACAGTGAGATCGGTAATTTTTAAATTTGTAGCATTAATAGCTATGTTTTTGCTGGTACATGAACAAAAGGATTATGTGATTTATGGAGGAATAACAATATTTGCCTCTTCAGCGTCAAATATATTGAATTTTATTAATGCACATAAATATATAAATTTGAGATTTGTTGGAAAATATAATTTAAAACGTCATATAAAACCTATATTGATTTTTTTTGCAATGTCCTGCGCCACAACAATTTATACTAATCTGGATACTGTGATGTTAGGTTTTATGTCATCAGATACTGACGTTGGATATTATAATGCTGCCATTAAAATAAAAGTGATACTTGTAAGTATTGTAACATCTTTAGGAACAGTTCTATTGCCAAGAGCGTCTTATTATATCCAGAAAGGTGAAATAAAACAATTTTATAGAATTACAAAAAAATCATTAAATTTTGTAATGGTTATAGCTATTCCAATGACAATTTATTTTATTTACTTTGCAAGACAAGGAATTATATTTTTGTCAGGAAATGCTTATGAAGGTGCAGTTATGCCTATGAAATTGATTATGCCAACACTGGTTTTGATAGGAATAACAAATATATTGGGAATACAAATGTTAGTTCCTATGGGAAGAGAAAAAAGTGTATTATATTCTGAAATCGCAGGAGCCGTAGTAGATGTTATTATCAATGCAATTTTGATTCCTAAATATGCGTCGGTAGGAGCTGCAATAGGGACATTGGTAGCCGAAGCAGTAGTTTTGATAGTTCAATTTTATGCATTGAAAGAGAAAGTAAAAGATGCTTTTATACAGATTCCATATTTGAAAATTATATGTGCTGCTTTGATTGGAAGTGGTGCTGCATTATGGGTGAAAAATTTGAAATGGGGAAGCATTGGAACACTAATATTATCAGCAATTTTATTTTTTGGTACATATGGATGCACTTTACTTGTACTAAAAGAAAAAATAGCTGTAGAAATATTTGAATTGTTATTGAATAAAATGAGGATAAGTAAGCAGAAATAAGATTCAGTAAAAGTCCATTTATTACAATAATATTCATTGATAAAATACAATGTATAATGGTAAAGAGATCATTTAATTGTAAGGAAGGAATCAATTAAAATGAAAATAAAAACAAAAATGAAGGTACAAAAAATACCAACGAGTCAGTTGATTTTTTTTGTAGCATATACTTTATATTTGATCTTTGCATTGTTAAGTACGTCGTTTTATTATAAATATTTTGAAGGCAGAGTATACATTGCGCTAAAAGTATTATGTCTATATTTGATTTTTATAAGTGAAATTATAAAATGTCAAAAGAATATTAAGGCATTTTGGGGATTAGCTATATGTAGTATGATGTGTGGAGTTGTAATATATAACACCAGTTTATTTAATGATATTGTATTGTTGATTGCTTTTGTATATTGCGGACGGGATATTGCATTTGAGAAAATAGCCAAATTAACAGAATATGTTTCATCAGTAATGTTAATAGCTATTATTTTGAGCGCTTATGTTGGAATAATACAAAATTATACAGAATTATTTGATGGAAGATATAGGGAATATTTAGGCTTTAGATATGCATTGTATCCAGCTGCTATTATATTTAATATCACAGCATTGATTCTTTATAAAAAAAGAAAGAAATTAAAAATTCATGACATATTGATTTTATTGCTTTCAAATAGTTTTATATTTTACAAAACAAATTCAAGATTATCTTTCTATATGTCCGTAGTAATGATCTTATGTATGTTTTTGTTTCAGATTTTTCCATCTATTTTGGAAAAATCTAAAATACTTCATGTTGGAATGACATTATCGTTTGTTATTTCATGTGTCGGGTCTATTATGATGACCGTAAAATTTAGTGATAGTATTAATTGGATGTATACTATTAATGATTTTTTAAATAATCGTTTGAAATTTGGAAAAAGATCATTAATATTATATGGAGTGTCCTTTTGGGGAAAACACAACATGGAATGGATCGGAAATGGTCTTGATTCAGCAGGAAATAAAAGTACGAAGACATATTTATGGGTAGATAATTTTTATATATCAATCATGCAAAGATTTGGAATCATTGTGATGATTATAGTCGTACTATTGCTTACTTATACTCTCATTAAATGTCTAAAAAATAAAAATTATTATTTGATGTTCATGCTTACATTTATAGCTGGACATTGTATTGTAGACGATTTGTTTTTATATTTGCATTATAATACATTTTGGTTTTTGATTGGTTCAGTATTAATGGAAAGAAATAAATATTCAAAAAGTAGAAAATCATACATCAAATATCAAAATAATAGAATTTCTTCCAATTTTAACAAAAATTTCGGAAAAGCTGTTTAATATTTTATAATACTTCAATTATATGATTAAAATATTATTTGTTTGGTGTGTTATGAAAAAAGGTAAGGAATATTGAAAGATGTCGAATAAGAATTTTACTGACAGAATTTGCAATCGTAATTCTTCAATAGAATTATTACGGATTATATCCATGATATTGATAGTATTTCATCATTTTGCTTTCATGGTGGATTTAAATGGCAGACAAATTCAGTTACGATTTCTCATTTTTGGTATAATTTTATTTATGGTGGGGGAAAAATAGGCGTAAATATATTTGTATTAATTTCTGGATATTTTTTAATTGATCGGAAAACATCAGTATGCAGTTACATAAGAAGAATCTTAAAGTTTTGGGGACAGGTGTTTTTTTATTCGTTTGTAATTTTTTTTATATCTGTAATAGTAGATATTAAAAATTTTGAAATGCAGTCATTAATAAAAATGTGTTTTCCTATTACGTTTTCTGAATGGTGGTTTGCAAGTACATATTTTGTTTTATTGCTAATACATCCATTTTTAAATAAATTTTTAAATAATTTGAAAAAAAAATCGTATCAGGAATTATTAATTTTACTTATTGTATGCTGGTCCATAATTCCAACATTTACTAATTCGGAATATCAGGGGAATTCATTTTTATGGTTTATGACTTTATATGCAATTGCCGGATATGAGAAAAAATATAAATTCCAGACTGAATTTACATCAAAACATTATTTTAAATTATGTTTTTTATTTTCTTTATTAACATATTTATGTGGCATTGTATTCATAGTAATTGGTAAAAAATGGAATATATTTGCTACACATGAAACATATCTTTATGGACAAGAAAAACTACCTATGTTGCTAATATCTTTGACATTGTTTTTAGCGTTCACAAGGTGGAAAATGAATTATCGTAAATGGATAAATATAACTGCATCTGCAACATTTGGAGTGTACCTGATTCATGATAATAAAATTGTCAGATCTTTTTTGTGGATGAGCTTATTCAAAAATTACAGGTATCAGGATTCTATTATGATCATTCCTTATTCTATTGGAGTAGTTGCTATAGTTTATATTATATGTACAATGATTGATTTAGTAAGAAAGAATCAATTTGAGAAAAGGTATATGAGAATTATAGATAAATATAGTGTTTCATGGTTGAAGATATTTAGAGAAATTTACAATTTTTTTGAAAGGAAAATTTTTGGTTAAAAGAAAGGCTGTAGAGGTGAAAGAAAAATGAAATACAATTATTTAGTAGTAGGTTCCGGCTTATACGGAGCAATCTTCGCGCACGAAGCAAAAAAATCAGGAAAGACAGTTCTTGTAGTAGACAAGCGACCGAATATTGCTGGAAATGTTTACACAGAGAAAACAGAAGGTATTAACGTACATAAATATGGAGCACATATTTTCCATACTAACAACAAGAAAGTATGGAATTATATCACTCAGTTTGCAGAGTTCAACAGGTTTACAAACAGCCCGGTCGCTAATTATAAAGGGGAACTTTACAGTCTTCCTTTTAATATGTATACATTTAATAAAATGTGGGGTGTGGTAACACCGGAGGAAGCTGCAGCGAAGATTGAGGAGCAGAGAAAAGAAGCTGGAATTACAGAACCAAAGAATCTGGAAGAGCAGGCAATTTCACTGGTCGGACGTGACATTTATGAAAAGTTGATCAAGGGTTATACCGAGAAACAGTGGGGACGTGACTGTAAGGATCTTCCTTCGTTTATTATTAAACGTCTGCCGGTTCGTCTGACATTTGATAATAACTATTTTAATGCTTTGTATCAGGGTATCCCAGTTGGAGGTTACACGAAGATGGTAGCAAATCTTCTGGAAGGTATTGAGGTTCGTTTGAGTACAGATTATCTGGAAAACAAAGATGAATTAGATGCGATGGCTGAAAAAGTAGTTTACACAGGTCCGATCGATGCATATTTTGATTATAAGCTTGGTACACTGGAATATCGTTCCGTGCGTTTTGAAACAGAAACTCTGGATAAACCGAATTTCCAGGGAAATGCAGCTGTGAATTATACGGATCGGGAAACTCCATGGACGCGTATCATTGAGCATAAATGGTTTGAATTTGGTAAGGATGAGGAAGGTAACGATCTTCCTAAGACAGTGATTAGCCGAGAATTCAGTTCTGAGTGGAAGCCGGGGGATGAGCCGTATTATCCTGTTAACGATGAAAAGAATGGAGCTCTTTACGCAGAGTATAAAAAGCTGGCAGAAGCTGAGACAAATGTGATTTTTGGCGGACGTCTTGGTGAATATAAATATTATGACATGGATCAGGTTATTGCGGCTGTATTAGACCGCTGTGAAAAAGAATTACATTAAGATCAGGAAATGAGGGGAAATTAAATGCAAACAACATTACTTATCATGGCTGCTGGTATCGGTTCCCGTTTTGGCGGTGGTATCAAACAGCTGGAGCCGGTTGATGAACAGGGTCATATTATCATGGATTATTCGATTCATGATGCGATCGAAGCAGGCTTTAATAAAGTGGTTTTTATTATCCGCAGGGATATTGAAAAGGAGTTCAAGGATGTAATCGGAGACAGAATCGAGGCTGTCTGCAGAGAGCATTCTGTGACTGTTGATTATGCTTTTCAGGATATCAGAGATATTCCATGTGATTTTCCAGAGGGACGTACGAAGCCTTGGGGTACTGGACAGGCAGTTCTGGCTGCAAAGGATGTTTTGACAACGCCCTTTGTTGTGATCAATGCGGATGATTATTATGGAAAAGAAGGCTTTCGTGAGGTTCATGATTATCTTGTAAATGGCGGGCAGTCTTGTATGGCGGGTTTTGTGTTGAAGAATACGCTGTCTGATAATGGTGGTGTGACACGTGGTATCTGCAAAATGGATAAGCATAATAATTTGGCGGAGATTGTGGAGACTTCCAATATTGTGAAGAATGCAGAAGGTGCCGAGGCGGACGGCGTAAAGCTGGATACAGAGTCACTTGTTTCTATGAATATGTGGGGATTGGCACCGGAGTTTCTGGAAACGTTGGAAAGTGGTTTTCAAGATTTTTTTGAAAAAGTGGTCCCGGAGAATCTTATAAAGGCGGAATTTTTGATTCCCACATTTATTGGAGAACTTTTGACAGAAGGCAGGATATCCGTAAAGGTTCTTCGTACCAATGATACTTGGCATGGTATGACTTATAAAGAGGATGTTGCTGCAGTGAAGGATAGTTTCAGAGAAATGTTGGAAAAAGGAATTTACAGAGAAGAGCTTTTTGCTGATTTATAGGAGCTTTTTGTATAAAAGCGAGGCCGTCAGTAAATGGGGATAATGTTACTATTATTTTATATAGAAGGCATATAGAATCATTTGCAAATGGCCCCAATATATAAAGAAATAAAGGAACATTGTGATGAATATATCGGTGATGAATTCGAAGGATAATTGGAATATATTTAGCAAAAATCGTAATGCAATTTATGGTGTGGCGATAATTTCAATTATGATATTTCATTTTTTTGAAGATATAGCAAATTCAAATTTGTCCGGAGGGGGATTGGGATTTTTAGGCAAGTTGTATAACACATTCATTGGTAGTGTTGGAGTTGAGTTCTTTGTTTTTCTGTCCGGCGTTGGATTATATTTTTCGATGTCAAAAGATTCCAATATTTTGCATTTTTTTCAGAAGAGAATAAAGAGAATTTTGCCAGCTTATCTTATGGTTGCTATTCCATATTGGATTGTGGTTGATCTTATTATCATGCAAAAAGGTGTCAAGATGTTTGCATTTGATTTTGGCTTTGCTACATTTTTTACACAAGGGACAAGAACCTTTTGGTATGTGTTATTTATTGTTTTTGCATATTTAATTTATCCATTTATTTATAAGATATTGCATGTAAAGTGGTCAGATTGGGGGCAACTGTTAATTCTTCTGATTATGGCTTTAGTTATTCAATTTTTACCGAGAATTGTAGCTCCTGTATTGAATTTAAATATAGAAATTCTATTGGGAAGATTTCTTGTTTTTTTCATAGGGTGTTGGTGTGGAAAAAAAGTTTACCAGAATGCTTGTATTAATAATATAGATAAAATGGGAATTTTCTTTGGAGTACTGATAATGCTGTGCGACTTTTTACCGGTAACCAAAATAGTTGTGTCAAAACTAGGATTTAGGATTTTGATGTGTTTTTGGGGGATTTTTTTGCTGTATTGTATTGCTGTAAGTATGCGAAAGATGCCTAAAAGAATTGTAAAGATATTGGAGCAGTTTGGAAAAATGTCTTATGAATTATATTTGACTCATGTTGCAATTAGAGCACTTATGAATGTTATAGGGATAAAGACATTTTATTTTCAAAATTATGTTTTTTGTATTTTGATAAGTTTGTTTTTGACATACACAATTGTAAAATTACAAAAAAAGCTGATTTAGGGTAATAGATAACAATCGGTTTCAGCCTTAATCAGAAGAATAGCAAAATGCTCAGATTGCAAATTATGCTTAAACGGAATGCCAGTTCCGCTACTGCGGAACTGCTATTCCATTTTTAACGGTACGAAGTACCGCTAGATGATATCATTCTGTTTCACGCATATTTATACCGTTCATCTCCAGACGATATGTATGATGTTTATCTGTGATTCGTGTAAGGCACGCATCAGCGTAGGTATTATCAGCAAACATATCAAACCACGTACTGACTGGAAACTGTGAGATGACTACAGTTGATTTTCTTCCATCCCTGGTGTCAAGGACTTCAAAAAGATCCCGGCATTTATCAAGATCGAGATCCATAAGGCCGAAATCATCGATCACAAGCAGATCCAGCTTGGTCAGTTTATTCAGGTAATCCAGATTTGTGGATTTGATGCGTGCCTGTTCCATTTCACTCATAAGTGTGTTCGCTTTTATATACTTTACACTCTTGGACTGCTTCATTGCAGTTATGCAAAAAGCATTGATCAGATACGTTTTTCCACTGGCAGAAGAACCTGTTACAATGAGATTTTTTCCTTCTTCTATCCAATGGCAGGTACTCAGACGTTCTATTGTCTGGGTATCAAGCTGACGTTCTGGACGGTAAATGGTTTCATCAAGATCTGCCGCCGGGTATCGCAGATGTGCTTCTTTCATCAGACGATTAAAGCGTTTATCTGCCCGTGTCTGCCACTCTGCATCAACCATTGCTGTCATGCGTTCCATAAACGTGTTCAGATCTGCATTGGGATCTTTCATCTGTTCTTCCAGGATATGGGCCATTTCCGGAACGCGGAAACTCTTCAGACGCATGATCAGAGCTTGTTCCTGGGTGTTAATGTAATGTCATGGGATGAACTCATTTGTATGCCTCCTTTCCACGGATGTTTGTATGGGAAGGAAGTTTTCCGTTTATACCGCTGCTGGAATGATTATTCTGGACCATGCCAAGCACTTTCTTGAAATAAGAATACTTGCAGGCATTAGCTTCTACGCATTTCTCAGCAGCCTCCCGAACCAGTCGGTGAGGAACATCCTTACAGGAATGGAGTACACCGGCACAGCTGTTGTATGCCTGTTCCTCGTGTTTGGAACTGCGGAGTATCCTGTCAATAAGAGTTACCATAGATTCTCCATAGACAGATGCCCACCGTCTGTAATAAGCTCCGTCATGTGCATTCACTTCTTTGTAATACAGGTGTTCTGGTGGCATATGACTGTCATCTGTAATGTAAAGAGGAAAATCACGATAAGATCTCGGATGTCGGCAGATCAGCCGGTTATACTCGTCGCAGATCCGTATCTCCGTCATGGTAGCCTTAAGAATTGCAGACTTCCCCTTATAGGTATACAATACAGAATAGTAGTGGGCATCATACTCAAGGTGGTAATTATCTGGAACTTTAAGAAAGTATTTATAATCACAAAGTGTATAACTTTCGCCTGGAAGCTGGTTCATACGCGGTTTGTCATACTTTTCAAATCCATTCATGCGGGATTTCCGAATGTCAGATTTTTTCTGGAAAGGACGCTGGTTGATGTCCGCTACGATCTTTTTGGCCGCAGCATTCAGGGCTTCCAGAGAGGTATAAGTGTCTTTCTTTAATTCTTCTACCAGATGCGTTTCTAAGAAACGCACATGATTTTCAACGGTCGGTTTGCCTTTCGGTTTCCTTGGCGGCGGAGGCAGAATGACCGTATCATAGAAGGTCTCCAGATCTGAAAAGGCTGACTGCAGCACAAGTTCATCTTTGCTATGCATGGTAACAGCTGTTTTCAGATTGTCCGGGACAAGATATTTAGGAACTGCCCCATAATAAGACAGTGCGTGTACTGTGCCGGCAATAAAATGTGGAAGTTTTTCATCCAGAAAGATTTCTGCATAAACAAGGCTGCTAAAACCAAGTGTAGTTGTAAAAATGTGAACTTTCCGAAGTTCGCCAGCTGCTGTGTCCAGTAGCAGTTCCGGCTGGTCGCCTACCCAGTCAATATACATCTTTTCACCAGGGATCCGTTCCACAGGCATAGATGTTTTTGAAGTACCATAAGTATCTACCATAAAATCACGATACAGCTTATAAAACTGGGCAAGCTGGTAACCATTGGGATGCTCTTTTTTATAATCGATCCATAGAAAGCTCAAGTCGGCATGCTTTCCCATTTGGATCATCTGCTCATGTATTTTTTCAAAATCAGGTAGTGGAATGTCCTTATGTCGAAGGTTTTCTTTTGGATAGATGAGATCAACAACCTTTGCGGGTGGCATTTGCCGAAGATCATCCAGTGATAATCCTGAATCATTATAGCGGTTCATAATCAATGCAATCCCGCTCCGTCCAATCCGGTAACGTTTTTGTACGGCGTCATAACTGACTTTACTGAGTCGAAGTTCTATGACTCCAAGAATAGTATTGTAGTCGTGCATAATAGTTCCTCCTTTGCACTGTGATGAATAATAGTTACATCACAATAATAAAGGAAAAACGTACCGCTTTGAGCAGAAAACGCATACCGCTAAATCAGAATGGATGTACCGCTAATTTCAGAATAGGCGTACCGTTCGAGCAGAATTTGCAGCTCAGATCCCCCACAAAGGATCTGAGCATTTCCAATACAAGCTATTTCTTCTGTAATTTCAGCACGTCCTCAAGAGAAAGGCCTGAAAATCTGGAGATGTCTTCAGGGGAGAATCTTGGATCCTGAAGCATACGCTGTGCTGTCAGCATAGCTTGTTCCTGAAGGCCTTCTGTGCGGCCTTCTGTACGGCCTTCCGCAAGTCCGGCAGTACGGCCTTCTGCGAGTCCGGCAGTACGACCTTCTGCCAATCCGGCCTGACGGCCTTCGGCACGTGCATCATCGCACATTTCCTGAACAGCCTGACACATATTAACCCTCCCTTCTGTTTCTGT
Source organism: Blautia sp. LMAG:36 (assembly GCF_008680535.1). Lineage (NCBI taxonomy): Bacteria > Bacillati > Bacillota > Clostridia > Lachnospirales > Lachnospiraceae > Blautia > Blautia sp. LMAG:36. Next base: position 471,717 of record NZ_NALB01000007.1, on the reverse strand, counting down.
GAAACGTAAGTTAATACCTGTTATGGAGTCGATGACCCGGGCTGCTTTGAGCTCGAGTGACCGGAAGCCGGGACTCTGTGAGGTAAGATCCTGAAGCTTCCGTTTATCTTTGGAATATTTGATGAAGAGCATGACTTCTTTGAGATTGCTCTGGAGTTTGTCAAGTTCTTCATCCTTTATCTCGGCAGGTGAGAAGAGATTGATCCGGTAATCCGGGACCATGGAAAGAATTTCGGGGTCCTGGACAAAGAGCATTTCGTGGAGGCTCCTGGGAGCGTTCCAGGTGTCGGAACCGAAGTACACGACCGTGGTTATGACCGGGATGAGCCGGTCATCCTTGTAGAAACCGGTGAGATATTCTCCGGATGTGGAAGGCCATTGCTTTGCTTCTCTGTGGGACCTGGCGGAATTTTCTACCTGCCCTGCGTATTCTAATGCATCATAGACCATGTTCTTGACCGGCATTGCGAAGTGAGGTTCCGACTGGTTCTCAATCCCCAGGAGAAGATAGATCCTTGAATCATCGTGCATAACATTGAGGGATTTGAATTCGTCCCGGAATTTCTGGACAGGAACTTCTGAAGTGCCGGATCCGTAGGGGGCAGCGAGAGCTGTGGTATCCAGTGGATGAAGAGTGTCAGGGTCTATGATGTTTTTTCCTTTGTACAGTATATGGTTGAACACATCCGCAAAAACGCAGTTGTCAGCCATGTAATCTTTGGTGATGGTATCCTTTGTACCCATAGGTTTCACCACCTTCGATCTGTTTATGTGATCAGAGTAGTTTATTATCTGATCCAGTTACAGGGTATCATACATTTTGGTGTTTGAGAAGCGGATATCTGATATTTTATCGGGATTTTACAGTGGCTTCTTGCCAGCTGCCCTTTTCCGGTGTTAAAATAACAGCATCAATGAAAGAACAGGGAGAATGAAATCAATGTACGATTATCTTATCGTAGGTGCCGGCCTTTACGGTGCGGTTTTTGCACAGGAGGCGAAGCGTGCCGGGAAGTCAGTGCTTGTGATCGACAAGCGTTCGCATATTGCGGGAAATGTATATACAGAGAAGGTGGAAGGAATCAACGTGCATAAATACGGTGCACATATTTTCCATACCAATAATAAGAAGGTCTGGGATTATATCACCCGGTTTGCCACCTTCAATCGTTTTACCAACAGTCCGGTTGCCAATTATCACGGGGAGCTGTACAGTCTTCCGTTTAATATGTATACCTTTAACCGGATGTGGGGCGTGGTGACTCCGGAGGAGGCTGCGGCAAAGATCGAGGAGCAGCGGCAGGCTGCAGGGATCAAGGAACCTTCAAATCTGGAGGAACAGGCTATCAGTCTTGTAGGTACGGATATTTATGAGAAGCTGATCAAGGGCTATACGGAGAAGCAGTGGGGACGGCCGTGTACGGAGCTTCCTGCTTTTATCATCAAGAGGCTTCCAGTGCGTCTGACCTTTGACAATAACTATTTCAATGCGCTGTACCAGGGAATCCCGGTGGGTGGTTATACGAAGATGGTTGCCAATCTGCTGGACGGTATCGAGGTACGGCTGAATGAGGATTATCTGGAGAAAAAAGAACAGTACGATGCAATGGCGGAGAAGGTGATCTACACAGGTGCCATCGACGCGTATTTTGACTATAAGCTGGGAACTCTGGAGTATCGTTCTGTGCGTTTTGAGAATGAAACACTGGATAAACCTAATTTCCAGGGAAATGCAGCAGTGAATTATACGGATGTGGAGACTCCATGGACCCGTATCATCGAGCATAAATGGTTTGAGTTCGGAAAGGATGAGGAGGGGAATGATCTTCCGAAAACGGTGATCAGCCGGGAATACAGTTCCGAGTGGAAACCTGGAGATGAGCCGTATTATCCGGTCAATGATGAGAAGAACGGAGCGCTTTACGGACAGTATAAGGAGCTTGCAGAGAAGGAACCGAAGGTGATCTTCGGCGGCCGTCTTGGCGAATATAAATATTATGACATGGATGCGGTGATCGCTTCTGCGCTGGATATGTGTGAGCGGGAGCTTGCATAAAAAAGATACTGGATATAACTAATGATAAGATCCTCTTATATTTCGGAGCCAAGGCAAAAGAGAAATATAAGGGGATTTTATGCATAGAATGGCAGTGAGATTTTTTGAGGGAGGAAAGAGCAATGAAAAGGTGCAAAGGTGTGTTTCTGGCAGGAATGCTGGTGCTGAGTATGAGTGTTCCGGTGTATGCGGACAAGTCGGTTGTGATGAAGGTGGAAGCTCCGGCAGATACCACAGATTATTATATGACGGTGGATTCCGGTGGAGTTGGTGTGGATATCTATCCATCCACCGACGGAAAAGGTGAAAAGCTCAATGATAAGACGGTAAGGGATGGTACTGTCCTGCATATCGAAGGGGAGACAGAGAAGAATGGTGAGACCTGGGGATATACAGAGTATAATGGCAGATACGGTTATGTGCCGCTGGAGGAGCTGCGGCCCTCAAAGGATGCGGAGCTGGCGAAGGCCGGAATCGCAGGGGGCACAGAGAAAGAGACTTCTGCAGTGAATCAGGGAGACGCATCCGATACGCAGGATTCCGCAGCCGGCGAAGGACAGGGAACGTCTGCAGGGACGGCCAGCACAGGCAGTTCTCAGGCTCAGAATGACGAAGGACAGGGAACGTCTGCAGGGACGGACAATACAGGCAGCTCTCAGGCTCAGAATGGCGAAGGACAGGGAACGTCTGCAGGGATGGCCAGCACAGATGAATCTCAGGCTCAGAGAGGTGAGGTTCAGGGGCCACCTGCAGGGACAGCCAGCACAGGTAGTTCTCAGGCTCAGAGAGGCGAGGTCCAGGGACCGCCTGCAGCGGATGGAACAACAGAAGGTGGGGAATCTGTGGATGAAGCTGTCACCAAGCCGGTCAATGGCACAGCTGCGACATCCTTTAAAGAAGAAAATTCCTGGTATAAAAGTCCGTTTATCTGGATCGGGATCGCAACAGTAGTTGCAGTAATCGGAATTCTGGGTTATCATTTGAAGAAACGTTAACAGATAAACCAGATCAATATAAGAAAAGTGGAGAATTTTGTGAAGAGATTACAGCTTGTCAGGAAGAAATTACTGCCGCTTCTTCTGTGTGTGGCAGTTGCGGGCAGCCAGGTTTCGGTCATGGCAGCCGATGTGGAAGGCTTCAGTGATTCTGCGGAAGGCTTCAATGAAGAATGGTTAGAAGATACACAGACGCAGTCGGCGGAAGCAGAGGATACGACGGAGACCGCAGAAGGGAATACCGCAGAGAACACCGCAGAGAATACCACAGAGAACATCGGTATCCCGGATGAACAGACCGAGGATATTGCAGAGGCAGCCGACGGGGATACCGAGGATATAGCTTTGCAGAGCTCCGAGGAGGATACAGAGACTCCCGAAACATCAGAAGGATTGTCTTCTGATTCCCAAGAGGATACCTTTGGCGACGGTGAGGAGAGCTTCGGGGATGCCTCAGACAGTGGTGAGTCCGGCATCGAATATATCAAGGGCCGTCCGCTTACGGAGGAAGAGGAGCAGGAACAGCTGGCACCCTTTGATAATCTGACCTCTTATTCCACCGCCGTGGAGATTGGAAATGATGTGGATGAGGTACCGATGGGAAGAGCTGCGGCCTATCCGTCCTATTATAATGCAGCGGATCAGGGATATGTCACTTCCGTAAAGAATCAGGAGCCCTACGGTATGTGCTGGGCATTTGGAATGGCCTCTCTTCTGGAAACTTCGTTTCTGACCCAGGGCCTTGGAACTTATGATCTGTCGGAAGAGCATCTGGCGTATTTTTTTGCAAACAGAAAGAATGACCCGCTTGGAAATACCTACGGGGATGTCAATAAGCATATGGGGACAGATGATAAAGGAAACGCAGATTATCATGAGGGCGGAAATGATCTTCTGGCTTCCATGTTTCTGAGCACCTGGTCCGGAATGACAACAGAAGGGGATGTGCCTCTGGCAACTGATTCCACGCATACACAGAAAACCGGTGTGACTCCGGCGGCATCCAAGGCGTACAATGCAGCTGCTTATCTGAAAAATGCCTATTTTTCCGATTATTCCGTAAATGCCATGAAGAAGCTTCTGGTTGCAAATAATTCGGTCACTGTGATGTATAATGCACAGAATGCCTATTACAATGCAAGTACAGCGGCCTATTCCTATCCTACCAGCACCAAGAACGTGAATCATGTAGTTACAGTGGTGGGTTGGGATGACAATTATTCTGCGAAGAATTTCCGGGCATCTTCCAAGGTAAAGGGAGACGGAGCCTGGATCGTCAAGAACAGCTGGGGTACAGGCTGGGGAAAATCCGGATATTTTTATATGTCCTATGAGGATAAGTCTGTCAGTGAGCTGGTTGCGGCTACGGCTGTCAATACACCGAAATATAGCAACAATTATTTTTATGACGGAACGTCGGGACTTGGTTCTATCCGCATGTATGCAGGGGAACAGCTGTCCACGGTTTTTCGTGCCAGTGCAGGAAATGGAAAAGCGGAATCGCTTGGTGAGGTGACGCTTAGCTCCATGTCTGCCAATAATTCCTATACTGTGCAGGTATACACAAATCTGAAGGATGCCAGTGATCCTACCAGTGGAACACCGGCGTATTCCACACCGGTTTCCTGCAGTCAGCCGATGGCTGGGGTTATGACCTTTCAGATCCCGGAGGTCCTGCTCAGCCAGAACAGTCTGTATTCTATTGTGGTGACAAATGCAGGAAGCACATATATAAAATACTGTGTGGAGGCAGAGGTTAGTTATGGCTGGTGCAGCTTTTCTCCGTCTATCGTATCCGGTCAGAGCTTTCTGCGATATAACGCGGAGGATACCTGGATGGATGCGGTTGAATTTAATCCATCGGTAACGCCGAGGATCAAGGCGCATACCAGGACTCTGAGCAGTGCGGCCAGGATGCAGCTTTCTTCCTCTGAGATAGATCTGTATTCCGGAGATCAGAAAACACTGAATGCCTCGGCTACCAGATCCGAGATGGCTGCTTCCGGCATTGTCTGGGAAAGCTCAGATACCAGTGTGGCTGCTGTAAATGGAAGCGGCGTTGTTACTGCAAAAAATCCGGGAACAGCAACCATAACCTGCTACGGAAAAAATGCCAGGGGAATCCGGGCTACCTGTAAGGTTACGGTGAAGCTTCGTCAGACGACAGGTGTAAAACTGGTTTCCAAGGCATTTAACAGGATACGGATCTCCTGGAAAGCAGTTCCCGGCTGCAATCGTTATGCTATCTATCGCTGGGATAAAAGCGGAAATTCAAAAAAAATGGCAACCGTAACAGCAGATGTAGTGACCTGGCAGGATACTGCAGTGAAAACAGGAAGCACTTATACGTATCGGATCCGGGCTTCTTATGTACGTTCCGGAAAGAAAACTGTTTATGGAGCCGCATCTTCGCCGTTATCAGCAAAAGCGGAGTTGGGGAAGGCCCGTGCAGTGGCTACGGCTGTCAGCGGACCATGTAACAGGGTATCCTGGAAGAAGGTTTCCGGAGCCAGTGGCTATCATATCTACCGGAAGCTCCAAGGGAAAAGCTGGGTTCGGATCGGAACCGTGAACAACAAAGTATTGTCCTGGCAGGACACGAAGATTGAGGGAATCACCTCCTACGCTTATGCTGTGAGGCCATATAAGAATGTAGACGGGAAAAAAGTTTTCGGAGGATATCAGGCAAGCAGCTATATCCTGTCCTATCCGGAACTTCAGAAGATATCCAGTGTCAGGAAGACCTCCAGAGGGCTGAAGATCTGCTGGAAAGCGCAGAAGAAAGCAGATTGCTATCAGATCTACCGTAAGACTGGAAAGGGTTCATGGAAAAAGATCAGTACAGTTTCCGGAGGCAGCCGTTCCTCCTTTGAGGATAAGACCGCAAAGAAGGGAACAACGTATTACTATGCGGTGCGTGCAGGGATAAAAACCTCCGGTGGAAAAGTACTCTGCGGAGGATATGCCGCAAAAGCAGCAAAGAGATAAACGTGTCAAAATATAAAATGCCCGGATCTGGAATGTTTCAATCCAGATCCGGGCGTTTTATGTTTTGGTTGAATATGTGTATTATATATGATTATATCAGGCAGTTCAAAAAAAAGATCAGTCGTTGTTGATCACAACGCCTTTCTGGAGCATGATGTTGGCATAAAGTGCTTTCTCACTTGTGGAGATGATGCAGTATGCAGTTTTTGCTTCGTCATAGAATGCGAAACGCTCGATGTTTCCGACGGCTTTTTCGCCACGCTCGTCATGTTTGGAAACGATTTCTTTATATGTATCCCAGATCGGTGTCTCCACATTATCGCCAGGCATTACTTCCATCAGGTTTACCGGATGCTCTACATAGGTATCCAGCGGGAAGAGCTTCAGGATGGCATCCAGGATCTCCGGAACGCCATGTCCGTCACAGCGGATGGTGATGGCATTTTTTCCCATGGATTCTACAGGAAAGTTTCCGTCAGCGATAACAAGACGGTCACTGTGTCCCATCTCACATAAAACCTTCAGTAATTCTGGTGATAAGATTTCTGGAATTCCTTTTAACATAGTTCATATCCTCCTAAGATCATTGTGTACTTACAGCATTTCGGAAATTACAGCATCAGGCTCAGGTGATCAGAACAGGATACATGGATTTCCGAAACTGTTATGACGCCGGTAGTATCAGACAGACCTGCCCGGCCACAGGCTTTAGAACTCTTATTAATTAATCTAACGGTATTTGGTCTTCTTTTCAAGGGAATATTTTCCTGTAAATGATGAAAATTTTATGGTTGACAGAAAACGTATGGAGCGCTATGATGAACTCAAACGGAAACGTTTCGGTTTCTGAACCAAATGAGAAAATAATACAAAACAAACACAATGATTCCAAGGAGGAGAAGATTATGCCACTGGTTACATCGAAGGAAATGCTGTTAAAGGCACAGAAGGGCGGATATGCAGTAGGAGCATTCAACGCAGAGAATATGGAGATGGTGAAGGCAATCATCCAGGCAGCTGAGGAGCTGAAAGCACCGGTTATGATTCAGACAACACCTTCTACTGTTAAATATGGTACGGTTGAGACTTACGCTGCGATCGTAGCAGCAGAGGCAGCCAAGGCTTCCGTTCCGGTATGCCTTCATCTTGACCACGGCAGCAGCTTTGAGCTTGCGATGCAGGCAATGCATGCAGGCTATACCTCTGTGATGATCGATGGTTCCAAGCTGGATTTTGAGGATAATATCAGAGAGACCAGGAGAGTTGCGGATGTGGCAGCAGCCTTGGATATCCCATGTGAGGCTGAGCTCGGTAAGGTCGGTGGTAAAGAGGATGATCTTGAGGCTGAGGCAGACACTAACACCGACCCGCAGGAGGCGAAGGAATTCGTGGAGCGTACAGGTGTTACTTCCCTGGCAGTTGCCATCGGAACCGCACATGGTTTCTATGTGGGAACACCGGTTCTTGACAAGGAACGCTTAAGCGAGATCCGTGAAGTTGTAGATATCCCCCTTGTTCTTCACGGGGCATCCGGACTCAGTGATGAGGATGTCAGCGACTGTGTAAAACGTGGTATCTGCAAGGTTAACTTTGCAACAGAGCTTCGTGCTGCATATTCCAAGGCAGTGAAGGAGACCTTTGCAGAGAATGAGAACACCATCGATCCGAAGGCCTACGGAAAGAAAGCGATCCAGGCAGTGAAGGAGCTGGTTGAGGCGCGTATGAAGGTTTGCGGCTGTGATGGAAAGGCAGAATGATCTTCTGTAAAAAAACAGAAACGGAGTGATCTGTATGGCAGCAACCATGAAAGATATTGCCAGGCGGACCGGACTTGGGCTCGCAACGATTTCTTCTTATTTTAACGGCGGAAACGTAAGAGAAAAAAACAGAATAAAGATCGAGGAGGCCATTCAGGAGCTGCATTATGAGGTCAATGAGGTGGCCAGAGGGCTTAAGACCAATGCTACCAAGACCATCGGCGTGGTGATCCCGGAGCTTAACAATACCTTTTGCGCGGAGATCATCACAGGAATGGAAGATGTCTTAAGGAGTCACGGATATGCGACTATTGTCTGTGACTGTCGTACCGATAAGAGACTGGAGCGGGATGCAGTGGAGTTTTTAAGCCGGAAGCGTGTGGACGGGATCATCAGCATGCCGGTAGATGCGGAAGGCAATCATCTGAAAAAATTCCAGAAAACCGGAAAGCCCATCGTACTCATTGACCGCAGGATCCGGGAGCTTTCCTGTGACAGTGTTCTTGTAGACAACGAGAAGGCGGCTGAGGACGCAATGAGAGTTTTTTTTCAGGCAGGACACCGTAAGATCGGGATCATTGGCGGACCGGAGGAAATTTCCACCGCTCAGGAACGTCTCCAGGGGTACCGCAATGCATACGAAAAAGAAAATATACCGGTACGGGAATCTCTGATCTATCACGGCGATTATACCATTCAGGGCGGTGTGCAGGGAATTGAGAAGCTTGTTGCGGACAATCCGGATATGACGGCCGTGTTTGTTACCAACTATGAGATGACCATGGGGGCGGTGATCGGGATGAATGAGCTGGGTCTTAAGATACCGGAAAAGCTGTCTATGATCGGTTTTGACAATCTGCAGTTTGCCAGAGCATGCAATCCCAAGCTTACCATTGTGGCACAGCCTACACAGGGGATTGCCGGAGAAGTGGCGGGAATCATGCTGAAACGGCTGGAAGGGGCTGCAAGTGAAGAAACAGAACCGATCACGGAGAAGCTTGGCGCAGAGATCATCATGGGAAAATCCGTCCGTGTGCTGGACGAGAAGGAGAATCTATAATGAAACCATATTTATTAGGTATTGATATCGGCACCAGTGCCTGTAAGGTTGCGGTTTTTGAAAAATCGGGAACGGTTGTGGCTGCGGCCAACGGCGATTATCCGGTTTACTATCCGAAGGAGGGCTGGGCAGAACAGGATCCGGAAGAATGGTGGAGTGCTGTCTGTCAGGCGGTAAAGAAGGCCATCCAAAAAGCGGGGATAGCACCTGAGGAGATCGCAGGCATCGGTATTGACGGCCAGAGCTGGTCAGCCATTGCCATGGATAAGGACGGAAATGTACTGACAAACACTCCGATCTGGATGGATACCAGAGCACAGTCTATCTGTGACAGATTGAATGAAGAGATCGGGGCAGAGCAGATTTTTGAAGTATCCGGTAATTCCCTTCAGCCGTCCTACACAACTGCAAAGATCCTCTGGTATAAAGAAAATCTCCCGGAGGTGTACCAAAGGATCCACAAGATCCTGCAGTCTAACAGCTACATTGCATATAAGCTGACAGGTGTGATGAGCCAGGATGTTTCCCAGGGCTATGGCCTGCATTGCTTTGACATGAGAAAGGCAGCCTGGGATGAGGATATGTGCAGAAAGCTTGGGATTCCCATGGAATTTCTTCCTGAGATCTGTGCCTGTGATCATGTTGTGGGAACAGTTACAGAGAAGGCGGCGGAGGAATCCGGCCTTGCTGTGGGAACACCGGTTGTTGCCGGTGGTCTGGATGCGGCATGCGGAACACTGGGGGCCGGAGTAATCCATCCGGGTGAGACACAGGAGCAGGGAGGACAGGCCGGCGGAATGAGCATCTGCATGGATGCGTACAAGGCAGATCCCAGACTGATCCTTGGCTATCACGTGGTTCCGGGACAGTGGCTCCTTCAGGGAGGAACCACCGGAGGTGGTGGTGTCATGCGCTGGTTTGAACGTGAGTTTGCAGATTATGAGCGCTCTGTAGCAGGAGAAAAAGGCTCTTCTCTGAATCAGCTCAATGAGATCGCGGAAAGGGTCGCACCAGGTAGTGACGGAGTGGTATTTCTTCCATATATGTCCGGTGAGCGTTCCCCGATCTGGAATCCTAATGCGAAGGGCGTATTCTACGGACTGGATTTTGCCAAGACCAAGGGACATATGGTACGTGCCTGTATGGAAGGCGTAGCACTTTCTCTGAAACACAACCTTGAGGTGGCAAAGGAAGCAGGAGCAGATGTGGAAGTTCTCCGCGCAATGGGAGGCTCTGCAAATTCTCTTCTCTGGACACAGATCAAATCCGATATCACAGGAAAACCCATCGTAGTGCCGTCCTCTGATACGGCAACAACACTTGGCGCAGCGATTCTGGCAGGTGTTGGTGTTGGAATGTATCAGGATTATGATGAGGCCATCCGTCTTACGGTAAAGGAAACAAGAAGACATGAACCGAACCCGGAAAACCGGGACGTTTATGAGAAAACCTATAAAACCTATTTAAATCTCTATAAATCTCTTGAACCTATGATGAGAAATGAGGAGGAAAAGTGATCATGAAAGCAGCAGTAGTAGTAGCAAATGAGGATGTTCAATATCAGGAAGTGGAAGAACCTCAGGTAACACCGGGCCATGTGAAGATCAAGGTAAGATATTCCGGGATCTGCGGATCTGATATTCCGCGTGTATTAAATCACGGCGTACATTTTTATCCCATCGTGCTTGGACATGAATTTTCCGGCGATGTGGTGGAAGTGGGAGAAGGCGTTACCAAGGTGAAGGTCGGCGACCGTGTATCCGGTGCACCACTTCTTCCCTGTATGAAGTGTGACGACTGTCAGAAGGGTAATTTCTCTCTCTGCAAGCATTACAGCTTCATCGGTTCCAGAGAGCAGGGAGCAAACGCAGATTATGTAGTGGTTCCTGAGCAGAATGCAGTACCATTCGCAGATAATGTTCCATATGAGCAGGGAGCCATGTTTGAGCCTGCAACCGTAGCTATCCACGGTGTATTCCAGAACGATTACCACGGCGGTGAGTATGTGGCGATCCTTGGCGGCGGTACAGTTGGTATGTTCACCATGCAGTGGACAAAGATCTTCGGCTCCAAGAAGGTAGTGGTCTTTGATATCAGCGATGAGAGACTTGCTCTTGCAAAGCGTCTCGGCGCAGATGAGATCATCAACACAAAGGAAGAGGGATATATGGAAAAAGCCATGGCCATTACAGGTGGAAAGGGCTACGGCTTCGTATTTGAGACAGCAGGACAGGTTCCTACCATGCATATGGCATTTGAGCTTGCAGCAAACAAGGCACATGTATGCTTCATTGGTACTCCTCATGAAAACCTTACCTTTACACCGAAGGAGTGGGAGAACATGAACCGTAAGGAGTTCAAGCTTACCGGTTCCTGGATGTCCTACAGTGCCCCGTATCCGGGACGTGAGTGGGAGTTGACGGCGCATTATTTTGCAACCGGCCAGCTGAAGTTTGACCCGGGCTTCATCTATAAGAAAATCCCGATGAGCCAGGCACAGGAGGCCTTCCAGCTGTTCAAGACGCCGGGCCTTGTAAAAGGAAAGATCCTTCTTTCCAATGAGGAAGACTGATATGATCCTGACAGTAACCTTAAACGCTGCCATTGACAAGCGTTATGTAGTGGATGATTTTAAAGTGGGCGAAGTGAACCGTGTGCGTGAATGTACCTACGTTCCCGGCGGAAAGGGACTGAATGTTTCCAAGCCGGCGTCCATTTACGGTGCTGAAGTGGTTGCCACCGGCTTTGTAGGCGGCCACGCAGGCAATTATATAGAAGCTGCCCTGAAGCCTTTTGGCATTAAGAGTGCTTTTTACCATGTAGAGGCGGAGAGCCGCTCCTGTATCAACATCTGGGATGAGGTGAATCATGTACAGACCGAATTCCTGGAGCCGGGATTTACACTGACAGAGGCAGATTTTGAGGGCTTTGAGAAAAAATTCCGCCAGCTTGTAAAAGATGCTTCTGTTGTGGCGATGTCCGGCAGCGTGCCGAAGGGACTTGACGGAAGTGCCTACCAGCGCCTTGTGAAGATTGTGAAAGACGCCGGAAAACCGGTGATCCTGGATACCAGCGGCAAGCTTCTGGAAGAGGGAATCAAGGCAGCACCGACACTGATCAAGCCTAACATTGATGAAATCCGTATGCTGACAGGCAAGCATTGTGACGATATCAACGAGATCATTGAAGCAGCGAAAGCCATCCATGCCGGTGGTGTGGAGATCGTGGCGGTCTCGCTTGGAGCAGATGGTTCCCTGGCAGTCGGAGAGGAAGGGATTTTCCGTGCGGTGGTTCCGAAGATCGATGCGGTAAATACCGTAGGCTGCGGAGATTCCATGATCGCAGGTTTTGCCCTTGGATTAAGTGAGGGACTTTCCCTGGAAGAGACTCTGCAAAGAGCCAGTGCGATCTCAGCGGCGGCAGCCATGCGCGAGGAAACGGGCTTCTTTGTGATGGAGGATATGGAGGCTCTTCTTCCGAAGATCGAGATCAGGCGTTTATAAGATAAGCTTATAATAAGAAAATTTTTATAAAAAAGGAGATGTAAAGATGGCAGAAGTTATCAATCCGGCAATTGTGCCGAAAGTGACACTTCCTTCCGGCGAGCAGGTTCCGTGTGTCGGAATGGGAACATTCGGTTCCGACCGTGTATCCGCAGAGGATGTATCTGCAGCTGTTGCAGGCGCGATCCGCAGTGGCTACCGTATGTTTGACTGTGCCGCATGTTACGGAAACGAGCATGAGATTGGCCAGGTATTTAAGGACGCTTTTGACGAAGGTGTTGTAGAGCGTAAGGATCTTTTTATCATGACAAAGGTATGGAACGACATGCACAGAAGAGTAGAGGAAGCCTGCGACAAGAGCATTAAGGATCTTCAGTGCGATTATGTGGATATGTATTTCATCCACTGGCCATTCCCGAACTATCATGCACCGGGATGTGATGTGGATTCCAGAAATCCGGAGTCCAAACCCTTCAGTGTGGAGGAGTTTATGGATACATACCGCCAGTGTGAGGCGTTGGTAGAAAAAGGAAAGATCCGTTACATTGGTATTTCCAATATGACCATTCCGAAGCTTGAGGCAGTTCTTCCGCTTATGAAGATCAAACCTGCAACCTGTGAGCTTGAGCTTCATGTATGCTTCCAGCAGCAGGAGCTTTATGATTATCTGGTAGAGCATAACATCCAGCCGGTAGGCTATATGCCGATTGGTTCTCCACGCAGACCGGAGAGAGATATCTGCCCGGAGGATGTTGCGGATCTGGAGGTTCCGGAGATGCAGGCGATCGCAAAGGCACATGGTGTTCATCCGGCTCTGATCGCTCTGAAATGGGCACATCAGAGAGGAGAGATCTCCATTCCGTTCTCTGTGCACAACTATGCAAGCAACCTGAAATGTGTCACAGAGGATCCCCTTACAGAGAAAGAAATGGCAACCATCGCAACTCTGGAAAAAGGCAACCGTCTTGTAAAAGGACAGGTATTTCTGTGGCATGGTGCCAGGGACTGGCATGACCTCTGGGACGAGGATGGCGTTATCGTAAAATAATAAAAATATGCAGGAAAATCCCGTGTTCCATATGTTGGATGCGGGATTTCTTTGTATTTAATTTGGACTAAGAAACTCCGTTGTAAATTTTAACCAAACATGTTAACATATAAAAAGAATTAACAGTTATTGTTCACAGAAAGGACAGTAATCTTACCAATGAAAATGACAGAGACGGGGGGAAGGATCTGTCAGGGGGATGTGCAATAAAAACAACAGAAACTGATCAGAGGGGGACAACAGAAATTATGTATCGTATTTTACTGGTAGATGATGAGATACTTGTTCGAGATGCGATCCGGGAGAATATTGACTGGAAAGCAATGGACTGTGAGCTGGTAGGAGACTGTGATAACGGGAAAGCAGCAGCGGAATTTGTACAGAACCATCCGGTGGATATCGTGCTTACAGATATCCTTATGCCATATATGGATGGTATGGAACTGAGCCGTTTTCTCCATGATAATTATCCGGACATCGTGATCGTGATCTTCAGCGGATTCGGAGAATTCGAGTATGCCAAGAAGGCGATCCAGTATGGTGTCAGTGAATATATGCTGAAGCCGGTGACAGCCATGGAACTCAGAAATGTTATCGGAAAAATGAAGGAGAAGGTGGACCAGCAAAGAAAAGAAAAAGAGAAGCTGGAACGTCTGACACAGACTTCCGAGAATTATCAGAAAAACGCCATTGTGATCCGTTCCAGAGCGCTGCAGGGCTTTGTGGATAATATCAAGACACGGCAGGAAAGTCTGGAAGAGCTTGCAGCACTAGGAATCGATCTTGAGGCAGCATGTTATCGTGTGGCCGTTTTTGATCTGGATCTGTATTCGGACGGCAGTCAGCTTACTGCGGAGAAACGCCAGGAGAGTGCACTGATGTCTTTTGTCCTTTTTAATATCAGTGATGAGATCATCAGCAAAGAAAAAGCAGGAGTGGCATATCAGGCCGGAAATAACAAGGTCGGTGCTCTTTTCATGGGAAACCGTACCAGAGAGTTTGAACACAAGATAATGGAGATCTGCAGGACGATCCAGGATAAGCTGAAGGAACTGATGTCGCTGGATATTTCTATCGGTGTGGGAAGCTGGGCCAGAACTCAGCAGGAGCTTCGTGCATCCCATGAACTTGCAGAGAAAGCTATTGAATATCGTTATCTTCTTGGAGGAAGCCTTCTTATTGATATGGAAGAACAGCCGGAGGAAAAAAATCTTTCCATTAAAGCTTATGTAGAGAAGCTGGCAGCTGCTCTGAAAATGGGTAAAAAGGAAAACGCAGAGCATATTCTGGAACAGATCTCTTCTGAGATCAAGGAAGCGCGGGTGGATAAGAGTCGTGCTTGCGTGTATCTTCAGCAGATCATCCGTGCAGCAGATGAGACCTGTGAGGATATGGTTCCGGACAATAGGCTTTTTTCCAAAAGAGAAGCACTTCTGCAGCAGGTTACGGAGCAGAATTCTTTTGACAGTGCTGTTGAACTGGTCAGGAATCATATCGGAGAGATTTTCCAGACACTTTCTGATGCAAACAGCTCCAGCGGACAGCGTCAGGCCAGACTTGCCCTGGATTATATCCAGAAGAATTATATGGATCCGGATTTAAGCCTGAACAGTATTTGTTCCTATCTGAATATCAGTACAAGCTATTTCAGTACGATCTTTAAGGATCTTACGGGAGAGACTTTTACAGAGGTTCTGATCCGTACCCGTATGGAGAAGGCGAAGGAACTTCTGGAGAATACAACTATGAAGAATTATGAAATTGCCGAGAAAGTCGGATTTGCAGATCCCCATTATTTTGGGATCTCCTTCAAAAAAATGACCGGCTGCACACCAACAGAATATGCAAGGGAGAAACGTAAATGAGAGATATCCGGTTTGCGGCAAAGATCATAGGAAAATTTAAGAGTATCCAGAGTGCGATCTTTGCGGTAGTGACGGTGCTGCTTTTAAGTGCGGTGCTGGTCATAACAGGTGTTTCCATGAGATATACCCGCAATTCTATTTTTGAAAATTCTGCTGTCTACACCCAGAATATCGTGCAGCAGATGAATCAGAATATTGATTCCTATATTGATTACATGGAAAATATAGCCTATATGATCTCCAGTAACGAGGATGTACAGCAATATCTTTTTGGTGAAAATGTGGACAATGGAACAAGAGAGCGTCTGATCAATCAGTTCAAGACTATTCTGGATGGACGAAGTGATATCCGAAATCTTGGAATCATTGGAAGTAATGGACGGAAGCTGATCAACGACGGCAAACAGTCTGTGAATCCGGATCTGAAGCTTTCCACCCAGGAGTGGTATCTGGAAGCTTTACAGAAGCCGGAAGGCCCGCTTCTTACATCTTCTCATGTACAGCACATCATCAGCGGAGAGCGTCCGTGGGTGATCACTTTAAGCAGGGGAATCCGTAATTTTTCCAACAGTGGTGAGAAAGAGGGAGTCTTTTTTATTGATCTGAATTACAGTGCCATCAGTGAACTTTGTGATCAGAATACGATCGGGAAAAAGGGATACGCATTTATTCTGGATGAAAGCGGAAATATTGTATACCATCCCCAACAGCAGCAGCTTTACAATGAATTGCAGACTGAGAATATCGACCTGATCGTGAAATCAAAAGAAGATACGGTGCGTACCGAAAAGGGAAACAGAGGAAAGCTGTATTCCATTTCCAGATCAAATAAAACCGGATGGACCGTTGTGGGTTGTATGAGCGTCAGCGAGCTTCTGCGCAAAAGCAATCAGGCACAGAGTATTTATGTGCTTATTTCCGCACTTCTGATGATCGTGGCACTGCTTTTTTCCAGATTTCTGGCAAAGAGTCTTACATATCCTCTTCAGCGTCTCAGAGATTCCATGTCCAGAGTACAGGAAGGGCATTTTGACGGAGCAGATGTGGAGATCGATTCAGAGAATGAGATTGGAAGCCTGACGAAATCTTTCAATGTGATGACACATAGGATACAGGATCTTATGGAGCAGAACGTGAAGGAACAGGAAGCAAAGAGAAAAAGTGAGCTTAAGGCCCTTCAGTCCCAGATCAATCCTCATTTTCTCTACAATACCCTGGATTCGATCATCTGGATGGCAGAGGGCAGAAAGTACGAAGAGGTTGTTCTGATGACAGCATCCCTGGCGCGTCTTCTTCGTCAGAGCATCAGTAATGAAGATGAAGTGGTTCCTCTTGCAAGGGAAGTGGAGTATGCCAAGGGTTATCTTACGATCCAGAAGATGCGTTACAAGGACAAGCTGGAATTCGAGATCGATGTAGAACCTTCTATATTAAATATCCCTCTGATCAAGCTGGTTCTCCAGCCGATCATTGAAAATGCCATCTATCATGGACTGAAATATAAAGAGAGTAAGGGACTTTTGCAGGTAAAAGGCTTTATGAAGGACGGAAATGCAGTTCTTCAGGTGATCGACAACGGTGTAGGTATGGATGAGGAAACATTGTCACATATTTATGATAAGCATAAGGTGAATTATCATTCCAATGGTGTGGGTGTTTACAATGTACAGAAACGTCTGAAGCTTTATTATGGAGAAAATTACGGGATCACCTATGAAAGTGAAAAAGGTGTCGGAACCACTGCCACGATCACCATTCCGGGAATACAGGAGGAATCAATATGAAAAAACATAGAAAACTCCTGACTTTAGGAGTGGTCATCTGCCTTGTGGCGGGGCTTGTAGCCGGAATAGTCTATTATAAACAGGTAGAAGAAGAGAGAAAACTATCGCTGATCTATATTCCGAAGGTTGTGGACGGTACCAATGATTTCTGGACATCATTGATCCAGGGGGCGGAGATGGCTGCAAAGGAATATAATGCAGATATCCGCGTATGGGCACCTGAGGAAGAGAATGATGTGGCTGGGCAGAACAAGCTGATCGAAAGGGCAATAGAAGAAAAACCGGACGCGATCCTGATCTCGCCGTCCAGCTTCACTGAATCCGACCAGCTTTTGAAGAAGGCAAAGGAACAGGGAATACATATCGCATTTATTGATTCCTACACACAGGAAGAGGTCCAGGATCTTACCGTTGCGACCGATAATCTGGAAGCGGGACAGATCCTTGGCAGGTTTGCGAAGGATCTTGTGGGAACGGATGATCAGATTGCGATCGTTTCACATGTAAAGGGTGTATCTACGGCAGTTGAAAGAGAAAAAGGTTTCCGGACAGGACTTGGCAGTCTGAAGGATAATATCGTAGATGTGGTATACTGTGATTCTCAGTATGACAAGTCCTATGAGCTTACAAAAGAGCTGATGAAAAAATATCCGGATCTCAAGATGATCGCGGGAATGAATGAATATTCCTCTGTAGGTGCTGCAAGAGCAGTAAAGGCAGCAAAAGCAGAGAATCGGATCAGGGTGGTGGGAGTAGACAGCTCACAGGAGGCCGTCCAGCTGATGGAACACGGAATCTTCCAGGGAATCGTTGTACAGAAGGCATTTAAAATGGGGTATGTGGGTGTTCGGGAAACTGTTAAGATGCTGCGTGGAGAAGACTATAAGAAGAATATTAATTCCGGGTGCCAGCTGGTGACTCCTGACAATATGTATACCAGTGAGATCGAAAAACTGCTTTTCCCGTTTAATACGTTAAAAACATATGGTGATCTTACACCGTAAATAGTCATAAATGCACAAAGAAAAGGGTTAAATATTTACCATACAGTAAATATTTAACCTTTTTTTGAAAGATATTCTATTACAATTATTGATTTTTGACGGTATTATAATAACCAAGAAAACACAAGATACGTGCAAAACGTGAGGAGGGTAAAAATTGGAAAACTTAAAACAAAATCCAATCGTTAAGAAGCTCGGATTGAACAGAATACTTCTTGTCTGTGTTCTGATTCTTATGTTCCTGGTTTTTAAAGTAGTTCTTGGAAACAAGTTTCCGGCTGTTGATAGTATCAAGTCTACTTTGAACTATGTGTACTTCCTGGGCTTCTTGTCACTTGGCGTTACATTCGTAATCGCTACAGGAGGAATTGATTTCTCCATCGGACCTGTAATGTTCTGCTGTGCACTGGTATCCGGTTACTGCATGACATCTTACAAGGTTCCCTGTGCAGTTGCCATGATCCTTTGCATTCTGATCGGTCTCTGCTTTGGTATTTTCAATGGCTGGATGGTTTCTTACATGTCAGTGCCACCATTCATTATTTCCATGGCATCCATGAACATTGCAAAAGGTATTGCTTCTGTATTCACAAAAACACAGTCTGTAAGCTGGCCGGCAGCCAGCGATGCAAACGGCTGGTTCCGTAATATCGTTTCCGTAAACGGCTTCCCTGTAGGAATCATTATCTTCCTGGGAATGGCAGTTATCTGCGGTATCGTTCTTTACAACACAAAACCGGGACGTTACATCCTCTGCCTTGGTTCCAACAAAGAGGCTGTCCGCCTTTCCGGTGTTAACACAAAGAAATGGGAAATGCTTGCTTATGTGATCTGCGGATTCCTGGTAGGTATTGGAGCACTCTTCTTTGTAGCTACATACACAACTGTTCAGCCTGGTTATGGCGATCAGTACAACAATGAGGCTATTGCAGGCTGCGTTATGGGTGGTACATCCATGGTTGGTGGACTTGCTTCCATCGGCGGTACTGTAATCGGCGTATTCATCATCTCTCTTCTTCAGCAGGGCATCATGGCATTTGGTCTTGGTAAAGGACAGCAGATGATCATCACAGGTATCATCGTTATCGTTGCAGTTTATATCGACGTTTCTGCAAGACGCAGAAAGAACTGATCTTAGAGGGAGGATGCGACAATGGGTGAAGTTATTTTAACTATGAAGGACATTGATAAGTCCTTTCCTGGAGTTCATGCTCTGGATCACGTTAATTTCGAAGTAAAACGCGGCGAAGTACATGCACTTATGGGAGAAAACGGTGCCGGTAAATCAACACTGATGAAGGTTCTTACCGGTATTTATCAGAAGGATTCAGGTTCCATCGTTTACAAAGGACAGGAAACAGAATTCCACAATACACGTGAGGCACAGGATGCCGGCGTTGTAATCGTACATCAGGAGCTGAACATGGTAGGTGATCTTACCGTTGCTCAGAACATCTTCATCGGACGTGAACCGAAAAAAGGTTTCCGCATTGATGACAAAAAGATGATCGAGGATTCAAAGAAGCTTTTCCAGGATCTGAACATTGAGATCAATCCGAAGGAAAAGATGAAAAACCTGACAGTCGGAAAACAGCAGATGTGTGAGATCGCAAAAGCAATCTCTCATAAAGCTGAGGTCATCATCTTCGATGAGCCTTCCGCAGCACTTACCGAGAAAGAGATCGCGGATCTGTTCGAGATCATCCGTGACCTTCGTAAGAAAAATCTTGGTATCGTGTATATCTCACACCGTATGGATGAGATCAAAACCATCACAGACCGTGTAACAGTCATGCGAGATGGTGGTTACGTAGGAACTCTCATCACAAAAGACAGTACAAAAGAAGATATCATCAACATGATGGTTGGTCGTGTTATTTATGAGGATCCGAAGCAGGAGAGTGCAGTTCCGGCAGATGCACCGGTAGTTCTTAAGGTTGAACATCTGAACGCAGGAAAGATGGTTCAAGATGTAAGCTTTGAACTGAAGAAAGGTGAGATCCTTGGTTTCTCAGGACTGATGGGTGCAGGACGTACCGAGACAGCCAGAGCACTGTTCGGAGCAGACCCGAAACAGAGTGGTAAGATCTCTGTTATGGGTAAAGATGGACAGCTTCACGAAGTTACCATCAACAGCCCGCAGGATGCTGTTAAATACGGTATCGGTTATCTGTCAGAGGACAGAAGAAGATACGGCTGTGTTGTACAGAAATCTGTAACAGAGAATACAACACTGGCAACAATGGAAGAGTTTACCAATGGTATCTTTATCAACAAAGCAAAAGAGAAAAAAGTTGCTGAGAAATATGTAAACGAACTTGCAACTAAGACACCTACTACAGACCAGCTGGTAGTTAACCTTTCCGGTGGTAACCAGCAGAAGGTAGTTATCGCAAAATGGCTGACACGAGACAGTGACATCCTTATTTTCGATGAGCCTACCAGAGGTATCGATGTTGGTGCTAAGAACGAAATCTACAAATTAATGAACAGACTGGCAGCAGAAGGAAAATCCATTATCATGATTTCTTCTGAGATGACGGAAGTTCTCCGAATGAGTGACCGTATCATCATCATGTGTGAGGGTAAAGTTACCGGATGTATTGATATCTCCGAGGCAACCCAGGAAAACATCATGGACAAGGCCACACGGAATATCGATTAAGGAGGAAAGTCATGACTAAGAAGAAAAAAAGTATTTTAAGTGATCAGAGATTTATTGTTTTGCTCGTTATCATTGTCCTGTGTGCAATATTCTCAGGCTTGAGTAAAGAATTCAGACAGTACACCACGATCCTGAGTATGCTGGATTTCTCATATTACGATCTTCTTATGGCGATCGGAGTTACATTCCCGCTTATCACTGGTGGTGTTGACCTGTCAATCGGAACTGGTATGGTAGCATACGCACTGATCGCCGGAACATTGATCAGAAACAACAATTGCCCGGTAGCTCTGGCAATGCTGATCTGTGTTGTTCTTGGTATCGCAGTCGGTGCACTGAACGGTGTACTGATCGGTGTTATGAACCTGCCGCCATTTTTGGCAACACTTTGTACCTGTATGATCACCCGTGGTGCCGGATCTCTCTGCAGTGCGACACCTTGGCCGGGACTTACACAGGATGGTGGATGGTTCCACACAATCTTTAAAGTAACTGTTGGTACAGGAAGAAGTGCTTCCCGTTATCCGCTTGGATTCCTGTGGATGGTCATTCTGGTTCTTCTTATGGAGTACATCCTGAACCACACCAAATTCGGTCGTTATACAATTGCAATCGGTTCCAACAAAGAGGCAGCAGCCCTTTCCGGAATCAATACAAAGTTCTATCACGTAATGGTATACGTTGTCTGCGGTCTGTTTACAGGTCTTGCAGCGATCGCATACGCAGCAGTAACACCTACTGTACAGCCTGGTACTGGTGCCGGACTTGAGATGGATGCTATCGGTGGTGTATTCGTTGGTGGTGTAGCAGCTACCGGTGGATATGGTTCCGTGATCGGTACATTCGTTGGTATCTTCGTCATCATGCTTCTGAAAACAGGTCTTCCATATATCGGCCTGCAGGCAAACTGGCAGCAGATCATCACTGGTATCGTTCTGATCGTAGCCGTTCTGATCGATATCCTGAAAGAGAAAAAAGCAGCTCACTGATAAGCAGTGAGATATAATGTGAAAAAGGGTGCTGTTCACAGAGAAATGTGACAGTACCCATTATCAAAGATGTGAAACGCCAAGGGGTAGCAATGGCGTATGAACATAAAAAAACTATATAATATATTTAAGGAGGAAATATTATATGAAAGCAAAAAAGGTTATGGCATTAATGCTCTGTGCAGCAATGGTAACAAGCATGAGTGCAACTGCAGCTTTTGCAGCTGAGGAGAAAGAAGATGCAGCAACAGAGAAATCTGCAGATTCCACAGCAGCTGAGGATCCTACTGCACAGTTCGACGGACTGAAAGCAAACGAAGCTTATGAGTTCCCGATGATGGTTAAATCTTTCCAGTCTACATACTGGGATGCAGCTCAGGAAGGTATGAAGAAAGCATCTGAGGAGCTGGGCGTTACTTATAAAGCACAGGGACCGAACAGTGAGTCCGATATCGCTGACCAGGTTAACATGATCAACACAGCTATCGGCTCCAATCCTGTTGGATTAGGACTTGCAGCTTGCGATACATCTTCTGTTCAGGATGCTCTTAAGACATGTGCAGAAAAAGGTATCCCGGTTGTAACTTTCGATACAGGTATCGCTGATGCTCCGGAAGGATCTGTAGTATGCGAGGTTTGTACAGACAACGCACAGGCTGGTGCAGTAGCAGCTGAGAATATGTACAACTCCATTAAAGACGTTGTTAAAGATGCAGACGGACAGGTTATCATCGGTGAGGTTAACCAGGATGCAACAGCTCAGAACATTCAGCAGCGTGGTACTGGATTCATCAACAAGATGATCGAGCTTCTTCAGGCTGATGGCAAGACTGTAGCAGTAAGCGGTAACGAGTTCTATGTTAACGCAGCAGAGGGTGCTGATGCTGATGCTAAAGACGCAGACGTTGTTATCCAGGTAGCTGTTCCGGCACAGACAACTGTAGAGCTTTGCTCCACAGAGGCTCAGGCAATCCTTTCCCAGGAGAACTGTATCGCAGTATTCGGTTCCAACCAGGTTTCTGCAGAGGGTGTTCTTGCAGCAAATGCTAACCTTAACGTTCTTGGTTCTGACCCGGCAAACGGTGATGTAGTTGGTGTTGGTTTCGATGCTGGTTCTATCATCAAAGCAGCTGTTAAAGATGGCACATTCATCGGTGCTGTTACACAGTCTCCTCTTATGATGGGATACTATGCAATCTACGCTCTGACAGCAGCAGCAAACGGCCAGGAGCTTGAGGATGTTCCTACAGACGGTTACTGGTATGATGCAACAAATATGGAAGACGAGGATATCGCTCCTAACCTTTATGACTAATCAAATCATATAATTGATAAGATCGTGAAGTTATAATGAACGCGGATTGCGTTCGGACGTATGAAATAAGAGATCCGCTGGCTGATTCAGTCAGCGGATTTTTTAAACAAATAATGTAGTAGTTCATAAATAATCGCTGTATTATTGGCAAATAAAGACACTTTTTTTGACAAAAGAGGTTCTTATCACCGGAAGGATCCTGATGTATGATAAATACAACATCAGATATGAAAGTGATCAGAAGCTTACATATTGAGGAGGATTTAAAAATGGCAACATATTATTTAGCAGTAGATATCGGAGCATCCAGTGGACGTCACATTCTGGGACATATGGAAAACGGAAAAATGATCCTGGAAGAAATCTATCGTTTTGAGAACGGCATGGTTAAGAAGGATGGAGAGCTCTGCTGGGAGTTTGACCGCCTTTTCACCGAGATCGTAAATGGTCTCAAAAAATGTAAAGAGATCGGCAAGATCCCGGTAAGCATGGGTGTTGATACCTGGGGTGTTGACTTCGTGCTTCTAGACAAGGATGACAAGGTTCTTGGCAACACGGTAGGCTACCGTGATCATCGTACAGAGGGAATGGACGAGGAAGTTTATAAGACAATTTCCCTGAAGGATCTGTATGCAAGAACCGGTATCCAGAAAGCGATCTACAATACAGTATATCAGCTGATGGCAGTGAAGAAGAAACATCCTGAGTATCTGGAGCAGGCTGAGACACTTCTTCATGTACCGGACTACTTCCATTTTCTTCTTACAGGCGAAAAAACTTGCGAGTACACAGAGGCAACCACAGGACAGCTTGTATGCCCGACAACCAAGGACTGGGATTATGAGCTGATCGATATGCTGGGATATCCAAGAAAGATATTCCAGAAGCTGATCATGCCTAGCACAAGCATCGGACATTTAACAGACGCAGTGAAGGAAGCAGTTGGCTTTGATCTTGAGGTTGTAGCACCGGCTACACATGATACAGGGTCTGCAGTTCTGGCTGTGCCTGCAAATGATGACGATTTTATTTATATCAGTTCCGGAACATGGTCTCTGATGGGAATCGAGAGAAAAGAAGCAGACTGCTCTGAGAAGAGCTGTGAGATGAACTTCACAAACGAGGGTGGATATGCAGGACGTTTCCGTTATCTGAAGAACATCATGGGTCTCTGGATGATCCAGTCTGTACGTCATGAGTTTGATGATGCGTACAGCTTTGCACAGATCTGCGAGATGGCTGAGGAGGCAAAAGACTTCCCGTCAAGAGTAAACGCAAACGATGAGTGCTTCCTTTCTCCTGAGAACATGACAAAAGAGGTTCAGGACTACTGCCGCAGAACAGGACAGCAGGTTCCGGAAACTCTTGGCGAGATTGCAACCGTTATCTATACAAGCCTTGCAGATTGCTACGCTAAGATTGCAAAAGAAATCGAGGAGATGACAGGAAGAACCTACAGCCGTATCCATATCGTAGGCGGTGGTTCCAATGCAGGATACTTAAATGAGCTGACTGCAAAAGCTACAAAGAAAGAAATCCATGCAGGCCCTGGTGAGGCTACTGCAATCGGTAATATCACAGCACAGATGCTGAAGGCCGAGGAGTTTAAAACGATCGAGGAGGCTCGTACAACCATCCATGAGTCCTTCGGTATTAAAGTATACAAAGCATAAATAATTGGAGGTCTTATTATGTTAGTTAACACAAAGGCAAAAGTTGGTGTATTTTCAATTGCTTTAGGCGCATATCTTCCGCAGTTTCCGTCACTGGTGCCGGAATTTGAGGCACAGTACGACGCATTCAAGAAAACGATCCCGGATACAGTAGAGATCGTTGACGGCGGAATGGTGACAACAAAAGAGCAGGCAATGGTGGCAGGAGATAAGTTCCGTGCAGCAGATGTTGACCTTGTATTTCTTCAGATGCTGACATACGCAACATCCTACAACATGCTTCCGGCGATCCGTGATCTGGATGTTCCGGTTGTTCTTGTAAACGTTCAGAAGATCAAAGCGCTGGATTATGAGCACACTGACATTGCCTCCTGGCTGGGTGAAGGCTATGCATGCGGTGCTGTAGGCGAGGCAGTTGCTGACCTTGAGAGAGCAGGCAAGAGACATGCGGTTATCACAGGCGTTGTAGAAGGCGGAGATCCGGCAGTTCAGGCTGAGATCGAAGACTGGTGCAAGGCTGCTCAGGTAAGGAGAAGATTCCGTGAGACTAACATTGCACAGATCGGAAGACCGTATCCGGGTATGATGGATCTGTATATTGATGAGACAAACCTCTATAACAGAATGTTCCTCTACACAAAACAGTTCGACTGGGAGAAGATGTGGGCGATCGCTGATGATATCACAGACGAGGAGGCAATCCGTGCAAAGGCACAGGATATCCTTGATACATTCGATATTGAGGGCGGCGGCACGATTGAGAAAGTATGGGATATGGCCAAATACGTTGTTGCTTTTGAGAAATGGGTAAAGGACGAGCATCTTGGAATGATCGCTTCTCATTACGACGGATTTGCACAGGGTAAAGCAGGTGTCCTTGACAGTATGCTGATCCCGGCATTCTCCATGCTGATCAAACAGGGTACTGCATGTGCGGTAGAGGGTGACATGAAGGTTGCCATGGCAATGAGTATCTTAAAGACAATTTCCGGTACAGGTCAGCTTTCTGAGATGTACTCCATCGACTTCAATGATGACATCTGCATCATCGGACATTCCGGAAGCGGTGACGCGGACATCTCTGACAAGAAGCCAACCATGAAGATCGTAAAAGTATTCCATGGCAAAACAGGCGGCGGATATCTGACACAGTTCTATCCGTACACAGGTCCGGTGACCTACCTTGCGATCACTCAGGATAAAGACGGAAACTTCAAATTCGTTGTAGCTGAGGGCGTAAACGAGGAGGGACCGATCCTTTCCTTCGGTGATACAAACATGAGAACACGCTTCACATGCGGAGCAAGAGAGTTCGTTAACCGCTGGAGCGAGGCTGGCCCGACACATCATATGGCAGCTGCTACAGGAAGACACATCGATACGATCCTGAAGGTTGCAAAAATCTTTAACGTACCGGTAGATATCGTGACAAGATAAATTCTTTCTTATGTATTCAACCTAAAACATATTCAAAAAAGGAGACTGCGCGGAGCGGTCTCCTTTTTCAGTGGGAAAAATAAGATAAAAAAGATCTGCCGGAAATGCAGCAGGCAGATTCGGCAGATCAAAGCTTTGGATTTTTATTTATTTTTTATGCATAAGTGTGTGCTCCCTGGAAAGCTCATCGTGCAGCTGGATGGAAGACCAGTGCTGAGTTACCGGTGTGAGCATGGCCTTCAGTGCAACAGGTGGGATCTGGTTTTCACGGAAAAAAGCAAGAAAACCATCCATCTGTGCACTGGAAAAATCCTTCAGCACGATCATCTCATCACTGAAATTGCTTCCCAGATTAAACTGGGATGAGGGATGAAATCCCGGAATCTCAAAAAGATATCCCAGCGGATGAAGAAATTCCGGCGCAGTGACGATCCGTGTCTTAACCTTCTGACGGTTCAGATAGCGGCGGATCTGGCGAAGCCGTTCCGGGTCGTTAAAATTATATAAAAGAGCTTCTGGCTGTGTATTCATATAGTGTCATACCTCATTTCTGAATAAAGATTTTTTTGGAACGTAAGTTACTTTTCACGATGTGCAGGGAACCGGATCTCAACATCCGTCCCCTCTCCAGGCTTGCTGGAATAAGTGAGTCCGTAATTATTTCCATAGAGAATTTGGAGTCTCCGGTGGGTATTATAAACTGCGATATTGGTGCCGCCGGACTGGCTTTTTCCCTTTCCGGAAAGGATAGTTGACAGGATTTCCGGCGAAATCCCAACACCGTCATCGGAAATCAGAAGAACAATATCCTCATTTTCCATCCATCCGGTAATAACAATAGTTCCGGATTTTGATTCTTTTTCCAGGATCCCGTGAAGAATGGAATTTTCCACAACAGGCTGAAGAGTCAGCTTCGGGATCTGGTATTCTGAAAGCTCATCCGGGATATCCGTGATCAGCTCAATGCTGTCGTGGTAGCGCATATTCTGAAGCTGCACGTAGATGGTTACATGCTCCAGCTCCCTTGCAATGGTAGAGATTCCTTTTTTGCGGCTCAGAGTCAGCTTATAAAAACGGGAAAGACTTTGCACTGCGTGACTGATCTCATCGGTCTGTCCCTGCAGTGCCATCCAGTTGATCATATCCATGGTATTATAAAGAAAATGCGGATTGATCTGTGCCTGGAGGGAATTGAATTCTGCAATCCGGAGATCTTCTGCAGCCTTAGCCTGCTTCTCCATCAGTTCCTCCATTTTTCGAGTCATATAGTTGTAGGTATCGATAAGATTACCGATCTCATCATGTGCCTGTGGACTTTCCATAGGAGTAGGCGGGCCGTGGCGGACGGTCTGCATCTGCCGGATCACAGAAGAAAGTCTTCCGGTAATGGAATGAGCCAGTACATTGGCAAAAATCAGAGCCAGAACCAGAAAAACTGCATAGATCAGTACGATCTGGACCATCAGTCGGTTGCTCGCATGGATCAGCGGCGGGGAAGGAAGGACCGTCACCATAAACCAGTCCGTATTGGAAATGCTGTAAAAACCGGCATAAACCTTTGTGTCCAGAATGTTCCGCTCAATGAAGTTATTGGAAGACATAAAGGAAGCCTTGATGGTGTCGTAATCCAGTTGGTAGATTCCGGATAATGACAGATCTGAGGTAGCAACAATGGCATCACGTTCGTTTACAATATATGAAACACTTCCTTCCAGAGATAGATTGTCGGAAAGAATGGAAGTAAGCTTGTCATCGGAATAATACACTGCCAGATAAGCCTTATAGGCAGTGGAGTGATAATAAAGGCTTAAAGGGCAGATATATGCCATATCACCATAATTCTTTTTTTCCCTGGGACCAAGATAGAAGGAAGGACAGAACATTTCCTGGGTGTTCCGGTTTCCCTGAAAGATACCGTACCAGTAGGTACCTTTCGCCTGACTTAAGGGAGCAAGGATATTCTTAGTGTTGGGATAAGTATCCAGTGTCTTCAGATCATCAGGAAAATCCACATAGATCTGTACATCGGTAACAATGGAATCTGTGGTCAGACGCTGAACGGCATTTTTAAAATCAGTGGCATGGTTAGATGTTGCAAGCTGTTCTGCTGAATCGCTGACCGGCATATAAAAAAGTTCCTGAAAAAAATTCTGTCCTGTAATATTCCGGGTAGTAGCGAGGATCGTATCCATAGTCCGTTCGATCAGAGGTGCAGTTTTTGCGGAGGCGTCCTGCTCCTGCCGGATGGTATTGGAAACCACCATGCTATAAAGTCGTCCATAAAAAAGAAAGGCGGTAAGACAGGCAGGAATTACCACAATGCTGATCAGGGCAATGGTGAATTTTGTCTGCAGGTTTAAATTCAGGTAGCCGTTTTTGAAACGGCGCCAGAGGGCCCTCATGACATTTTCTCCCGGTATTCAGACGGGGAAAAGCCGGAGTATTTTTTGAAGCTTTTTCCGAAGTAATTGCCATCCGTATAGCCTACCTTGGAAGAAATCTCGGAAATCTTGTATTTGGGATCGGAAAGCAGCTGCTTGGCCTTTTCCATTCGGTATTCTGTCAGATATTGATTGAGAGTCTGTCCGGTCTCGCTTTTGAAAAAAGTGCATACATAAGATGCGGAAAGGTATACATGGCCGCTGATATCTTTTACGGAAAGTGTATCGTTCATATAGTTCCGGCTGATATAATCCTTGATCATAAAGATCGTGGAATTTTCCGGCTGGGAATTTTTCGCATCTTCAAAATACTGGGCGGTTTTTTCTTTCAGAGCTTTGTGAAGCTCTTCGTAGGTGAAGGCGTTGTTTAACGTATCTACGATCAGATCCTGCTTTTCATGAAGTTCGGTTTCCAGCTGATTTTTTTTACGGGAAGCCGAAAGTGTATTAAATAGCTGGTAATAAAGATCACGGATCTGGTTAGGCATAAATGTGTGATTGCAGCTATAATACCGGAAAAGCTCATCAAGAAACTGAAAACAGGGTTCTTCTTCTCCGGCCAGGAGATATTTGGAAAAAGTATTTTCCGGTGAATGCAGGGAATCCGGAACCGGTCCCTTCGGTGAAAGCAGGCGGATGGAATTTTCCGTCAGAAATGTTTTTTCCGGAAAGAAAAAACAGTTCTGCAGAAGGATCACGGCAGAAGCGTAGGACTGATAAACCCTGAAAATATCCGTTACGGTATTTCCGGCAGCGATCAGATGCTTTCCGCAGGTGTCATATTGTCTGGAAATATAGCTTCCCACTGCGGAAAGGGTAGTCGGGGAAAGGGCATTCCTTCCATATATATGGTGGACCAGATACTGAACTCTTTTTTCCACAAAAAGACATTTCAGATGGTAATGCTCCAGAAAACAGGAAATGTCGTTCTGGAGATCTTCCAGGAAAATACCGGAAGCCTCCACAGATTCATTAAGCTTTACGATCACAGAGGTAAAATTCATGCCGTTCTCAAGAAGCTCCGGCTGCCCCAGTTCCAGACAGAGATCTGCAATTTTGTTGTTATCGGAAGGTGGAAGAGTCAGCTGTTGTGCCAGCCGGGTAGCGATTTCCTGAGAATGGATCGCTTCGCCACGATGGGAGCGGAGCTTTTGTTTGTAAAGAGTCTGCGCTTCCAGAACTGCCGCCTGTACTTCCTCGGGATGCAGAGGCTTTTCGATGTAATTGATGGCTTTTAGTTTGATGGCAGCTTTCAGATACTCTTTGTCAGAATATCCGCTCATAAAGATAGGGATACTGTCCGGCAGGAATTTCTCCAGACGCTCCAGCATGGCAATGCCTGTCATCCGCGGCATCCGTACATCGCAGAGAATGATCTCAGGTTTATACAGTCTGGCCATTTCCAGTCCGTTCACACCATCATCTGCCTGAAGGATCTCGGTGATTCCCAGAGAATCCCAGTCGATAGATGAGATCAGTCCGGTACGCGTAAGTTCTTCGTCATCGACGATCAGTAATTTCATATACAATTCTCCAATCGAGCATAGCTTTATAGCTTCGTAAATCGGACGTTTACAGTTCTGTTTATATTCCCAGAAAACTGTAACGTCAGCGTTATCATTATAGCATAAAGTATATAGAAATACGAGAATGGGACAATGGTTTATGAGTAATATTTTACAGGGAAAAGAAGAATATTTTACCCTTATCCAAAAATATTCCCATTATCAACCTGTGGGCCGGATGATAGAATATAATCAGATTAAAGGAAAGGGAGGAGAAAGAGCCGTGTCAGAATATGTTCTTGAATTAAAAGGTATTACGAAGATATTCCCCGGTGTCAAAGCTCTGAATAATGTACAGTTCCAGCTCAAGCCTGGTGAGGTTCACGCACTGATGGGTGAGAACGGTGCTGGTAAATCTACGTTTATCAAGGTTATTACCGGAGTACATAAAGCAGAAGAAGGTGAGATGTTCCTGAACGGACAGAAGGTTGACTTCAAGGGTCCGAAGGATGCCCAGGAGGCAGGTATTGCAGCCGTATATCAGCATCCGACATCATATCCGCACCTTACAGTTGCAGAAAATATTTTTATGGGTCACGAGATCATCAAACATCATATGATCCAGTGGAAAGAGATGAATCAGGAGGCGAACAAGTACTTAGGTGAGCTGGATGCAGATTTTGATGCAACCGCTGAGATGGGAACTCTTTCTGTTGCACAGCAGCAGATGGTTGAGATCGCCAAAGCGCTTTCCACAAATGCAAAGATCATCATTCTGGATGAGCCTACAGCAGCACTTACCAGAAACGAGTCGGAGAAGCTTTACACACTGGTTGATAAGCTGAAAGAGAATGGCGTTTCCATTATCTTTATTTCCCACCGTTTCGAGGATATGTATCGTCTGGCTTCCAGAGTTACCGTATTCCGTGATTCTCAGTATATCGGAACCTATGATGTAAACGGGATCACAAACGCAGATCTGATCAAGGCAATGGTTGGACGTGAGATCAATGATCTGTTCCCGAAGCCGGAGGTTAAGCTGGGAGATGAGATGCTTCGTATTGAACATCTTTCCAGAACAGGATTTTTCAAGGATGTTTCCTTCAATGTACGTGCAGGCGAGATCGTAGGTCTTACCGGTCTGGTCGGTGCAGGACGTACAGAGGTTATGGAAGCTGTCAGCGGAATTACCCATCCGGACGAAGGAAAGGTTTTCCTTGAGGGAAAAGAGGTTTATATCAAGACTCCTTCCGAAGCAATGGAAAAAGGTATCATCCTTCTTCCTGAGGACAGACAGAAGCAGGGCCTTGTCATGAGCTGGGGCCTTGGAAGAAACGTAACCCTTCCGATCATCAGCAAATATGCAAAATCCGGATTCAATGACGAGAAAGCAGAAAGAGAGCTTTCCAAGAAGCTTCTTGAAGAAGTAGATACCAAGGCTGTTGATATTTTCCAGCCTGCAAGCTCACTGTCCGGTGGTAACCAGCAGAAGGTTGTTGTTGCCAAGGCACTTGCTCAGGAAATGAAGGTCGTTATCATGGATGAGCCGACAAAGGGTGTCGATGTTGGTGCAAAAGCCGAGATCTATGCGATCATGGGAGATCTTGCGAAGAAGGGCTATGCCATCATCCTGATCTCTTCCGAGATGCCTGAGATCCTTGGAATGTCTGACCGTATCATCGTTATGTGCAACGGTCGTAAGACAGGTGAACTGAACAGGGGAGAGGCAACACAGGAAGGAATCCTTGAGCTGTCCATGGAAAAGAGCACTGGAAAGGGGACTAAATAATGGAAAAGAAATCTGTTATCAAGAAGATTACAGGCTCCCGAGAGGCTCTGCTGGCAATTATCGTGGTCGTGCTGTTTGCCGTTGTCACAGTGATCAGCCCGTCATTCCTTACGCCGAAGTCACTCATGGAGATGCTGAAAAATAATGCAGTAACAATGGTAATGTCACTTGGTATGCTGTGTGTCATGCTGGTAGGCGGAATCGATATTTCCATCATGTCAACTCTGGCACTTTCCGGTATGTCCATCGGTATGCTCCTGAAATACGGACATATCACAAGTACATTACTTGCTTTCATCATTGCAATGGCGATCGGTATTGCCTGCGGACTGGTTGTAGGTCTTGTGATTTCAAGAGCAAACGTTCCGCCTATCATTGCAACCATGGGCTTTATGTACATCTACAGAGCAATGGGTTATCTTGTTTCCCACGGTGGTGAGTGGGCAAGTGCCGCAGCTCTTGGTGAGTTTAAGAATTTTGCAACAACCAGCTTCCTTGGGATCAACAAGGTTATCTGGGTGATCATCGTATGCTATGTGGTATTCTTCTTCTTTATGAAATGGACAAGAACAGGACGAAGGATCTACGCAGTAGGAAGTAATGCAAGCGCAGCACAGGTTTCCGGTATCAATGCAAAGAATATCAACCTTCTTGTATATGTGATCATGGGATTCCTCGCAGGTCTTGGCGGAGCACTTCAGGTATCTGTTTATGCTTCTGCAATGCCTGATATGCAGTACGGCGGTGAGATGGATGTTATCGCAGCCTGCGTTATCGGTGGTGTAAGCATGAGCGGTGGACGTGGAACCGTAGTAGGTGCATTCCTCGGTTCCATTATCCTTGCAACGATCGCAAAAGCTCTTCCGCTTGTAGGTATCAGTTCACTGTGGCAGAACATGATCAAGGGTGTTATCATACTGGTAGTAGTTGTGATCAACGTTGTTCTGCAGAGAATCGCAGATAAAAACGCATTAAAGGGAAGGGAGATGTAAATCATGGCTGGAAAATCTGGAAGAAGTATTAACAATGTGCCGGAAAATCCGATGAAACACATCATATTCAGTTGGGAAGGCATCCTGGTCATTCTCTTTATCCTGGTAAATATTTTCTGCGCATCATTTTCTGAGTTTTATAATATGAAGAGTGTTCTTCGTCAGATGCCGGTTTACCTTGCAGAGGTATTCATGATGTTTCCAATGGCGTACATCCTGGTATTAGGCGAGATCGATATTTCCGTAGGTGCGATCGTGTGTCTCTCCGCTACCTTAAGCTGTATGGTCTGCAACACAAACGCTCCGTTCATTGTAGTAGTACTTACAGCACTGGTTGTTGGTGCCCTCTGTGGTGCGGTTAACGGATTTATCCTTACCCGTTTCAAGGAGCTGCCTCCAATGATCGTAACACTGGCAACACAGATCATCTTCCGTGGTATCGCTGAGGTAACACTTGGAGCCGGCGGAAGTATTGCGATCACAAACACAGATGGCTTCCGTGCTATCGGTGGAAAGGTTGGAAATATTCCATATATTCTTTTCCTGGTGCTGATCCTTGGTGTACTTTTTGCGATCTTTCTTGGAAAGAGCACATTCGGACGCCGTACATATGCGATCGGAACAAACCGTGTGGCAGCTTATTACGCAGGTGTTCACGTAGAGAAGATCCGTTTCATCATCTACACAGTTATGGGACTTATGTCCGGACTTTGCGCAGTATTCCTGGTATCCTCTTCTTACGGTGCAAATACAACAACCGGTAACGGATTTGAGATGGATGCCATTGCAATGGCAGTATTCGGAGGTATCTCCTCCACAGGTGGTAAAGGTAACCTGGCCGGCGGTATCATTTCTGCATTCATCATCGTATGCTTACGAGTTGGCCTTGGACAGAAGAACGTAAATGCTCAGGTGATCCTTCTCATCATCGGTGTACTTCTGGTAGCAGCAGTAGCTCTTCCGAATATCATCGGCGATGTGAAAAAAGCAGTCGCAATGAAGAAAAACTAAATATCACTTTTGAAACCCATATGATTGTTAGCTGCCTCCATTGGTGTAGCGGAGGCAGCAGCATATAAAAAAATTATATTCTTATAGGGAGGAACAACAATGAAAAAAAAGGTAATTAGCGCAATCCTTTGTGGAGCAATGGTTCTTGGTACAGTTTGCCCGGTTCTTGCAGCAGATGACAAAAAAGATGATACTAAGACAGAAGCAGCAGCTGGTGATTCCGCAAAAGACAAAAAGATCGCTCTGGTTGGTAAAGCAGCCGGTAACGCATTCTTCGAGATCGCAGCGAAATCTTTCCAGGAGACAGTAGAGGCTGAAGGCGGCGAGGTTCAGGTCGTTTATCCTGAGACAGCTACAGCTGATGCACAGATCAAGGTTCTTGACAACCTGATTTCCCAGGACTTCGATGCAATCTGTATTTCCGCTAACGATGTTAACGCTCTTCAGGCTAAGCTTGAGGAAGCTATGGATGAGGGAATCAAAGTATCTTCCTTCGACTCCGCACCGAACAAAGACAGCCGTGAGATTTTCGTAAACCAGGCTGGTACGAAAGAAGTTGCTCAGGCACTTATGGATGCAGTTCTTGATATTTCCGGTGGTGAAGGACAGTTCGCTATCCTTTCCGCTACATCTCAGTCCGCTAACCAGAATGCATGGATCGACGCAATGAAGACCATCATGGAAGGCGATGACAAATACAGCAAGCTTGAGCTTGTAGACGTTGTATACGGTGATGATGAGCCGCAGAAATCCACAGACCAGACAGCAGCTCTTCTTCAGAACTACAAGGATCTGAAGGTTATCTGCGCACCTACAACAGTTGGTATCGCAGCAGCAGCTAAATATCTTCAGGATAACGGATCTTCCTGCAAGCTGACCGGACTTGGACTTCCATCTGAGATGCAGGAGTACACAGGTGATGATGATTCTCATTCCTGCCCATACTTCTATCTGTGGGATATGCAGGGCCTTGGAAAACTCAGCGCTTACACAACAATCGCTCTGATCAACGAAGACATCACAGGTGCTAAAGATGACAAATTCACAGCTGGTGACCTTGGTGACTACACAGTAACAGAGGCAGATGATGGCGGTACAGAGGTTGTTCTTGGTGCACCTCTGAAATTCGATACAAGCAACATCGAGGAGATGGCTAAGCTGTACTAATCAATCCTCAGATTGACTGTATAATCATATGATAAATCCTTTTGGGACAAGGCGGAGTCTTCGGACTCCGCCTTGTTTCGTATATTTGAATTTGGTGTATAGAAGGTTTCCGAAAAAATTTCAGTCTTTTGATTCTGGTTGTACTCTTATGGCTGCGGTGTTAAAATGAGGACAGCAGAATAGAAAACCATGAACAGATGAAGGAGCAAAACACATGCAGCAGGCATTACTGGATCAGCTGAGAAAGATCACAGAGGAAGAGAGAAAAATCCTGGATGGAGAAGCAGAGGTGGATAGAGATCTCTACACATCCGGTCGGGACTTTACTGTGGACAGCCGTAAAATGCTGAAAGAAGGCAGGCTGATCGCTGTGCGTACACACACCCGTTTTGTGTATTTTCCGGCTCACAGGCATAATTTTGTGGAAGTGCTGTATGTGTGTGAGGGATCTCTGACTAATATCATTGACGGAAAAAAAGTCATAGTTAACAAAGGCGAGCTGCTTTTTCTCAATCAGTTTACGAAGCATGAGATTCTGAAAGCGGGGCAGAATGATATTGCGATCAATTTTATGGTGCTGCCGGAGTTTTTTGATGTGGCCTATTCCATGGCGGGCAATGACAATATGCTGGCAGATTTTCTGGTGAATGTCCTGCGACAGGATGAAGAGCGTGGGGAATATCTTCATTTTAAGGTTGCGGAAGTGCTGCAGATCCAGAATCTTCTGGAAAATATCATCTATTCTCTTGTAAACGGTGAGGAGAACAGAGAGCGGATCAATCAGACCACAATGGGCCTGATATTCATGTATCTGATAGAATCGGTGCAGTATGTGGAGATGCGTCTGCCCAATCAGTACGAAAATATGATCTCTATGACAACACTGGATTATATTGAACAGAAATACCGGACTGCTACGCTGACGGAGCTTTGTGGTCGTCTGCATCTTCCCATGCATGTCCTCAGTAAGATGATCAAGAAAAGCACAGGGTTTAATTTCAAGGAACTTCTTCAGAGAAAACGTCTGAACAAGGCTGTAGAGCTGATGTGTGAAACAGATCTGCCTGTCAGTGACATCATTGCGGCTGTAGGCTATGAAAATAACAGTTATTTTCATCGGGTATTCAAGGAACATTATCACATGACACCACGGGCGTTCCGGGTGAAAAACAGTGAGAAAGAACAGGTGAGGCTGTAACAGCCTCACCTGTTTTTTTAAATATCATGGAATTGTCCGATCTTGTTTTTGATCCGCTGCATTTCGTTATCCATATCGATCACAGTGCGGGCGCAGTTCAGCAGTTCATTGCTGACATCCTCATAACCGTCCATTTCTTCGATATTCTGCTTGTAACGCAGCTGATGCTCCAGAGTTGCCCAGAAATCCATACCGTTGGTACGGATCTGGATCTCTGCACGCATGGGAGTTTTTCCCTTGGAGAAGAATACGGGGATTTCCACGATCATGTGATAACTGCGGTAGCCGTTTGGCTTTGGATTTTTGATATAGTCCTTTACCTGGATGACGGTAATGTCATCCTGCCTGGTGATCAGGTCTGCAATAGTGTAGATATCATCGATAAAGGCACAGACAACACGGATGCCTGCCACGTCATTCAGCTGATTCTGAATATTCTCCGCAGTAAACTCATAGCCGAGCTTTTTGAGCTTTTTGTAAATGCTTTCCGGCTTTTTGATCCTTGTTTTGATGAAGGAGATCGGGTTACGTTTATATTCCAATGAAAATTCATCGTTGAGGACTTCCAGCTTGGTGCGTACCTCACGGACCGTACATCGATACATCATCATCAGATCATTAAATTTTGCGGAATTTTTGATAAAAACCTGTGGATCGGGGGTATCCAGCCAGGTGTTTGTATTTCTTTCAGCCATAGTGTTTTTCTGGTGAAACTCCTTTCTTATGTAATATTTATAACAATTACTTTCATACAATTATAGAACAAAATGATATTTTTTTCAACATTTGTATTGACATATCAGAAAAGCTGTGCTATTTTATAGAAAAAGTTTAATTAAGTAAACCACTAAACCACTAAACCGTTGAAGCGGAGATAAAGATATTCATGCGCGCACAGAGAGTCCGGGAGGGTGAGAGCCGGGTCGAGAGGCAGTTTATCAAATGGACCGCAGAGGGCACAGGGAAAGATATTTTCGGGTATCAAGTATTCTGTGACGTGAGGGCATACGTCAGTTGCCGGGAATATGAAGGTATTCCGCCAAGTGCACGGGTCAGACCGTGAATCAGGGTGGCACCGCGGGTGATTTTGAATTTAGAGCTCGTCCCTGACAGAACCAGATTCTGTCGGAGACGGGCTTTTCTTTGATTTCATGAGCAAGCAGCGAATGCAGATCACGAATGTCCCGTCCTCCGGTAAGGAATGAAAAACTCAGGAGGGCCTGTATATGTATCCAACATTAGAAAAAATCAAAGAACTCGCACAGTCAGGCGAATACCGGCGAATCCCTGTATGCAGAGAGCTGTATTCCGACCGCTATACACCCGTAGAAGTCATGAGGACCTTACGCACAGCCAGCAGACATTGCTATCTTCTGGAAAGTGCCAGCCAGACAGAGGTATGGGGACGCTATTCCTTCCTGGGATATGAGCCATCCATGGAGATCACCTGTACAGACGGAAAGCTTCAGATCCGCAGGATCCATGAGGACGGAACTGAAGAAAAAACCGTACAGCAGGTGAAGCATCCGGGAGATGCCATTCGGGAGATCCTGAAAGAATACAAAAGCCCAGTGCTGGAAAATATGCCGACCTTTACCGGAGGTCTGGTAGGATATTTTTCCTACGATTATATTAAGTACAGCGAGCCGAAGCTGGAGCTTACCGACGAGACAGTACAGGATTTCCGGGACATGGATCTGATGCTTTTTGACCAGGTGATCGCTTTTGACCATTACAGACAGAAGGTGCTTCTGATCACCGGTGTGATGACGGATGATCCGGAAAATTCCTATCAGAAGGCGGAAGCAAAATTAGAAGAGATGACAGATCTGA
This sequence comes from Blautia sp. LMAG:36, assembly GCF_008680535.1. Taxonomy (NCBI): domain Bacteria; kingdom Bacillati; phylum Bacillota; class Clostridia; order Lachnospirales; family Lachnospiraceae; genus Blautia; species Blautia sp. LMAG:36. The sequence continues at coordinate 433,642 of NZ_NALB01000007.1, read as the reverse complement.
TCCGAAACGGAAAACAGAAGGAATTTCCGTCTTTGAAACTGAAATCTTCCATTGAGCCGCAGTTCCCGAAAGCAAAATACTGTGAGATGGTTGAGAAAGCGAAGCATTACATCCACGAAGGAGATATTTTCCAGGTGGTGCTCTCCAATCCGATGCGAGCGAAAGCAGAGGGAAGTCTGTTTAATACATACCGTGTTCTCAGGGCTACCAATCCTTCGCCGTATATGTTTTATTTTTCCAGTGATGATATTGAGATTGCAGGAGCCTCCCCGGAAACACTTGCCAGGCTTGCAGGAACAGAATTAAGTACCTTCCCGCTTGCAGGAACAAGACCAAGAGGCAAGACAAAAGAAGAGGACCTGGCGCTGGAAAAAGGACTCCTGGCTGATGAGAAGGAACGTGCCGAGCATAATATGCTGGTGGATCTTGGTCGAAATGATATCGGAAAGATCAGTAAGATCGGTACCGTGAACGTAGAAAAATATATGTGCATCGAGCGTTTTTCTCATGTGATGCATATTGGTTCCACAGTGACCGGCCAGATCCGGGATGACAGGGATGCGGTGGATGCAGTGGATGCCATCCTTCCGGCAGGAACGCTTTCCGGAGCACCGAAATTCCGTGCCTGCCAGATCATCCAGGAACTGGAACAGAGCAAGCGAGGCATTTACGGCGGTGCTATCGGATATCTGGATTTTGCCGGAAACCTGGATACCTGTATTGCCATTCGCCTGGTTTATAAGAAAAACGGTGAGATCTGTATCCGGTCAGGAGCAGGGATCGTAGCAGACAGTATTCCGGAAAGTGAATTTCAGGAGTGCTGCAACAAGGCAAGAGCCGTTGTACAGGCAATCGAAACTGCACAGGAGGGACTGGAATGATAGTACTGATCGATAATTATGATAGCTTTTCCTACAATGTTTACCAGCTAATCGGTTCTGTGGAGCCGGATATCAAAGTGGTAAGAAATGATGAAGTGACCATCAAAGAGCTGGAGGCCATGAAGCCGGAGGCATTGATCCTTTCTCCTGGTCCGGGAAAACCGGAGGATGCGGGAATCTGTATTGAATCCATAAAATATTTCAAAGACAAGCTGCCAATCCTGGGTATCTGCCTTGGACATCAGTCCATCTGTGAAGCCTTCGGAGGGACAGTATCCTACGCAAAAGAGCTGATGCACGGAAAGCAGAAAGAGATACATAAAGTTGGAAAGAGCCGGATGTTTGAAGGACTTCCGGAAACTTTTCCGGCAGCCAGATATCACTCACTGGCAGCTATCCGGGATACCTTACCGGAGGAACTGGTTGTTACCGCTGAGTCTGAGGACGGAGAGGTGATGGCACTGGAGCATAAAGAATATCCGATATTCGGATTACAGTTCCATCCGGAATCTGTTATGACACCGGATGGAAAAACAATGATCGAGAACTTTATGAAGGTTATCAGAGACAGATAAGACAGAGAACAGCAATCCATAAAAGATAGAATCGTTACAGAACAGGAGGAAACAACAATGATCAAAGAAGCAATCATCAAGCTTTCAAAAAAAGAAGATCTTACATATGACGAAGCAGAAGCCGTAATGAATGAGATCATGGACGGAGCGGCAACACCGGTACAGATGGCATCCTACCTTACTGCACTTTCCCTGAAAGGAGAGACTATTGATGAGATCACTGCATCAGCAGCCGGAATGCGTGCACACTGCATCAAGCTTCTCCACGATATGAATGTTCTGGAGATCGTAGGAACCGGTGGTGACGGAGCAAACTCCTTTAACATTTCCACGACATCTTCTCTTGTGATCGCAGCAGGTGGCGTTCCGGTAGCAAAACACGGAAACCGTGCAGCATCTTCCAAGAGCGGTGCAGCAGATGTTCTGGAAGCACTTGGCGTAAAGATCACCATCCCGCCGGAAAAAAGTGCAGAGATCCTGAAAAAGATCAACATCTGTTTCCTGTTCGCCCAGAATTATCATATTGCCATGAAATATGTGGCACCGATCCGTAAAGAGCTGGGAATCCGCACGGTATTTAATATCCTCGGACCATTAAGCAACCCGGCAGGCGCAAACATGGAGCTGATGGGAGTCTTTGACCAGTCTCTGGTAGAGCCGCTGGCACAGGTTATGATGAAGCTTGGCGTGAACCGCGGAATGGTAGTTTTCGGGCAGGATAAGCTGGATGAGATCTCCATGAGCGCACCGACTTCTGTGTGCGAGATCAAGGACGGATGGTTCCAGTCCTATGAGATCACACCGGAGCAGTTCGGCTATACACGCTGCAGCAAAGAAAATCTGGCAGGCGGCACACCGGCAGAGAACGCAGAGATCACAAAAGCCATTGTAAACGGAACCGAAAAAGGCCCGAAGCGTCAGGCGGTCTGCATGAACGCAGGTGCAGCATTTTATATCGCAGGAAAGGCGAAGACTATAGAAGATGGCGTGAAGATGGCTGAAAACCTGATCGACAGTGGTGCAGCTGCTGCCAAGCTTGCGGAATTTATCAAATTAAGTAACGAGATTTGAAAATAATAGCGGCAGAAGAGAAATCGGCAATCCCTATCGGAAGAGATATGAACGGAAACATTAATCTGTCAGACTTCTTGAAATTGCTGAATGAGAGTTGAAATGAAATATCAAGGAGACAAACAAAGAATGAGCGAAAAAAACATTCTGGAAGAAATCGCAGAAAAAACAAGAGAACGTATCCGGAAGGAAAAGCTTCAGTTTCCCCTGGATCAGCTGAAAATCCTGGCAGAAAAAGCGCCACAGCAGCCGTCCTTTCTTGAATCATTGAAAAAGCCGGGTATGTCCTACATCTGTGAAGTAAAAAAAGCTTCCCCCTCCAAGGGGCTGATCGCATCGGAATTTCCGTATCTGGAAATTGCGAAAGAATACGAGGCAGCAGGTGCATCTGCGATCTCCTGCCTCACAGAGCCATTTTATTTCATGGGAAGTGACACTTATCTCCGTGAGATCACAGAAACAGTGGATATTCCGGTCCTCCGGAAGGACTTCACGGTGGATAAGTACATGATCTATCAGGCAAAAGCATTCGGCGCATCGGCTGTACTTCTGATCTGTGCTATCTTAAATGACCAGGAACTCCTGGAATACCGAGAGCTTGCAGAAGCTCTGGGAATGGATGCACTGGTGGAAGCTCATGACGAGAATGAAGTGGCAAGAGCATTAAAGACAGGTGCAAAGATCGTCGGTGTAAACAACCGTGACCTGAAAACCTTTAAGGTTGATATGAATAATAGCATCCGTCTTCGAAACCTGGCACCGGACAATGTGGTATTTGTGTCTGAGAGCGGAATCAAAAACGCAGGTGATATCGCTATACTGGAAAGAAATCGGGTAGGTGCAGTCCTGATCGGTGAGACCCTGATGCGAAGCCCGGATAAGAAAGCTGCATTGGAAAATCTGAATGGTAGAGCGCTTGTATAAAGGCCAAATGAAAGAATAGAGCAAATAAGTAACAGAGCTGACCAGCAGCAAATAGTAACGAAACAGGAAGGGGCAGGGTCAGACAGAAAGGGCAGGATTGGCTGAATATGAGAGAACAACCGTTGAAACATGGGAGCAGAACCAGGATCAAGATCTGCGGCCTGACCCGCCCGGAAGATATCCTGGCAGTGAACCAGGCTAAACCGGACTTTGCAGGATTCATTGTAGAATTCCCAAAAAGCAGAAGAAACGTCACCGTGGAGCAATTGAAGGCTCTCCGGGAAGAACTGGATGATAGCATTTTGCCGGTAGGCGTATTCGTCAATGCACCGGTGGAGCTTCCCGCACAGCTTTTAAACGAAGGAACCATCGCACTGGCACAGCTTCACGGCCAGGAGGACGAGAATTATATCAGACAGCTTAAGACCATGACAGACCAGCTTCTGATAAAGGCTTTTTCCATAAAAACAGAAGCAGATATAAAGAAAGCGATCCGTTCGGAAGCAGACAATATTCTGCTGGATCAGGGCGCAGGAGGAACAGGAGAAACTTTCGATTGGAGTCTGGTACCGGCAATCAAACGTCCCTGGTTTCTGGCAGGAGGTCTGGGCTGTGAAAATCTGGAATCGGCCATACATCTGCTTCACCCCTGGGCAGTAGATTTAAGCAGCAGTGTAGAAACCGACGGTCACAAAGACCCGGATAAAATATTAGAAGCAGTATACGCAGTAAGGAACATAAAGGAGGAAATATAACATGTCAAAAGGAAGATTCGGCATCCATGGCGGACAGTACATCCCGGAAACACTGATGAACGCCGTTCTGGAGCTTGAGGAAGCATACAACCATTACAAAAACGATCCGGAATTCAACCGCGAGCTCACAGAGCTTCTCAATGAATACGCAGGAAGACCATCCCGTCTTTACTATGCGGCACATATGACCGAGGACCTTGGCGGAGCCAAGATCTATCTGAAAAGAGAAGACTTAAACCACACAGGAGCCCACAAGATCAACAACGTACTTGGTCAGGTGCTTCTGGCAAAAAAAATGGGCAAGACCCGTGTCATCGCAGAGACAGGAGCCGGCCAGCACGGCGTTGCAACTGCAACCGCAGCAGCACTGATGGGAATGGAATGTGAGGTATTCATGGGAAAAGAAGACACGGAACGTCAGGCACTGAATGTTTACAAAATGCGTCTTCTCGGAGCAAAAGTCCATGCAGTCACAAGCGGAACCGCAACCTTAAAGGATGCCGTTTCCGAGACCATGCGTGAGTGGACAAACCGTATTGCAGATACCCATTATGTACTGGGCTCTGTTATGGGCCCGCACCCGTTCCCAACTATCGTACGTGATTTCCAGGCAGTGATCTCCAAGGAGATCAAAGAACAGATGTTGGAAAAAGAGGGCAGACTTCCGGATGTTGTCCTGGCCTGCGTAGGCGGCGGCTCCAATGCTATCGGAAGCTTCTACAATTTCATTGAGGACAAAGACGTTCGTCTCATCGGCTGTGAGGCAGCAGGACGTGGCGTGAATACTGCGGAGACTGCGGCAACCATCGCAACCGGTCGTCTCGGAATCTTCCATGGTATGAAATCTTACTTCTGCCAGGATGAATACGGACAGATCGCACCGGTATACTCCATCTCCGCAGGTCTTGATTATCCGGGTGTAGGTCCGGAGCATGCACACCTTTATGATATCGGAAGAGCAGAGTACGTTCCTGTTACAGATGACGAAGCAGTAGAGGCTTTTGAATATCTTTCCAGAACAGAAGGAATCATTCCTGCGATCGAAAGTGCCCACGCAGTGGCCTATGCGAAAAAGATCGCACCGACACTTGGAAAGGACAAGATCATGGCAGTTACCATTTCAGGACGTGGAGATAAGGACTGTGCGGCAATTGCCCGCTACAGAGGGGAGGATATTCATGAATAAGAGAATTACAGAAGCATTTGTAAACGGAAAAGCATTTATTCCTTTTTTAACCTGCGGAGATCCGTCTCTGGAGGTAACAGAGCAGCTGGTTTATGCAATGGAAGAAGCAGGAGCAGATCTGATCGAGCTTGGGATCCCGTTCTCAGATCCTACCGCAGAGGGACCTGTGATCCAGGAAGCTAATGTCCGGGCACTTGCAGGCGGCGTGACTACAGATAAAGTTTTTGCAATGGTAGAAAAAATCCGTAAAAATACAAAAATCCCAATGGTATTCATGACCTACGCAAACGTAGTATTTTCTTACGGAACAGAGCGTTTTATCAAGAAAGCAGCAGAAGTTGGAATGGATGGACTGATCCTTCCGGATGTTCCCTTTGAGGAAAAAGAAGAGTTTGATGTTGTGTGCAAACAGTACGGCCTTGACCTGATCTCCCTGATCGCACCGACCTCCCATGAGAGGATCGCTATGATCGCAAAAGAGGCGGAAGGCTTTGTTTACTGCGTATCGTCCCTTGGTGTAACAGGAATGCGTACCAGCATTACCACAGATATCGGAGCTATGGTGAAGCTGGTAAAATCCCAGAAAGACATCCCATGTGCAGTAGGATTCGGAATCTCCACCCCGGAGCAGGCAAAAAAAATGGCAGACCAGTCGGACGGTGCCATTGTAGGATCTGCTATCGTGAAGCTTTGTGGAGCTTACGGCAAGGACTGTGTGCCGAAGGTGAAGGCTTATGTGAAAGAGATGAAGGACGCGATCAGATAAGTTTCCGGCTGAAATCGGATTACAGATCACAAAGTGTAATAAAAATCTGCTTTATCCAAAAAGAAAGGGTAAGGCAGATTTTTTTTGTGCTAAGCAGACTTCGGAGAAATTACAGAAAATATCTGCTTGACAGTCAGAGACCAGGTGATAGATGATATAAAAAAAGGTGAGGAGGAAATTGGGGATGAATCGGGAGGAAGCAACGGAAAAAGCAGAAGTGCTGGTTGCCAGAATGACGCTGGAGGAAAAAGCCAGTCAGTTAAGGTATGATGCACCTGCAATAAAAAGACTGGGAATTCCGGCATATAACTGGTGGAATGAGGGACTTCACGGTGTTGCCAGAGCAGGGCAGGCAACGGTTTTTCCACAGGCGATCGGAATGGCGGCAACTTTTGATAGGAAAAGTGTGGCAGAGATGGCCGGTATCGTGGCAACAGAGGGCAGAGCAAAGTATAATGCATATTCCGTAAACGGTGACAGAGATATTTATAAGGGATTGACGTTCTGGTCTCCTAATGTCAATATTTTTCGTGATCCACGATGGGGTAGAGGCCATGAAACTTATGGGGAAGATCCGTATCTTACAAAAGAACTGGGAGTTTCCTTTGTAAAAGCACTTCAGGGAAATGGGGATACAATGAAGGCAGCAGCCTGTGCAAAACATTTTGCAGTACATTCCGGGCCGGAGGCACTCCGTCATGAATTTGATGCGGAAGCATCCGCAAAAGATATGGAAGAAACGTATCTGCCGGCATTCGAAGGTCTGGTAAAAGAAGCGAAAGTAGAAGCGGTTATGGGAGCTTATAACCGGACAAACGGGGAACCCTGCTGCGGAAGTCCCACATTACAGAAAAAACTCAGAGGCGAATGGAAATTTCAGGGGCATTTTGTATCAGACTGCTGGGCGATCCGTGATTTTCATGAACACCATATGGTAACGGATACAGCCGTTGAATCTGCAGCACTGGCTATTAATAATGGCTGTGACCTGAATTGTGGAAATACCTATCTTCACATTATGAAGGCATACGAAAAGGGGCTTGTCACAGAAGAAACCATAACCCGGGCAGCAGTGCGGCTTTTTACCACAAGGTATCTGCTGGGGTTGTTTGATGGAAGCGAATATGACAATATCTCCTATCTGGAGGTGGAATCTCCCAGGCATCTGGATGCAGCGGAGAAAGCAGCGGAAAAAAGCTTTGTTCTGCTGAAAAATAACGGGATTCTTCCGCTTGATAAAGAAAAACTGAAAACAATAGGGATCATCGGACCAAATGCGGATAGCAGACAGGCGCTGATCGGCAATTATCACGGGACAGCTTCCAGGTATATTACCATACAGGAAGGCATCCAGGATTATGTGGGAGACGATGTAAGGATCCTTACTTCCAGAGGCTGTGATCTGTTCCGAGACCGGACGGAGCACCTTGCGTTTACCAGAGATCGTATTGCGGAAGCCAAGGTGGTTGCGGAAAACAGCGATGTGGTGATCTTATGTATGGGACTGGATGAGACACTGGAAGGAGAAGAGGGAGACACCGGAAACAGCTATGTATCGGGAGATAAAGAAGATATTGAACTTCCCGGAGTACAGCGAGAACTGATGGAAGCAATCGCAGACACAGGAAAACCGGCAGTATTCTGTCTGCTGGCAGGAAGTGACCTTAATCTGAAATATGCGGTAGAGAAATTTGATGCCGTCATGATGCTGTGGTACCCTGGATGCCAGGGCGGGAAGGCAGCGGCAAAGGTACTGTTTGGAGAAATCTCGCCATCAGGAAAACTTCCGGTGACATTTTATGAAAGCCTGGAAGAACTTCCGGATTTTACCGATTATTCCATGAAAGGCAGAACATATCGCTATATGGAACGAAAAGCACAGTTTCCTTTTGGATATGGTCTGACGTACAGTAAGGTGGCAGTAGATAAAGCAGAGGTCAAAACATGTGGACAGAAGATAAACGTGGAGGTAGAAGTGCAGAATAACGGCGCATATGATACAGAGGATGTTGTTCAGATCTATGTAAAAAATATCGACAGCAAAAATGCCATTCCCAATCCGATGCTGGCCGGTTTTCAGCGGATATTCCTGAAGGCGGGAGAATGCCGAAAAATAGAAATCCCAATATGGGAAAAAGCATTCACCGTAGTAGATGAAACAGGAAAACGGATGGAAGAAGGAAAGAAATTTGAAATTTATGCAGGCTGCAGCCAGCCGGATGAAAAAAGCAAAGAACTGACCGGGATCATGCCGGTAAAGATCATCTGGGAAAAATAATAAGAAAATCTAAAATAACAGGAGGGCGATGCATCAGGCAGCGCCCTCCCTTTATATCTAACGCATAAACAACCGTACCATTTTCTCATAAATCTTCCGATATTTCTGATACCGCATAGGAAGATCGATCCAGGTCTTTTTATCTACAATACTCTTATAATGAGAGAATGTCCGGAAGCCGTCGATGCCATGATAGGATCCCATGCCGCTTTCACCAAAGCCGCCGAAGCCCATATTGCTGGTTGCCAGATGTATGAGGACATCGTTGATACAGCCACCGCCGAAACCACATCGGGAAGTAACTTCCCGGGCATTTTTTTCATCTTCGGTGAAGATATAAAGAGCCAGCGGATGTGCCATGGAATTGATCTTTGTTACGGCACCTCCGAGAGAGTCATAGGTGAGGACCGGAAGTACCGGACCGAAGATTTCCTGCTGCATGACCGGATCTTCGAAGGTTACGTTATCAAGAACCGTCGGCTCGATCTGAAGTGTTTCACGGTTGGAACCACCGCCGCAGACAGTTTTGGAAGGATCGATCAGACTGTTGATACGGTCGAAATGCTTTTCGTTGATGATCTTTCCATAATTCCGGTTCTTCAGTGGTTCTTTTCCATACTGGCGTGTGATCTGTCTGCGAAGCTCTGCGACCAGGGCTTCTTTGATCTCCGGATCACAGTAGATGTAGTCCGGAGCCACGCAGGTCTGGCCACAGTTCAGGAACTTGCCGAATACGATACGTTTTGCCGCAAGGCGGAGATTGGCTGTTTTGTCCACGATGCAGGGGCTTTTTCCACCCAGCTCCAGAGTGACTGGTGTGAGGTGTTCGGAAGCCTTTCTCATGACCTCTTTTCCCACAGACTGGCTTCCCGTGAAGAAGATGTAATCAAAGTGCAGACTGAGAAGATGTGTGTTTTCCGCACGTCCGCCTGTGACAGTTGCAACGTATTTTTCATCGAAACATTCATGGATGAGAAGACGGATCACTTCACTTGTTGCCGGTGAGTAGGCACTTGGTTTCAGGATGACTGTGTTTCCGGCTGCAATGGCGTCTACCAGTGGTTCTATGGTGAGAAGAAACGGATAGTTCCACGGACTCATAATGAGAACCACACCGTAGGGGGATGGTTTGCGGAAACTGTGGGAATGGAACTGTGCCAGTGGAGTTGGAACGGTCTGTTCTTTTGCGTAGGAGCGGATATTTTTCAGCATATGTGTGATCTCGGAGAGCACCAGTCCGGTCTCACACATATAGCTTTCGAAATTACTTTTTCCAAGATCCTTTTTCAGCGCGGCGTGGATCTGATCTTCGTGTTTCCGGATGGAAGCGCGGAGACGTTTCAGGGCGCTGATGCGAAAATCAAGGTCAAGAGTTGCGCCGGAGTAGAAGTACTGGCGCTGTTTATCTAAAAGCTGGTTGATCTGTTCTTTTTCCATGGAATTGTAGTCCTTTCTGAAAAAACTGTATTCGAAATATCGAAAAAATCTTTCTATGCCAATGGCTGTTTTAGCAATTGCCTGCCGGAGGCATCAGTCTGTAATACAGTGTTTCAAGTTCGCCGGCATCCATCAGTACAGGAACCGGGTACAGAGGATTGGCTTCTTTATCTGCGTAATGGGCAAGCTCCGGGATGTCTGTTTCCTGGATTTCCGGAATATAGTCTCCGATGCTAAAGCGTTTTTTCATATCTTTTATTGCATCAATAAACATCCGGGCAGCAGTTTTATCGTCCTCATGTTTATCGCAGAGACCGGCAGTTACGGCAAGGTTGCGGAGTTTGTGAGTGATGGAATCTCCGTATGTTTCCAGTACCATAGGAAGGATCACTGCATTGGCAAGCCCATGTGGAACATTATATTTTCCGCCGAGGGAATGTGCAATTGCGTGGACATATCCAACGTAGGATTTGGTGAAGGCACAGCCTGCGAAATAGGAGGCGCGGAGCATATTTCGTCTTGCTTCAATATTATTGCCGTCTGTGTAGGCGGTATCCAGATTTTCAAAGATCAGTCTGACAGCATCCAGGGCATTTTTTCTTGTGCCAGGTGTAGTGGAATTTCCAATGTAGGCTTCCACTGCGTGAGTCAGGGCATCCATGCCGGTGGTAGCTGTGATAAACGGCGGAAGGCTTAAAGTCACTTTCGGGTCAAGGACTGCGTAGCGTGGGATCAGCGGAAAATCGTTGATGGCATATTTGTGCCGTGTTTCTGCATCGGTAATGACAGCAGCAAGTGTTGTTTCACTTCCTGTTCCTGCAGTCGTGGGGATGGCGATGAGAAGAGGAAGCTTTTTGTGGATCTTCAGGATTCCCTTCATCTGAGCAAGAGACTGGTGTGGCTTGGCAATGCGGGCTGCCGTGGCTTTTGCACAGTCCATACTGGAACCTCCGCCGAAGCCGATGATCGCCTGGCAGTCATTGTCCAGATACATGTGAAGGGCTTCGTCCACATTGACGGTTGTTGGATTGGCAACGGTTTTGTCGTAGATGTGGTAAGAGATGCAGCTTCGCTTCAGTGTCTGCTCCAGCCTTTCTGTAAGGCCAAGGCTTCGAATCCCTGCATCTGTGATGATGAGTACATTGTTATAGTTTCTTTTTTCCAGAACTTCCGGAATACCTTTGACGCTTCCGATGATCTTCGGATTGCGGTAAGGAAGCAGTGGAAGGGCGAATTTAAAGACATTCTGGAAAACCCGGCAGTAAGCTTTTTTTAATGGATTCATGGTAGTTTTCGTTCCTTTTAAAGTCAAATTATTTTATTCTAAATATTATATATAGCAGTTGGAAGGGGAAAAGTCAAGGTTGCCGTTTATGGAAGTGCATCGCGAAGCGTGTTGCTGAGAACAGAGTAACCGTAACGTCATAAAAAAGAAAACAGGAAAATATAATATTGTCATGGTTGTAAATATCCTTTACACTAAGGGAGTCAAACAGAATCATTATGCAAGGATTGGATATCCAGCGGAAGGCAAATGTCCGCAGAATAGATATTGATCACGGAGGAAATCATGCCAGAAACAGACACATCCGCAAAAAATCCTCTTCATGTATCCGAAGTGGATGATAATTTAAAAGAATTAAGCCCTCACGGTTCCTTTGAGCTGCCGGTGGAAACCTATATGGCGAACTGTGAGATCTTTCATGCATTGTATGACCACTGGCACAGTGAGATGGAGATCATGTATATTGAAAAAGGCAGTGGCTTTGCCAGACTGAACCGGGAGAGCATCCGCCTGAAAAAGGGGGATATCCTGATCGTGAACTGCGGAGTTCTCCATAGTATGCGCACGGATCTTAAGAAGCCTCTTTATTATAAGAGTGTGGTTTTCAGCCTGGGCTTCCTTGCAGGTCAGCCGGGAGATATCTGCCAGGAATGTGTGGTATCACCATTAATAGAAAACAAGGCAGAATTCTGCCATCATATAGAAGAAGGAGATTCCGGATATGAGAAGCTACGGGAAATTTTTCTGGAGATCCATGACTGTCATACGGAGAAGAAGCCATATTTCTATGTGAAGTTGAAAATGCTGTTCTTTGATTTCTTTTATGAGATGCTGACGAAGCATTATATTATCCCGGTAAGCATAGAGCAGAACAAGAGCCTTGTAGCAGTAAAGAAAGTGCTGGATCATATCAGCCTTCACTACCAGGAGAATCTTACCGTTTCAGAGCTTTCCGGACTTTCCAATTACAGTGAGTATTATTTTATGAAGCTTTTCCGCCAGTATACGGGAAAAACCCTGGTGGAATACATCAATGACTTCCGTATGGAGAAGGCGAAGTATCTTCTTACGCATTCCGATGCACCTGTGACGGAGATCGCCATGCAGGTGGGATTTAACAGTACAAGTTATTTTATAAAGAAATTTCAGCAGTCCAATAAGGTTTCACCGCATAAGTACAGGAAGAGTATGAGACAGATCTGAGACAGATCCCGAAACAACCGCATATGTACCGGTTATGTTTTTATGCAGAGCTACAGTAAAAAGTGAAAAACAGTCTGACAAATATCTTGCATATCATGACAGGATTGTTATATTTTTGAAAAGAAATGCGTGATATCCTAATATCATCAAAAACAAAGCAAACAACCTTGTAAAAACATATTTCATCCCATCAAGATCCATGAAAGGAGATCAAAATGGAAACATTAAGCAAAGTATTTGAAGACAAATATAATAAAAATGTAAAAGATTGTACAAACGAGGAAATCTATCACGGACTCCTCTCCTGGACAAAGGAGCAGCTGAAGGGGCGCGGCTACCAGGATGGAAAAAAGAAAATTTATTATATTTCCGCAGAGTTCCTTATCGGTAAGCTTCTTTCCAACAACCTGATCAATCTGGGCGTTTATGATGAAGTTGCGAAATATCTTAAAGAAAACGGAAAAGAGCTTTCCATGATCGAGGAGATCGAGCCGGAGCCATCTCTCGGAAACGGCGGACTTGGTCGTCTGGCAGCTTGCTTCCTGGATTCCATCGCAACTTTGGGACTTCCGGGAGAAGGAATCGGACTTAATTATCACCTCGGACTTTTCAAACAGGAGTTTAAGGATCATCTTCAGTTTGAGACACCGAATCCGTGGATCCAGCCGGAGAGCTGGCTTACAGATGCAGGCGTTTCCTATTACGTGCCGTTTAAGGGCTTTATGCTGAAATCCACACTGTATGATATTGATGTTGCAGGCTATGAAAACAAAGCGATCAAGCTTCGCCTTTTTGATATTGATATTGCAGACGAGAGCATTGTGGGCGAGGGAATCTCCTTTGATAAGAAGGATCTGCTCCACAATCTGACACTGTTCCTTTATCCGGATGACAGCGATGATGCAGGAAGAAAGCTTCGTATCTATCAGCAGTACTTCATGGTAAGCAATGCGGCACAGCTGATCCTGGATGAGGCAACAGCAAAAGGCTGCAATCTTCATGACCTTGCCGATTACGCAGTGATCCAGATCAACGATACACATCCGAGTATGGTAATTCCGGAGCTTATCCGTCTCCTCACAGAGCGTGGAATCGAGTTCGAGGAGGCATGCGAGATCGTATCTCATGTATGCGCTTATACCAACCATACCATTCTTGCAGAGGCACTTGAGAAATGGCCGATCTCCTATCTTGAGGAGGTTGTTCCGCATCTGATGCCGATCATCCGCAAGCTGGACGAGCGTATCAAAGCAAAATATCCGCAGGAAAATCTTGCCATCATCGACAAGAACGACCTGGTACACATGGCACATATGGACATACACTACGGATTTTCCATCAACGGTGTTGCATCCCTTCATACCGATATCCTGAAGGAGACAGAGCTTCATCAGTTCTATGAGATCTATCCGGAGAAATTCAATAACAAGACAAACGGAATCACCTTCCGCAGATGGCTCCTTCACTGCAACCATCCGCTGACAGAGTACATCACATCCATGATCGGTGACGGCTTCCGCAAGGATTCCTTTGAGCTTGACAAGATGCTTGGCTTCAAGGGAAATCAGGACGTTCTTGCAAATATCCTTAAGATCAAGCAGGATGCAAAGAAGAGATGTGCGGAGTTTATCAAAGCCAACACAGGTGAAGAGATCAACACACACAGTGTTTATGATATCCAGATCAAACGTCTTCATGAGTACAAACGTCAGCAGCTGAACGCACTTTACATCATTGACCGTTACCTGAAGATCAAGGCAGGCGAGAAGCCGCAGCGCCCGGTAACCTTTATCTTCGGTGCAAAGGCAGCTCCTGCATACGTTATCGCAAAGGATATTATCCACCTGCTTCTCTGCTTACAGGAGCTTATCAACAATGATCCGGAGGTTTCCCCGTACATGAAAGTTGTTATGGTGGAAAACTACAACGTAAGTGCAGCAGAGAAGCTGATCCCTGCCTGCGATATCTCCGAGCAGATCTCTCTTGCTTCCAAGGAGGCCAGCGGAACAGGAAACATGAAGTTCATGCTCAACGGTGCTGTAACACTGGGAACCATGGATGGTGCAAATGTGGAGATCAGCCAGCTGGTAGGCAAGGATAATATCTATATCTTCGGAGAGTCCAGTGAGCAGGTTATCGAACACTATGAAAAGGCTGACTACTGCTCCAGAGATTTTTATGAGAAAGACGAGCGCATCCGTCGTGCAGTAGACTTTATCGTAGGAAACGAGCTTCTTTCTATTGGAAGTGAGGAGCATTTAAGAAGACTGCATCATGAGATCGTAAGCAAAGACTGGTTCATGACTCTTCTTGACTTCGAGGATTATGCGAAGGTGAAAGATCAGGCACTGTCCGATTATGAGGACAGAACCGCATGGGCAGAGAAAATGCTTGTAAATATCGGAAAAGCAGGATACTTCTCTTCAGACAGAACCATCGAGGAGTACAACAGAGATATCTGGCATCTGACACCGGAGAAATAAAACGGTTTTAGGCAGATTGCTCCGGCTCGGAAGAAAAATAGAAAAATAGAAAATAAAAACGCCGGCATTCATTGGAATATGTACTGGGGCTGAGATGTCAGAGATGATCTGGCAGCCTGGACAGGACATGTTACAGATGAATGGCCGGTGTTTTTTTGTGAAATTGGTTGCGAAAAATTGTTTACGGAATCAGGCAAGCGATACTTCAGGCTTTTCCATGCTTAAATGCCATCATCATCTCCTTGGTAAGGCTGATATTATCTCCTTCATCCGGAATGTCTTCCCGGTTGAACCAGGAGGCCATGGAAAGCTCATCGTGGTCTACAGTCAGAGTGTCGTCGCCATCCAGATCACAGTAGAAGCCAAACAGAAGTGTTCCGGAGAAGGACCATGGCTGACTTTTGTAGTAGCGGAGATTTTTGACCTTTACGCCGATCTCTTCCATAACTTCACGGTGGACAGTCTCCTCGATGGTCTCGCCAATCTCGGCAAAACCTGCGATCATGGCGTAGCGGGTGTGATTTCGGCCCTCATATTTGGAGAGGATCAGCTTGTCACCGTTGGTAACGCCTACGATCACAGCTGGAGAAAGCACTGGATATTCACCGTTTCCACAGGCAGGGCAGATCATCTTGCGCTCATGTTTATCATGTACCATCGGTTTTCCGCAGCAGCCGCAGAAACGGCGCTTGCTGTACCACTGAAAGAGCTGATATCCGGTGATTCCTGCGAAAGCCAGATACTGTGGCTCTGCTGTGCGGAGAACTCTTGTGATCTCAAACTGATAACCAGGAAGGAGCCTGGTGTCAAGATCCGGGATCAGATAAAAATGCTCTTCGTCAATGGAGAAGAGATAGATATAATTCTCATAGAGATTTTCAACTTTTCCTTCCAGCTCTCCAAAGCTTGGAAGAGTCATAGTCTCGCCATCTTTTTTCATAAGGATCTTTCCTTCTTCATAGGCGAGGATGTGGCTTTCTTTATCCGGGGCCACAGGTTTGTACTCATTGTGATAGGTATGTGGTGCGATATCCTGGATCATGATCGATAATTCCTTTCCGAATTTATTGTTTTACAGTGTTTGCTGAGAAGTTTTGCCATATAAAATACAGCACGCTTTCTACAGTATAAGCTTACCTTAAGAAAAAGGCAACTCCAGCAATAACAAAAAAAGTTGTATGAGTCAGAAAATCAGTGTAAGATAAATGTATTATATTGTGCAGAAGATGTGAAAGATCTGAAAATTTTTCTGCACAGAAGGAGAAAATTATGCCAACAACAGAAAAGCCGGGACTGACCCGGGATGCCATTAAATATCTGGCAATTTTTACCATGCTTCTGAACCATATCGCCAACGTGCTTCTGCCGGAAAACACGATCCTGTGGGAAGTGTTTATAGACATTGGCTACTTCACAGCCATTACCATGTGCTATTTTCTTGTGGAAGGTTTTTACTATACACATTCCAGGAGAAAATACGGTGAAAGGCTTCTGATCTTTGCCGGGATCTCCCAGGTTCCCTATATGATAGCCTTTGGGAATTCACAGCTGAATATGATCTTTACTCTGTTTATCTGTTTTATGATCCTGGTTGTTCAGGAAAGGATGATGGCAAGTAAATGGAGAATTCCACTTCTGATCCTGCTCCTTTTACTATCCGTTTATTCGGACTGGGCAATCCTGGCACCGGTTTTTACCATCTGGTTCCATGAGAGCTGGGGGAACAGGAAGAGGATGATAACAGCGTACGGAGTCGGTGCTGCCCTTTTTGTGCTGTTTAACTACAGCTCCTACGTGGAAAAAATGGCAGCGGGACCGGCAATGCTCCATGCTCTGTTTTCGGCAGCAGGGATCGTGGCATCAGGAATCATCATCCTGTGCTTCTATAATGGCAAAAAATCCGAAAAAGCACCGAAGTTTTCCAAGTGGTTTTTCTATATTTTCTATCCGGCACATCTGCTGATCCTGAGCATAGTCCGTGTTATAGTACAGTAATAGATAAAATAAAATCTCTCCAATATTTATAACCGGATAGATTGCCGAAAATAAATTTCATATCCACATAAAACATAGTAATTCTGTAAGAAAACAGAAAAATAGCGAAAAAACTCTTGAAAACCCACAAATTATCTGCTATGCTAACTGACATGACAAAGGCGTCTGGAAATTGAGTTTCCAGGCGCTTTTTGCGTTGCAGAATAATTGAGGGAATCGAGGAGGAAATGTATGATGAATGCAGGAGATACCGGCTTTATGCTGATCTGTACAGCCTTTGTGTTCTTTATGACACCTGGGCTTGCGTTTTTCTACGGAGGACTGGTCCGCAGGAAAAATGTGGTAAATACCATGATGGCCTGTGGGGCGATCATGGGACTGTCCGTAGTTATGTGGACATTGTTTGGATATTCGCTGGCATTTGGAGGAAATCATGGCGGGATCATCGGAGATTTTCGCTGGTTTTCGCTGAATGGCGTAGGCTGGGAGCCGGGACCTTATGCGGATACGATCCCGCATCTGGTATTTGTGGCGTTCCAGATGATGTTTGCCATGATCACACCGGCACTGATCACCGGTGCCGTGGTTGGAAGAATGCGTTTTAAGGCGCTGTTTTTCTTTATTGCGATCTGGTCTTTGATTGTGTATTATCCAATGGCACATATGGTCTGGGGAGACGGTGGATTTCTGGCAGCCATTGGCTCTGTGGACTTTGCAGGAGGAAATGTGGTACATATCAGTTCTGGTGTCAGTGCACTGGTTCTTGCCATTTATCTTGGACAGAGACGAGGCTATGCAAAAGCAACCTATCGCACACACAATATCCCATTTGTATTTCTCGGAGCAGCTATGCTGTGGTTCGGATGGTTCGGCTTTAATGCAGGAAGTGCGCTGAAGGCAGACGGCCTTGCGGCACATGCCTTTATGACCAGCAGCATTTCTTCTGCCTGCGCACTGCTGACCTGGATGCTGATCGAGGTGATCCGCGAGGGAAAACCGACACTGGTTGGTGCATCCACAGGTCTTGTTATCGGACTGGTAGCCATTACACCGGGAGCTGGTTTCGTACCGGTATGGGCATCCTTTATCATTGGGATCCTGGTAAGCCCGATCTGTTACTTTACTGTGCTCCTTCTGAAACAGAAGCTGAAGATCGATGATGCCCTGGATGCTTTTGGCTGCCATGGTATCGGTGGTATCTGGGGAGGAATCGCAACAGGTCTCTTCGGAAAAACTTCCATTAACTCTGTTGCAAAATGGGATGGCCTTGTGTTTGGAGATCACCGTCTGTTCCTGGCACAGGTATTGAGTATTGTGATCACCATTGCGGTTGCTATTGTGGGAACGCTGATCTGTATCGGGCTCGTGCGGATCTTTACACCGCTTCGTGTAGATCCGAAGGAAGAGATGGTCGGTCTGGATGCATCCCAGCATGGAGAGAATGCATATCCGTCATTTAATGGATTTGACTGATAAAAGAATTTGTTCGGCAATGATCGTGTGAAAATGGAGGAAATCGTATGCTTATAAAGATAGAAGCAATCGTAAGAGAAGAAAAAATGGAAGATGTAAAAGCAGCGTTAAATGAGATCCAGGTTAACGGTTTTACAGTAACCCAGATCATGGGATGCGGAACACAGCGTGGTTACACAGAGTATGTCCGTGGTTCCAAGATCGATGTATTTCTGAAACCGAAGATCAAGTTTGAAATCGTGGTATCATCGGAAGATTGGGAGATCAAAGTTATTGATGCTGTGCAGAAAGCAGCGTTTACCGGTGATCCAGGCGATGGAAAGATATTTAGCTATGAGATCCGTAACGCTGTTCGTATCCGTACAGGTGAGACCGGATACGATGCGCTGCAGTCGGAGTTCCTGTAAAATAATAAAGATATAAAAAAGATCCTTCTGGAAAAACTGAGATATTCAGATTTTCAGAAGGATTTTTTGCAGATAATTAACAATAGTCTTACTTTGATTTGATGCAAACTTCTGCAGTTACATATAAGATAGAAAGGTACACAATAGATCAGTTAGAAAGTAAAATTAAAACATACGGAAAAACTATGTCAAAAAAGAAATCAAAGAAGATCAGAAAAGAGCAGGCTCAGGAGTTGAGTTCAGCAGAACCGGAACATCTTAAACTGGCGGCAGAAAAAACAGCAGCCATTGCAAGTTACATCAAGGATCCGGACTATCGTCTCCGCTGCAAGGCGGCTATAGATATTCTCATGGCGAAGCTTAAAATGATTAACGCAGAACTTTCCGGACAGAAAAAGCGTACTGTGATCAGTCAGATCACCAACCGGATAAAAAGTGCTGAAAGTATTTACGCTAAACTTCTGAAAAAAGGACTGGAACCGGATTTTGAGACTGCCAGAAAAAATCTGAAAGATCTCATCGGCATCCGTGTAGTCTGTCCGTTTGAGGATGAGCTTTACCAGGTTGCAGAATCCCTGGAAATGCAGAAGGATATCGAGATCGTCCGGATAAAGGATTACATTAAAAATCCAAAGAAAAACGGCTACAAAAGTCTTCATTTGATCGTGAAAGTACCTATCTACTCTGCGGAAGGTGAACAGAAAGAACAGGTGGAAATACAGCTTCGGACCATTGCAATGGATTACTGGTCTGTGTTAGAATACGAATTGTATTATAAAAAAAGAGATAATGCGGAAATAGAATCAGAATTAAAAAAATATGCAGAAGAAATTGCTAATCTGGATCACAGAATGCTGGGATTACGAAATAAAATCGAAAAAATCTGAGCAATCAGCGAATGCGAGATCAGAATGCCTGTTTTATGACAAACCTGTAAAATTACTGCATCAGAAAAGGAGAATATCCCGGTGCTGGAGAAATAAAAGATATTTACACATGAAATTATAAATTAGGATTTATAAAAAATAAAACGGAGAATTCCCGAAAGAAAAATTTAAGGAATTCTCCGTTTTATTATCTGACTGAGCAAACTATGAAGTTATTATTCAATATAGAGCTGTGCAACAAATGGGGCATAAGATATCCAACTGCTTTTTCTCTGCCATAGTTGCATTTCAACTGCAAAGATGACACTTTTCACAGGCGGACGGTGTGGCTGCACAACCGCCGAGAGCAGTTTCACGAAGCTCTGCAGGAAGCTTTTTGCCCACAGTATACATGGCATCGATCATCTCATCCAGCGGGATGAACTGGGGGATACCGGCCAGTGACATTTCCGCTGCGATTAGGGCATTGGAAACACCGGCTGCATTACGGTTCTGGCAGGGATATTCCACCAGGCCGCCTACAGGGTCGCACACAAGTCCAAGCATGTTCATAAGAACCGTGGAAGCAGCATAAGTACACTGAAGAGGTGTACAGCCAAGAAGTTCCACAGCAGCGGAAGCAGCCATTGCAGAAGCGATTCCGACCTCAGCCTGACATCCGCCAACAGCACCGGCAACTGTTGCATTACGCATGGCAAGATAGCCGATCGCGCCTGCATTAAATAGTGCCTGGCGGATTTTTTTATCGGAAAAGCCGTAGACCTCCTGAAGAGCAAGCATCATTCCGGGAACGATCCCGGCACTGCCGGCAGTAGGAGAGGCAACGATAAGTCCCATGGAAGCGTTGGTCTCAAGGGTTGCCATAGCGTAGGTGATACCCTTTCCGAGAACATTTCCGCACAGGCTTTTTCCCAGGTCATGAAATTCGCAGAGCTTTCGGGCTTCACCGCCGATCAGTCCGCCCATAGATATCACCGGATCTTTGATGGGGGAAAAAGCAGCATCCTTCATGATCTCCAGAACACGATCCATGCGCTGGTCCACGATTTCAGCAGTGGTTTCACCGAGAAGGATCTCACGCTGGCGCATTACTTCGGAAATCGGAAGCTTTTTTTCCTGGCAGAGAGCAAGAAGTTCCTTGGCATTTTTGAAATCCATAAAACACATCCTCCTTTTCCCTACATCTGAACAACCATGACATCATGGATGTTGGTGTTCCGGTGAATGCTTTCTACGATATCTTCCGGGAGATGACCGTCGGATTCCACGATCGTATAGGCTGTGGTTCCTTTGGATTCACGGAAGAGGCGCATGAAGGCAATGTTAATGTTACGTTCACTTAAGCATCTGGTGATGTAGGCCACAACACCGGGAGTATCCTGATGGATCACGATGATGGCACTGTATTCGCCGGTGAAATCCACTTTCACGTGGTTGATCTCCACAATGCGGACCTTGCCGCCGCCCAGCGATTCCCCCCGGACTGTCATTTCCTGTCCCTGTTCATTGACCATATGGATATCTACAGTGTTGGGATGGACATCGGTTTCCGCTTCATTTGGAGTAAAGGAAAAGTCGATCCCCTGTTCCCTGGCAATATCAAAAGAATTCCGTATACGCATGTCATCTGTGGAAAAGCCCATGATCCCGCCAAGGAGGGCACGGTCTGTACCGTGTCCCTTGTATGTTCTGGCGAAGGAACCATAAAGGATGAATTCTACTTTTTTCAGGGGCGGCGTGATCATCTTCTGGGCAAGGAAAGCAATACGCGCAGCCCCTGCGGTATGAGAACTGGAAGGACCGATCATGTTGGGACCCATAACGTCAAATACACTGATAAAAGACATTTTGCTTAATTCTCCTGTGGTGTTTTTGCAATAAATTTCTTATAAATGGTGTCAACGATCACGCCGATGGCGTTGTCACCGGATACATTGCAGGCAGTTCCGAAGGAATCCTGGGTAATGTAAAGGGCAACCATGATAGCACAGATGGCACCGTCCGGATCACCGGCTTCCGCTCCGAATACCATGTAAAGGAATGGAAGGGCAGTCATGATGGAACCACCGGGAGCACCGGGAGATGCAACCATGGCAACACCGAGAGTCATGATGAACGGAACGATGATCCCAAGACTGATGGGCAGCTGGTTCATAAGGCAGACTGCAGTAGCACAGGCTGTGATGGTGATCATGGAACCGGCCATGTGGATGTTTGCACAGAGTGGTACTACGAAGTTGCGGATCTGCTCGCACACGCCGTCTTTCTTGGCACATTCCAGATTGACCGGGATGGTAGCTGCGGAAGACTGGGTTCCCAGAGCAGTTGTGTATCCCGGGATCTGATTTTTGATCAGAGTGAAAGGATTCTTTTTGCTGACAGTACCTGCGATCACAAACTGGATCGTAATGCAGATCAGGTGCATGATGATAACAACAAGGAATACCTTCCAGAGGATGCTTAAGATGGCAAAGGTTTTTCCGGAAATAGTCATATCTGTGAAGGTTCCGCAGATGTAAAGCGGAAGCAGCGGGATGATAATGGCATGAAGGACCTTATCAATGATCTTGGAAAAGTCACTCATTCCGTTATAAAGGCTGTTTCCCATTTCTTTTCCACGCATGGAAGAGAGGCACAGTCCCATGACAAAGGCAAGGGCAACAGCAGAAAGAGTATCCATGACCGGCTCCAGTGTGATAGAGAAAAACGGTGTCAGGGATGCGTCTGCGGTAGCTGCGATCTGATCCAGTGCACCTTCACTCATAAAGTGTGGGAACAGGCTGGATGATACCAGATAGGATGCGGAACCTGCGATCAGAGTGGAGCCATAAGCCAGAGCCACTGTGATCAGGAGAAGCTTCCCTGCACCCTGTGAAAGATCCGCAATACCCATGGTCACATAGGCAAGGATCATCAGCGGGATGACGAATTTCAGAAAGGTACTGAAAAATCCGGAAAGGGTTACAACAAAGCGACAGAAGCCTTCCGGAAGGAACTGGCCGAACAGGATACCTACGATGATGGCAATGATCAGCTTCGGCACAAGTCCGATCTTGATTTTTTTCTTTTCCATTTGGATTCTTTCCTCCTAAGTATGAATTTATTCATTTTGCACAAAAATACGATTGACGTCCTCGTGATTGTATTGTAACATTGACATAAAAATAAGGCAAATTCACAGATTTCATCATCACGATGAAAAAATTTCATAGTAAAAGGGAGAAAATCATGGAAATCCGTCAGTTGGAGACGTTTGTACATGTAGCACAGCTTCAGAGCTTTTCCAGGGCAGCAGAGGTTCTGGGATACACTCAGTCAGCGATCACTGTTCAGATCCGTCTTCTGGAAAATGAGCTGGAAACAAGACTTTTTGACAGAACCGGAAAGCGTGTGGTGCTTACTCCGTCCGGAAAAGAGTTTATGGGGCATGCAAGCCGGATCTTATATGATGTAAATAAAGCAAAAAAGTCAATGAATGATGATGCGGAACTGAAAAATCCATTACATATCGGGACGATTGAATCTCTCTGCACAGCAAAGCTTCCGGCTGTTCTCAGCAAATTTCGTGAGTTTCACCCGAAAGTAAATATGCAGGTGACTATTGATACACCGGAGCAGCTGATACGGATGATGGAGCATAACGGGCTGGATCTTATTTATATACTGGATACTCCAAGGTGGGACCAGAACTGGGTGAAGGTCATGGAGAAGGCGGAGCCGGTAGTATTTGTGGCCTCTGCAGATTCGGAGTTTGCGGGAAAGACGCTGAAGATGGAGAATATCCTGGAAGAGCCTTTTTTTCTCACGGAAAAGAATGCCAATTATCGGCAGGCCCTGGATCAGCAGCTGGCGCTTAAGAAGCAGGCCCTGTCACCGGTGCTGGAGATCAGCGATACCGCTTTTATCATCCGCATGCTGGAAAAGAACCACGGACTTTCCTTTCTTCCCTATCTGGCTGTGGAGCGGGATATCCGGAAAGGAAGAATTGCCCTTTTACATGTGGAAGATGTGGAGATATCCATGTACCGGCAGATCTTTTACCATAAGAATAAGTTTAAGACGAGAGAGATGGAGGAATTCATTCGCCTGGCGGCAGAGTGAAAGGCAGAGCTTGTAAAAACAAATAAAATGTGGCACTATAAAAGAAAAAAGCGTAGGAGAGAAAAATGGATTTTATTGAAGAAGCAAAGAAGCTTGGCTTTTCCGATGCGGCGGTCATGAAAACCGATAAGCTGGTGTTTGTGCCGGAATACCGTGTTTTCTGTGAAGAAAATGCCTGTGGTAATTATGATAAAAATCCCGCATGTCCACCGGAAAGCGGGACTGTGGAAGAAATGAAGGAACGTGCCCTGGATTATGAGAACACTCTGGTGCTCCAGACGACGCAGGACAGACTCATGGATTACAGAAAAGCCAAACTTGCACATAATAAACTGACAGAGCAGCTCTCAGAGAAGATGAAAGAGTGCGGAAAAACAGATATTCTGATCATGAGCGCCGGACCGTACAAGCATAATTCCTGTATGTCTGCCTATTGTGTGGATGCGCAGAAGATGGCAGATGCTGTGGGAATGCAGTGCTGGACTAATGATGGAAAGTTCCGGTATTTTTCGCAGATCCTTTTTCGAGAGTAGAGTAGCGCATTTTTTATACATTTTTAGTATAAAAACTGGACATATTGTCAGGAAAAGGGTAAATTTATTTTGAAATGATCAAACAGGAGGAAAACCAGAATGGAAAAATCAACAGTTTATTTCACTGATTTTCGTTGCCCGGTGGGAACCAGTCAGCTGGACAAACTGAAAAAACTCTGCGTTGCCGCAGGAATCAAAGATATCGATATGGATGGAAAATTCGTAGCCATCAAGATGCATTTCGGAGAGCTTGGAAATATGGCATTCCTTCGTCCGAACTATGCAAAGGTAGTAGCAGATCTCTGTAAGGAGCAGGGCGGAATGCCGTTCTTGACAGATTGTAATACCCTTTATCCGGGAAGCAGAAAGAACGCACTGGAGCATTTGGACTGTGCAAATCTTAATGGATTTAACACGATCACAACCGGATGTCAGATCATCATCGGTGACGGAGTTCGAGGAACCGATGAAGTAGAAGTTCCGGTAGTGAACGGAGAATACTGTAAAACTGCCCTGATCGGCCATGCTATCATGGACGCAGATATTTTTATCAGTCTCAGCCACTTCAAGGGACATGAGACAACCGGCTTTGGCGGTGCTCTGAAGAATATCGGTATGGGATGCGGAAGCCGTGCCGGAAAGATGCAGCAGCATGCCAGCGGAAAGCCGGCCATCAATGAAGAAGTCTGTCGTGGCTGCCGCCGTTGTGCGAAAGAGTGCGGAAGTGATGCGATTACATATGTAAACAAGAAAGCAGTTATCGATTACGATAAATGCAAAGGCTGTGGTCGCTGTATCGGGGCCTGCAGCTATGATGCCGTATACAATCCGAATAGCAGTGCAAACGAGCTTCTTGACCGCAAGATGGCAGAGTATGCACAGGCTGTCTGTCACGGACGTCCCCATTTCCATATTGCACTGGTACAGGATATCAGCCCTAACTGTGACTGCCATGGTGAAAATGATGCGCCGATCCTTCCGGATATCGGAATGTTCGCAAGCTTTGACCCGGTTGCACTGGATCAGGCCTGTGCAGATGCCTGCCTGAAGGCAACACCGATCGCTAACAGCCAGCTTGGAGAGCATCTGGCAGAGCCGGGATGGCACTGTCACCATGACCACTTTAAGGATTCCAATCCGAATATTGAGTGGAAGGCAACCCTGGATCAGGCAGAAAAGATCGGTCTGGGAACCAGGGAATATGAGCTGAAGATAATCAAATAAGCAACAGAAATCATATAAAATCACGAAAGCACGCCTGTTACATGGCGTGCTTTTTTGCGTAAATAAAGAAATATAAAATGAAAAAACGTATAAAGACGGTATCTAAAATAAAAAACATGTGCGTGCATATGCGTGCTCGAAATACAGCCATTGTGAATAATATACAAAGAAATAACAGGAAAATTTGGACAAAAACGAGAAAACAGAAAAAGCTGTAAATTTATATTGCATAATCAGACTGCGTGTGATAACATACACACAACATAATTAACACGCATTTAACACGCAAACAAAGAAGAATAGCACGCAAATAAGAAAATATCAAATATAAGCGGAGCTAATGTGCAGGAAAACGTGCAGATCGTGTGTACAGAAACAGGCTGCATTCTGTGAGCAGAGAATATAGAGCAGGCCTGAAATCTTTTTCAGAGGAGGAAATTATGACAGGAATACAGAAAAAACAGCGTCTGCTGACTATGATATTCGGAGCTTTTGCAATCTTTTTTACCGGATATCCCCATGTATGGTCTATTTACCAGCCCTATGTGATGGAGCAGGCAGGCTGGAGCCAGGGACAGGCATCCATGTGCTTTTATCTGGCACTGAGCACCTTTGTATTCGGAAATATCGTAGGCGGAAGGATGCAGAACCGCTTTAAGGAAAAGACGATTGTATGGATCGGAGGCGGGACCTTTGCGGCAGGAATCCTGGCATCCGCATTTCTGATCGTTTCCACACCGCTTCCTATGTATCTCTCCTATGGAGTGATGCAGGGATTTGGTCAGGGAATGATCTATACGGTGATTCTGGCAACGGTACAGAGATGGTTCCCGGACCGTACCGGATTTGCTTCCGGCGTTGTGGTAACTGCCAACGGACTTTGCGGATTTTTCCTGGCGCCGCTGAGTCGAAAGCTGCTGGAGGCAGAGGGCGTGCAGAAAACCTTTCTGATCATTGGGGCAGCCATCGCAGTTTCCTGGATCCTGTGCGGCATCTTTTTTCAGGCACCCGATAAGAGTCTGGTGAACGCAGGTGGCTCTGCGGCAAAGTCCGGAACATCGGAGATGAAGCAGTATACATCCGGAGAGATGATGCGTACAAGAAATTTTTATCTTCTTCTTGCGACCATGTTCTTTGGACTGATTTCTTATTTTATGGTTTCACCGGTATCCCAGACCTACCAGATCGACCTTGGGATTCCGTCTGCAGTGGCAGTCAGCGCCGTTATGCTTGGATCCATTGTCAATGCGGGAGCAAGACTGGTGCTTCCGACACTGGCAGATAAAGTGGGAAGGATCGTCTGCATCAAAGGAGTGCTGATCGTGGCAGTGATCGCTATGGGAGTTCTCGCTGTATCAAGATCCCTGGCAGTAACGGTTGCTGTTGTTCTGATGTACGGCTGCTACGGCGGCATCATGGGAAGCTTTCCGTCTCTGACAAGCTCTATTTTCGGAATGAAGCACACTGGGGAGAATTACGGATTTGTCATGTTCGGCATTGTATTTGCAACCTTTGGCGCACCGGCAATCTCCGGTCTGGTGAGCAGCAAAGGTTATGAGATGAACGTGGTATTTGGGATCGGAGCTGTTTTTGCAGTGATCGCATTGGTATGCCTGACTCTACTTGGACGGAATCTTGTGAAAGAGCATGCCGAAAAATCTGCCGGAGTAAAGGATGATACAGCACAGGTAAGCAAACCACAGGCAGAATAAGTCTGAATGTAACTGGATGCAGAGCTGTATCAGCTGCCGGATCAAAGACAGCTGACTGAGAATCAGAAAACAGAAAAACCTGGAAGAAATAAAATGCCTGTGGCTGATTTCTTCCAGGCTTTTTTTGAGTTGCCGGAATCAGATATTTCTGCTAGGATAACGAAAGGATGAGAAAATCAGATATTGTTTTTGACTGTTTATTTTGATCTGTCGTTTGAAGAAACCGTGAGACGACATAATACAAGAAACAGAGAATTTGGTGAAAAAGATATGCGCAGATGGTGGAGAGAAAAAGATTTTTCTTCAGTTCTCAGGGAACAGTCTATTACCTGCGAAATGGATACAGACAGTATTGTTGAGAAAATATACTCGGATTTGAACGCAGATCGCAAAGCGATTGCGTTCATGAGCATATAAAGTGAATGTAATACAAACATGTTCAGACTGGCAGCATAATTGCGATCATGCTGCCCTTTTTGCTGCTTTCCAGTACTTTTACCTGTCCGTTATGCTGTCTGACAATTTCACTGACAAGTGCAAGCCCCAGGCCGGCACCTCCCATAGCACGGCTTCTTGATTTGTCCACACGGAAGAACGGGGTGAAGATTTTTTCCTGATATTCAGGAGGAATGCCGATTCCGGTGTCGGAGACTTCAAGAAAGACGTAATTGACAGACGTGGATGTATCTGTTATTTCTTCAGAAGGATGGATATTTACGGTTACTTTTCCACCGGAGTGATTGTATTTGATCGCATTTTCCACAAGATTGTACACAGCGCGATACAGCAGCAGATAGCTTCCGGTAATGATGCAGTCCCCTTCCTGCTGGATCAGTTCAACTTCTTTCTGTTCCGCTACGGAAGCCAGGTCGCAGAAAACCTCATCCGTCAGTGCTGCCAGAGAGATCCTTTCGGAACGTTCAACAGTCTGTACACCGGTCATATCCAGGAGGATTTCAGCCAGATGGGAAAGTCGCCCGGTCTGTTCCTGGAGCATGGAAAAAATCTCCTGATAATCCTTTAAAGCAGGTGTTTCCCTGCGGGCAAAGACCTCCAGATTTGTCTGGATAACGGCAAGAGGAGTCCTAAGCTCATGGGCTGCATTGGCAGAAAACTGCTTCTGTGCAGTAAAGGCCTCATCCAGGCGTGCGAGCATTTTGTTAAATGAAATTGTCAGGCGGGAAATTTCGTCATTGGTAGCAGGAACTTCAAGAGCCTCTGAAAGGTTCTGGACCTCTATTTGGTTTACCTCCTGGCTGAGTCTGCGAAGCGGAAGTAATGCCTGACGGCTGATAAAATAAGTGCAGATGCTGCTGAGAAGGATGATGATCCCTGTTACCATGAGTCCTTTGGTGAGAAAAAGTTTTTTGGTCAGCTGCAGCTGATCGGAAAGCTCCGGAAATAAGACGGAGGGATTCATATTAAAGGTGATGGGAGTAGAATCTGTGTTATCGATCCGTATCATGTAATCTCCCAGATCCTCCATTCCGGCAACTGCAGACTGGCTGATAAAAAAATACATCAGAATGCAGGTGACTGTCATAAGCAGTGCGGTGATCAGTGTCAGACGCCATTGAAGAGAAAGCTTTCCGGTTATTTTTTTCATTGTATATCCTCCGTTAAAATGTAACCCTGGCCGATCTTATTCTGTATTGGATCAAAGCCGAGAGCCGTGCGCAGCTTTTTTCGAAGAGAAGAAATGTGGACACGAATGGAATTGCTGAGACTGTTGACGCTTCCGTCCCAGATATGCTCGATCATTTCTTCTGGGCTTATGATACGGTTCTGATGAAGAAGGAAATATTCCAGAAGAGAACTTTCCTTTCGGGTCAGAGAAAGAGGAAGTCCATCGATACTGGCCTTTCTTGTACGGGTATCAAAGCTGATACGTCCGCATTGCAGACATACATCCTGCTGGATAAATTTCCTTCGTGTCAGACTTCGGATCCGTGCCTCCAGCTCTTCAAAATGAAAAGGCTTTGTGAGATAGTCATTGGCACCGAGATCAAGCCCTTCAACCTTGTCCTGGATCTGTCCTCTGGCAGAGAGGATCAAAACGGGAGTGGAAGTATCGGATTCCCGAAACTGGCGCAGGATTTCCAGACCATCAACGCCTGGAAGGTTCAGATCAAGAAGGATGAGATCATAATTTTCCACCAGACATAATTCCAGTCCTTCATCCCCGTCAAAACATGTGTCCGCTTCATAGCCATCCATGCGAAGTCCCTCCGCAATAGACTGGCAGAGCTGCTTTTCATCTTCGATTATCAATATATGCATAATAAATTCTCCTAAAAAACAGTTGATTTTGCTTTGTTATCTATCATATCATGTATAGCATAAAATTCCTGTAAATTTTTTTATTTCTTAACAGAGATTTTATACAGGGGATGATATAGTAAGGCTACAGAGAACAAAATTAACATATAAAATATACGCCGGTTCCGGATATGGGCCGGTGATATCAGAAGGGAGAATATAAACAATGAAATTAAGAACACAGAAAATAACAGCACTTATGGCAGCAGCGGTATTAGGAATATCTGCATTTGGAAGCGTACCGGTAACAGCGGCAGAAAGCACGGAAACAGCAGAGATCGGAGAGGCAATGGCGGTGGATGGAGAGGCAGTTTCATCAGATCTGGTAGCAGGTACATTTAAGCCTTCCGACGTAACCTGCAAGGCACAGGATTCTTATGAATATCCGTTTCTGGGACTGAAGCTTTCGCTTTCGAAGGAGCTGTTAAAGCAGATCAAGGACCAGAGCATTGCAATGCTTACCACGGAAGATTTTGAGAATCAGACCAACGCAGTGACATATGCCTATGTAAGCTGGAGCAAAATGACAGAGGAACAGAAAAATGCCGAAATACAGAAGATGGGAACCGGATATGACGACTGGGTGGCAGGTCTGGACAGAATTGGCACAATTGGCGTTTATGACGAAGCTTCACAGAAAAAGCTGGATGAGATCACTGGCTGTACAGAGCATAAAGAGCTTGGAAGCAGCAGTGACGGGAAATACAAATATTATCTGAGCACCAACAAAGATGCAGATGAAAAGCTGACAAAGGAGCTGGAAAAGATCAAAACCGACATTACGGAAATGACACCGTATCAGAATATTTCTGTGTTTGACCAGCCACAGGATACCAGCGTCAACCCGGAGGATGTAAAATCTGTAGGAAAATTTGAAACAACAGGAATAGATGGAAAAACATATACAGAAAAAGTATTCAGTGACTATGACCTGACGCTGGTAAATGTTTTTACAACCTGGTGCTCACCATGCGTAAAAGAAATCCCGGAACTTCAGGAGCTCTATAAAGAAATGAAAGATAAAGGCGTCGGAGTAGCAGGCGTGGTGCTTGATACTACAGATGAAAAGGGAAATCAGGACGAAGAGGCTGTAAAAAAAGCAGGCATTCTTCAGGAAAAAACAAAAGCAAAATATCCGTTCCTGATACCGGATACTACTATGATGAACGGCCGTCTGCAGGGGATTTCCGCATTTCCTGAAACATTTTTTGTTGACAAAGATGGAAACATTGTAGGCGATACCTATACAGGAAGCCATACACTGGACGAATGGAAGGAAATCGTGGAAAAAGAGCTTAAAAACGTTTCAAAGTAAAAGATGATCATTATGGAGAGTGGAAAAATGATTCGGAAAATAACAGAATCCAGGTGGATCGGACCTGCTCTGGCGGTTTTGGGAATTTTACTGATGATACTGGGAATCTGCAGGGGCGAAGTGTCTGTAGTTTTTACAAAAGCGATCAACATCTGTATGGAGTGTATTGGCATTGGATAATAAGAAGATGAAAATAAATGAATGGCCGCGGCATGGGATCCAGGCATTGTGGGCGGCCCTTACAAACAGTCACATATCAGGCTTTGTGACTGGAAAGATCTATACCGGAAAACTGAAAAATGTCTGTGTTCCGGGGCTGAACTGTTATTCCTGCCCCGGGGCAAGAGGGGCCTGTCCCATTGGTTCCCTTCAGGCTGTGATCGGAAGCTGGAACTTCAAGATGGCATATTATGTAGCTGGATTTCTGATCTTTGTAGGAGCGTTGCTTGGAAGACTGGTGTGCGGATTTCTCTGCCCCTTTGGACTGATCCAGGATCTGTTGAACAAGATTCCTTTTCCAAAGAAGATCCGGACATTTCGGGGAGATAAGCTTCTGCGAAAACTGAAATATGTGATCTTTCTTGTATTTGTGATCATACTTCCCATGTTTGTAGTAGATATCATGGGCCAGGGAGCACCATATTTCTGCAAGCTGATCTGCCCGGCAGGAACACTGGAAGGAGGTATCCCTCTGGTGCTGCTGAACAAATCCATGCGAAGTGCAGTAGGCTGGCTGTACATGTGGAAAAATACAATCCTGGTGATCACCATTATCTTATCAATTATGATATACCGGCCATTCTGTAAGTATATCTGTCCGCTGGGAGCTTTTTATTCGGTATTTAATAAAGTTTCCGTTTTTCGTTACAGAGTAGATAAAGAAAAATGTGTTCACTGCGGAAAATGCAGGAATATCTGCCAGATGGAGGTCGATCCGACGGAAAATCCAAACAGTACAGAATGTATCCGATGTGGAAGATGTAAAAAGATATGTCCGACACAGGCGATCCGGTGTGGGTTTGCAGGCAAACCCTGATACAGAAAAATACGAAAACGGTACAGCTTATAAAATATAAGGTGTACCGTTTTTTGCAGAAAACTACTTTTCCATATTATCTATCAGTAACATATTCAGCTGTTCCCAGCGCTTCAGATCTTTTTTTGTAAAAAGCAGCTGGTGGCGGAACGCTTCGGTAAGCTCTTGTGGTTTTAAAGTGATCACACATTTGAATGCGCAGGGCATCAGATCCGCACTGGAAATCCCACACAAAAGTCCTGTTGTAAAATCTCGAAGCTCCAGAGGATTAAAAATGTACAGGAGATCTTCTTCCAGTGGGTTATACTGATTTACAAAGGAAAAACGGATCAGCATATCACTGTAAAGAACTTTTCCGGTGTAAAAAATCTCACTGCTTCTTCCGTTGGCAGAAACAGAACAGATCGTTAAGGTTGCTTCGTATTTTCCGGATTCGCCTTTTTTTTCATAAATATCGATGACGCCATCCTTCGTACGCTGATAGCGTCCATCGTAAAAGTAAAAATATAGCCGCTGTGCCTGAAAAAATGGGCTTTTTTGTCCTTTTCCCGGTGCATTGGACGGTTTACTGGCTGTTTCAGGAAGACCAGTGGTAAGCTGGGACATAGATACCTGGAGAATCTGGCTGATATCATACAAAGTTTCGATATCAACGGAGATATCTCCATTTTCATATTTGCATACGGTAGCTCGACTTTTATGGATGGCATCTGCCAGATCCTGCAGAGTCATCTTTCCGGCTTTTCGGTATTTTCTTATTTGTTCACCTACATAACAGGTAAAATTACTCATTTTGTTTCCTCATACTATCTATTTTTCTTATTAATTTTTATTGTATACGATTATATCGGAAAAACCGGTATTTTGTAAAGTAGTAAGAAACTTTTTTGAGATAAAATTTCGTAAAAAGAAACTTCTGCCATTTGCACTTATCTTTATTTAAGGTAAGATATGGCTGTTAGGCTGAAGGTTTCAGCCTATATCAAATATATACTTGAAGAGGGGAAATTGAAATGAAAGAAAAAGGAAGTAGCTTTTCCGGCTCAATAGGCTTTGTCCTGGCGGCAGCCGGAAGTGCAGTAGGAGTTGGAAATATCTGGAGATTTCCATATCTCTGTGCCAAAGATGGCGGAGGACTTTTCCTGCTGGTTTATCTGGTACTGGTACTGACTTTTGGATTTGTACTGTTGACAACGGATGTAGCACTTGGGAGAAAGACAAAGAAAAATGCATTGAGGGCTTTTGAATCTCTTGATCCAAAGTGGAAATTTTTAGGACATTTAACGTTTATGGTTCCGGCATTGATCATGACCTATTATTCTGTTATCGGTGGATGGATTGTAAAATATTTTTTTACTTATATTATTTCTGATGGGAAAGATGCGGCTTCAGATGTATACTTTACATCATTTATTACATCAGATATTGCACCCGTTGTATTTATGCTGATCTTTCTGGCACTGACTGCCTGGATCGTATTTCGTGGTGTGGAAAAGGGAATCGAAAAGTTTTCCAGGATCATTATGCCGGGGCTGATTCTTCTGATTGTGATCATTGCGATTTTTTCACTGACACTGTCCCATACTGATACGGATGGAACTGTCCGCACCGGTATGCAGGGGCTGGCTGTTTACCTCAAACCGGATTTTCATGGATTGACGGTAAAACGCTTCCTGGAGATCCTTCTGGATGCGATGAGCCAGTTATTCTTTTCCTTAAGTGTATCTATGGGAATCATGATCACATATGGTTCTTATGTGAAAAATGAAGTTAATTTAAATAAAGCAACAAATCAGATTGAGATCTTTGATACCGGCGTTGCGTTTCTTGCAGGAATGATGATCATACCGGCTGTTTTTGTATTTCTCGGAAAGGATGGAATGGCTTCCGGCCCAAGCCTGATATTTATCTCACTGCCAAAGGTTTTTGATGCCATGGGAGTATTTGGCCGTCCGGTGGCAATTGCATTTTTCCTGATGATGGGATTTGCGGCACTGACTTCCTGCGTGTCTGTCATGGAGACACTGGTTGCAAACTGCATGGAACTTTATCATAAGCCACGTAAGAAAATGTGTGGTGCTGTCGGAATCTATTCTCTTGTTACAGCAGTACTGATCTGCCTTGGTTATAACAAACTGTATTTTGAACTTAAACTGCCAAATGGTTCCGTTGGACAGCTGCTGGATGTGATGGATTATATCAGCAACAGTTTTCTGATGCCGTTTATCTCACTTTTGACAAGTATTCTGATCGGCTGGGTGATCGGCCCTGACTGGATCATAGGAGAAGTGGAACGAAATGGGGAACACTTCAAACGGGCAGGGTTATATCGCTTTATGATCCGTTATGTAGTGCCGGTTGTAATGCTGATATTATTCCTGGTATCTACAGGATTTGCAGATTTGATTTCATAAGTGTGGTAATATGTTTATGGCGTCTGGACAGTCGCATTAACGGATGACCAGTACAAGATACGATTAAATAACAGAGGATTTGATGAAAAAAGATATGTACGAATGTTGGAGAGAAAACTAATACATAGAACGGAAATGATTCAGAAAATTAGACTTAGCTCACTTTAAAAGTGAAAAAATAATTTGATAATTTCTTGACAAGTACTAATAAATATGTTAGTATTCAATCATCAAATTAATAAAGTCTTCGGTGACTGACGGAGTTGTGGGATAACCACGAGGGAGCCGGAGATTCGATGAGTCGACCGTCTGGGCAGTATTTGAAAAACTTCAGATACTGCTCTTTTTTATGGGATAAAAGATGCAGACGGTTGCAGCGGAGAAAGGAGAACATTATGGGATTTAAAAGTGACATCGAGATTGCACAGGAGTGCACAATGGAGCCAATTACCAAGATTGCAGAGAAAGCAGGTATTGATGACAAATATCTGGAGCAGTATGGTAAATACAAAGCAAAGATCGACTATAATCTCCTGAAAGAAACAGACAAAAAAGACGGCAAACTGATTCTTGTGACAGCTATCAACCCGACACCGGCCGGGGAAGGAAAAACAACTACAACGGTAGGTCTTGCAGATGGAATGCAGAGACTTGGAAAAAATGTTATGGTAGCTCTTCGTGAGCCATCCCTGGGACCGGTATTCGGTGTCAAAGGTGGTGCGGCAGGCGGCGGCTATGCACAGGTAGTTCCGATGGAGGATATCAACCTTCATTTTACCGGTGATTTCCATGCAATCGGTGCGGCAAACAACCTTCTTGCAGCAATGATCGACAACCATATTTTCCAGGGAAATGAGCTGAACATCGACCCAAGAAAGATCACCTGGAGACGTTGCGTGGATATGAACGACCGTCAGCTTCGTAATGTAGTAGATGGACTTGGCGGAAGAACAAACGGTATGCCGCGTGAGGACGGATATGACATTACCGTAGCATCTGAGATCATGGCAGTTCTCTGTCTGGCAAGTGATATCAAAGATCTGAAAGAGAGACTTTCCAGAATCATCATCGGATACACTTATGGCAAGGTTGCTGAGCAGAAACCGGTAACAGCAGGAGATCTTCACGCAGAGGGTGCTATGACAGCACTTCTGAAGGATGCCCTGAAACCAAACCTTGTTCAGACACTGGAGCATGTTCCGGCAATCGTTCACGGCGGACCATTCGCAAACATCGCTCACGGATGTAACTCCGTAACAGCTACAAAGATGGCTATGAAGCTTGCTGATTATGCCATCACAGAGGCTGGATTCGGTGCTGATCTTGGAGCTGAGAAATTCCTGGATATCAAGTGCCGTATGGCAGGTCTTACACCAAGTGCCGTTGTTATCGTAGCAACCGTACGTGCTCTGAAATATAATGGCGGTGTTGCAAAAGCGGATCTTAACAATGAGAACCTCGAGGCTCTTGAAAAAGGTATCCCGAACCTTCTGAAGCATGTAAGCAATATCAAAAATGTATATAAGCTCCCATGTGTGGTAGCTATTAACGCATTCCCGACCGATACCAAGGCAGAGCTTGATTTTGTGGAAGCAAAATGCAGGGAGCTTGGCGTAAACGTAGCACTTTCAGAGGTATGGGCAAAAGGTGGCGAAGGCGGAATCAAGCTCGCTGAGGAAGTAATCCGTCTTGTTGAAGAGCCGAATGACTTCACATATGCTTATGAGCTGGAAGGCTCCATCGAGGACAAACTGAACCAGATCGTACAGAAGGTTTATGGTGGAAAGAAAGTGGTTCTTACAGCAAATGCCCAGAAGCAGGCGAAACAGCTGGAGGCACTTGGATTTGGCAACTGCCCGATCTGTGTAGCTAAGACCCAGTACAGCTTAACAGACGACCAGACAAAGCTTGGTGCTCCGACAGATTTCGAGGTAACAGTAAGAAATCTTAAGATTTCCGCAGGTGCAGGATTTATTGTTGCACTGACAGGTGAGATCATGACCATGCCAGGACTTCCGAAAGTACCGGCAGCAACCAAGATCGACGTAGACGAGAGCGGTAAGATCACAGGACTGTTCTGATATAAAGATTTTTTGAGGGGAATTCAGATAGAAAGCGGTAGAGCCTGCAAAAATAGAGGCTCTGCCGCTTTTTATATTGTTGTGGAGAGAGTATTGAAAAACTTTTAAAAGCAGGAAAAACACTGGGTTTGACGATCCCGTGATACGAATTTGATACGAAAATCCCCGGAAGTGGTCGAGACTTCCGGGGGTTCTTGTTCCGTTTATGTAAGGTGGTTTAATCCTTTAGGCTGTTACTGCCTGTCGTTTCTGTCCAGCCTAGCCACAGTTGCCATAACAGAAACAAAGAAAGTAATTATAGAACTTGTCATAGGACTTTACATCCTTTCAGCTGGAGGTTCGGCAGCAACAGCATTATAGCATGTTCAAAACAAAAATGGTATAATATTATAAATTGTCAAGAATATCAGCAATCTCCTGCTGCTTGTTGGGATAAAACTCACAATGTCGAGGAAATCGCAGAGGGGACGCGCATGTGACATTTGTGTTAATTAAGAGGAATGCTATAGAAAATATTGTAGAGATAAATGAATGTGGGGGGGGGGAAAATATGGTATACACATGCAAATATAAATCGCTAATCGGAGATATTTTACTTGCTGCAGATGAAATCGGACTTACCGGTTTGTGGTTTGAAGGACAGAAATATTTTGCAAATACACTTCCGGAAGATTATGTTCCACAGGAAACGAAAATTCTCACAGAAGCAAAAAAATGGCTGGATGTATATTTCTCCGGTGAAGAACCGAACTTTACTCCACCACTTCATCCGAACGGTTCAACATTCAGAAAGGCAGTGTGGCAGATTTTACTGGATATTCCCTATGGACAGACGATTACATATGGAGAAATTGCGCGCAGAATTGCAGTGATGAAAAACACTTCCCATATGTCCGCCCAGGCAGTAGGCGGTGCGGTTGGACATAATGAAATTTCCATTATCATTCCCTGCCATCGAGTCATAGGAACAAATGGAAGCTTGACGGGCTATGCCGGAGGAATTGACAAAAAAATTTCACTTCTTAAGCTGGAACATACAGATATGAGCCGTTTGTTTATTCCAAAGAAAGGAACTGCACTGTAAAACTCAGGCTGAGAGGACGGTCTGGTACAGGCGTCCACGAAAAGACAGATATTTTATTTATGAAAGCATGCTATGAAAATTGCCAGCAGGATTTCGGAGGAATAATTATGGGAAAAATACTGGATGAAGATTTAATCTACGAGATACTGTCCGTGGTGGAAGAGATACCTGAGGGAAAAGTGGCCTCCTACGGACAGATCGCACGGCTGATCGGGCGGGATAAAAATTCACGTCTTGTAGGAAAAGTCTTAGGTATGGCAGAATTTTACGGGAAGTATCCCTGCCACAGAGTTGTGAACCATGCAGGGCGTACTGCACCAGGCTGGAGAGAGCAGAAGATGCTTCTGGAAGACGAGGGTGTGGAGTTTAAGGCAAATGGATGTGTAGATATGAAGCAGTATCAGTGGGAGGAGTAGTGTTTTATGAATTGTAGAAATATGATGCAGATCCCGGAGCTTACAGAAGTTCTGAAGCTGAAAGCAGGGGAAAATGGTCTGGAGTAGTTTGTCCGATGGTGCTATTTTGCAGACTGCCTGCAGTGCATCAAAAGTGAATACAGGATTGAATAACTATATCCATGGAGGAGAATTCGTAGTTCTGACAAATCCCAGTGTCACCGACGACAGCCGGAAACTCGTGCTGGAGGAAAAGGACAGAAACGCCGCAGAGCAGCTGTCTTCCTCTATTCTGGATGCAGAACATTTAAGCCGAGAGCGTGTGATGGCACAGGCCAGATATCTGAACCTTGCACCGCTTACCATGACCGATGAGCAGATGGAGAAAGGACTTGAGATCTTTGAAGCTTCTCTGAAAGAGGCATTAGAAGCATAGATTAATAGAAAGTTACTCTGTAATAGAAAGCTACTCTGTAACAGAAAAATAAAACATGCTTGACAAACCATAAATTCCTCGTATAATTATCAATGGTAATTAACTAAGATAATTATATAAGGAGTTTTTTTATGACAAATGAAAAGATCAAGCGGATGTTTGATGCGTTTTATCAGGCAAAGCGGATCCGGGATATGCTTCCGCCACTGCCTCAGGGGGTGATGCCATCCTACATACAGTATCTGGATGTGATCCATTCTCTGCAGAGAGAAAAAAAGGATATCCGGCTCTCTGATATCAGTGATGCCATGAACCTTCCGCGTCCGGGTGTTACCAGAACAGTGAAAGAAATGGAGACAAAGGGATATCTTCAGAAGCTTACGTCTCCGGATGACGGGCGCGTTACTTACATTTCCATAACAGAAAAAGGAGAGATGCTTTCCAGGAAGTATGATCAGGATTATTTCAGCAGTCTGGCGCCCTATCTTTCAGAGATTTCCGAAGAAGAAGCAGACAATATGATCCGGACCATCGGGAAATTTTATCAGATCATGTGTGACAGGAGGGAACATTATGACAAATGATAAGGCAGATTTTACCCAGGGAAATATCCTGAAGAAGCTGGTTGCATTTATGATGCCGGTACTCGGTGCGCTGATCCTGCAGGCTGCCTATGGTGCGGTCGATCTTCTTGTAGTTGGAAGATTCGGTTCCACATCCGGACTGTCAGCGGTTTCCACCGGAAGTCAGGTACTGAATCTTGTTACCTTTGTAGTGATCCAGTTTGCTATGGGTATCACAGTTCTGATCGCACGTTATCTTGGAGAAAAAAGACCGGAGCAGATCGGCTCTGTTATCGGTGGGGCTGCGATCGTTTTTACCATGATATCTGTCGTGCTGTTTATTGTTATGGTAGGCTTTGCACATCCGATCTCCGTGCTGATGCAGGCACCAGACGAAGCGGTAGTGCTGACTGCATCTTATGTACGGATCTGTGGCAGCGGAATTTTCTTTATTGTCGCGTATAACCTACTGTCTGCTATTTTCCGTGGCCTTGGTGACAGCAAATCTCCGTTGCTGTTTGTGCTGGTGGCATGTATTGTAAATGTGATCGGAGATCTGGTACTGGTAGCCGGGTTACATATGGATGCAGCAGGAGCAGCTATTGCTACGGTTTCTGCTCAGGCCTTAAGTGTTGTATTTGCAGTAGTTCTGCTGATAAAGAAGAAGCTTCCGTTTACCATTACAAAAAAAGATTTCCGGCTGAATCCCCAGTGCAGACGTTTTCTAAAGATCGGACTGCCGCTGGCACTTCAGGAATTCCTGACACAGATTTCATTCCTTGCTTTGTGTGCATTTGTCAATCGCCTGGGTCTGGAAGCATCCTCCGGTTACGGAGTTGCATGTAAGATCGTAAACTTTGCCATGCTGGTTCCAAGCTCTCTGATGCAGTCCATGGCTTCCTTTGTTTCACAGAACGTAGGAGCCGGAAAGCCGAAACGTGCGAGAAAATCCATGCTTACGGGAATTGGAGTTGGCCTGTTTGTGGGATGCCTGGTATTTATCCTGATCCTGCTGAAGGGTGATGTGCTGGCAGGATTCTTTTCAACAGATGCCGGCGTTATCCAAAAGGGCTTTGATTATCTGAAGGGGTTTGCTCCGGAGACACTGGTAACGGCTGTTCTGTTCAGTATGATAGGCTATTTCAACGGAAACAACCAGACCATATGGGTTATGGTCCAGGGCCTGATCCAGACGCTTCTGGTACGACTTCCAATGGCGTACTTTATGAGTATCCAGCCGGATGCCAGCCTGACAAAGATCGGTCTTGCAGCACCGGTATCTACCACAGTGGGAATCATTCTGAACATCGGATTCTTTCTGTACTTTACCCGTGTGAAAAAAGAAATTGTTTCGGAAGAATGACCGGATAAAGGGATGTAAATGAGAGGGGTGATATGATATAATCAGAATCACCCCGGCAGAGGTGATGGTACTGACCCCTGAAATAGCTGCCGGAATCTTGACAGCTGTAAAGGAGGAGTACAGGATGATTTGCGGGATGACGTATTTTCAGATATGTCTGTATTTTTTGTTTTATTCTTTTGGAGGATGGGTCGTTGAAGTTATCTTCCATGCAGTAACATTAGGAAAGGTTATAAACCGGGGATTTCTCAACGGTCCGGTATGCCCGGTGTACGGATTTGGTGTACTTTCCGTGTTTGCATTGCTTAATACGCTTCAGAGCGGCGGACATCAGATGAGTGAGGGAATGATCTTTCTGTTTGGAATCGTTCTTGCAACTGCGGTGGAGCTGGTTGCCGGATGGCTTCTGGATGTATGCTTCCATGCAAGATGGTGGGATTATTCAAATAAGCCGCTGAATTTTCACGGCTATATCTGTCTTGAGTTTTCCCTGATATGGGGACTTGCCATTGTGATGGTCGTAAAGGTTTTTCAGAAGTATGTGGAGCGTCAGGCTTCTCATACACCTTCCACACTGGAATGGGTTGTTATGGCAATTCTGTATGCGGTGTATCTGGCTGATCTTATTGTAACAGTGGCGGTGATTCGCGGACTGAACAAGAAGCTTACCCGACTGGATAAGGTACGTGCGGATCTGCGGATCGTGAGTGATAAGCTCAGTGATACTCTGGCAACAACTACCATTGATACAGCACAGAAGGTGGGAGAGGGAAAGGTTCAGGTTGCTCTTGCTAAGGCAGAGCTCAGAGATGCGACTGTGGCTCAGAGAGAAAAATCTGCCGAAATGCTTCGGATGAAGAAAGCGGAGCTTCAGGCACAGTTTGATGAGCTGTCAAGCTCTATCACAAACCATACGGTATTCGGTCAGGGAAGAATCATTAAGGCTTTCCCGGAGATGAAGCACAGAGATTATTTTGAACTGATCCAGGAACTGAAGAAAAAACTCAGATAAGAAAAATGAAACGCGATAAAGAGGCAGCAGGAAATGTTGGAAATTTCCTGCTGCCTCTTTTGGAGTATCAAAATTTCTGCTTATCGGATTCGTTTCTTTATCATTGGTCCGATGATCATGGCGATGATCATTTTTATGAGATCTGCCGGGATAAACGGAATTACACAGATTCCAAGAGCTGCTTTGAAAGTGGAATCTGCAACGATGCAGAACCATACAGTTCCGAAAAGATAGCATACAATTGTTCCTGCGATCATACCAACGAGCTGGATCAGAGGTTTATGGCAGTTGTCAATTACCAGTCCGGCAATAACAGCCATAACGATAAAGCCGATGATGTATCCGCCTGTAGGACCGGCCAGCTTTGCAGGGCCGCCGGTAAATCC
This sequence comes from Blautia sp. LMAG:36, assembly GCF_008680535.1. Taxonomy (NCBI): domain Bacteria; kingdom Bacillati; phylum Bacillota; class Clostridia; order Lachnospirales; family Lachnospiraceae; genus Blautia; species Blautia sp. LMAG:36. The sequence goes on along the minus strand of NZ_NALB01000007.1, from coordinate 392,062 downwards.
GGAAAATACCGGAAGACCTACAAGTCCAAGCAGAAGATAGATCAGATAGCTGATGGTTCCTTTTTTCCATCCGAGAAGATACAGGGACAGATAAATGGCAAGATTGGTAAATGAGATCGGAACCGGACCGATTGGAATGGACAGCGGCGCAAGAATACAGGTGACAGCTGCCATAAGAGCGGTCATGGTGATCTCGTAGGTTTTTGTACGTGGTGCAGAGACAGTATTTGTCTGGTTCATATTAAAAGAGCCTCCTTTGAAAAAGGTAATATATTTACTGGTTCGGGTAAGCAATGAAATGCTGTAAGTGTGTATGATAGGTCATATGTCCATAAGGATGCTTACGCAGATTCAATCTCATAGGTAAATCCTGCATCCGTAATGGTTTTGAGAGTGTCTTCGATTCCCTGACCACCTTCTGTAAGATAACCGGAAGCAAAAATAGAGTCTACAACACTGAGCAGTTTTTTTTCTTCGCCTTTAAAATAAACTTCTCTTCCGGCAGCACATCGGATATCTGCTTTAGGTACAAGAAGTCTTGCCAGGCAGAGGACTTTCATGCAGTATTCGGTTGTTAGCTGGGAAATATCTGCATTTCCGAGAGGAGTTCCCTTGATCGGAAGAAGAAAGTTGATCGGCAGTGCTTCCGGCTGGATCTCACGTAATTCCAGAAGCATGTCAACAACGTCTTCCTTACTTTCACCCATGCCAATGATACCGCCGCTGCAGATCTCGAAACCAAGTCCCTGAAGCATATGGATGTTCCGGACACGCTGGTCAAAGGTATGTGTACTGCAGATATTATGATAAAAGGAACGGCTGCTGTTCAGGTTATGGTTGATCCGGTCAAGACCAGCCTCTTTGAGCATTTTTGCCTGGTGCTCTGTGAGAAAGCCTATGGAGCAGCAGAGATGGGTTCCGTGTTCTTTCATTTTGCGGATCCTGCGGGCCAGCTCCTCGATCTCTTTATCTGTAAATTTCATACCACTCAGTCCGATACAATGTCTGGATAAATGATACTCATTTACGAAATCATTGTCCTGATATAATTTGTCTTCATCTACCCATTTGTATTTATCAATATCGGCAGTGGAACGACATGACTGGGCACAGTAGGCACAATCCTGGGAACAGTTACCACTGCGGGCATTGGTAAGGATGTGGATGCTTACCCGGTTTCCCTTATATTTGTAACGTAAACTGCTGGCACGGTTGATCAGTGCCTCAAGTTCTTCGTCCGGAGTATCTAAAATTGCAATGGCTTCATCTCTGGAAAGCGATGGAGCTTCTTTTTCGCATGATGCAGTGTTCATGTCAATACCTTCCTTTTGAGTTTTTTTGTACGGGTATCACTTTATCACAGAGAAATATCGAATGTCAACTACAAATATAAAATGAGTTTACAATTAAAAACTGTAGTATTAAGGTAATGCTTAGGATCATCAAAGCAGGTAATTTCCTTGATTCGGTTAAAATAATTCTCAATTCAATATCATATCTTTATAAAATCTTAATACGGAAGCAGAGAATTTTATACTATCTTTGAAAGTAGTTATATATAATAAAATGCATTACGAGGATAGCACTGTTAAAAGTATTGATAAGGAGTTCTGATCATTTATGCCGGAAAAATCATATAAGAAAAAACATATGACATCTTTTCAGCTGATTATCATGGGGTTTGCAGGAGTGATCCTTTTGGGAACCGTTCTGCTGATGCTTCCATTTTCTTCTGCGGAGAAAGTGATCACACCATTTCATGAGGCACTTTTTACAGCCACTTCGGCGGTATGTGTTACAGGTCTTGTGGTAAAGGACACTGGAAGCTACTGGTCCCTGGCAGGCCAGACGATCATTCTTGCACTCATACAAACAGGTGGGCTTGGAGTAGTGACTGTGGCTGCGTCTGTTTCCCTTCTTTCCGGAAAGAAAATATCCCTCATGCAAAGAAGCACCATGCAGGATGCAATTTCAGCACCTAAAGTTGGAGGAATCGTCAGACTGACAAGGTTTATTTTGAGGGGAACATTTTTGATCGAAGCTGCAGGGACGGTGTTGCTGCTGCCGGTTTTTATGGGAGATTATGGAAAAAAGGGAATCTGGATGTCAGTCTTTCATTCGATCTCTGCCTTCTGCAATGCCGGATTTGACATTTTGGGAACAGCCTCCGGTTCTTTTCCATCACTGACAGAGTATTCCGGAAATATACTTATAAATGTAGTGATCATGTTGCTGATCATTATAGGTGGAATCGGTTTTCTCACCTGGGATGATATTTATACAAACAAACTGAACTTTAAACGCTACCGCATGCAAAGCAAGATCATTCTCATGACTACCGCATGTCTGATCTTATTTCCGGCAGTTTTTTTCTATATCTGTGATCTGACAAAATTACCCATGGGAAAACGCCTGTTGGCAGCAGCGTTTCAATCGGTAACGACAAGAACTGCCGGATTTAATACTATAAACATTTCAGAGATGAGTGAGGCATCAAAAGCAGTTATGATATTGTTAATGCTAATTGGTGGTTCACCGGGATCTACAGCAGGTGGAATGAAAACAACAACTTTTTCAGTACTTATTTTAAATGCAATTGCGACATTTCGAAGTCAGGAAAATGCAGGGGCTTTTGGTCGAAGACTTGAATATCATGTGATAAAAAATGCAGCGACAATCGCTATATTATATTTTGCCTTGTTTTTTGGCGGCGGAATAGCGATCAGTGTGTACGAAGGCTTTCCGCTTTTAGATTGTCTGTACGAAGCTGCTTCAGCTGTTGGTACGGTAGGTCTGACTCTGGGAATTACACCGGAACTTCATGTTTTTTCACAAGTCGTGTTGATCATACTGATGTATCTGGGACGTGTAGGTGGTCTGACCCTGATCTATGCGGTATTTTCCGGAAGAAATAAGGGAAATGCAAAGCTTCCTCTGGAAAAAATCACAGTTGGATAAGAAGGAGAAAAATAATATTATGAAAAATGTATTGATTATTGGACTTGGAAGGTTTGGAATACATATTGCCATGCAGCTCAATCAGCTGGGACATGAAGTTATGGCAGTTGACTGGAAGGAAGAAAGAGTGGACAAAGTACTGTCGTTTGTGACGAATGCTCAGATTGGTGACAGTACCAATGCTGAATTTTTACAGTCCCTTGGAATTGGAAACTACGACATTTGTTTTGTGACCATTGGAGACAGCTTTCAAAATTCTCTTGAAACAACATCCCTTCTAAAAGAACTGGGCGCAAAATTGGTGATATCCAGAGCTGAACGTGATGTTCAGGAAAAATTTCTTTTACGCAATGGTGCCGATAAGGTAGTTTATCCAGAAAAGCAGGTGGCAAAATGGGCCTCCATCCGTTATACAGATGATCATATCCTGGATTATATGGAGGTGGACGCTTCCCATGCAATTTTTGAAGTGGAAGTGCCGGAAGAATGGGTTGGAAAAACAGTGGGCGGACTTGACATCAGAAAACGCTACAATATTAATATCCTGGCAGTAAAAAATGAAGAGGAATTCAGTATTGCAATTTCTCCGGAAACGTATTTTGCAGAGAATGATAAATTACTGGTATTAGGAGAGTACAGAGCTCTTCAGAAGTGCTTCCGCATATAGCTCATTGCCATGAAGAAAAAATTTTGACCACAGAACAGCTGCGTGATATAATTCCAGAAAACAGTAGCAGAAGGAGAATGACAGAATGAGCTTGAAAATGGAGGATACAGTAAAAAACAGAACCTATCCGAAACGGCCATTTGCATGGTATGTGGAAAAACCGTCCGCAAAAGATTACTTGCTGACGGTTTTTATATTTGCAGTATGCACTTTGATTGGCCTGCTGTTTCAGAAACTGGATCTTACGGATACAAATATTGTAACGATATACATTCTGGGCGTATTGATAACTTCGATCGTGACAGATGGTTATCTTTGCAGTGTAGCCGGATCCTTTTTAAGTGTATTCTTATTTTGCTTTTTCCTGACGGAGCCAAGGATGTCTTTTGAGATATATGCGGTGGGATATCCGGTGACATTTTTCATAATGCTTATTTCGTCCGTACTTACAGGAACCCTTGCGGCAAAGCTGAAAATGCATGCAAAGCTGTCTTCACAGATTGCCTTTCGCACACAGGTTCTGTTTGATACGGATCGTCTGCTGCAAAAGGCAAAAAGTGAGACAGAAATCCTCGGAGTTACCTGTACACAGCTGATACGCCTGTTAAACCGCAGCATCACGGCATATGTTGTGGAAAATGGAACTTTATCAGAAGGAAAGCTTTTTTCCGGGGAAAAAGAGAGCACAGAGGATTTTCTGACACAGGAAGAACAACAGGCGGCCAGATGGACTTATGAAAACAGACAGCGTGCCGGCGCATCCACACAGTATTTCTCACAGGCAAAATGCTTATATCTGGCAATTCGAAGCGGGAATAATGTTTATGGCGTAATCGGGATCCCTCTGCAGAAAGAAACACTGGACTCTTATGAATACAGCATCCTGCTGTCTGTAATAAATGAATGTGCACTTGCAATGGAGAATGTACAAAATGCCATAGAAAAAGAAAAAAATGCGGTTTTAGCAAAAAATGAGCAGCTGCGTGGCGATCTTCTTCGGGCAATCTCCCATGACCTGCGTACTCCGCTTTGTTCTATTTCCGGAAATGCAGATATGCTTCTCAGTAACAGTGACCGTCTGGATGAAGCTACAAGGTATCAGATCTACACGGACATTCATGAGGATTCAGAGTGGCTGATTGGAGTTGTGGAAAATCTGCTTTCCATTACCAGGCTCAATGATGGAAGATTGAAGTTTAAATTTACGGATCAGCTTTTGGATGAGGTAATAGCAGAGTCACTCCGACATATCAGCCGGAAGCATGATGAGTATAAGATCGTGGCGGACTGTGAAGAACTTGTTCTTACACGTATGGACGTGCATCTTATTATACAGGTGTTGGTAAATTTGATCGATAATGCGATAAAATATACGCCGTCAGGCTCTGTCATCAGCATTCGGGGGGTCAAAAAAGCCGGGAAAGCGCAGATAAGCGTGGAAGATAACGGCCCCGGAATTCCGGATGAAATGAAGCCACATATTTTTGAGATGTTTTATACAGGGAAAACGACCGTTGCAGACAGCCAACGGAGTCTGGGGCTTGGCCTGGCACTTTGCCGCTCTATCATAGAAGCTCACGATGGAACACTGGTTCTTTCAGATCATGCTCCGCATGGATGTAATTTTACTTTTACTTTACCATTAAGCGAGGTGACATTAAATGAATAAGACATTAATTCTGGTGGTTGAGGATGACAGACCCATACGGAACCTGATCGTTACCACATTAAAAACACATGACTATAAATATCTGGCTGCAGACAATGGGGCTTCAGCCATTTTGGAGGCTTCATCACACAATCCGGATATCGTTCTTCTGGATCTTGGTCTTCCTGATATGGAAGGAGTAGAGGTAATAAAAAAAATCCGTACCTGGTCGAATATGCCTATTATCGTGATCAGTGCCAGAAGTGAAGATATGGACAAAATAGAGGCACTGGATGCGGGTGCAGATGATTATATCACAAAACCATTTTCAGTAGAAGAATTACTTGCGCGTATCCGTGTCAGTCAAAGGCGGCTTGCCATAACGCAGGCAGGAAAACAGCCGGAAACATCTGTTTTTGAAAATGGTGGATTAAAGATAGATTACACGGCTGGCTGCACATTCCTGAAGGATAGAGAACTGCATCTGACGCCCATTGAGTATAAGCTGCTCTGCCTTTTATCCCGTAATATTGGAAAAGTATTGACACATACATATATTACTCAGCAGATCTGGGGACGCTGCTCGGAAAACGATGTTGCTTCTCTCAGGGTTTTTATGGCAACACTGCGGAAAAAACTGGAGCCTGAAAAAAACGGTGTACAATATATCCAGACGCACATAGGAATTGGATATCGCATGCTCAGAATCGAGAAACCTGAGCAGGAAACCAAAAAAGATAGCATTAATCCTCAAACGATAATATAATCATCTCATATGATGACAGTTTCTATAGTAAAGATCATAGAAAAGGACGGAAACAGACGATGAAGATCATGGGGATTGATATCGGCACAACAACAGTCAGTGTCGTAATGACAGACACAGAAACGGGAAAGCTGCTTGCAAGGGAAACAGTGGAGCATAATTCTTTTCTGCGGAGCAGTAAGCCGGAACAGAAGCTGCAGGATCCGGAACGGATCTATGAGATCGTCCGGGAGCTTCTTATAAAGCAGCAGAAGGAGAATGGTTTGCCAGATGGAATAGGGTTTACAGGGCAGATGCATGGAATGCTGTATGTGGATGCTTCCGGCAAGGCAGTGAGTCCTCTCTATACCTGGCAGGATGGAAGCGGAGAGATTCCGCTGGAAAACGGAAAAACCTGTGCAGAGCTTTTGCAGGGAGTAGGTGCGGCGGCGTCCGGATATGGTGTAGTGACACATTTTTATCTTCAGAAGAAAGATCAGATCCCGAAGGATGCTGTAAGGATGACGACGATCAGTGATTATATTGCTATGCGGCTGTGTGAAAATACTGTCCCTGTTATCGGACTTGACATGGCGGCAAGCTGGGGCTGCTTTGACCTGCGAAAACAGGAGTTTCTGTATGAAGCCCTGGAGCAGGCCGGCGTAGATACTTTTTATCTGCCGGAAGTAAGAAAGGGACATTTTTTAGTCGGAGAAACAAGAGCCGGTGTGCCGGTAATGGGATCGATCGGTGACAATCAGGCGAGTCTGTTTGGTTCCGTCCGGGATCTTAAAGATACCGTACTCCTGAATGTGGGAACCGGCAGCCAGGTTTCCTTAGTGACAGAGAAGTTTATAGAATGCAGCGGCAGTGTGGAGCTTCGCCCCTGTACCGAAAACAGCTATATCCTCGTGGGAGCTTCCCTGTGTGGTGGTCGTGCGTATGCGATGCTGGAACAGTTTTACAGAGAAACTGCAGAAACTGAAGAAAGACTGTATTCCCGGATGCAGGAGCAGGCAGAAAAATTTATTGAAACATACGGAAAAGAAGCTGCATGGAAAGTAGATACAGCTTTTTCAGGGACAAGAAGTGATCCGTCTCACACGGGCATGATCGCAGGAATCGGTGTAGAGAATTTTCATCCTGGTGCATTGACGGTCGGTGTGATCTGTGGGATCCTTAACGAACTGCATGAGCAGTATGAGCAGATGTGTCAGCTCACCGGAAAAAAGGCCACACGCCTGACTGGCTCCGGAAACGGAATTCGCCGAAACCCGCTGATGAGAAGACTGGCAGAAGAAATGTTCAAAATGCCGATGGAGATTCCTGAATATGAAGAAGAGGCTGCATATGGAGCTGCACTTACTGCGGGAAAGTTGGTTGCGGTAATGTAAGAAAAATTTTGTTTGACTTTTTGAAAAAGAGGCAATATAATTACAAGAAACGAGTAAATAGTTCACAGCTTGGATATGACAGATGTGAGAAGCTTGTTATGGAATGTAGTAAATAATGAAATCTTCATGGTGAAAGTGGATTAAAGAAAATGTGATGAGAGCATTCATGAGTAAGTAGCGAAAGCGGATTGCGAATGTCCTATTTATATAACGTACACGAATGTAAATGGATATCTGATCCTGAATCTCACCTATAAATCCGGTGAGCAGATGGAGCAACTTGGCAAGCATATCATGTTGGTGCGTCTTTGAAGGACGCAGGTAAAAAATGTTTTGGAATTAATCTGATTGAAGATGCAGGTATTGTAAGAGATATTTTAAAGAGAGTGGAATTAGAAACAGAAGAATAGAAAAGTAAGTTATGCAGAAAGGCGTGAGTCATAAGAATATGGCTTGCGTCTTTTTCTGTCTGGAAAGGAAGTGGGGGAGCATGTAAATTATTATTTTAATGACCAGATGAGGGTATAAATTGCATTCCAAGTGCAGTGAATATAATGCGCATGAACATGAAATTTTAAATATTATGAAGACAAAATTTGGTTGATTAACCAGGTAAAAGTGATATACTGAATGCATAAGAAAAGAAACCGTGTGGAATTACAGTTTTGTTTTCACACGGTTTTTTAGAAAATGAGAGTTAGATATTACTAACATGAACACTGGCAGTTTTTTTGAAAATGAAAAAGAGGACGGATTTCTATGAGAATATTGATTTATGGTGCAGGTGTGATTGGATCCTTGTATGCGGTCTTATTTGCAGAAACTGGTTATGATACGAGTATTTATGCCAGAGGTAAAAGACTTGAGTTTTTAAAGAAAAATGGACTGCTTTATAAGAAAAACCAGAACATAAGGCGGGCAGGCACCAGATGAAATGAGGGAGCTGCATAAGCAATTTTATGCTTATATGAAAAAACTAAAGGAGGCCAGATATGAAATTTTATGAAAGTGGAGACAGTAGTAAACCAGTGATATTTTTATTTCCTGGTACCTGTTGCCTGTATAGTAGCTTTGATCATATACTGGATAGATTACATTCTTATTTTTACACGGTAGCAGTTTCTTATGATGGATTTGATCCAAATGAGAAAACAGAATTTTATTCAATGGAAGATGAATGCGAAAAGATTGAGCAGGAAATCAAGAAAAAGTATGATGGAAGAATTAAAGCAGCGTATGGGTGTTCCCTTGGAGGAAGTTTTGTATCCCTTTTGATTCAGCGAAAAAGAATTCATATAGATCATGGCATCATTGGGAGCAGTGATATGGATGAAGCTGGTCAGTTTATGGCGAAAATTCAGTCATCTGTAGTTGTGCCGATTATGTATAAAATGGTACATACTGGTAAATTGCCTAAATTTATGCAAAAGAAAATAAATGAAGCAGATAAATCAAAGAAAGAAATGATTGATGGATTTTTAAATATGTTCGGCATTGAGCAGGGAGGAAATCCATGGATTACGAAACAGAGTGTTTATAATCAGTTTTATTCTGATCTGGTTACGAAAGTCCAGCATGGAATTGATGTGCCGGGAACTACGATACACGTGTTTTACGCAACAAAGATGGGCAGAAAATATGAAAAGAGATATTGTACTTATTTTAAAAATCCGGATATTCGGAGACATAACATGCAGCATGAAGAACTGTTTTGCTGTCATAGTGCAGAGTGGGTGGAAGAAGTAAGAAAGGCAGTGGAAGGCGACAGATAATGAAAGAAAAAGTGAATGTGACAGGTGTGCCGGAAACGATGGTACAGACTCTGTATGCAAGAGCAAAAGAAACAAGAAAGAAAAATGCTAAAATAAACGACGAAATTGCAGTAGAACTTGTGAAAAATCTTGATTATGACTTTTCTAAAGCGGATAAAGATAAAGCCATGAACTATGGCGTGATTGCAAGAACAATTGTATTAGACCGGATGGTTGAGCAATATTTGGAGAAAAATGCAAATACAATTGTTATAAATATTGCATGTGGACTGGATACCAGATGTTATCGAATGAAAGGGAAATATCTGCATTGGTACAATATAGATTTGCCGGAGACTATGAAGATAAGGCGGCAATTTCTTCCAGAAACAGGTCCGATATATCAGATTGCAAAGTCTGCAATGGATGATTCCTATGTAGATGATATAGATTATCACTGTGAGAATGTTCTGGTAATAATCGAAGGGCTTACAATGTATTTGTGTGAAAAAGATATCAGAAAGATGTTTTTTATTATTGAAAAATCATTTCAGAAAGTAACCGTAATGGTCGAAACCATGTCACCTTTTGTTGTAAACCATGTGAAAGAAAAATCCATAGAGGGAAGCAATGCAAAATTCACATGGGGAGTTAAGAACGGAACAGAACTGCAAAGAATTGTGCCGGGATTTTCTGTTCAACAGGAAGTCAGTCTGGTTGAAGGAATGAAAAAGCTTATGCCGATTTATCGTGTGATAGGAAAGATTCAAATCGTTCGGAATATCTCAAACAAAATAATAGTTTTGGAGAAACGTGGCCGATATTAAGGAGATGATACAAATGAAGAAAAGACATTTTGATGTGGAAACAGATGGATTTTATGGTGCATACTGGAAATGCAAAACAGGATCAGACTGTGCAATGATTGCCATGATCGGGGATGATCCAGAGGATTATCTGGCGCGTACATCCGTGAAATGGCTACATAAACTCGGTGTGAATGTGATGACAATGTCACCTGGAAAAAAAGATTATGGACATCATAATTATCCATTGGAACGTATAGAGAAAGCAATCAATTGGTTAAAAGCACATGGTGATCAGAAGATAGGAATTGTCGGGGCATCTACTACAGGAACACTTGCATTGACTGCCGCTTCTTATTTTGAGGATATTACATTAACGATAGGTCTGACACCGAGTGATTTTATCTGGCAGGGGTTTATGCAGGGCAAAAAAGATGGCTGTAAGGAATGGCCGATTGAAGGAGAATCTCTTTTTTCTTACAAAGGAGAACCCCTTCCGTATATGCCATTTTGCTACAAACATCCGGATTACTGGCATGTGATTAAGAAAGAAACAAAACGGACCGGTGATATGATTAATTCAAGAAAACTGTTTGATGACTCGGAAAAGGCTCACCCAATCACAGAAGACGAGATGATCAAGATTGAAAAAATCCATGGAACGTTATTGCTGATTGGTGCGGAAGATGATGTGTTGTGGGATACTGCAAAATATATCCGCCGTATGAAGCAGCGTATGAAAGAACATTCACACACATGCAGATTGGATTATGTCATTTATGAGCATGGAACCCATTTCGTTTTTCCGGAGAGCATGCTAAAGACAATGCTCCCGGTTGGATCCGGACTCTTTGTGAAACTGGCATTTCAGGCAGCAAGAAAACATCCGAAAGAATGTCGCAGAGCACGTCTGGATATTGACTGGCGGGTAAGAAATGCTGTTGCAAAATGGAAAAGAGTAGATAGATAAAAGATAAAGAAAATCTAAACAGCAGACTTGACAAATTCCTATAATGAGTTAAAATATAACAGTGATATATAACACTGTTATATTTATGAAAAGAAAATTTTGAGGATACAAAAAGCATGTCGACGAAAGCAGAAGATACACAAAAAAATATATTAAATACAGCCAGAAAACATTTTCTGAAAGATGGTTTGACAGGAGCATCTTTAAGAAATATTGTAAAAGATGCAGGGCTTACTACTGGCGCATTTTACAAATATTATCCGACGAAAGAGGCACTTTTTGATGCACTGACGGATCCTTATATGGAACATATTTATCAGATTTATGACCAGATCGTTGAGGAGTTTGAAAAGCTTTCTGCCAGTGATCAGACAAGGAATATGTCGGATACATCCAGTGATGGGATGGAGAAGATGGTTGATTATATCTATGATCATTATGATAATTTCAGATTATTGTTGAAATGCGGAGACAGTGGAAAATTTGAACTATTCATACACAATATGGTAGAGCGGGAAATGAAGTCCAGCTTGAATTATATGGAAAAGATGAAAGAGAACGGTGTGAAAATACCGATTGTAGAGGAAAGCCTTATGCATATGATCTATACGGGATTTTTTTCATCAGTATTTCAGATCATTGAGCATGATATAGATAGAGAGACTGCAAAGAAAAATGTGCATCAGCTGAAAGAATTCAATACAGGTGGCTGGGAACGATTGTGGAATATTGAGTTTCCGGTATAACTGATGTAAGAATCCGGAATAGAATGTATGTGTTGCATGTTCTGGATTTCTGAACGAGAATCCGACAGGATAATAATATCAGGTGGCTGGTGCCAATAGGCCGCCTGTTTTATTATACATAAGTTAGATAAAGCTAACAAAAATAACAATAAAACGAACGTAAGGAGTGAACAGATGTGAAAGAAAAAAAGAAGTCGGCAGTCAGCTGGATCCTGACATGGGCCGGACAAAAAAGAATTGCCTATGTATGGAGTGTGTTACTTGCAATAGGAAATGTGATTTTTAAGATTTTGCCGTATTTTATTATTGCAGATGTAGTAAAGCTGTTTTTAAATGGTGAAAAGGAGTTTAAAACATATCTTGCAAAAGCGGTTCTGATCGCATTGTCGTTTATCATTGCAGAATTGCTTCATTCACTCTCGACAGCATTGTCGCATAAAGCGACGTTTGCAGTACTCGCAAATATAAGAAAATCCTGCTGTGACAAACTGGCACGGGTACCTCTTGGTTATGTAAAGGATACATCCTCCGGCACATTTAAGAATATCATGGTGGAAAGAATCGACAGTATCGAGACAACACTGGCGCATATTGTCCCGGAATTCACGTCCAATCTGCTGGCACCGATTGTGATTTTGATTTATTTCTTCCTGACAGACTGGAGACTGGCACTCTGGTCATTGGTGCCGGTTATAGTGGGATTTCTTTCCTATTTTGGAATGATGCTGGATTATAAACCAAGCTTCGAGAGAACGGTTCAGACAACAAAAGATCTGAATGACGCGGCAGTGGAATATATTGACGGAATCGAAGTGATCAAGGCATTTGGAAAGACAGAAAGTTCTTATGCAAAATTTACAAAGGCGGCTATGGCTTATGCAGATTCCTTTATTTCCTGGATGAAACGGTGCTCGATCTTTCATGGACTGATGATGGTGGTCACACCTTATACGCTTCTTACGGTATTGCCGTTTGGGGCACATTATGTAGCCAATGGAACACTTGCGATTTCAGATTTTGTCATCTGCATTATTTTATCACTTGGAATCGTTGGACCGTTGATCACAGTGGGTTCCTATACAGATGATCTTGGCAAGATCGGAGTGATTGTTGGTGAAGTGGCAGGAATTCTGGAACAGCCGGAGCTTGAACGTCCAGAGAAAAGTAAAAGTGTTCCAAAAGATAACTCCGTTACTCTTGAAGATGTCAGATTTGGTTATCACGACAAAGAAATCCTGCACGGAGTAACTATGGAGATGAAAGCAGGAACGGTAAATGCGATCGTAGGACCTTCCGGAAGCGGCAAGTCGACCATCGCAAAGCTGATTGCGTCCCTGTGGGATGTGGATTCCGGAAGCATCAAAATCGGTGGAGTTGATGTCAAAGAACTGGCATTTGCAGATTTTAATCGGAAAATTGCATATGTTGCACAGGACAATTATCTGTTTAATGAAACAGTCCGTGAAAATATCAGACAGGGAAATCCGGATGCTACAGATGAACAGATCATCGAGGTGACAAAGAAAAGTGGATGCTATGAATTTATCATGCAGTTGGAGAATGGATTTGATACAGTTGTAGGAGGTGCAGGAGGACATCTGTCAGGTGGCGAGAGGCAGCGTATCTCCATTGCAAGAGCAATGTTAAAGGATGCTCCGATCGTGATCCTTGATGAGGCAACTGCTTACACAGATCCGGAAAATGAGGCAATTCTGCAGAATTCTATCGCAAAACTGGTAGCAGGGAAGACCCTGATCGTAATAGCACACAGACTTTCTACTGTTAAGGACAGTGACCAGATCTTTGTTGTAAATGATGGAAATGTAACAGCACATGGCACACATGAGGAACTTCTGGTGTCATGCCCGCTTTATAAGGAAATGTGGAATGCCCATATTTCTGTAAAAGATACGGTGAAGGAGGGAGAATGATATGTTTGGGATTCTGGCAAAATTCTTTCGTTTTTCAGGCAGGGAAAATGGCAATAAATTTAAACTGTCGATAGTGATCGGACTCATAGAGGCTCTTGCTTCAGCAATGAAGATTCCGGCTATTATGTACATACTGATTGGTCTGCTGAGTGGGAAACCGACAGGAAAATATATTGGAGGCTCCGTTGCGATTATGGTTCTTGCAATTGTAGTCGACGTAATCTGCAAGAGATGCTCTACAGTGCTTCAGACAGAGGGAGGATATAATGCAAGTGCTTTTGTGAGAATCAAGATTGCAGAACATCTGCGATATCTGCCGATGGGGTATTTCAATTCCAACAGTATCGGGGAAATTTCTTCCATTACAACCAATACAATGGAAATACTTGGCGATGTGGCTGCGAGAGTGGTCATGCTGACCATGCAAGGAATTCTGGAAACATCCATGATCATTCTGATGTTGTTTCTTTTTGACTGGAGAATCGGACTGATCGCCGCAGCAGGAGTACTTATTTTCTTTGGGGTCAATTCTGTGATGCAGAATGCGGGTGAAAAAGATTCAGAGCAAAAAGTGGTATGCGATATGGAGCTTGTAAACCAGATCATGGAGTATCTGCAGGGAATATCAGAAGTTAAATCATATAACTTGCTTGGGAAACAGGCGAAAAGATTAAATGATGCAAATGAAGCATGTGAAAAGATCAATACAAAGATGGAAATGCTGTTTGTGCCCTATCATTTTCTGCAAAGTGTGATAACCAAAATTACAGGTGCTGTGATCGTGGCTTGCAGTGCATATTTTTATATTAATGGAACTATGAGTGCGGTCTATGCGATCGGTATGACAATTTCAGCATTTATGCTTTATGCCAGTCTGGAATGTGCAGGAAATTATTCATCTCTTTTACATGTGGTAAGCGTATGTGTAGATAAAGCAAATGCAATATTGGAGCTGGATACCATGGATATCGACGGTAAAGAAATACAGCCGGAAAATTACGATATCAGACTTTCTAATGTTTCGTTTTCTTATGACAAACGGAAGATCATTGATGATATATCGCTCTCTATTCCGCAGAAAACGACGACAGCAATCGTTGGACCATCTGGTGGAGGAAAATCAACGCTTTGCAATCTGATTGCCAGGTTCTGGGATGTGGATTCCGGAGAAGTGACACTTGGAGGTGTGAATGTAAAAGACTACAGCATGAACAGTCTGATGAGTAATTTCTCATTTGTGTTTCAGTCGGTGTATTTGTTTGCAGACACCATTGAGAATAATATTAAATTCGGACGTCAGGATGCAAGCCATGAGGAAGTGGTGGAAGCGGCGAAGAAAGCATGTTGTCATGATTTCATCAGCAAACTTCCGAATGGATATGACACAGTGATCGGAGAAGGAGGAGCCACACTTTCCGGTGGTGAGAAGCAGCGTATTTCGATAGCCAGAGCGATTATGAAGGATGCGCCAATCGTCATATTGGATGAAGCAACGGCAAATGTTGATCCGGAGAATGAAAAGGAGCTGATGGATGCAGTAGATGCACTTACAAAGGAAAAAACGATTATTATGATTGCCCACAGATTAAAAACAGTCAGACATGCAGACCAGATTGTGGTTGTTGAAAAAGGAAGAATTGCACAGCATGGAACACATGAGCAATTAATGAAACAGGAAGGTATTTATAAGAGATTTGTGGATGCAAGGCAGCAGGCGGTAAGTTGGAAAATGGTGCACTGAGAAATAATCCACAGTTGGTGAATATCCAAATTGAATTGTCTGAAAGAGATTTAATTTAAGTTTCGCTAAGTTTCACTTATATAGGCAGAATGAGGGATATTCAATAAAGTAATATGAAAAAAGCACTGAAAACCGTTGGATTGATATGCTCCCCATATGGTAGACAATGGAAATATCCAAAAATCTATCATATGAGGAGCATATTTTTATGTCTAGGAAACAGTATAGTAAGGAGTTGAAACTTGAGCTCGTAAAGAAACACCTTCCAATAAAAGAGCATAAAGGGCTAAAGGCGGAAATTAGTTTTTCATTTTACGGTTGCAAAAAAATAACACAAAAATTAGCACTCACCTCTTGACAGTGCTAACAAATAGTGTTATAGTTCTCCTAGAACAAGAAAAAAGCACAGCATTTCCAGTATGCGAATATTGGAAATGCTTTTCATAGAATAGGAGGAAAGCCTATGAATATCAGTAAATTTACACAGAAATCCGTACAGGCTGTCCAGGATCTTGAGAAGGTTGCTTATGAATATGGCAATCAGGAGATCGAAGAGGAACACCTTCTGTATGCCTTGCTGACACAGGAGGACAGCCTGATCCTTAAGCTGATCGAGAAGATGGAAATCCAGAAGGAATATTTTATTGATACAGTTAAGAGGGCACTGGATGCCAGAGTTAAGGTTTCCGGTGGAGAGCTTCGATTTGGTCAGTATCTGAACAAGGCACTGGTCAGTGCAGAGGATGAAGCGAAGGCTATGGGAGATGAGTATGTATCGGTTGAGCATCTGTTTCTTTCCATGCTGAAGAATCCAAGCCCGAGCATGAAGAAGCTATTCAATGAATTTGGTATCACCAGAGAGCGTTTTCTTCAGGCATTATCTACAGTCAGAGGAAACCAGAGAGTTGTCAGTGACAACCCGGAGGCAACCTATGATACCCTGAATAAATACGGTGAGGATCTTGTGGATAAGGCGAAGAACCAGAAGCTTGATCCGGTGATCGGCCGTGATATGGAGATCCGGAATATTATCCGTATCCTTTCCCGTAAGACCAAGAACAACCCGGTTCTCATCGGTGAGCCTGGCGTTGGTAAAACAGCAGCCATCGAGGGACTGGCACAGCGTATTGTGGCAGGAGATGTACCGGAAGGTCTTAAGAATAAGAAGATTTTTGCCCTGGATATGGGTGCGCTGGTTGCAGGTGCCAAGTATCGTGGTGAGTTTGAGGAACGTCTGAAAGCGGTACTTGAGGAAGTGAAAAAGAGCGAAGGACAGATCATTCTGTTTATCGATGAGCTTCATCTGATCGTGGGTGCAGGTAAAACAGACGGCGCCATGGACGCAGGAAACATGCTGAAGCCTATGCTTGCCAGAGGTGAGCTGCACTGTATCGGTGCAACAACTCTGGATGAGTACCGACAGTACATTGAGAAGGATGCTGCACTTGCCCGTCGTTTCCAGCCGGTTATGGTAAATGAGCCGACAGTGGAAGATACCATTTCCATTCTCCGTGGCCTGAAGGAAAGATATGAGGTATTCCACGGTGTTAAGATCACAGACAGTGCATTGGTTGCAGCTGCCACACTTTCACACAGATACATTACAGACCGTTTTCTCCCGGATAAGGCCATCGACCTTGTTGATGAGGCCTGTGCGCTGATCAAGACGGAACTGGATTCTATGCCGACAGAGCTGGATGAGCAGAGACGTAAGATCATGCAGCTGGAGATTGAGGAGTCTGCCCTGAAAAAAGAAACTGACAACTTAAGTAAAGAGCGTCTGGCTGATCTGCAGAAAGAACTTGCAGAGCTGAGAGATACTTTTAATACCCAGAAAGCTCAGTGGGATAATGAGAAGCATTCCGTAGAGAAGCTCCAGAAATTACGTGAGCAGATCGAGGATATCAATAAACAGATCCAGAAAGCAAAACAGAATTACGATCTGGAGAAAGCAGCAGAGCTGCAGTATGGTGAGCTGCCGAAGCTTCAGCAGCAGCTGGAGATTGAGGAAAAGCAGGTTAAGGAGAGTGACAGAAGCCTGGTACATGAGGCTGTTACGGATGATGAGATCGCACGTATCATTTCCAGATGGACCGGTATTCCGGTAACCAAGCTGACAGAAGGTGAGAGAACCAAACTGCTGGGCCTTGAGGATGAGCTGCACAAACGTGTAGTAGGACAGGATGAGGGTGTTCGTCTTGTAACAGATGCGATCCTTCGTTCCAAAGCCGGAATCAAGGATCCCACAAAGCCGATCGGTTCCTTCCTGTTCCTTGGACCAACCGGTGTTGGTAAAACAGAGCTTGCCAAGTCTCTGGCTGCCACACTGTTTGACGATGAACAGAATATGGTCCGTATCGATATGAGTGAGTACATGGAGAAATATTCCGTGTCCCGTCTGATCGGAGCGCCTCCAGGATATGTCGGATATGAGGAAGGCGGACAGCTGACAGAGGCCGTTCGAAGAAAACCGTACAGTGTTGTTCTTTTTGATGAGATCGAGAAGGCTCACCCGGATGTATTCAATGTACTTCTGCAGGTACTGGACGATGGACGTATCACGGATTCACAGGGACGTACGGTTGATTTTAAGAATACGATCCTGATCATGACTTCCAACATTGGTTCTCCGTACCTTCTTGACGGTATCGACGAGAAGGGAGATATCAAACCGGAGGCACAGGAACAGGTTATGAATGATCTTCGTGGTCATTTCCGTCCGGAATTTCTGAACCGTCTGGATGAGATCATCATGTTCAAGCCGCTGACCAAGGATAATGTAGGTAAGATCGTAGATCTTATGGTCAAAGAGCTCAGCGACCGTCTGGCTGACCAGGAGCTTTCTCTGGAGCTTACAGATGCTGCCAAACAGATGGTAGTGGATAACGGTTATGATCCGGTTTACGGCGCACGTCCTTTGAAGCGTTATCTCCAGAATTATGTGGAGACACTGACAGCCAAGAAGATCCTTTCCGGTGATGTACATGCCGGAGA
This sequence comes from Blautia sp. LMAG:36, assembly GCF_008680535.1. Classification (NCBI taxonomy): domain Bacteria; kingdom Bacillati; phylum Bacillota; class Clostridia; order Lachnospirales; family Lachnospiraceae; genus Blautia; species Blautia sp. LMAG:36. The sequence goes on along the minus strand of NZ_NALB01000007.1, from coordinate 373,711 downwards.
TACCCTTGTGCTGGATGTGAAGGACGGAGCGTTTACCGTCAGCACGAAGTAAAAAATAACTCCATAAAGTTATGATAGATTGACAAGGAAAAGAACTGTCGGTTCTGATAGAAATCCATTTCAGGATGAAAATCGGAACCAGGCAGTTCTTTTTTGGACAAGGAATGGAATATTTTTATCAGATACTGAAGAAATAAAAAATCCTGAAAAATTTTTTACTGGCTCTTGACAAAAAATAAAATTGGTAAGATAGTAAATCTGATATTTCAGATCAGACAGCTATCCAGCAGCATCTGGGATATTGGATAAATATCAGATAAAAGGATGGAAACAGATTATGATACCAAAGGACCCGGTAATGCTTTTAAGCTATGTGAACACGCAGCTGAGGGATTTTTACAGTTCCCTGAATGCTTTCTGCGAGGACAGAGGACTTGACAGGAAAGAACTGGAGGATAAGCTTGACATGATCGATTATGCTTATGATCCGGCTGTGAATCAGTTTGTATAAGAAAATCAGGAACAGAAAGAAGTACCCGTTTCGAATAAAAAAACGAAGCGGGTATTTTTTTTGCGAAAAAAATAGGAAAAACAGCAGAAAATAAATTAGCTTGACAAATTAATTAATAGATTTCAGGTGGAAATTAAAGAAGCTGTAAATCTTAAAAAAGTGTAAAATTTACAAAAACCAGTTGCATTTTTTGTGCAGATGTATATTATATATAGTTAGCCGACTAATTAAAAAAGAAGATCACTGCTTCGTATATCATTAACAAAGAGCAGGTGTCTGATCGGATGAGAGAGGAGTGACAGCGTGTTTTGTAAGGAGGAAGATGAGAAAGAAAGGCAGAGCAGCTTTTTATCTCTGTTTATGAAGGTAGACCGTTATTTTATGACGAAATGCTTTGGTCAGATGCAGGAGCTTGGGATTTATCCGGGACAGATACCGGTTCTGGGGCTTGTGTCCGGAAGGGATGGCCTGAGTCAGCGGGAAATTGCAAAGATCCTGCATATCAAGCCGCCTACGGTAAATGTATCGATACAGAGACTGGAGAAAGCAGGCTTTCTTTATAAGAAACCGGATGAAAAGGACCAGCGTGTGACCAGGATCTACATGACAGAAAAGGGAAAGGAAATCAAGGCAAAAGCACTGGAACGGATCCATAAAAATGAGGCTGTGATGATGGAAGGCTTCAGTGAGGCGGAACAGTGCCTGCTTCGGAGATTTCTGGAGCAGATCCTTGTAAATATCGAAAAGATCCAGCCGGAGGAAGCCATAGAAAAGCTTCATCCGGATGAAATGACAGAAAGGAAGGAACAGAAACGTGATTAAACTGATGAAATATCTGAAACGATCTGCAGGTTACATCGTACTCATCATTGCGCTTCTTTTTCTTCAGGCATACTGTGATCTGTCTCTGCCGAATTACACATCAAATATCATTAATGTGGGAATTCAGCAGAACGGTATTGAAGACAGTGTTCCTGAGAAGATCAGAAAGACGTCTATGGACAGTCTGAAGCTGTTTATGGAAGAGGATGATGCGAAAACTGTGGATGGATTTTATGAGGAAGAGGGAGATGATCTGGTATTAAAGGATAAAATCTCCAAAGAAGACAGAGAAGAACTCAACGATATCTTCGGCAAACCGATGGTGATCGTTTCTACTCTGACGTCCGACAGTGAGGAATCAAAGGCAGCTCTTGCAAAAATGGGAATCCCGGAAGGGACGGATCCACTGGCGGCTCTTTCTCAGATGCCGGCAGAGGCTTTGGCTGCTATGAAGGACCAGGTCGGAGAAAAGATCGACAAGATGCAGGAATCCATCATCACACAGGCAGGTGTTTCCTATGTTCGTGTAGAATATGAAGCTATGGGTGAAGATGTGGATGCCATACAGATGGATTACATGAAAGCAACAGGTATCCGCATGGTGCTGATGGCACTGGTCACCATGATGGCTGCAGTATGTGTGGTATTTCTTTCATCCAGAGTTGCTGCATCTATGGGACATGATCTCCGTGGGCTGGTTTATAACAAAGTCATAGGTTTTTCCAGCAGAGAGTACCATAAGTTTTCAACAGCATCCCTGATTACACGATGCACGAACGATATCCAGCAGATCCAGCAGGTAATGGCTATGATGTTCCGTATCGTGCTTTACGCGCCGATCCTTGGAATCGGTGGTGTGATCCGCGTGCTTCAGAGAGATTCCTCCATGACATGGATCCTTGGGGTGGCCATTGTACTGATCATGGCATTTATGGCAATGCTGTTCAGGATCGCAATGCCGAAATTTACAGCCCTGCAGACCATGGTAGATAAGCTGAACCTGGTAACAAGAGAAATCCTTACCGGTATTCCGGTTATCCGTGCATTCAGCCGGGAGAAACACGAGGAGGAGCGTTTTGAGGATGCAAATATCACTCTGACGAAGACAAACCTCTTTGTAAACCGTTGTATGACATTTATGATGCCGGTGATGATGCTGATCATGAACGCAGTTTCCGTACTGACCATCTACAGCGGTTCTTATGCAGTAGACAGCGGAAGCATGCAGGTTGGTGATGTTATGGCGTTTATCCAGTATGCAATGCAGATCATCATGTCATTTTTGATGATCACAGCAATGTCTATCATGCTGCCGAGAGCAAATGTATCTGCACGCCGTATCAACGAGGTGCTTGAGACAGAAGTCAGTGTCCAGGATCCGGAGGATCCGGTACAGCCTTCCCAGGATGTGAAGGGGACTGTAGAATTTGATCATGTAAGCTTCGCATATCCGGAGGCAGGAGAGAATGTTATCACAGACATTTCCTTCAAGGCAGAAAAAGGTGAGACAGTAGCGATCATCGGAAGTACAGGAAGCGGTAAGAGTACACTGATCAATCTGATCCCGCGTTTCTATGATGCAACAGAAGGATCTGTGAAAGTGGATGGCGTGGATGTCCGGAAAATGACACAGAAGGATGTCCGTGACAGGATCGGTTATGTTCCGCAGAAGGGTGTACTTTTCTCAGGAACCATTGATTCCAATATCCGTTACGGAAAGACAGAGATTTCGGAAGATGCAGTGAAAAAAGCAGCAGAGGTTGCACAGGCTACGGAGTTTATCGACACCAAGCCGGAGCGATATAAGACTCCGATCGCACAGGGAGGAAGCAATGTTTCCGGTGGACAGAAGCAGAGGCTTTCCATTGCCAGAGCTATCGCAAAAGATCCGGAGATCTTTATCTTTGATGACAGCTTTTCCGCACTGGATTTCAAAACAGACAGCACACTTCGAAAAGCGCTGAAAGAACATACAAAAGAAGCAACAACCATTATCGTGGCACAGCGTATCAGTACGATCTTAAATGCAGATAAGATCCTTGTACTGGACGATGGACATATGGCAGGGATCGGAAGCCATAAGGAGCTGATGAAGTCCTGCGAGGTATATCGCCAGATTGCCATGAGTCAGTTATCAGAGGAGGAATTGGCATGAGTCAGCAGAGAAGAAGAGGTCCGATGGGCGGACACGGAATGCAGCCAACAGAGAAGGCCAAGGACTTCAAAGACTCCATGAAAAAGCTCTTTGGCTATATGGGCAGATATAAATTTCGTTTTATCCTGATGTTTATCTTTGCAGTGGCAGGTACAGCGTTTAATATTGCAGGCCCGAAGATACTTGGAAAAGCTACCACAGAGCTGTTCAATGGTCTGGTTGCTAAGGTAAACGGTACAGGCGGTATTGATTTCGGTAAGATCGGAATGATCCTTCTGTGGACTTTGGGACTGTATGTGGCAAGTGCATGCTTTTCCCTGATCCAGGGATTTGTCATGACGGGGATCTCCAATGATGTTACATACAATCTCCGAAAGGATATTTCAAAGAAGATCAACCGTCTGCCAATGAATTATTTCGAGAGCAGAACAAACGGTGAGATCCTTTCCAGGGTGACAAATGATGTGGATACCCTGCAGATGAGCATCAACCAGAGCATGACACAGCTGATCACATCCGTAACAACACTGATCGGTGTATTTATCATGATGCTTTCCATCAACGTGTGGATGACACTGGCAGCAGTGCTGATCCTGCCGGTTTCCATGCTTATCATTAATAAAGTAATGAAACACTCCCAGAAATATTTCCAGGCACAGCAGGAGTATCTGGGAAAAGTAAATGGTCAGGTTGAGGAAAATTTCGGCGGCCATGATGTGGTAAGAGTATTCAACAAAGAGCAGGATGCGCTGAAGGAATTTGAGCATGACAACCAGAAGCTTTATGAGTCTGCATGGAAGTCACAGTTCTTTTCCGGAATGATGATGCCGATCATGCAGTTTGTGGGAAATCTGGGATATGTGATGGTGGCACTTCTCGGAGGGATTTTTGCCATCAAAGGAACTATCGAGGTTGGAGATATCCAGTCCTTCTTCCAGTATATCCGTAACTTTACACAGCCGATCCAGCAGATCGCCCAGGTTACAAACCTTCTGCAGTCCTCGGCGGCAGCTTCTGAGCGGGTATTTGAATTTCTTGAGGAGCCGGAGGAAGAACTTCAGCCGGAGAACCCGGATTCCATTGAGGGACTGGAAGGAAATGTACAGTTTGAGCATGTGAAATTCGGTTATAATCCGGATAAGATCATTGTAAATGATTTTTCCGCAGATGTGCATGACGGTCAGAAGATCGCCATTGTAGGACCTACAGGTGCAGGAAAAACGACGATCGTAAAGCTGCTGATGCGTTTTTATGATGTAAATGGCGGAAGCATCAAGGTTGACGGACATGATATCCGGAACTTCAACCGCAGCAATCTCCGTGAGATGTTCGGAATGGTGTTGCAGGACACTTGGCTGTTTTCCGGAACCATTATGGAAAATATCCGCTATGGAAGACTGGACGCAACGGATGAAGAGGTGATCGCAGCAGCAAAAGCGGCCCATATCCACAACTTTATCATGCAGCAGCCCGGCGGCTATCAGATGGTCCTGGATGAGGAGACCAGTAATGTTTCTCAGGGGCAGAAGCAGTTGCTTACCATTGCAAGAGCGATCCTGGCAGACAATAAGATCCTGATTCTGGATGAGGCCACATCTTCCGTTGATACAAGAACAGAAATGCAGATCCAGAAGGCTATGGATAACCTGATGAAGGGCAGAACCAGCTTTGTTATCGCCCACAGACTTTCTACCATTAAGGATGCAGATCTGATCCTGGTGATGAAGGACGGAGATATCATTGAGCAGGGAGATCATGAAGAGCTGCTGGCACGGAAGGGCTTCTATGCGGATCTGTATAACAGTCAGTTTGAACAAAAACAGGCATAATCCTGTTTTTGTTCATGAGGAAGTAGCGAAGCGGATTCCGAATGTCTGCTTTGCTGAAAGAGGCACAGGCATAAGATAACCTGAGTATTGGGCAGGATTACAGCACCGGAAATGTACTTCCATCCGAAAAACGGATCGGCCACGTTTCCGGTGCTTTTTTTTGCGGATTTTTTTCAGGTTAATGTGGTGAATAAATATTGTATAATTCATATAAAAATGATGGGAATAATAATATAAATTATATGAAAATAGCACAAAATCGTAAGAAAGTACAGTCTGTTCGGAAGAATAAAGAGGAATTCCATGATTCATACAGTATAATAGGATATATCGAGTGTGTGGAAAAACTACAAACTGGAAAATGCGGAATGTTAAAGAGAAGAGAGGTATTTTTATTATGAAACAGAAAGCAATGGATATGAAACTTGTAGTAAAACCGTTGGTTGGATGTCTGACACATACACATTTCTGGGAGGGACCATGTCGTGCCGGACATAAAGAGGATATGACTGTTGAAGCTGAGACAAAAGCAGCTGATGAGGCGTTCAAAAATTCAGTTAAGGGATTACAAGGGGTTATTGATGAGGTAGAATTCACGGAGCCTGTGGATGTCCGCTATAATGAGTCTTTTGTTGTAGATAAAGACCTTTTTGCAAAAATCGGAGAGGATGTTGATGAGATCGATTGCTTCCTCTGCATGGGATGGAGAATTCCTAAGCTTGAGCGTTTCGGAAAGCCGGTCGTTATCTGGCAGAACGGAAACGAAGGAATTGATTTTGCAGCATACTGCCGTTCCATCGGAGTAGAGGCATATGTATGTATGGATCTTCAGGATGTGAATGAGATCATGCATATTCTCTGGGTAAGAAAAGCAGTTCGCAATACAAGGGCGCTTGTACTGACAGCAGGATCTCAGCCTACATTCGGAATTCAGAGTCTGATCCGCGATCCGGAGATCCTTCGTCAGCGTTACGGAGTTGAAGTGGTGAAGCTTCCATTTACATCCATTTTCAAATATATGGATGAGATCACAGATGAGGAAGCAAAACCGATTGCAGATAAGATCATTGCAGGATCTACCGATACACAGGTAAACACAGACTGGTTTATCAATGACGTGAAATATTATCTGGCTGCCAAAAAGATGATGGATATTTATGACTGCAACGCTTTCTCAACCGCATGTCATGAGCTCTGTACAACAGAAATCCCGCAGAACCGTAAATTCACACCATGTATGTGCCATTCCATCATGAAAGACGAGGGAATTCCAAGCGGATGTGAGGAAGATCTTAATGCACTGATGGCCATGCTAATCATGCAGTATGCCGGAAAACGTCCGGCATTCATGGGTAACCCGAACCACGAGACAGACGAGCTTCTCCGCATCCACCATGCAGTACCGGCTCTTCAGATGAACGGTTATGGAACAAAACCGCTGGCATACAAACTCTGGGCATTCACAGGCCAGGGATTCGGTGGAAAACTGCAGGTTGACTTCACAGAGAACGATGATGATTATATCACACTTGGACGTTTCAATCCGGCAGGCGATACCATGTGCATCAAGAAAGGCAAGGTTATCCGTTCTGAATATGCAGATACATACTGCAGTCCGTTCTACTACATCCAGATGGACGATGCAAGAGAATTCATGCACAATCTTGCAGGATTCGGACATCATCAGGTGCTGATCTTCGGTGATTACACAAAGATGATCAAGAAGATTGCAAAAATTATGAACTTCAATATTCTGGAAGGATGATTGGATGATATATCTGAACAACGGGGCAACTTCCTGGCCGAAGCCCCCTGCTGTTTTGGAAGCTGTGCAGGCGTGCCTTAGCGGCACGCCTGCTTCGCAGTTCCGGGGCGGCAGCTCGATCATGAAAAAAGATGTGGAAGTACTTTGCCGGGAAAAACTGGGACAGCTCCTTGGAATCAGGGAAACAGAGAGAATATTTTTTACATCAGGGGCAACAGAAAGCATGAATACAGTCCTTGGGGGGCTGGACTATGGTGAAAAAGGCAGTAGCATCCTGGTAACGCAGACAGAGCATAACAGTGTGCTACGTCCGGTATATAATCTGGAACAGCTGAGAGAACATCCGGTGCTGGTAGTGAAGTGTACGATAAACGGGACAGTGACGGAAGAAGCCCTGGAAACAGCAGTACGACCGGACAGCCGTGTGCTGATCGTGAACCACTGTTCCAACGTGACAGGCTGTGTGCAGGATATGGAGATGATCCGGGAATTTGTAAAGAGACATGGACTGATCCTGATTGTGGATGTGTCGCAGAGTGCTGGCTGTATCCCTGTTGATGCAGATAAATGGGAAGCAGATGCGCTTATTTTTACAGGCCACAAAAGTCTGATGGGAATTCAGGGAACCGGCGGATTTTATGTCAGGAGCGGAATTGAGCTGAAGCCTCTGAAATATGGGGGAACCGGAAGAAACAGCGCACAGCTTACCTACGAGAACAAAGATTATGAGTATGAGGTAGGAACTCAGAACATGCCGGGAATCACAGGACTTCTGGCTGGGGCGGAGTTTATTGAGCAGACAGGACTTGCGGCAATTATGGAAAAAGAAGCTCGTCTGATGGAAATGCTTTATTGTGGTCTGGAACAGATAGAGGGTGTAAGGAGCTACGGAAACCATGACGTATGCAGAGGACCTGTGATGAGCCTGAATTTTCAGGGACTGAAAGCTTCGGATGCCGCGTATATTCTGGAAAGCGGATATGGGATCATTGTCCGTTCAGGGCTTCACTGTTCGCCATTGATCCATAAGGCAATGGGAACAGAAGAGGGCGGAACTGTGAGAGTAAGTGTTTCGTGGTTTACGGAGGAGAAGGATATAAAGGAATTTTTAGGAGCTGCGAAGGAAATAGCAGCATCTGTGGCACGGAATATTTAGCAGGCAAGTTACAGAGCAAATTTATACGGATGTATTACGAAGAACGATCACAGGAATCAGTCATATAGAGCAGACAGCAGATCCACGGGAAATCTGCCTGTAAAGGAAAGGGGAATACACGATTATGAAAATAATAGGAAAACAGCCTTCCAGGGAAAAATGTGCAGAATCCGGCTGGTTTGCCTGGGATTATCTTCTGGATGAACCGGTAGAGCGGGAATTCATTCTGAAGCTGAGACCATTGGGGGGATTCACATATCTTGATATGCTGAAACAGCCGTTTTTTAAGATTGACAGCGATTACTATATGATAAAAGGAATTCAGGGTAATGATTATTTCCGCATTGCTGTCCATGGGAAGCACGAAGATCAGCTGGAAGAGTTAGAACGAACTATCACAGATTGCATGGAAAAATAATATCTGCTATAATATTGTGAGCGTAAGAAGACACTGGAAAGGCTGCCGGTCCTGCCGGAAACAGCTGATGCGATGACAGTGTCTGCGTTTACAGGAGGCAGAATTTGCGATTAGAGAGAGACAACATACCCCTTGACAAAGAATTTCCTTTTCAGATTTCAGAGGTGGAACTGACACCGGAGAACAGTCGGCCTGGAAGTTATCACTGGCACAGCTATTTCGAGATCACCTGTGTGTTGGGGGGCAAGGGAAATTATTTTGTAAACGGGCAGGAATATACAATGGAAGAAGATGACATCATCATCTTCAATAATGTGGAGCCTCATGGATGGAAGCTGATCGGTGGAGACATGAAGCTTCTTGTGATGATCTTTTCACCGGAATTCGTGGCCGAAAAGCTGAGTATTTTTGATACGGAATATCTGAAGCCTTTTGTTGAGAGAGGAAGTAATTTTAAGAACCGTATCGGCAGGGAAGAAGAGGTAAGCGGAGAGATCCGTTCCAGTATCTGGGAGATCTATCACGAATGGCAGCAGAAAAAAGAAGGCTATCCGCTGATGATCAAGGCGAATGTACTTCGCATCCTTACCATGCTGATCCGGGCTTATCAGGATGAGAGCAAGTCAGGGGAAATGCTCCGTGAGAAGAAAAATGCAATGAAGCGTCTTGAGCAGGCTTTTAATTACATAGATGATCATTACTGTGAGAAGATCACTCTGGAAGAAGTTGCTTCTTCCGTATATATGAGTTCCAACTATTTTTCTTCTTATTTCCGTAAGGTGACAAATATCAGTTTCAGCGATTATGTCACAAGGATGAGGATCAACCATGCGCGTGAGCTTCTTCGGGAAACAGATAAAAATGTTACGGAAATCGCCATGGAATGCGGATTTAATAATATTTCCAATTTTTACAGACTTTACAAAAAACACGTGGGGAAACCGCCGAAAGATGAGAAGCAGAAGAAACAGTAAAAATAGTTAAAATTCATGAGCGGATAAGTCATAGACGGAAATCAGGCTTCGATGTTAGGATAAAAGTAAGAAATTTTGTCCTGATATCGGAGCTTTTTTATTAGAAAGGCTCCGATATCAGAAACGGAATATTAATGTCTGATTTACCGGACAGATAAGGAGAAGGGAAATTATGGTTAAAACAGATAGCTATGTACAGTTTGAAGCAGGAAAGCTGACATACCGGGTGGTTCCGGTGACAGAGGAGATCATCCGCATGATCGTTTCCGGAAAAGAGATCAAAGAGGCACAGGACTCCCTGATCATTGAGAAAAAAGAATATCCTGAGGTTGATTTTTCAGCAGAGGAAAATGCAGGAAGTATCATTGTGAAAACTGTGAAAGTTTGTGCAGAGATCAACACTGCATCCGGTGATATCATCTGGAAGCATGCAGACGGAAGCAAGTGGCTTTCCCAGAAGAAACCGGAACTGACTGAAACAGATGTGATCCACTATAATACAGGCGATGAGGAGCCGATCATCAACCGTGTAAAGACAGTTGACGGTGAGAGGAATTTTATCCAGAATCTGAAAGCTGAGAAAGTAAGAACAGCATATCGTGGAAAACTGTTCTTCACATGGAAAGAGGATGAGGAAATCCATGGGCTTGGCCAGGCAGAGGAAGGTATTTACAATTACAGAGGTCACTGCCAGTACTTATATCAGCATAACATGCGTATCCCGATGCCGGTTTTGGTTTCCACAGAAGGATATGGAATTCTTGTTGACTGCTGTTCACTTATGACTTTTAATGATGATCTGAAAGATTCCTATCTGTTTCTGGATACTGTAGATCAGATCGATTATTATTTTATGGGCGGTCATACTATGGATGAGATCATCCATGATTACCGTTATCTTACAGGCAAGGCGCAGATGCTGCCGAAATGGGCTTATGGCTATGTACAGTCCAAAGAGCAGTATTACACGGCAAAAGAGCTTCTTGAGATTGTTCGCCACTACCGTAAGATCGGGGTTCCGCTTGACTGTGTGGTACAGGACTGGAATACCTGGGATCCTGGAAACTGGGGCGAGAAGATCCTGGATCAGAAGCGTTACGGAGATATGAAAGAATGTGCGGAGGAAATCCACAAACTGAATGCCCATACCATGGTTTCCGTATGGCCGAATATGAATGCAGGCGGCAAGAACCATACAGAGTTTTTTAAGACTGGTCATCTTCTTTATGATTATGCGACTTATGATGCTTTTAATGAAGAAGCGAGAGAAATGTACTGGAAACAGGCACAGGAAGGACTTTTTGACCAGGGCTTTGATTCCTGGTGGTGCGATTCCACAGAACCGTTTTCCGGTCCTGACTGGAGTGGTGCAGCAAAGAGAGAGCCATGGGAAAGATATGAGCTTGTCGGCGGTGAGCACAAGAAATATCTGGATCCTGCTGTTGCCAATGCTTTTGCACTGATGCATGCAAAGGGAATTTATGAGAATCAGAGAAAAACTACAGAAGAGAAACGAGTTCTTAACCTGACACGTTCCGGCTATGCTTCCGGCCAGAAATATTCTGCAATGCTGTGGTCAGGCGATACCTGTGCATCCTGGGATAATCTTAAGACACAGATCGTGGAAGGCCTGAATATGGGACTGAGTGGATATCCATACTGGACACTGGATATCGGCGCTTTCTTTACAGTTGCTGATAAGTGGCAGAACCGTGGATGCGGCTGCAACACAGATCCGGAGCCGAAATGGTTCTGGCAGGGCAAATATAACGAAGGTGTGAAGGATAAAGGATACTGTGAGCTGTATACAAGATGGCTGGAGATGGGAACCTTCCTTCCGATGTTCCGTTCCCATGGAACTGATACACCAAGAGAAATCTGGAACTTTGGTGAAAAAGGAACCATGTTCTATGATGCCATCGAGAAGTTTATCAAGCTCCGTTATCATCTGATGCCGTATATTTATTCCCTTGCAGGTGCTGTACATTTTAATGATTATACGATTATGAGAAGCCTTCTCTTTGACTTCCCGGAGGATAAAGAAGCACGCAAGGTTGAGAATGAGTTTATGTTCGGACCGTCCCTTCTGATCTGTGCTGTTACAGAGCCGATGTATTACGGACCGGAGAGTACTGAGCTCCATAGAGAGAAAACATGGAAATGCTATCTCCCGGCAGGTACGAAATGGTACGATTACTGGACAAACAAGGAGTATGAAGGCGGCCAGTACGTAACCGTAGATGCTCCGATCGACCGGATGCCGATCTTTGTAAAAGTAGGAAGTATCCTTCCTGTTGCAGAAGGACTTGTTTATGCATCCCAGAAACCGGAGGAGCCGGTGAAACTTATGGTATATCCAGGTGAAGACTGCAAGTTCACTATTTATGAGGATGAGGGAAATAACTACAATTTTGAAAACGGTGCTTATGCAACAACAGAGCTTACCTGGGATGATAAAACAGGAACTCTGACTGTTGGCGGGCGTCAGGGAAGTTATCCGGGAATGGAAGAAGTTTCCTACGTGACTGAAGTTGTAAAATAAAATAATCGATAATAAGGAAAGACTGTCTGAAAAGGTGCCTGGCATCTCTTTGGGCAGCCTTTTTTTACTCTATACATCGTGACGGCTTTCGGGTATAATTCTGTAATAAGGCATTTTTATGCCTGAGAAAAAACAACAGAAACGGGAGGATTTTACCATGATCATAACAACAACGCCATCTGTAGAGGGAAGAGCAATCCGTGAATATAAAGGAATCGCATTCGGAGAAGTGATCACAGGAGTAAATTTCATGAAAGATCTTGGAGCAGGTCTTCGGAATTTCTTTGGCGGCAGAAGCGCCGGTTATGAGGAAGAACTTCAGAAAGCCAGAGGAGAAGCCCTGGCAGAGCTGGAGCAGCGTGCAGGTGCAATGGGAGCTAATGCAGTGATCGGTGTGGATATTGACTACGAAGTGCTTGGTGCAGATAATGGAATGCTGATGGTAACAGCAAGCGGAACTGCTGTAGTGGTGGATTAAGGCTTATGGCAGCGGTAAAAAACGGACGTGAATACCTTTCACATGTGACAGAGTCATTAAAGCACAGGATCGCACAGCTGGATGAATCCATAGAGGCCGGACAGAAAGAAATCGAAGGTATGCATGAGTACTACTGGGAAAACTATACAGAGATGGACCAGTACGGATATGAGAATTTTGATAACCAGCAGGCACTTCTCCATGAGATCAATGCCAGCAATGAGAAGATCGAACTGCGTCGGAGATTCAGGAAGATGATGGATTCACCGTTTTTCGGAAGGGTGGATTTCTGCTATGAAGGAGAAGATGAGCCGGAGATATTTTATATCGGAATTGCGAACCTGGCTGAGGAGAACGGCGGACTTCCGCTGATCTATGACTGGAGAGCACCTGTGTCCGGACTGTTCTATGATTTTGACAAGGGACCGGCTTCCTACCAGGCTCCGCTTGGCGAGATCCACGGGGATATTGCTGCCAAGTGGCAGTACAAGATCCGCGGTGGAAAAATGATCTATGAGTTTGAGAGTGATGTGAAGATCGACGATGAGATCCTGAAGGCAGAGCTTGGAAGCAACGGTGATGTACAGCTGAAGAATATTATCCGCACGATCCAGAAGGAGCAGAATGCGATCATCCGAAACACTTCGGATCGTATCATGGTGATCCAGGGAGCAGCAGGAAGCGGAAAGACTTCCATTGCCCTGCACAGGATCGCTTATCTCCTGTATCATGACAGGAAAAATCTGAAATCTTCTTCTGTGCTGGTGCTTTCACCGAATGGGGTGTTCTCGGACTATATTTCCCATATCCTGCCGGAGCTTGGCGAGGAGAATATCCGGGAGATGAGCTTTGACCTTTTTGCATACAAGAGACTGAAAAATGTTGTTTCTGACTGTGAAGACAGATATGATCTGATCGAGCGTCAGATTGCAGGATTATGCGATGAAAAGCTTCTGAAAGAGAAACTGTCACGGGATTTTCTGGATCGTATGGAAGGATATCTGGTGGAGCTTGAGGACAGCCTTATGAACTTCCGTGATGTGGAACACAGAGGCGTGGTCAAAAAAGAGCAGGAGATCATAGAGCTTTTTTACTTTAAATTCATGGATATCCCGCTGCTTTCCAGAATGGATGCAGTAGCAGAATATTTCATTGATGAGGTGGAGACTCTTAAGGGATTCGATCTTCCGGATGAGGAAAGGGAGGCTGTGAAGAACCGTTTCTACAGGATGTATGAGACAAGAGATCTCTATGTGCTGTATAACCGTTTCCTGAGACAGGAGGGTTTTCCTTCTCTTCCACAGGTTCAGTATGAAAAAAGAAAGCTGCGCTATGAGGATGTGTATCCGGTTTTGTATCTGAAATATCGGCTGGAAACTCAGCAGGAGGATTCCGGTGTGCGCCATCTGATCGTGGATGAGATGCAGGATTATTCCATGATCCAGTATCTGATCATTCAGAGACTCTTTAAATGCAGGATGACTATTCTTGGGGACAGAGAACAGACTATGGACGGCGAGCAACAGGATGTGCTGACATTTCTGCCTAAGATCTTTGGAAAAGATATACGCAGGATCGTGATGAACAAGAGCTACCGTAATACTGTTGAGATTGCGTCTTATGCCAATAAACTGGCGGGAATTACGGAAGTGGAGCTTTTTGAACGTCATGGAAAACCTGTTGTGGAAAAAGAATTTCCGGGGCTTGAGGAGGCACTGGAGAGCGTAGTGAGAGAGCTGCGGCTTGAGAAGCAGGCAGTCATAGCTGAGAATGCAGATGAAGGTGTTGAAGATATTATTTCATATGAAACAGCAGCAGTGATCGCAAGAACTGCAGATGAAGCAAGGGAAACTTACTACATTCTGAAGGAGAAGCTGGAAGCAGAAGGCTTTGATACCAAGGAGCGTTTGTCCCTTCTTCACAGAGACAGCACAAACTTCCAAAAAGGACTGACTGTCACAACATTCTACATGGCAAAGGGTCTGGAGTTTGATCAGGTATTTTCTGTATTTCCTGGGCAAGACCGAAGTCAGATCGTGGAGCGGGCGAGATATATTGCGGCGACGAGAGCTCTTCATGAATTGTATATGTATGAAGTTGTGAAATAAAATATAAAAAGTCATTTCAGAAGCCGGATGCTTTGGGAACAGAGCATAACCGGACGTCGTGAAATGACTTTTTTGTTTATATATACCTGGAAAATTTATTAACTGATCTGCTGGCTCTCTCCCTCATCTTTATATTCCAGAGGGCTTTTCCCTGTATGTTTCTTAAAGATCCTGCTGAAATATCCCTGGTCGTGATAGCCGCACATTTCACCGATCTGTTTTACAGAAAGGGAAGGCTCATGGATCAGCAGCTTCTGTGCATGGCTCATCCGGAGATTGATCAGATATTTGGTAGGGGTGCAGTCATAGACCTGACAGAAGATTTTGGTCAGGTAGCTGGGACTGTAGTTCATGGTTCCTGCAATCAGGTTCAGGTTGATATCCTCTGCATAATTCTGTACCATGAAGTTCTTGAGAAGCTCTGCAATCTGTCCCGGTGACATGCAGGAAGCACCTGGGGCGAATACGGTTTCGTAGTCATCACGTTTGATCTGAAGTTCCTGTTTGATCTTAAGGAGAACATTTTGGAGTTCGTCCGGATCTACAGGCTTCAGAAGGTAATCAGAAACCTTCAGCGTGATGGCTTTTTTTGCGTATTCAAAATCAGAAAATCCGCTGGTGATCACAAATTTCGTAAAGGGAAACTGATCACGGATCCTGGTGAGCAGGGTGATTCCGTCCATGACGGGCATCTTGATATCCGTAAATACCACATCCGGGCTCATCTGTTCCACCAGCGAGAGGGCCTGTGCACCTGTCTGTGCTGTGCCGATCACCTGAAAATCAGGATCTGCTTTTTCAATCTTATGTACCAGATTATTCAGAAGAAGTTCTTCATCTTCTGCCACAATAACAGTATAGTTCATAGTATTATTCCTCCGCATCTGTCTGAAAATACCGTCCAATAGAAACAATTCCGTGGCCGTCCGCTGTATTTCCATACCTGAAAATGATGTCATCTTTGCAGAAGAGTTTCCAGCGGAGAAATACATTGACAGTGCCAAGACCGTTGATCTTCAAAGCAGGCATGCCGGGATTTCGAATGGCATTCATGATATCTGAATTTATTTTTTTCTTGGCTTTTTCAGTGAATCCCGGTCCGGTGTCTGTAACATCGATCTGCCAGCTGTTTTGGTTTATTGTACTGCTGATTGTGATAGTCCATGGCGGTTCGCAGTCAGAACCATATTTGATAGCGTTTTCCACAATAGGCTGGATGATCAGCTTCGGAACCGGCTGATCCAGAAGAGATTCATCCACATCAATGGAATAATTCAGACTGGACTGGTAGCGGACCTTCATGCAGTAGAGATATTTCTGGACATAATCAAGCTCTTCGCGGAGTGTTACAGTTGTTTCAGCAGTATTGGTAATATAACGCATGATCCTGGAAAGATTGCGGCACATTTTTTCCACGGTATCCGTATCTCCGTTTTCTGCAAGCACCATAATGCTGGAAAGAGAGTTGTAATAAAAATGAGGATTAATCTGACTCTGCAAAGCCATGCTGCGTGCTTTCATTTCCTGCTCCTTGGCTTCGTTAAGCTGAGTCATGGAATCTTTTAGGTTATCGCTCATCAGCTGGAATGCCTGATACAGTTCTTCCAGTTCATTGACGGAAACCGGATAGGAAGTGACTTTTTCCTGGCCGAGAGTGTCCAGTTCCATACGTTGGATAATGTGCTTCAGGTGTTTCACCGGTTTTACTACAGAACGGGAAAGCCTGTAGGAAACGATTACTGCTGCGGCAAGAAAAGCAGCAACAACAGCCAGAAGGATCTTCAGCATTTTGTATACAGGGGCAAGGATCACAGATTCCGGCTGGATAGTCAGATAAGTGTAGCCTGTATATGCGGAATTCAGTCTGGAGACGTATTCTTTCTGATCTGTGACGGGACTCTGTACGGTAAGGGTATCCTGGTCAGAATCAGTAAGTTTGTAATATTTTGAAATATCATTGGTATCGTCGGCTGTGATATCATAAGGATAGATAAGATCGCCGGACTCATTGAAAACATAGACACTGGCAGCATTTCCGTGATTTTTTTTCTCATAGGAAATGATGCTCTTAAAGATGGATTTACATTGTTTGGCGGTTTCAATCACGCCGACACCACGGCCGTACTGGTTGGTGAAGGAGCGGTACAGGGAGATGAACCACTGGGGATAGCGGGCAGATTTGGAATAGACGTAAGTGCTGTAAGGAGCTGTCAGGACTTTTTTTCCGTTGGCTTCACGGGCTTTCTGGATCCATTCATTATGAGAGTCGTCGCTTTTTTTGACCATGGTGGAAAGGCCGGCCTGGAGCACATATCCGGAGAAATCATAAAGATTTACCTGATCAGCTTTCAATTCGGTGCCGCTTAAGGAGATAAAAAGATCGGACATGGCAGAAAGCATTTCATCGGAAATATTAAGGTCAAATTTCTGGTCGAGAACGGATTTCGACATGTTGCTGTAATTGATGTTTACAGATACAGTGTCAAGATTCTGGATTGCAGAGTCTACCTGGGACTGAAATGTGGAATTTAAGGTGCTTATGGCACTGATCTGGCTTTTCTTCAGCTGCCCGGATGCAAAAACATAAAAGAATATGGCAAAAGAAAAAAGGATCAGGCAGGCCATGCCAAGATAGGCGATAAAAAGTTTGGACTGCAGACTGCGTGTTTTCATATTGGTAAGCCCCCTGTGTGTGAAATGGTCGTGCAAAACATTGGCTAAAAGTATAGCACATTTGTAAAAAAAGTACAAACCATAAAAATGTAATTCTGAAATAGTGCTTGAAAATGTCAATAGAAACTTGTGTATAGTTACGGAAAATATGAAAAAAGTATAATGAACTGTGAAAAAAGTACAAATACAGGGCAGGAATATCCATGGCTTTTAAAATCATCAGATGATAAACTAATATCATCAAGAGAGAACGAAAAATCAGTTCAAAAAAAGGAGGAAACATTAATGAAAAGAAAGAGATTTCTGGCAGTAGCCTGTGCAGCAGCAATGATCGCTTCCATGACGACAGGACTTGCAGTGAACGTATCTGCAGCGGATGAGAAGAGCGATTTCGCAGGCGAGGAGCTCAGCATCCTGGTTTCAGCAGGATGGATGGACAATCGTTACGATGAGACAATTAAACGTTTTGAGGATACCTACGATGTTACCGTAGACCTTCAGACGATTCCGGCTGATCAGTATTCAGATCTTCTTCAGTCCAAACTTGCTACAGATTCCTGTGCAGATATCTTCTGGATCCAGTCCAACCCGTTTGCAATTGAATCTACCATCGTTGATCCTGAGAAATACTGCATCGACTTTACAGGAGCTTCCTGGGAGAATGTTATGCCGGAGACAAGAAAAGAGTCCTGCGTATACAATGACAAACTGTACGGACTTCAGATCTGGAACGCATCTCCGGAGTATGTAATGGTTTACAACAAGACACTGTTCGAAGAGAACGGCTGGGAAGTACCGACAACATATGATGAGCTGAAAGAACTCTGCGGTAAGATCCAGGATGCAGGAATCACACCTTGGTTCATGCCTGGTGCAGATGGATGGCAGCATCAGCTGGCATTTTTCCAGATCGGCGGCGTTTATGAAGAAGCAACACCTGGTCTATATGACGAATTAAATGAAAACAAAGCAACATTTGCAGATAACGAGAAGATGCTTGAAGTTCTGAATGAGTTCAAAGAACTCTCTGATGCAGGATACTTCGGAGAAGACTGGATCGGAACAGACAGTACAAACATGTCCAACGAATTTGGTGACAGAAACTGTGCAATGGCACTTGCAAATTCCAGTTTCATCAAACAGATCCAGGAAGACACAGGCACATCTGATGAGTTTGGAATGTTCCTTGAGCCACTTGGCGACAATACCTGGTATCCAAGCAGCAACTCCGGCCCGACAATGTTTGGTTACAAGGGAACAGAGCATGAGGATCTTGTAAAAGAGTTTTTCAACTTCGTTACAACAACAGAGAGCCTTCAGGAAATTCTTGACAACTCTCCGGCATACACAAACCTTGACGTTAACGATGACAAGCTTGAGCAGCACTGGCTGCCGGAGGAGCAGGAGTTCCTTAAAACAGTTCCGGATGACAAGAAGGCTGTTGTAACACTTCAGACAGGTACAAAATATACAAACGATTACTGGACACAGTTTGGTCAGGATATGGTTGCATTCTGCCAGGGCGAGATGGAAGCAAACGATGTTCTTAAGAACATGGATACCAACCGTGCTGAGGCAGCAAAAACTGTAGGCGACGAGAACTGGAAATAAATAACAGAACTTAAAACTAGTTGACCCGAAGGCAGAGCCGGTATTTGCCGGCTCTGTTTTAACTTAAAACAGGAGGTGCTTTCTGTGAATAAGAAGAGAATCTATCCACAGTGGTTTCTGATACTGCCGTTGGCATTATATATCATTTTTTTCCTGCTTCCCAGTGTAATGGGTGTTGGTTACTCCTTTACAGACTGGAACTCCAGAAGTGTTCTTAATGGTACTCATTTTGTGGGACTGCAGAATTTTGCTGAGATTTTTACATCAGATAAGTCTTATCTGAGCGGTATTGGCAATACATTGAAGTTTACTATCATTTCCAACATCGTTAAGCTGATCCCGGCTCTTCTGATCGCGATTATGCTTCAGGAGGGACTTAAAGGCAAAGGGCTTTACAGAACATTGCTCTACCTGCCGTCTATTCTGCCTTTTGTAATCATTGGTCTTGTATTTAAATCCATCCTGAATTATAATAACGGACTTTTAAACACACTTCTTGATGCATTCCATCTTGGAATCTTCAAACAAAAATGGCTGTCTGATCTGGCTGTTGTATGGAAATCTATCTATGGCGTAGATGCATGGCGAGGTATTGGTTATGTTATGACTATCTTTCTTGCAGGTCTGAATACGATTCCGAAATCTTATTATGAGGCTGCGCAGATCGATGGTGCAAACTTCTGGCAGAGACTTCGGTATGTAACACTTCCGATGCTGAGTGGTGCTATCATGATCAACCTTGTATTTGGTATTACATATGGTCTGAAAGTATTCGATATTGTTTATGTACTTACAAACGGCGGTCCTGGACATGCAACAGAGGTTCTTACAACTTATGCATTCCAGCTCTATTCCAGAGGCCAGTATGGAATGTCTTCTGCATTGAATACTGTTCTTCTTGTAATTACAGCGATCATAGGTGTATTTATTGTTAAGACATTAAGTAAACAGGAGGTACAGCAGTAATGGCAAAAAAAAGAATTCAGAATTTATTAAAACATGTTATATGTATCCTGCTTTGCTTATGTGTCGTGCTTCCATTTTATATGGTATTGATCAATTCTTTTAAGACAAAAGCAGAGGCAGCCAGAATGAGTCTGGCACTTCCTACAGAGTGGGTATTTTCCAACTACTCTGAGGTTATTGAAAAAGGAAGCCTGATCCAGGGATTCCTGAACAGTTTTGCATATGCGCTGATCGCTACAACACTTGGCGTTGTACTTTGCTCCATGGCTGCATTTGTTATGTGCCGTAAGAGAACAAAATTGAATGTATTCCTGTACTACTTTGTACTTTGCGGACTGTTCTTCCCTGTCAACTATGTAACATTGGTACGTGTACTCAGTACACTGCACCTGAACGATACAAGAGTTGGCATTATCATGGTATTTACCAGTGCAATGATTCCGTTCTGTGTATTTACCATCCGTAACTTCGTAATCTCTGTCCCGGTTGAGCTGGACGAGGCTGCTGTTATCGACGGCGCAGGCCCGTTAAGCCTGTTCTTCAAGATCATCATGCCGCTTCTGAAACCAACTATGGTAACATGTTTTATCCTTCAGTTCATGACAGTATGGAGCGATTTCCTCACACCTTTGTATCTGTCAAGCAAGAGCCGTCTCTTCCCGATGACAATGGCTGTATATCAGTTCTTCGGAAAGAACAAGAGTTACTGGAACTATATTTTTGCTGATATCGTACTTACCTGTATCCCGGTTATCATTGTTTACATGATCGGCCAGAAATACATCGTAGGTGGTATGACATCCGGTGCGGTAAAAGAATAAAGAAAAATATTATAAGAATTATAAAAAAGCACTGCGAGATGAAAAGTTGGATTCATCTTACAGTGCTTTTTACTATTGAAATCTCAGAAATTACTGCATGTTTTTGCAGAAGATTTCTTCCATGGATCCGGTAAGAGGAACGCCAAGCTTCTGCAGGGTTCCGTCCAGAGCATGGAAAACTTCACGTACATTGTAGAAAGCTGCATTATTTCCCATGTGACCGATGCGGATAACCTTTCCGGCAAGGACATCGAAGGAGCCTGCCAGCATGATGTTATAGTCTTTTCTGACTCCGTCCAGGATCGCAGCGGCAGTGGTGCCTTCCGGGACTTCAAAAACAGTTACCGTGTTGGAATAGCCGCTGTGGAGATACAGCTTAAGTCCGGCTCCTGTAATGGCCTTTCGGGAGGCTGCGGCGATTTTGGCATGGCGTGTAAGGATCCCGGGATCATCGGCAATGTTGTCAATAGCAGCCCGCAGACCATAGATATCGCTGATCGGCATGGTATATGGAAACCATTTTTCTTCATAATAATGTGCGAAGGTTGTGAGATTTGCATAGAAAGAAGCAATGGGTGTCTTTCTTTCAGTCATTGCCTTTTTTGCATCGCTGCTGACTACAACAAAGGTAAGTCCCGGAGGTGCAGATACCACCTTCTGTGATCCGCCGCACATGATATCGATCTGGCATGCATCAATGTTCAGAGGCTCGCCGAAGGAAGCGGAGACAGAATCTACAACGGTAAGGATCCCGTATTTTTTAAGGAGCGGGCAGATGGCAGATACATCGTTGAGCATGCCACTTGGAGTATCGCCGTGTACTACGGTTGCATATTTGTAGTCATGGTTATCCGCAAGGAAGGCTTCCAGTTCCTTTACATCGAGAGTGTTCTGATAATCTCTGGTATAAAGCTCCGGTCTGCCTCCGTACATGGAAACAAAATCGGCAAAGCCTTTTCCGTAGATACCATTGTCCAGAACAAGAACCTTATCTCCGGGCTCAGTCATGGAAGCAATGGCAGCCTCCAGTCCAAGGATACCCTCACCGCTTAAGATGAGAGTTTCGTTGGAGGTATGGAGAAGAGCGCTGATCTTCTCGCAGGTTTCTTTATAAAATTCGACAAAATCTTCGTCCAGATCCGGATTTGTGCATTCCATGCTCCTTGCCAGACGGACATTTTCTGCGACCTGTGTAGGTCCAGGTGTCATGATCTTATACATAAGCTCACCTCTTGATCTTTATATTATTTCCGCAAATTGCGGCAGCTGTTACAGTTATTTTTTTAATCCGGTTTTTCTTGCTGCAAGGTTTAATGGTGTGATCACTACGAGAACGATGACAGCTGCAACACCGATCTGGACCAGGTTTCCCGGGATGGAAGATACCGGTGCCAGTGGATTTCCATAGATGATAACCTCTGCAATGTAGTATCCTGCAACCTTGATCACGCAGGCTGCGGCAATGGCGATCACATACCATTTGATGTTCTGGTGCCGGCGATCCTCTGTGAGCTTACCTACTGTGAAGCCCATGATCCCTACAATGATCAGAGTAAATGGTGCCCACAGGGTCCAGCCGGAGAGAAGGTCAAAGAGCCCCATTCCGATCCCACCGGCAATGGCTCCGGTTTTCTTTCCGAATAAAATGGCACCGATGAATAACGGTACATTTCCAAGGTGGATCAGTCCGCCGTTGGCTGCGATCGGAAGCTTAACATTAATAAATGCGGTGAAGATATAAGTCAGTGCAACAAATGCGGCTGTAATGGTGAGAAACTGAACAGATGAAAGCTCCTGGTCAGTTCTCTGAGATGTCTGAACTGCTTTTTCCATAGTGATAGATCCTTTCCCGAAAACATCGATGTATGGATGTCCTCTTTTCATATATTTTTGGTTGGGTATACTTTACAACATGAGTGTACATGAATAAAGACACAATTATAGAAAAAAAAGAGAGGACAGATTCAAGGAGATATTTGTCATTAAAACAGGAGGCTTACTTGGTTGGGGAATAAAACAGAGCTTCCGTAATGAAGGCGTAAAACGGGAAATACAGGAACAGCATAAGAAGAGAATAAGATAGGTATATCTGGGAAGATTATAATGTTAGAAAAATCCTGTACGGAGCAGGATATCTGCTTACAGGATATTCATAAAGTACAGGGAGAAATCAATTGACAAAGCTGTAATAAAATCGTAAACTATAGCAAAGAGTGTGTTCAGGAGTGAATGTTCCGGACACACTTTGTGACTGATGATGATTATGAGGAGGATACTATGAAGAATAAAAAATTTATTGCACTTTTAGCTATGACTGTTGCTCTTTCTGGTGTCATGACGGCATGTAGTTTCGGAGGAGGAAAAGAGGACAGCGTGGTTGTGGAGTCTACTCCTACTCCGACACCGGCGAAAAAAGCGAAGGTTACACCGACTGTTGCAGCAGACGCACAGAATACAACCTATACATCCAAGGATAAATCCGTAGCGATCAAGCTTCCGGATGCAACCTGGGCCAACAAGTCCGACGAGACAGATATGGTAAGCTTCGAGTCTCCGGACCAGGGCAGGATCCTGATCCTTCACGGATCCGGCGCAGATCTGGAATCCGCAGTGATCCCGAACTCCCAGGATATGGCAGTTTCCATGACACAGGCAGAGAACATGGTAAATGGAACCGATTTTGAGATCCAGGATTACAAGGCAGATCAGAAAGACGGAATCAACATTTATTCCTATACTGTGAAATATAAGGATACGACCAAGAGTGACGGTTATGTATATGCTATCAATAAATACTTTGTAAATGACAGTGAGTATTACAGCCTTGTGGCATCTGTTAAAAAAGAGGATGCTCTGAAAAAGGTTCAGGAGTCTGTCGACAGCTTTGCGATCCTTGGTGATTCCACTCTGAAGAGTGCGGCAAATGGTTCCGCAGCCAAGACTGCCGGTAAAGGTAATGCAGCAGCTTCCTCTGACGGAAGTGCATCTGCAGATGGTAATGCAGCAGCTTCTTCTGACGGAGCAGCAGATGGAACTACAGCTGCCGACGGAAGCACATCTACAGACGGAAGTGCAGCATCTGACGGAACATCTACAGACGGAAGCAGTACATCTGATGGTTCTTCCAATGGAACTGCATCCACTGACAGCAGCTCCTCCGGTGCTATCGTAAATGGCGGATTTACAGATGAGCAGCTTGGCAACACAGATGAGACAAGAACTATTTACAGAAACTCCGATGGTAAACCACGTGTTATCGTTCCGGACGGAAACGGTGCATGGATGGATAACGAAGGAAACCGTTTCACCTTCTCTTCTCAGTATGACTGTGATGTATATGAAGAGGATGGAACAAGCTTCTACTGGCACGGTGAGGCTGCAGACGTATACTATATGCCTGTACAGTAAAGCCTGGAGCAGCAGGAAATTCGGTTAGATAAGAATTCCGGGATCACAGCTTTTGTGGCTGCGGTCCCGGATTTTTTGTGTCATATTATGTCAGAGGCGTATACTTATACAGGAAGACATGGTATAATGTGAACGCTGCGGGCGATGGAACGCCCGGAAAATATTTGGAGGTTTTTATGGAAGCATACAGTGATTTTGCCAGAGTTTATGACATTTTCATGGACAATGTGGAATATGAAAAATGGGCGGAATATCTTATAGGAAGTCTTAAAGAATACGGAATTGAAGACGGGATCGTGCTGGAACTTGGCTGTGGGACCGGAGTGATGACAGAGCTTCTGGCTGAGTCCGGTTATGATATGATCGGTGTGGATAACTCTGAGGAAATGCTTGGCGAAGCCATGGAAAAACGTGCAGAATCCGGTCATGAGATCCTTTATCTGGAACAGGATATGCGGGAGTTTGAACTTTATGGAACAGTACGTGCTGTCGTCAGCGTCTGTGACTGTATGAATTACATCACAGAGGAGGATGATCTGCTTACTGTATTTAAACTGGTGAACAATTATCTTGATCCGGATGGAATTTTCATATTTGATATGAACACCCCGTATAAATACCGGGAAATGCTTGGAAATACGACTATTGCAGAGAATCGGGAAGAGGGAAGCTTTATCTGGGAAAATGAATTTGATGAGGAGACCGGGATCAATGTGTATGATCTGACTCTGTTTCTTCCGAGAGAAGATGGTCTTTATGAGAGAGACGAGGAAATTCATTACCAGAAGGCCTATGATTCGGAGAAAGTAAGGGAACTTCTTGAAAAGGCAGGCCTGATCCCGCTGGCGGTTTATGACGCATACACCAAGGATGTACCGAAGCCGGACAGCGGAAGACTGACTTTTGTGGCCAGAGAACATGGAAAGGAAATTCCGTCAGACGAGAAATAAAGGAGGAAATTTTTTATATGAGTGATTATATTGTAAGAGCAACAGCGGCAAACAGCCAGATCCGTGCATTTGCGGCTGTTACAACCGATATGGTGGAGACAGCGAGAAAGAATCATAACACCAGTCCGGTGGCAACAGCGGCACTGGGACGTCTCCTTACCGGCGGTGCCATGATGGGAGCTATGATGAAAGGAGAAAAGGATCTCCTTACACTTCGGATCCATGCAGGAGGACCACTGCAGGGAATCACAGTAACTGCAGATTCTCACGGAAATGTAAAGGGCTATGTGGGGAATCCGGATGTATGTATCCCGGCAAACAGCAAAGGCAAGCTGGATGTTGCGGGAGCTGTCGGCGTAGGCTTTATGGATGTGATCAAGGATATGGGACTGAAAGAGCCATATGTGGGACAGGTTGCTCTTCAGACCAGCGAGATCGCAGAAGATCTCACCTATTATTTTGCAACCAGCGAGCAGGTTCCGTCTGCGGTAGGACTGGGTGTGCTGATGAATAAGGATAATACAGTCCGTCAGGCGGGAGGCTTTATTGTACAGCTGATGCCTTTTGCAGAGGAAGAGGTGATCGCAAAGCTTGAGGAAAACGTATCAAAGATCGATTCTGTTACCAATCTTCTGGAGCAGGGACACACACCGGAAAGTCTTCTTGAAAAAGTACTGGAAGGCTTTGACATAGAGATCAATGATACACTGCCCACACAGTTCCATTGCAACTGCTGCAGAGAGCGTGTGGAAAAAGCGCTGATCAGCATCGGAAGAAAAGAACTTAACGAGATGATCCAGGAAGGCAAGGACATTGAGATGAACTGCCATTTCTGCAATAAGAATTATAATTTTACCGTGGAAGATCTTAAGAGGATCATAAGAGAGTGCAAGCGATAAAACTCGGGAGGAAGAAAAAATGAAGCATGGTTTTATCAAGGTGGCAGCGGCAACGCCGAGAGTTACCGTTGCAGACTGCAAGGCAAACGGAGAGGAAATCCTGAAGGCCATTCATGAAATGGAAAAGGAACATGTCAAGCTGATGGTATTTCCGGAATTTTGTATCACAGGATATACCTGTCACGATCTTTTTCTCCAGAGATGTCTTCTGGACAGTGCGTGGGATGAGCTTCTGCATATTGCAGAGGAGACAAGGGAGACGGACGCCCTGATCTTTGTGGGACTCCCGCTGCGTCACAGAGGCAAGCTCTATAATGTGGCAGCAGCTCTGAATCATGGCCGTATCGTGGGATTTGTGCCGAAGACGCATATTCCGAATTATAATGAGTTTTATGAGCAGAGACAGTTTGCAGGTGCAGAGGAAGAAGATGTGGAATTTGTGGACTTCCTGAAGTGCGAGAAAAATGAGGAGGATGAGTTCTGGGATGAAATTCCTTTTGGAACAGAGCTGATCTTTGAATGTAAGGAATTTCCGGAATTCACCGTTGCAGCAGAGCTTTGTGAGGATCTCTGGGTCCCTGCGCCGCCAAGTATCCGTCATGCCGTCAACGGTGCGCATATCATCGTTAATCTTTCTGCCAGTGATGAGATGGTAGGTAAGGATTCCTACCGGAGAACTCTGATAAGCGGGCAGTCAGCACGACTGATCTGCGGATATATTTATGCCAGTGCAGGGGAAGGGGAGTCTACCCAGGATCTCGTGTTTGGCGGACAGAATATGATCGCAGAGAACGGTTCCATGCTTGCGGAAAGCAGACGCTTTGAGAACGGCATCATTTACAGTGAGATCGATGTGCAGAGACTGGCTGATGAGAGAAGAAGAATGTCCACGTATCCGGCAGTTTCTACCTGCAGTCATACAAGAGTTGATTTTTCCGTAGCAGAGGAGGAAACAAGACTTACCAGAAAATATCCACAGTATCCCTTCGTTCCGTCTGTGAAGGAAGAGCGTGATGAGCGCTGCGAGGAGATCCTGAACATCCAGGCTATGGGACTTAAGAAACGTATGGAGCATATCCACAGCAGGAGTGCGGTAGTAGGACTTTCCGGAGGACTGGATTCTACCCTGGCGCTTCTTGTAATGGCACGTGCCTTTGACCGGATGGAAATGCCGAGAGAACAGATCCACTGTGTGACTATGCCATGCTTTGGAACCACAGACAGAACCTATCAGAATGCCTGCAAGTTAAGCCGTTGCCTTGGTGCAAGGCTTACCGAGGTAAATATCAAAGAGGCGGTAAATATCCATTTCCGGGATATCGGACATGATCCGGAGATCCACGATGTGACGTATGAGAACAGCCAGGCACGTGAGCGTACTCAGATTCTGATGGATACGGCAAACAAGGAAGGCGGTGTTCTTGTGGGAACCGGAGACCTTTCCGAGCTGGCTCTTGGCTGGGCAACCTATAATGGCGATCACATGTCCATGTATGGTGTAAATGCTTCTGTCCCGAAGACACTGGTACGTCATCTGGTACGTTATTATGCGGATACCTGCGGAGATGAGGAACTGAAGGAGGTTCTTCTGGATATCCTGGATACTCCGGTAAGCCCGGAGCTTCTTCCTCCTAAGGATGGCAAGATTGCCCAGAAGACGGAGGATCTGGTAGGACCTTATGAGCTTCATGATTTTTATCTGTATTACATGCTGCGTGCAGGATTTACACCGGATAAGATCTACAGGCTTGCCTGCCTGACCTTTGAGGGGATTTATGATAAAGAGACGATCCTGAAATGGCTGAAAACCTTCTATCGGAGATTTTTTGCCCAGCAGTTCAAGCGTTCCTGTCTGCCGGATGGCCCGAAGGTAGGTAGTGTGGCACTTTCTCCAAGAGGAGATCTCAGAATGCCAAGTGATGCAAGTGCAAGGATCTGGCAGGATGTGCTGGAGAAGATTGAAATCTGAATGTAGATCACAAAGAGGAATGTGAATGCTGTTACAGGATCAAATATATCTGATATGAGAAAAAAGCGGAGAGCTTAAGTGTTCTCCGCTTTTTTTACTGCATCCGTGATAGCTGAAAGGAGTACCTGGGAGGTATATTTCCGGTCTCCTGCATACTGAATGTCTTCCAGGGACTGACTGGAATAGATTTGACTTGCCAAAGAATCCAGAACCGGTTCCATAAGAGGATAGGAAGCTTTTGTGGCTTCATTTAAATTCACCAGACGGATGGCCTTGATCCTGTCAGCATTTACAGTAACTTCCACATCGAAGGTATTCTCGTTCAGGGTGATGGAAGAGGTATAGACGCCCGGCTTGTAGCGGGATTTTTCGCTGGCTGTATGACTGGAATTTTTTCCGGGACCGAACATGAAGAAAAGAACGACAGCCAGAACAACAGCGAGAGCCAGAAAGACAGCTGTGTAAATGATCTCTTTCATATGTAGGACGATGATCCTGGTTTTGGAACTCATGGCGCACGCCTCCCAAAGCTTTTTATATAGTTTATTATCGGGATGGAGGATTTATGCCACAGCTGTGCGCAGGTCATTCGATACTGTGCCTGGAAAAATAAGGAAAAGAGCAGGCAGATATTTCAGAATATAGAGAACGACCGTTCTATAGGAGTAGAATTTGTGGTATGATAGGAATACTTCAGGCGCAGGATGGCGCCGGAATGACTGAAAATCTGCAAGTGATCGGGAGGATGAAGATGTCATTACAGTTTATCATAGGAAGTTCCGGAAGCGGAAAATCCTGTTATGCTTATCAGAATATCATAGAACAGGCAGGGCTGCATCCTGAGAAGCTTTTTTATGTGATCGTGCCGGAGCAGTTTACCATGCAGACCCAGAAGACACTGGTGGAGATGAGTCCGGGCAGGGGAATCCTGAATATTGATATCCTGAGCTTTGAGCGTCTTGCATACCGTGTTCTGGAGGAAGTTGGAGGAGACAGCCGCATCCTTCTGGAAGAAACCGGTAAGAGTATGGTGCTGCAGAAGATGGTACAGCAGCATGGAAAGAAGCTTTCCTATCTGGGAGGTCAGATGCGTAAAGCGGGATACCTGGATGAAGTGAAGTCTATTCTGTCGGAGTTTATGCAGTACGATATCCGGGACAGTGAGATCCAGGAGATGATCGAGGATTCCGGTGACAGAGCGTTACTTCAGATGAAGCTGAAAGACGTAGCTGTTCTTTACCAGGCATTTACCGGATATCTGAAGGATCATTATATGACAGGAGAAGAAGTAATGGATGCGCTGGAAAAAGCTCTTCCGTTTTCTGAAAAAATGAAAAACAGTGTACTCCTTCTGGATGGTTACACCGGTTTTACGCCTATTCAGATGCGTGTTGTGGGAGAACTTCTTGCTGTCTGTGAGAAGGTGATGGTAACGGTGACCATGGATGCGGATGAGAATCTGAGCATGAGAGGAAAACCTTATCAGCTTTTTTATATGAGCCGTCAGATGATCCACGGGCTTTCGGAGCTGACCAGGGAGATCGAGACACCGGTTCTTTTGAAGGATGTGGGAAAATCCCGTTTTTCCCAGGCACCTGCCCTTCATTTCCTTGAAAAAAATATCTTCCGTTACCGAAAAAATATATATAAAAAAGCGCAGGATGAGATCTGCATGTTTTCGGCAGTGAACCCGCAGAAGGAGATGGAAGAAGCTGCCCGCCGGAT
The DNA here is from genome assembly GCF_008680535.1 of Blautia sp. LMAG:36. NCBI lineage: Bacteria > Bacillati > Bacillota > Clostridia > Lachnospirales > Lachnospiraceae > Blautia > Blautia sp. LMAG:36. The sequence goes on along the minus strand of NZ_NALB01000007.1, from coordinate 343,931 downwards.
CGCCAGACTTGTAAGGGAAAAGGGCTGCCGTTACGGTGAGATCGCCGTGATCACAGGTAACCTGGAGGAGTATGGAAATCTTGCAAAGCAGGTATTTACAGCAGCAGGGATCCCGTATTTCATTGATGAGAAGCACACGGTCCTGATGAATCCGTTTGTAGAATATTTCCGGGCAGCACTTGAGATGGCAGTGCAGGATTTTTCCTATGAGAGTGTATTCCGGTATCTCCGGTGCGGAATGTCCTGTGTGACCAGGGAGGAAGCAGACCTTCTGGAGAATTATGTGCTGGCTCTTGGTATCCGTGGATTTAAGAAATGGGATGAAGTGTGGGTGCGTATTTACCGGGGAATGCCGCCGGAAAGCATTCAGAGGCTTAATGAGATCCGGCAGCGGTTCGCAGATGAGACCAGAGAGCTTGCGCTAAGCTTTAAAGGTGGGAAAAAGACGGTGCGGGAATACTGTACTTTTCTCTACGAGTTTGCAGTGCGGAGCCAGGTACAGCAGAAACTGAAGCATCAGGAACTGAAATTCAAGGAACAGGGCGACAAGGCCATGGAAAAGGAATATGCCCAGATCTACGGAATTGTTATGGAACTTCTGGATAATATGGTGGAGATTCTTGGAGAGGAAACCGTGAACCGCCAGGATTTCCGTCAGCTTCTGGAAACAGGACTGAACCAGGCCAAGGTGGCTCTGATCCCGCCAAGTATGGACCAGGTACTTGTGGGAGATATGGAGAGAACCAGGCTGAAGGATATCCGTGCACTGTTTTTTGTGGGAGTAAATGAAGGAAATATTCCGAAGAATACATCCGGTGGAGGAATGCTTACGGAGATTGACAGAGAATTTTTTAAAGATCAGGGGATCCAGCTTGCACCGGGGCCAAAGGAACTGATGAACATGCAGCGATTTTATCTGTATCTGAACATGACCAAGCCAAGAGAACTGCTCTGTCTGTCCTTCTGTCAGTCCGACAGCCAGGGAAAAGCCCTGAGTCCGGCCTTTCTTGTCAGTAATATCCGGGAGATGTTTCCGGAAATGGAGATCCGGCAGTGCGGAGATATGCAGGAACCTATGGAATTACTGGAGCTTCCGGGAATCAGCCTGGATTATTTCCTGAGAGGGCTTGCAGGAGAAGCTTACCAGGATAATGCGGTCTTCCAGGAACTGTACAGCTGGTATCTTCAGAGCCCGGAATACCGGATCCTTGTAAAAAAACTTACAGAGGCATCTTTTTCAGAACGACCGTCAGACAAGATCGGAAAAACAGTGGCAAAGATCCTCTATGGAGAAATTTCCCCGTACAGTGCTACCCGGCTGGAGCGTTTTGCGGCCTGTGCATTTGCACATTTTCTGCAGTATGGCCTGAAGGTTACAGAACGTGCAGAGTATGAGTTCCGGGCTATGGATATGGGAAATGTCATGCATATGGCACTGGAAAAATTTGCAGCGGAAGTCCGAAAAGAGGGACTGGACTGGGCAGAGCTTACGGAGGAAGAGCGAAACCGTATCATAGACAGCTGTCTGGATCAGGTTTCCGCAGATTACGGAAATACGATCCTTAAAAGCAGTGCGAGAAATGAATATATGATCGAACGGACCAGACGTATTTTGCGGCGTACCGTGTGGGCTTTGCAGGAACAGCTGAAGCATGGAGCATTCCGGCCGGAAGGATTTGAGGTGAGGTTTCAGGGCGGAAGGATCGACCGTGTGGATATCATGGAAGAGCCGGAGAACAACCGGGTCTATGTGAAGGTGATCGATTATAAAACCGGAAATACTTCGTTTGATCTGCTGGCGTTGTATCATGGCCTTCAGCTTCAGCTGATGGTCTATCTGGATGGAGCATTACAGGTGGAAAAAAGGAAGTATCCGGATCGCGAGATCGTTCCGGCCGGTGTGTTTTATTATAATGTGAAGGATCCTATGATACAGGAGAAGATCCATGCGGATATGGAAAGCATCAATGAGCAGATGCTGAAGAAAATGAAAATGAATGGGCTTGTACAGGCAGATGATAATATGAGTACCAAAATCGACAGCACTATGGCCTCCATACCGGTATCCCTGAACCGGGACGGAAGCTTCAGCAAAAGATCTTCTGTTGCCTCAAGGAAGCAGTTTGATGCTCTGGGAGCGTATGTGCGGAGAAAGATCTGTGACATCAGGGAATCAATCCTGGATGGAAATGCGGCAGTGGAACCCTATGAACTTGGAAAAAAGAATGCCTGCACATATTGTCCGTATTTTACTGTGTGCGGCTTCGACAGGAAGATACCGGGATATGAGTTTCACAGGCTGTCGTCCATAGAAGAAGATGTACTGTGGAAAAAGATCATGAAGGGAGAGGAAGAGAATGGCAGTGAAATGGACTGAGGAGCAGAAAAAGGTCATCACGCTCCGGGATCGGAATATTCTGGTCAGCGCAGCAGCCGGTTCCGGTAAAACTGCAGTGCTGGTGCAGAGGATCTTAAGTAAGATCATGGATCCTTTGAAACCGGTGGACATTGACCGTCTTCTGATCATGACATTTACAAGGGCGGCAGCGGGAGAGATGCGGGAACGTATCGAACGTGGACTGGATCAGGCACTGGCTGAAGATCCGGATAATGAGCATCTGCAGAGACAGATGATGTTGATCCATACGGCACAGATCACTACCATTGACGGCTTTTGCGCCTATGTGATCCGAAATTATTTTCATCTGATCGGACTGGATCCGGGTTACCGGACTGCAGATGAGGGTGAACTGAAGCTTTTGCAGGAAGATGTGCTGAAGGAGCTTTTTGAGGATCATTATGCAGAAAGAAAGGCAGATTTTACTGCATTTGTGGAATGCTATGCGCCAGGAAAAACGGATGAAGGACTGAAGGAACATGTGCTGGAGCTTTATAATGCTGCGATGAGTAATCCATGGCCCGAAAAATGGCTGGACAGCTGTGTGGAGAATTATCATCTGGATCCGGAAAAAGGTCTTGAGGGAACGCGATGGTTCCGATATCTGTGGGAGGCTGCAGACTGCGCACTGAAAGAAGCGGAAGAGCTTACAGAAACCGCAATGAAGACCTGTCAGCTCCAGGATGGACCGGAGCTTTATCTGGAGGCTCTGGAAAAAGATATGATACTGATCCGGCAGTTAAAACAACTGTCCGTTAAAAGGGATTATGATGAGATAGCGCAAAATCTCCGGAATCTGAAGTTTGCAAGACTTTCCTCAAAAAAAATGGAGGGAGTATCGGAGCAGCTGAAAAATCTGGTAAAAGCTCTTCGCGAAGATGCAAAAGATAATCTGAAGGAACTGGGAATCCGATATTTTTACGGAAATCTGGCTGAGCTGACGGAACTGACAGAAGCATCTGCACCACCGCTGGAGATGCTGGTAAAGCTGACAAAGGATTTTGCAGAACGTTTCCAGGCAAAGAAGCGTGAAAAAAATGTTCTGGATTTTTCAGATATGGAACATTTTGCCCTGGACATCCTTCTGAAAAAGGAAGGAGAAACCTATGTGCCCAGCCAGGCGGCAAGAGAGCTTTCTGAAAAATATGATGAGGTCCTGCTGGATGAGTATCAGGACAGTAATCTGGTCCAGGAGATCTTGATGCAGACAGTTTCCGGCTGGGTCAATGAACGCAAAAATATCTTTATGGTAGGAGATGTAAAGCAGAGCATCTACCGTTTTCGTCTGGCCCGTCCGGAACTGTTCATGGAAAAATATAAGAGCTATTCACTGGAAGACAGTTCGGAACAGCGGATCGACCTGCACAAAAATTTCCGAAGCAGACCGGAAGTCCTTGAAAGTGTCAACTTTATTTTCCGGCAGATCATGGGGGAAGATCTGGGAGGAATTGCTTACGACGAGGCGGCAGCTCTGTATCCCGGAGCTTCTTTTCCGGAAGGCCAGGATCCGGAATTTGTAAAAACAGAGATCCTTCTTGTGGATAAATACAGTCCGCTGCTGGAAGAGGAGGATGAAGAAGTAACGGAGAATGAGAGAGAGCTGGAGGCCCTTGCCATTGCAGGAAGGATCCAATCTATGGTAGGGCATGAACGGGTGCTGGATAAGGAAACGGGAGAGTATCGACCTCTTCAATATGGAGATATCGTGATCCTGCTCCGATCTGCTTCAGGCTGGGCTGAAACCTTCGGGGAGGTTTTGAGTGCAAGAGGGATACCGGTATATACGGCCTCCAGAACCGGATATTTTTCTGCAACAGAGGTTGTGACACTGCTGAATTATCTCCGGATCCTGGATAATCCGCTGCAGGATATTCCCATGACCGGCGTACTGCGTTCACCGATCGTTGGATGTACCACAGAAGAGCTGGCTGAGCTTCGGATCGCATATCCGGAAGGAATGATCTATGAATGTGTGTGCAGGTTTGTGGAGGACTACAGAAAGCATGGAAGCTCTGAGGAAAACAAAAAAATCCTCGGAGAGAAGCTGTCCTGTTTTATGGACACCATGAATACACTTCGTGATAAGGCGGCTTACACGCCGGTCCATCAGCTGATCCTGGAGGTACTTGCACGTACCGGATATGGAGACCATGCAAAGGCAATGCCAAATGGTGAACAGAGGAATGCAAACCTGAACATGCTTGTGGAAAAGGCAATGGAATATGAGAAGACAAGCTATCGAGGCCTTTTTAATTTTGTAAGATATATCCAGAAGCTTCAGCAGTATCAGGTGGATTACGGGGAGGTAAATCTTTCCGGAACCGGGGAAAGTGCAGTACAGATCATGACGATCCATAAGAGCAAGGGACTGGAGTTTCCGGTAGTGTTTGCAGCAGGAATGGGAAAACGCTTTAATTTCCGGGATATGAACGCAAGTATCCTGATCCATCCGGAGTTGGGGATCGGTGCGGATGCGATCCTGCCGGAGAAGAGGATCATCGCTCCATCCCTTTGCAGGCAGATCATACGGAGAGCGCTTCTGATGGAAAGTCTCGGTGAAGAGCTGAGAGTACTTTATGTAGCGCTTACACGTGCAAAGGAAAAACTGATCCTCAGTGGAACCATTGGAGCTCTGCATCCGGAATTGGGAGAATTGTCCGCATTAAGGGACAGTGAGGAACCATTGCTTTCTCTGGGCAGGAGGCTTGGCGGGAAGACTTACTGGGATTATGTGCTTCCGGCACTGGCAAGACATCGCTGCATGGCACCATTATTTCATGAATATGGCATCTTTATGAATACCGCAAATCCTCTGTACAAAGATCCGGCAGAATTCAAAGTTACACGGGTCACAGCACGGGAACTGACAGAAAGCGAGGTTATGGAACAGGCAGAGCGGGAAATGAAGAAGGAAACACTGGAGAACTGGAATCCGGGCAGAGTTTTTGACAGTGAGATCCGGGAGGAGATCCAGAGACGTTTTTCCTTTGTATATCCCTATCACTATCTGGAAGATCTTCCTGTGAAGGTGAGTGTATCAGAACTGAAAAAGCGAAGCTACCACAGTGAGCAGGATCTGGAAGAAACGGTGGATTATGAGACGGAAGAAGAGATCCAGCCGCTGGTTCCCCGATTTATCGAGGAGAAGAAAGAGGAAGGGTATACAGGGGCACTTCGTGGAACGGCTTATCATCGTGTAATGGAATGCCTGGACTATCAGAAGACAGCAAGCAGGGATGAGATCCGCAGACAGCTGAGAGAATGGGTTGACGCCAGGAAGATGGAAAGAAAAGAGGCTGAGTCGGTTCGGGTAAAGGATATCTGGAATTTTGTGGAAACACCTCTCGGACAGCGGATGAAAGCAGCTTCAGAGAAGAGACTTCTGTTCCGGGAGCAGCCTTTTGTGATCGCAAGAAAAGCTTCGGAGCTCGATCCGCAGTGGCAGTGTGAGGAAAATGTTCTGGTACAGGGAATTATTGATGCGTATTTTATAGAGGATGAAGAAATCGTTCTGGTGGATTATAAAACGGACTTTGTGAGACGTGGAGAAGAACAGAAGCTGATCGACCGTTATCATGTACAGCTGGAGGATTACGCCCAGGCGCTGGAACGGATGACAGGCCGGAAGGTGAAGGAACGGTATATTTATTCGTTTACTCTTGGAGAAGCGTTCAGTCTCTGATCTGAAAATGAAATGATATGTTAATGTGGGCAGATATCCTGCGGCGGAGAGATTACACTCTCCAGCCAGCAGGATATTTGTTTTTCAGGATCCCGTTTACAAGCTTTCCGAAGCCGAGAGGATAACCGTCCACACAGAGAAGGTGCCAGCCTTTTTTGTGAGCGGCCTCTTCCGGCTCGATCATAAGAGTTTCGCCTTTCAGATAACGGGTAAGCCGCTCGTCGGAAACCGGCAGGGAGATAACTGCTTCCACATCTCCTTTGTGAAGCGCCAGCGCCAGAGGCTGAGACGGCTCAAAACGGTTTTTCTTCAGATCACCCAGGTAGAGGCCGTTTCGAAGAAAGGAGATTCCGCGGAGATCCAGAGGGAAGGGCAGCTGATAGTATACTTTATCTTTGCGGACTTCCACACGGTTCCAGTCAAATTCCTGACCGCCAATGGTTTTCAGGCCGATCTCAGAGAAAAATTCCTCCAGCCATTTCCGGGTATTTTTGTCCGGTCCTTTTGCGGAAAGGCGGAAAACAGGTGGAAGAGAGTCACCTTTTTTGCGGAACAGGGCGAGAAAATGACCTTCGCCATCCATTTTGTGTGGAAAGATTCGGACGCATTTTTGAAGTTCTTCCGGATTAAATGCATTTAAGCTTAACGCGATTTCGGAATCGGAAGTGTCTGCTGTGCCGGCATATTCCGGGCGGCCGCTGGAGAAGCCTTCATATCCTGGCATTTCCATAAGTTCCATATCCGGGCGTTGTCTGAGAAGATAGGCTACCACTTCTTCGTCTTCACATGGGGAAAAAGTGCAGGTGGAATAAAGCAGCATTCCGCCCGGACGGAGCATATCGGCAGCTTTTAAGACCAGGTCTTTCTGGATATCAGAAAGCTCAGCAGATTTTTCCGGTGTCCAGTCGCGGGCAAGGGCTTCCTCTTTTCGGAACATGCCTTCCCCGGAGCATGGAGCGTCCAGAAGGATCTTATTGAAGAAAGCAGGAAAACGCTGGGCAAGTTTGGCGGGCTTTTCGTCGGTGACGAGCATATTTTTCATGCCAAAAAGCTCCAGATTCCTAAGAAGGGCTCTGGCTCTGGAAGTACTGATATCGTTGGCAAGGAGAAATCCGGTGTCATTTAAGGCTGCACCCAGGGCAGTGGCTTTTCCTCCGGGAGCTGCACAGAGATCCAGGACAAAATCTCCAGGTTCGATAGGAAGCCTGGAAGCTGGTGTCATGGCACTTGGTTCCTGGAGATAATAAAGGCCCGCCTGGTAGTAAGGACATCGTGCAGGGCGGCTTTCCTCCTCGTAGAAGTATCCGGTATTGATCCACGGGATCGGCCGGATAGGGAAAGGGGAAAGCGCCTGAAAATCCTGGCAGGAGAGCTTGGCGGTGTTTACACGTAGACCGTAGGTGCGGGGATTTTTGTAGCTTTTCAGGAAAGCATCATAATCATCTCCCAGCATTTCTTTCATACGCTCCAGAAAAGGAAGCGGTAATGTCTGTATTTTATCTGAATCTGTCATAATTTCCTCCATAATATAAACTTGACTCTCTCGGATATTGTGTGAAAAGAGTGGTTTCCGAAAAATATTATAAAGTATAGAGGGATTTTTCTAAATACTATTGACAAAACTATATTATACGATATATAGTATTATTCACAGAACAATATTACATGACTTATCATGTGAGCGTTGGATCGTGAAGTGATCGCGTTCATCAGCATGTAGTAAGACGGAATGTGAATGTCCGTTTTACAGGTCATAGAGAGGTGAGCAGATGGTATTTAATACAGGAGCAGCCCTCCTGGATGCGATCGTTCTGGCTGTTATTTCCAGAGAGAAGGACGGTACCTACGGGTACAAGATCACCCAGGATGTGCGAAGTGTTCTGGAGGTTTCAGAATCTACGCTGTATCCGGTCCTTCGCAGGCTTCAGAAGGATGAATGTCTGGAAGCCTACAATATGGAATATGCAGGCAGAAACCGGAAATATTATAAGCTGACAGATAAGGGCGCAGCGCAGCTGAATCTTTACAGAAGTGAATGGGAGATCTATTCATCCAAGATCACCAGGATGTTTGAGGAGGGAGTTTGATTATGAACAGAAAGCAGTTTATGGAACAGCTTGAACGGCTGCTTTCCGATATTTCAGAGGCAGAGAGACAGGAAGCACTGGAATATTATGAAGGATATTTTGATGATGCAGGTCCTGAGAATGAAGGAGAAGTGATCCGGGAACTGGGAAATCCGGGGAAGGTTGCTGCGATCATTAAGGCAGATCTTCAGGAGAACAGTGAAGATTACGGGGAATACACAGAGAACGGATATCAGGATACCCGTGTGAAAGAGAACGGGGAAATGCCGGACCATTATACAGAAGTAACCGTATACGGAAATGGACAGGGAGAGGCCCATCGTGATACGGGAAATACAGAAAATTTCGAAGACCGCAGGAAAAGACGTGCCCAGCGCGGCTATCACGCAGAGAAAAAGCAGAATAAGGCAGGAATCATTCTTGCGCTGATCGTTCTTGTTTTTGCGGCTCCTCTGATAAAAGGATTATTTGGCGGAGTACTGGGGATTTTGGTGACACTGGCATTGCTGCCTTTTCTGCTGACATTTTTTGCAGGAGCGGGATCGATCATCCTTGTGATCGGTGCAGCTGCGTGCATTGTTGTTGGGATTGCCATGACGGTGTCTCTTCCGCCGGCCGGGATTTTGACTATCGGTATCGGATGCCTGATGATGGCATTTGGACTTTTGTTACTGTTACTGACGGTGTGGTTTACAGGTAAGATATTGCCTGCGATCCTGCGGAAATTTACGGGATTCTGCAGCAATCTCCTGAATGGAAGAAAGGCGGAAAAAGTATGAAACGTTTTCTGAAGGTAATTCTGATCCTTGCAGCAGTATTCGGTGTAGCAGGCCTGGGACTTACTGCCGGCGGAGCTGCTATGGGAGCGACTATGGGAGATGTGAGTGTTCTGGATCATGGAATCACGCAGGTGCTTCGTGTTCTGGATCATGAAGACAGCTGGGAAGTGGAAGATTCCGAGGAAGATATGGATGAGCAGGAGGACGATTTTCAGGCAGCTGCAGAGAGCGCGGTAACTGAGAAGGGCGTTCTGGCAGACAGTGCAGACAGTTCCGCATATACGAAAGTATATGAGGCCTCGGCTGTGTCAGACCTTTTCTGTGATCTGAGATACGAAGAACTGGTTTTGAAAACATGGAATGAGGATAAAGTTCAGGTGAAAGTTTCAGGGAAGGATCACAATCGCATTCAGATCAGCAATGACAACGGTAGTCTGAGAATTGCAAGCAATCAAAAAGTGAGAAACCGTTCCATAGAAATTTTTTGCCCGGAAAACTTAAGCTTTCAGAAGATAAAACTTCAGATGGGAGCCGGAACCATCGAACTGGATGGTGATTTTAAAGCGGAGCAGATGGAAGTAAATGTGGGGGCCGGAACCATTGAAAATTCCGGCAGCCTGGATATAAAGGAAGCAGATTTTACAGTCGGAGTGGGAACTGCTGACATCAGTGAACTTCAGGTGGAGAATTTAAAAGGAAGCTGTGGTATGGGAGATATGGAGCTTACACTTACAGGAAAAGCTGCTGAGTATAATTATGAGCTGAAATGTGGTCTTGGAAATCTGGAGGTGGATGATTCTCTGGAAACATCCATTACTTCCGGAAATAAACAGATCACAAATGAAGGTGCCACGAAAAATATAAAACTGGATTGCGGAATGGGAAACGTTCAGGTTGAATTTGAAGAAGACTAAAGGAGGAAGCATTATGAGTAACAAAAAACTATACAAATCATCAGTAAACCGTATGTTATGTGGTGTCTGCGGCGGAATTGCGGAATACTTTAATATCGATCCGACTCTTGTCCGGCTGGTATGGGTAATCATCACGCTGATGGGCGGAGCTGGAATCCTGGCGTATATCATTGCGGCGATCATTATTCCGGATTAAAAATGACAGTACCCATAAAGGACGGATATATTTTTCAGAATGCATAATTTATCCGGAAATTGTCCATACTCCATAAAAAAGATGAGGAGTGTGGAAGATGAACAGGGAGAAAGAAGTAAAAGCATATCTTGAGGGAAAGCTTTCCCAGGCGGAAAAATTGAAATACGAGATTGCCGATGAGATGGGAGTTCTGGATAAAGTGATCAAAGACGGGTGGAAAAGCCTTTCTGCAAAAGAAACCGGACGGATCGGTGGTCTTATGACAAAAAGGAAGAAACATAAAAAGTAAAATACAGCCTGAAGGAACAAGGCGAAATGACGCCGGAAAAGTCCTTCGGGCTGTATTGAATTATAAGAATATTTTTCTGGAAAAAAGAAATTTTTTTGACGGTTCAGGGTGGACTGACCAGTGGAAAAGAGCTATACTGTTGGAATAACAGAGGAGGTATGAAGGAACATGGGTGAAAAAATCAACAACATTCTAAAGGGTGAGATCATCTCCTCAGTATTTTATATACTGCTGGGACTTTGCCTGATCCTGATCCCCACGCAGACGGTGGACGTGATCTGCAAAGTAGTATTCGGGCTGATCCTCATCGGAGCTGGCATTTATCATATCTATATTTACATACGTGGAAAAGCGAAAGCTACGATCATGGATCTTCTAAGTGGTGTGGTTGTTTTTGTGCTGGGGGTGTTTCTTTTTATGACACCGTCTATCGTGATCAAACTGCTTCCATGGATGCTCAGCGCATTTGTACTGGTTGACAGTCTGTGGAAGTTTAAAGGAGCCTTCCTTCTGAAAAAAGGAGGAAACGGCGCATGGAGCGTGCTTCTGATCGGAAGTCTTGTTTTCATTGCACTTGGAATCGTGATGCTGTTTGGAAGATTTCCGAAGATCATGACTCTGCTGATCTTTTCCGGTTGGGTGCTGGTGTGTGACGGAGCTGCGGATATCGTATTCTATATTATTATGAAGCTGGGGCTTCGAAAGATCGCAAAAAAGGCGGAGACAGAGAAGGAAGATTCTGGTGCAGACAGTTCAGATGCTGTAAATGAAACGGCAGATATGGATGTGCCAAATGATACAAGAACCCAGGATGAAAATGCGCCGAGTGAGCAGCAGAGTGGGAAGGAAACAGAATATCCAACAGAAACTACAGCAGAGACTACAGCGGCTATGCTGGCGCAGGATGCAGACGGATATTCTGCGGACAGAAAAGAGACAGAAGAATCCACAGAACCGGAAGAAGAGCAAAAGCAGAAGAATTCCCGATGGGAAAAAGAACCGGAGAATGTGGAGATGAAGCTCTGGGCTGTAGGCAAAGACCAGGCGGAAACCGGCAGCCTGAAGGATCTTCTGGACGGTTCCGATGAAGAACTGGAAGAGTGGAAGGACTGACCCTTCTCTTGCATCATCTGCCATTCCGTGGTAAGATGTGCACATGAAAAATACAGATAAAAATATAAAGATACTGATGATGGATTTTTCCGGAATATATGAGGATCAGCAGTTCTGGAGGGGAAAAGAAGTATCCCGGGTGGAGGCCAGGGACATTCCCGGAACCAACTGCTACTGTGATGAGGATGCGATGAATGCCATTCGCAGCCGTATTGCCCCTTATTCTTCCGGAGGAATCCATTTTATTGATTCCGGAAACTATCACTATATGACAAGGATCTGGCTGGAAAAGATATCGGAGCCTTTCTCGCTTCTTGTATTTGACAATCACACGGATATGCAGCCGCCGGCATTCGGAGGTCTGCTTTCCTGCGGAGGATGGATCTACGATTCTGTTATGGAACTTCCATTGCTTAAAAGGGTGATCCTGATCGGCCCGGATGAGGAAGCTTTTTCCAGAGTGGAATCGGAGATTCAGGAAAAGGTGGAATTCTTGAGCAGAGAGAAGCTTCTGGAAATGGAAGAGGCGCAGGTGTGTGCGTTTGTAAGCAAGCATGTGGGAAAGCTGCCGCTGTACATTTCTGTGGATAAAGATGTTCTCTGCAAGGATGATGCGGACACGAACTGGAGCCAGGGGGATATGCGCCTGAATACGATGCTGGAATGTCTGAAGAGAGTCAGAGAAATATGTGCAGAGGGAATCCTGGGCGTGGATATCTGTGGTGAATGTGATGTAGCAGAATCTGGAAACAGCGCCTTGAATGACCGGGCCAATGCTACATTGCTGGAGTGTTTTCTGTCCGCATACGGGAGCGAAGATCATGACGGAAATAAGAATGAGATAACAGGAGGAAACTGATGAAAAATGAACTTCTTACCATCGGGCCATTTACGGTATACGGTTATGGTCTGATGATCGCCATTGGAATTTTGGCAGGCTGCCTGACTGCAGAATATAGAGCCGGAAAACAGAAGCTTGACAGTGAACAGATCTTTCCAATGATCCTGTGGTGCCTGGTGGGTGGATTTTTCTGTGCAAAGCTTCTCTTCTGGATCACAGAGTGGAAATCAATTGTTCAGGATCCGGGATTTATAATGGAAACTTTAAGCTCCGGTTTTGTGGTGTTTGGCGGTATCATCGGCGGGATACTGACGGGGCTTCTGTATTGCAGGATCAGAAAGCTTGTATTTTTTAAATACGCGGATGTGATCCTGCCATCTGTGGCACTGGCCCAGGGATTTGGACGGATCGGATGTTTCCTGGCGGGCTGCTGTTATGGAAAAGAGACAGAGAGTGTTTTTTCTGTGATATTTCAGAATTCCGAATATGCGCCCAATCACGTGGCGCTGATCCCGACGCAGTTGTATTCCAGCGGACTGGATTTTCTGCATTTTCTTTTGTTGTTGCTGATCGCACGGAACAAAAAAGAAGATGGTCAGGTTACTGCCTGTTATCTGATCTTTTATAGCATTGGACGGTTTGTGATCGAGTTTTTCCGTGGGGATATTATCCGTGGAAGTGTGGGAATTTTGTCGACTTCCCAGTTTATCAGTATTTTTACAGGGATTGCGGGGATCGTGCTGCTGATACGGATCAGGAAAAAAAGAGATAGCAAGAGCAGTGTTTAAATGGATCAGGGAAGTCCCATGTATCAGGAAAAAGTTGGACAATAGTGGTATAAGGACAGGTTTTCGCTGCATACATCTATGAAAAAGGCGAAAGCAGGCCTGTCATGCTCAGAAAAGAAGATTTTGAACCAAATATGAAAACAGAGGATAAGATCCCCGGAGCGCAGACGGAAAATCCGGCACAGAGTCAGCGCTTCGGGGATTTTATCGTGAAATATATGCAGAATGTCCAGGATACTATGGAACTTTTTCCGGGGGCATCTTTTAGGGCGATCAATGAAATTTTCGGGGTTCTTTATGTTCCGCTGGAAAGTATGGGAGAAATTGAGGTCACGGGAACCTCCTATAATTCGATCCCGAAATGTTATACCTACATGGATATGGAGGCAGCAGGGGAATCAGGGATCAACAGGCTGCACGATCACCCTTATCTGAAGCTGCGTGGAAAAGGTACTGCGGTGGCGGTGATCGATTCGGGGATTGATTATCAGAATGAAGTGTTTCGAAATGCAGGCGGCTCCAGAATCGCTTATTTATGGGATCAGTCCATAGAAGAGGAAGAACAAAATCAGTCTGGACGGGAGTTGGAAGCTGAAAATGGAGATGCAGATAATTTGCCGGGGGATGATATAGCAGATACAGAAGTTCCATATGGCAAATTATTCCGGAAAAAGGATATCGACCGGGCACTGGCTTCCGAGGAGCCGTTTGCCATCGTGCCATCCAGAGATACCAACGGCCATGGCACGGCACTGGCGGGTATTGCTGCCGGAAATATGGTACCCGGAGAAAATTTTACCGGAGCAGCGCCGGAGGCAACCCTGATCATCATCAAGGTAAAGCCGGCAAAGCAATATCTCCGGAATTTTTATCTTTATCCTCCGGAGGCAGAAGCTTTTCAGGAAAATGATGTGATGATGGCCATTGCTTTTGCGATTTCCCAGGCCAAAAAGCTGAAGATGCCACTTTCTATCTGCCTGGGGATCGGAAGCAGCCAGGGCGCGCATCTGGGGACCAATGCGTTAAGCCAGTATGTGGACTATGTGGCAAATTTTTCTCAGGTATCCGTATCTGTGGCAGCAGGAAACGAAGGAAATACAAGAAACCACAGTACGGGGATTTTTTCTCAGGGAAGGGAACAGATCGTGACAGAACTCCGTGTAGCGGAAAGAGAGCAGGGCTTTACCATAGAATTCTGGGGAGAACCGCCGGAAATCTATGAGCTTTCCATCCAGTCACCAACCGGTGAGATACTGGAAGTCAGCAGTTCCATAGGTTCCAGAACCCAGGAGCTGTCATTTGTTTTTGTGGAAACAAAGGTGTATGTGAATTATATCCTGATCGAGCGTCAGACCGGATATTCCCTGGTGTATATCCGATTTTTCCATCCGGCGTCCGGTATCTGGAAAATTTTTACCCAGGCAAGAAATCAACAGAACGTACAGTTCCATATATGGCTTCCTGTGGAAGGGCTGATCTCCCAGGATACCTATTTTCTGGAACCATCCCCCTATACCACGGTGACAGCGCCGGGAGACGCCAGGAACAGCATTACGGCAACTGCCTACCAGCATCGTGACGGAAGCATCTACATTGCAGCAGGCAGAGGCTATACGCCAGATGGCATGATCACTCCACATCTGGCAGCTCCTGGCGTTAACGTAAAAGTGCCGCTGGTACGAGGCGGCTTTGGAACCCGCTCCGGGACCAGTATCTCCGCCGCACAGACCGCCGGTATCGCGGCACTTCTGTTTGAATGGGCGATCATACGGGATAACCAGCCGTTTTTTACCGGGAGCAGCGTGAAATATTATCTGCAGAGAGGCGCAAGAAGAGAAGAAAACATGCAGTACCCAAACCCGGAGTGGGGGTATGGGAAGGTGGATCTGTATCATACCTTTGAACTGCTGACGTGAGATGATGAGAATTGGAAAAAATATGAAAAGCAGAAACAGATCATTTCCTTTGGAAAGAGTAGATGCACAAGATGCATAGATATTACATTTGGAAAAATAAAAAAAGGATACGAAAGTACTAATTTTGGAAAAAATATTCATATAGATAATTCACTTTGTATCGTGTACTATAAATATATGGAAAAATCATATAATGACACAACAGGGAGGAATTTTACTTATGGAGCTTTCAACTTTGGTAAAAATGTCAAACACTTACGGAAGCAATCCGGCCTATGTTCTGGCAGGAGGCGGTAATACTTCTGTAAAAGACGATACAACACTGTATGTAAAGGGATCCGGTACACAGCTTGCTACCATTAAGGCAGAGGAATTTGTCAAAATGGACAGAGCCCGTCTGAATGAGATCATGAAAACGGAATATCCGGCGGATGATGTGAAGCGTGAATCTGCATATCTTGCAGATGTAATGGCGGCAGTGACCGATGAGGATAAAACCAAACGTCCCAGCGTGGAAGCACTGCTCCACAATCTGTTTGCTTATACGTATGTCCTGCATGTTCATCCGACACTTATCAATGGACTGACCTGCGGAAAGGGCGCAAAGGCTCTTTGCGAAGAGCTTCTTGGAAAAGATGTACTCTGGATCGATATCT
This sequence comes from Blautia sp. LMAG:36, assembly GCF_008680535.1. Taxonomy (NCBI): domain Bacteria; kingdom Bacillati; phylum Bacillota; class Clostridia; order Lachnospirales; family Lachnospiraceae; genus Blautia; species Blautia sp. LMAG:36. The sequence continues at coordinate 328,272 of NZ_NALB01000007.1, read as the reverse complement.
GCAAACCGGGATACACACTTGCCCGTATCTGCTTCGAGAAAATGAATGCCTATAAAGAAGAAACAGGAAAAGACGTGCAGGTTCTTCTGCTTCAGAATCACGGAATTTTTGTTGCGGCTGATACTGTAGAGGAGATCGGCGTTTTATTCGATGGTGTGATCGGAAAGCTGGAAAAGCAGGTAAAGAGAACTGCGGATGTAAGTGATGCAGTTACACCTGAAAAAGAGCAGGCAGCACAGAAGCTTTCCAGTCTGCTTGGACATGCGGTGGAAGTCGTACCGGCTGCGGAGGCGGATCATTTTGTAAAAGATAAAACTGCTGCGGCACCTCTTCTGAAGCCGTTTACTCCGGATCATATTGTATATTGCGGACCTTATCCGTTATTTGTAGAAAATATTGATGAGGCGAAAAATACGCTGGATGCATTTATGGCAGAGCATGATAAAGAGCCAAGACTGATCCTGGTACAGGGCGTTGGCGCATTTATCATGGAAGATGACAAAGGAAAGGCAGCAAAGGCACAGCTTCTGGTAAAGGATGCGATCAAGCTTGCAGTGTATGCAGAGAGCTTTGGCGGCCCGCTGCAGATGACTGATGAGATCACATATTTTATCACACACTGGGAAGCAGAAGCATACCGCAGTAAGAAATAAAAAAGAAAAATATATATAGAGAAATAAAGAAAATGCATCGGGAACTATTAGGAAATTCCCGGTGCATTTTTTATCGAATGACGGATAAACAGTTACTCAGGACAGAGTTACGCAGCAAATGTGGATATTTTTATCCGCATTACCACAAATCTTATTTCCGATACACGAACGCCGGCAGTCCATCCTCGCCAACCGGAACATTTACAGTTCCCTGGATCAGCGGGCGGGCATAGCGGATAAAGTCTTCGGTGACATCGGAGCCGTCTTCTGTGATCCATTCCACAGGGACCGTCTTTTCTTCGTTGCAGATAACGTTGACATCCTCCAGTGTACATTTCATGGAGTACGGAGAATCACTCTGACGTTTAAATGCGATCATCTTTCCGGTTTCGCCGTTCAGGGCAGCCTGTACACCAAATTCACCGGCGAGGATGCCTTCTTGCTGGTCTGTTCCGGCGAGCATAGCTGCAGAGCAGCGCTGGCTTACATTGAGCTCTACGGAGCGGGCTTTGACACCAAGACGGCTGCGTACAAGATTCTCAAGATATTTACCGCAGCCAGCAAGCATCTTGTGACCGAAGGCGTCGGTTCCGGCAGCGCTGTCGTATTCGCAGATGAAAGTGCCGTCTTTATCATGGATTCCCTCAGATACACAGACTACGACGTTGCAGTTTTTCTCGAAGGCAGCATGAACTTTCTGGAGAAATTCTTCTACATCGAAATCGGTTTCCGGAAGATAAATGAGAAGCGGATTGTCTCCAACATATTTCCGGGCAAGGGCAGCAGCTCCGGTGAGCCAGCCTGCGTGACGTCCCATGATCTCGATGATAGTGACAGATTTTTTCTCGTAGACGCAGGCGTCCAGGGTGATCTCACGGACGGTGGAGGCTACGTAGCGGGCAGCACTTCCGAATCCGGGAGTATGGTCGGTGTTTACAAGATCGTTATCAATGGTCTTCGGCTCACCGAGGATACGGATGTCGCTGCCGATCTTTTCAGCATAGCGGGAAAGCTTGCTGACGGTATCCATGGAATCGTTGCCGCCGATATAAAAGAACCAGCCGATATTCATCTCCTCGAATTTCTGAAAAAGCTTCGGATAAACCGGATCCTCCAGGGATTCCGGAAGCTTGTAACGGCAGGAGCCAAGGTAAGCGCCGGGGGTCCAGGTAAGAGCGAGAAGCTGCTCTCCCGGAAGTGCTTCCTGGAAATCAAGGACTGTTCCGTTTAAAAATCCCTCAATGCCGTTGACCATACCATAAACATGGTCAATCTCTTCTGTATGTTTAAGTGCTTCAGATACCACACCGTAAAGACTGCTGTTGATAGCTGCGGTCGGTCCGCCGGATTGTCCTGCGATAAGGTTCTTTTTTGACATTCTGATACCTCCTGGGTGTTGTTTTTTTATATTGTAACAGAAATAGGAGAAGATAACATCTAAAAAAATCACCTTTTTTATAAAAAAAATACTCTATACAAATAATTATATCATAGTAAAATAGTAGTATAGATAGAGAAAAGAGGTGAAAAAAACGATGACAGTAAAAAAAGTACAGTTTGAGAGCATGGATGAAGTGAACCGTTTTCTTGATGTGACGGAGCATTTTCCGTTTGCAGTGGATCTGAAAAGGGGAAGCAGAACAGTAAATGGCAAATCCATTCTTGGAGTTGCATCCATTGGCCTTGGCAGAGAGATGGACTTTTGTGCACATGTGCCGGAGCTTGCGCCGGAGATCACATCCAGTCTTGGTTTTTGCATGAGGTAGGTTTAAGAGGGGAAAAAATAAATAATGGTTGATCGATGGTGAATGAGGATATCGTAAGGTCGCAGAGGCGATGATCGGTATCCTCATTTTTTTATAGATGACAAATGTAAGTATTTAGAAAAAAATCTAAATACTTATTGACTGGGAAATCTGAAAATGATATATTCTATTTAGAAATATTTCTAAATACCATCCAAAAGGAGGAAGACATACACGATGGCGTTTGCGGAAACCTTCAAGGCACTTTCGGATCCTGTGCGGAGAGAAATCCTGCAGCTTCTGAAAAACGGGAAAATGTCAGCCGGTGAGATCGGAGGACATTTTGACATGACAGGCGCAACCATATCCTATCATCTGAAAATTTTGAAGAAAGCAGATCTTGTGTGGGAGACGAAGGTGAAGAATTTCGTGTATTACGAACTGAATACTACAGTTGTAGAGGAGCTGCTTCTGTGGCTCAGTGATCTGAAAGGGGGAAAGAATGATGAAAGGTGAAGAAAGAAAAGAGTTTCTGAAGGAATATAAAATGTCTCTGATCTCCGGGAGTATCCTTACGGTCTCACCGTCACTGGCAGGGATCCTGCTGTGGAACCGTCTGCCGGAGAAGATCGCAACACATTTTGATCAGCATAATCTGGCCAACGGCTGGAGCAGCAAGCCGATGGCAGTTTTTGGAATTCCGTTTCTGCTTTTGCTGATCCATCTGTTTTGCGTGTTTTTTACAGCCAATGATCCAAAGAGAAAAAATATCAACAGGCGTATTTTTACCATGGTCCTGTGGCTGGTTCCGGTGGTGTCTGTGATCACCTGCATGTCAATCTATGGTCTTGCTCTGGGTATGGACATTGATATAGGTGTGATCGTGAATATCATGGTGGGGATCATGTTTATCATTCTCGGAAATTACGTTCATAAGGTGAAACAGAATTATACAGTGGGAATGAAGCTTCCCTGGACCTTGAACAGCGAAGAGAACTGGAACCGTACCAACCGTATGACAGGCTGGATACTGATCCTGTCAGGGCTGCTTTTTCTTATGAACTCGCTGCTTCTGAAAACGGAAATTGTTTTTGCGGTAATTTTGCTGGTCATCCTTGTGCCAATGATCTATTCATTTATTCTTTATAAAAAGGGAATCTGAGAAAAATCTTCAGACCGTCATTGTCGTAAAAAGGCAATGGCGGTTTCTTTTTTATCAAAAAATAATGTTCAAACAAAGCGGTACGTGATATGATAATGTCATACAAAAGCATTTCCTCGAACACTATAAACAGACAGCAGACAGGAGGGATCATTATGACAGAATTAAGCCGTTTTCAAAAAGATGTGGAAGTTGCTGCCACTGCTCTTGAAATGCGGGCAGAGAACGAGGATGCCAAAGAAGAGGCCATTCATCTTTACCGGAAATTCGGAAGTACCAAACAGGAGCCGCTGCGGCTGGCAGTTGCCCTGCGGGGATATTTTCTGGAGGAAGGTGTGGAGGAAGAGGAACGCGCGCATTATGGAGCATATCTTAAGAAAAGGATCCGTCCGGCTGTGGAACGCCTGATTCTGGAAGATGACTGGGAAAAGATCGAGAAGCTTTATGAGAACGAATGGTTTGGGGAACAGGAGCTGGAGGTGTTCCTGAAACTGGCTGAAGAGTGGAGGAGACCTGCAGCGCTGATGGGACTTCTCCATTTGAAAAAAGCAAATTATGGATTTAAAGAGAAGAAATTCGAGCTGTGATTTTTTCAGGAAATCGGGAATGGAGGCGGATTCGGTGGAACGGAGGCAGGAAGAGCTTGGAATACATATCCTGGAAAATATAAGGAACGAACTGTACTACTATTTTCCATATCTGGACGGTGCTTTTGCCTGCATTTCCGGGAAGGGCTCAGAGCAGACCGGAACCATTGGAACAGATGGAGCTTTTTTGCTTTTTTCCCCGGAATATCTTCTGAAGCTTTATGTAAAAAAGCCGGAGGCAGTGCGAAGAGGTTATCTGCATATGCTGCTGCACTGTCTGTATCTGCATCTTTTTCGGGAGGATCAGGAGGACAGACGCTTATGGAACCTGGCCTGTGATATTGCGGTGGAACAGATCATTTCCAGGGAAAAGATCCCGATTCTGGAGACAGGCGGCGATGCGAAAAAAATCCGTGAAAAGGTTTTTCATATTCTGGGAGACAGGTCGGATTCCGCAGAAAAGATCTGCCGGAAGCTGAAGGAACAGGCTTTTCCGTTTCACCTGAAAGAACTGGAGGAAGCCTTTCATTTTGATGACCACACCCTGTGGGACATCTGCACAGGAGAAAAAGGAAAAAGAACAAAGGAAAAATGGAACAAGCTTCTTTCCTATACTGCTGCAAACCGTCAGGATCACCGGAAACGGCGGGGAAGTCAGAAAGGGGACCAGAAGGAAGAGGCAGGAACGGTAAGATCCGGAAGATACGATTACAAAAAATTTCTCCGTCAGTTTTCTGTGCTGCGGGAAGAGGTGGAGCTGGATACGGAAAGCTTTGATTATATTTTTTATAATTACGGGATGGAGCATTATGGAAATCTTCCGCTGATCGAGCCGCTGGAATATAAGGAAGTGAACCGTCTGGAGGAGCTGGTGATCGCCATTGATACTTCCGGCTCCTGTGATGGAGAGACTGTGCGGAGATTCCTTGGAGAAACGTATTCCATTCTCAGTGAAAAAGAGAATTTTTTCCATAAAATGAAGGTGTACCTGATCCAGTGTGACTGCTGTATCCAGGATGTTAAGGTGATTCATTCCGAGGAAGAATGGAAGGAATACAGCAAAAATATCACCATACAGGGCCGGGGCGGAACAGATTTCCGGCCGGTGTTCCGGTATGTGAAGGAGCAGCAGGAGAAAAAAGAAATCCGCAGTCTTAAGGCTCTGATCTATTTTACAGACGGGGACGGGATATATCCCGGAAGCAAACCGGATTATGAAACGGCCTTTGTATTTTTGCATAAAACAGAAAAAATGGAGCTTGTTCCGCCCTGGGCGATCCGGCTTGTGGCAGAGCAGGAAGGAGTGCGTTACAGAACATGAATATAAAAGAGGCAAAAGAAGAGATCAAACATACCTTACTGGCTTACAACCGGAAGGATGCAGCCGGGCGCTATACATTTCCCAGACTCCGGCAGCGTCCTATCCTGCTTATGGGACCTCCCGGAATCGGAAAAACAGCGATCATGGAGCAGGTGGCAGAGGAATGCGGGGCAGGTCTGGTAGCTTATACCATCACCCACCATACAAGACAGAGTGCGGTAGGACTGCCAAGGATCGTGACCCGGTGCTACAATGGAAAAGAGATCAGCATCACAGAGTATACTTTAAGTGAGATCATTGCTTCTGTGTATGATTGTATGGAACGTACCGGGAAGAAGGAGGGAATCCTTTTTATTGATGAGATCAACTGTGTTTCCGAGACACTTGCACCCACTATGCTGCAGTTCCTTCAGAACAAGACCTTCGGAAGTCACAGCGTGCCGGAAGGATGGCTGATCGCGGCAGCAGGAAATCCTCCGGAATATAATAAATCGGTCCGGGAGTTTGATATTGTAACACTGGACCGTGTACGGAGGATGGATATCGAGGCAGATATTGATGTGTGGATGGAGTATGCCTGGAAAAAGGAGATCCACGGATCGATCCTGGCTTATCTCGGCATGAAAAAGGATCATTTTTATTCTGTGGAGAATACAGTGGACGGGAAATTCTTCGTGACAGCAAGAGGCTGGGAAGACCTGTCTGAGATCCTGAAGGCTTATGAGGAACTGGGCGTGGAGATCACGGAGAATCTGGTCGGGGAGTATTTGTGCAGAGATGAGATCGCAAGAAGCTTTTTTGCCAGCTATCAGCTGTACCGGAAGTACGGAGAGGACTATGGCCTGGAACGCCTGCTTTCCGGAGAGATGCCGGAGGAGGAACAGCAAAAAAAGGTAAAAATGGCGAAGGAAGCTTCCTTTGAGGAACGCTTCCTTGTGACAGGGCTTCTGCTTGACGGCCTGAACGGAAGTTTTCTGACCTATGAGAAGATGGATGGTGAGACAGGTGCTGTTTATCAGGAACTTCTGCATCTGAAAGCTTTTCTTCAGGATAAAAAGGACATGACAGCGCTGGATGAATTTACAGATATGAAGAAGAAAAGTCTGGCTGTCCGTCTGGAGGCGGAGCTTCTTACCACAGATCAGCAGACTACGGAAGAGCTTGTGATCCGCACTCTGGAGGAATTCAGCCTTACTATCCGAAAGGAGCATATCACAGAAACAGAGGCTGGCTTTGAACGGATCCGGCAGCTGTTTACGGAAATGGCGGAGAAGAGAAAGGTCTGTGCGAAAAAGATCAGCGGGGAGCTGGAACAGGCATTTGCATTTATGAAGGAATGCTTCGGGGACGGACAGGAAACGGTGCTTTTTGTCACCGGATTGACCCGGAACAGTCATGCGGCGGCCTTTATCCGAGAGTATGGCTGTGATCCTTATTTTGCCTGCAGTGAGAAGCTTCTTTACCGGAAACAGGAGAAAAAGCTTCAGGAGGAATGTGCATCACTATTAGAAATATGAATGATTCCTTAACGAATACTTATGACTGAAAGGGGTCTGACATCTTGACAGGAGGGCTTGTGAGGTGATACGGTAACGATGTCGAAAACAAAAATCAAATAACCGAATGATGAGGTGTGAGAACATGCAGGAATTAAAACCAATCAAAGAAGGTAAAGTACGTGAGATCTATGACAATGGAGACAGTCTGATCATGGTCGCAACAGACCGTATCAGCTGTTTTGACGTAATTCTGAATAACGAAGTTACAAAGAAAGGTGCTGTACTGACCCAGATGTCCAAATTCTGGTTTGACATGACTGAGGACATTCTTCCGAACCACATGATTTCTGTAGATACCAAGGATATGCCGGAGTTTTTCCAGCAGGAGAAATTCGAAGGAAAATCCATGATGTGCCGTAAACTGAACATGCTGCCGATCGAGTGTATCGTACGTGGATACATCACAGGAAGCGGCTGGGCAAGCTACAAGGAGAACGGCACTGTATGCGGCATCAAGCTTCCGGAGGGACTGAAGGAATCCGACAAGCTGCCTGAGCCGATCTACACACCATCTACCAAGGCTGAGATCGGTGATCACGATGAGAATATTTCCTTTGAGCAGAGTATCGATCATCTTGAGAAATACTTCCCGGGAAAAGGACGCGAGTATGCAGAAAAGCTTCGTGACAACACCATTGCTCTTTACAAAAAATGTGCAGAGTATGCACTCAGCAAGGGAATCATCATTGCAGATACAAAATTTGAGTTTGGTCTTGATGAGGATGGAAACATGGTTATCGGTGATGAGATGCTGACACCGGACAGCTCCCGTTTCTGGCCGGCAGAAGGCTATGAACCAGGACATGGTCAGCCATCCTTTGACAAACAGTTTGCACGTGACTGGCTGAAAGCCAATCCGGACAACGACTGGACACTTCCGCAGGAGATCGTTGACAAGACTATTGAGAAATATCTCCAGGCATACAAAATGCTTACAGGAAAAGAACTGGCCTGAAAAATAACAGCAGCTCTGAAATAGAATATACCTTACAAGCCGCTTCGGATGCCCATTCCGAGGCGGCTTCTTTCTGTATAAAACAGGACAAAAACAAAACGGTTGCAAGAAAACGGAGGGATATTTATAATAAATACAGAAACCAGATGATCCTGACAGATTTAAAGGAGTGTGATTATGAGCAGGAAAAACAAGGTGAAAAAGAAAAAAACAGTTGGAGATCATATTCTGACGATCGTTCTGATCGTGGCAATCTGTATTTTCTGTTATGCAGCTTTTAACCTTTATCATATTTATACAGAATATAAAAAAGGAACCGATGAATATAACAGCATTTCCGAAATGGCAGTGACAGAACGTGATCCGGACCAGGTGGAAGAGATAGATCAGCCGGATGAACAGCCTGTAGCACCTGTGAGCATTGATTTTGATTCTCTCAGGAGTATCAATGAGGATGTGATCGGCTGGATTTATATGGAAGCATTGCCTGAGATCAGTTATCCGGTGGTACAGGGAGAGGATAATAATTTTTATCTGCACCAGACATATGAGAAAAATTATAATTTTGCGGGAACGATCTTTATTGATTATGAGAACAAAAGAGATTTCAGCGATTGTAATACCCTGGTGTACGGACACAACATGAAGAATGGTTCCATGTTTGGAATGCTGAAAAAGTACAGAGCTGATGAGACGCTTTATAATACCAGCAAATATTTCTGGATCCTCACACCGGAAAAAGATTACCGGTATGAGATCATTGCAGCGTATACGACTTCTGTAAACAGCGATACGTATACCTTATTTAAAGGACCTGGCAAAGAGTTTCTGGAATATGAGAAAAAAATGTTCCAGAATTCGGAGATCAGAACAGATGCCACTGCAAGTGAAGCCAATGTGAAGGATAAGATCGTTACATTATCAACCTGTACCGGCAATCAGGCAACACGTTTTGTGGTACAGGGAAAAAGAGTGAATGCGGTGAACCCACAGTAGAGCTTTTGCGGATAAGTTTGGGAGGAAATGATATGGGAAATGAGATAGAAAAATTACAAAAGATCATTGATGAGAGCAGAAATATTGTATTTTTCGGCGGCGCAGGTGTTTCAACAGAAAGCGGGATCCCGGATTTTCGAAGCCAGGACGGACTGTATAACCAGAAATATGATTACCCGCCGGAGACGATCTTAAGCCATACATTTTTTATGCGAAAACCTGAGGAATTCTTTAAATTTTACAGAGATAAGATGCTTTGTGATACTGCAAAACCGAATGCGGCACATCTTAAGCTGGCGGAGATGGAGCAAACAGGAAAGCTGAAGGCTGTGATCACTCAGAATATCGATAATCTTCACCAGATGGCAGGAAGTAAAAAGGTCCTGGAGCTCCACGGAAGCGTTTACCGAAATCATTGTATGAAATGCGGGAAATTCTATGATTTTAAATATATGAAGGAATCGAAAGGTGTTCCGCGGTGTAGCTGCGGCGGCATGATCAAGCCGGATGTGGTCCTTTATGAGGAAGGGCTGGATGACTATACGATCCAGGAATCAGTAAGAGTGATCTCGGAGGCGGGGGTGCTGATCATTGGGGGAACTTCTCTGGCGGTATATCCGGCAGCAGGCCTGATCGATTATTTCCGGGGAAATCATCTGGTGGTGATCAATAAGGCACCGACACCGAGGGATAAATATGCGGATCTTCTTATTAAAGAACCGATCGGGCAGGTGTTTTCTCAGATAAGAGTTTGAAAATATGGGAACCTGGGATGATCTGCAAAAATAAAAATGAGGAGTATCAAATGGGATTAAATTATGAAGTTGGAGATATTGTCACATTGAAGAAGGCTCATCCCTGTGGCAGTAAAGAATGGGAGATCCTTCGCGTAGGAGCGGATTTCCGCCTGAAATGCAAGGGCTGCGGACATCAGATCATGGTGGCACGTAAGCTGGTTGAGAAAAATACACGAGATTTGAAAAAAATTGAAAAAAATTAAATTTATGCTTTACATCACGGGAGAGATGTGCTAGAATCAACAATCGTGATATATTTCATATCCTTGCTCTTTGACAGGCAAAGGGCCAAAAGACCATAAGGAGGTTAAGACAAGCATGAACAAGTACGAGTTAGCATTAGTTGTGAGCGCTAAGCTTGAGGACGAAGCACGTGACGCTGTAGTTGAGAAAGCAAAAGGCTACATCACACGTTACAACGGCGTGATCACAGAAGTTGAAGAATGGGGTAAGAAGAAATTAGCTTACGAGATTCAGAAAATGCATGAAGGCTTCTACTATTTTATTCAGTTTGAAGCAGATTCTCAGTGCCCGGCGGAGATCGAGAGACATGTCCGCATCATGGACAATGTATTAAGATACCTGGTTGTCAAGAAAGAGGCATAATTTTTGCAGCGGATTTTTCGAAAACACCATTAAGAACCTGTTCAGTTAAGTGAAATCATAAGAGAGGTAGAACGATGAACAAAGTAATATTAATGGGACGCTTGACAAGAGATCCTGAGGTAAGATATTCCGCAGGAGAAAATGCCCTGGCAATCGCCAGATATACACTGGCAGTTGATCGCAGATTCCGTCGTGACGGAGAGGCAAGTGCTGATTTTATCAGCTGTGTTTCTTTCGGACGTACAGCAGAATTTGCGGAAAAGTATTTCAGACAGGGACTGAAAATTGCAGTTACGGGACGTATCCAGACAGGAAGCTATACGAACCGTGAGGGACAGAAGGTTTATACGACAGAGGTTGTTGTTGAGGATCAGGAATTTGCTGAGAGCAAAGCATCAAGCGACAGCTATGCAGCAGCTCATCCGAGAACAGAGGCAGCACCTGCAACGTCTATGCCGAGTCCGAGCGCAGCAAGCGCCGACGGCTTCATGAACATTCCAGATGGAATTGATGAGGAGCTGCCGTTCAATTAGAACATCTGATCAAGACAGATGAGACGAATAAGATAGGAGGAAACAATCATGGCTTACAATAGAGGCGAGAGACCAGATTCTCCGATGAAGAGAAGAGGCGGACGCAGAAGAAAAAAAGTTTGTGTATTCTGCGGTAAAGAGAATAACGAGATCGATTACAAGGATGTAGCAAAGTTAAGAAAGTATGTTTCCGAGAGAGGTAAAATTCTCCCGAGAAGAATTACAGGTAACTGTGCGAAACATCAGAGAGCACTGACAGTTGCTGTTAAGAGAGCACGTCATATGTCCCTGATGCCATACGTTCAGGACTAATTCTGATCTTATACGGGGTCGTTGCGAAACAGATGAGCAGTCATCTGGAGGCAGCGGCCCTGTTTTTTTATGAGCAAAACAGATTTTATCATTGCTATGGAATTATAATAAGGAATCTGGTATAATGTTAAATAACTTGTGGGTTAAATTACATTAAGAACAGGAAAAAGCAATGAACAACAAAGTTAAATTCAAGGGGCCTATGAAACACTTCATGCGCTGGCCGCTGTACCTTTCGGTCCTGGTCGTGCTGCTGGACCTGCTGGTGTTTATTGTAAGTGTAAAGGCCGGAATTCTGGTGTCTGTAGGTACTGTGATCTATATTTTTATCGCAGTACAGCTTTTTCGATATCACAAACCGCTGATCATCAATGATATGATCGCATTTGCCAATCAGTATGATGTGGTAGAAAAGCGGATGCTGGAAGAACTGGCGCTTCCTTATGCCATTATGGATATGGAAGGCCGCATGATCTGGTCCAACCGTATTTTTTCAGAGATCACGGGGAGAGATCAGTTTTATAAAAAAAATATCAGCACAGTTTTCCCGGATATTACTCCGGACAAGCTTCCTGTAGCCGATGAACCGGAAATTTCCGAGATGAGTATACATTTCGGGGATCGGATCTATCGGGTTTCCATGCAGCGGGTGACTATGGGTGAAGTAGTCAGCCATGCGGATATTTTGGAGAATATGTCCCAGAATGTCAGTCTGATCGCCATGTATCTTTATGATGAAACAGAGCTTAAGGAATACATCCAGAAAAATGAGGATAACAAGCTTGTTGTAGCACTGGCTTATCTGGATAATTATGAAGAAGCACTGGAGAGCGTGGAGGATGTGAGAAGATCTCTGCTTATCGCACTGATCGACCGAAAGATCACCAAGTATTTTTCCAACTTTGACGGCCTTGTGAAGAAACTGGAGAAAGATAAATATCTTCTGATCATGCGCCAGAGTTCACTGGAAACACTGAAGGAACAGCGTTTTCATATCCTGGATGAGGTTAAGACAGTTAACATCGGAAATGAAATGGCTGTGACATTAAGTATCGGAATCGGTCTGAATGCTTCTACGTATATCCAGAATTACGAATATGCCAGAATTGCCATTGAGATGGCACTGGGCCGTGGCGGTGATCAGGTAGTGATCAAAAATGAAAATAATATTACCTACATTGGCGGCAAGGCACAGCAGATGGAGAAATCAACCCGAGTGAAGGCACGAGTGAAGGCTCAGGCTCTGAAGGAATTTATGAGCACCAAGGATCGAGTGGTGGTTATGGGACACAAGATCACAGATGTGGATGCTCTGGGAGCTGGGATCGGTATTTACCGTGCCGGTAAGACTCTTGGTAAGCCGGTGCATATTGTGATCAATGATCCGACCACATCCATTCGGCCGCTGATGAGTGGATTTATGGAGAATCCAGATTATGAGCCGTCCATGTTTGTGGACAGTAATCAGGCCAAAGAACTGGTGGATAACAATACGGTAGTAATTGTGGTGGATACCAACAAGCCAAGCTATACCGAATGCCAGGATCTTCTCTATATGACAAAGACCATTGTGGTATTGGATCATCACCGCCGCGGCAGCGAGGTGATCCAGAATGCAGTTCTGTCCTATGTGGAGCCATATGCATCTTCAAGCTGCGAGATGATCGCAGAGATCCTGCAGTATTTTGCAGACGGGCTGAAGCTTCGCAGTATTGAGGCGGACTGTATTTATGCGGGTATCATGATCGATACCAACAACTTTACAACAAGAGCGGGTGTGCGTACCTTTGAGGCAGCAGCATTCCTGCGCAGATGCGGAGCAGATGTGACACGTGTACGTAAGATGCTCCGGGATAATATTGATTCCTATAAGGCGAGAGCGGAGGCAGTTCGTACTGCGGAGATCTACAGAGATTATTTTGCCATTGCAAGATGTCCGAGTGAAGGTCTGGAAAGTCCTACCGTTGTAGGAGCACAGGCGGCCAATGAGCTGCTCAATATCGCAGGAGTCAAGGCATCTTTTGTTCTTACCAGCTATAATAATGAGGTTTACATCAGTGCCAGAGCCATTGATGAAGTGAATGTACAGGTCATGATGGAACGGATGGGCGGCGGCGGACATCTGAATATTGCCGGTGCACAGGTGAAAGACACCATGGATGAGACCGAAAGAATGCTGAAAGAAATTATAGACCAGTTATATCAGGAAGGGGACAAATAGAAATGAAAGTAATTCTTCTGGAAGATGTTAAATCCCTGGGTAAAAAGGGACAGATCGTAAATGTAAGTGACGGATATGCAAGAAACATGATCCTGCCAAAAAAGCTTGGTGTTGAAGCTACATCCAAGAATCTCAATGACCTGAAACTCCGTAAGGCAAATGAAGAAAAGGTTGCACAGGAAAACCTGGACGCTGCCAAGGCATTTGCAGAGGAGCTTTCCACAAAGGAGGTTATCCTTACTCTGAAGGTAGGTGAAGGCGGAAGAACATTCGGTTCTGTATCCTCAAAAGAAATCTCAGAGGCAGCCAAAAAACAGCTGAATCTTGATATCGATAAGAAAAAGCTCCAGCTGGAGAATCCGATCCGTAACCTGGGTGTTACCAATGTTCCGGTACGACTTCATCCGAAGGTAACCGGAAGTCTCAAAGTCTGGGTAAAAGAGGCGTAATCAATGGAAGAAGCACTGATCAAGAGGATTCTGCCTCACAGTATTGAGGCAGAGCAGTCAGTGATTGGATCCATGATCCTGGATCGTGATGCGATCCTGGTGGCTTCCGAGATCCTGACCAGTGATGATTTTTATCAAAAACAATATGGTATCATTTTTGATGCCATGGTGGAGCTCTGTAATGAAGGACAGCCGGTAGATCTGATCACTCTGCAGAATCGTCTCAAGGAGAAAGAGCTTCCGCCGGACATCAGCAGTATGGAATATGTCCGTGATCTGATCGCAGCAGTTCCTACATCAGCCAATGTGAAATACTATGCCAATATCGTAAGCGAAAAGGCAGTTCTCCGTCGGCTGATACGGACTACGGAAGAAGTTGCCAATGCCTGTTATCTGGAAAAGGACAGTACGGAAACCATACTTGAGGAATCCGAGAAAAAGCTGTTTAATATTTTGCAGAGAACAAATGGCAGCGATTATGTGCCGATCCAGCAGGTTGTGTTGAATGCAGTCAGCAATATTGAGAAGGCTTCCAAGCTGAAGGGCTCCGTTACCGGGATCCCGACCGGATTTGTGGATCTGGATTATAAGACTTCCGGTATGCACGCGTCCGATCTTGTACTGATCGCAGCTCGACCTTCCATGGGAAAAACTGCCTTTGTATTGAATATTGCCCAGTATATGGCGTTTCGTAAAGATGTGACCGTGGCTATTTTCAGTCTGGAGATGTCCAAGGAGCAGCTGGTAAACCGTCTTCTTGCTATGGAATCTCACGTGGATTCCCAGAATCTCCGTACCGGAAATCTGAAAGATGAGGACTGGACGAAGCTGGTAGAAGGAGCGGATATTATCGGTGGCTCCAATCTTATTATTGATGATACACCTGGAATCTCCATTGCGGAGCTTCGTTCCAAATGCAGAAAATATAAGCTTGAGCATAATCTGGGGATCATCATGATCGATTATCTTCAGCTGATGAGCGGAAGTGGAAAATCGGATTCCAGACAGCAGGAAATTTCAGATATTTCACGATCGCTGAAAGCGTTGGCAAGAGAGATCGATGTACCGGTAATTGCGTTATCACAGCTTAGCCGTGCAGTGGAACAGAGACCGGATCACAGGCCGATGCTTTCGGATCTTCGAGAGTCCGGAGCTATTGAGCAGGATGCGGATGTGGTCATGTTTATCTATCGAGATGATTATTATCACAAAGATACCGAGAAGAAAGACATTGCGGAAATTATCATAGCCAAGCAGAGAAACGGCCCGATCGGAACTGTGGAGCTGGTATGGCTGCCGAGATATACCCAGTTTGTAAATATGAAAAAATAGAGCCGTGCAGACGGTAAATGAAAGGCTGTCAGGATGAAAGCTTATAGTTATCCTGATGGCCTTTTGTATTTTTGTCTGTGTGATCGTGGAGTTCGGGATGCTATGGATATAGGCAAAGAGTCATATTTGGTAAAATTATGTCAACCGATTATTCTTGCTATTTCCTGATCTCAGGGGTTATACTGTAGACAGCAGCAGTGAATCTCTATATAAGGGGGCGTTCACAATGGAAAAAAGATATACAGTCAGACAGGCCGTAACACTGACCGGAGTGAAATCTTATGTCCTGCGTTACTGGGAGGAAGAACTGGAGCTTCGGATCGGACGCAATGAACTGGGACATCGCTATTATACACCGTTTGATATCCAGCTTTTTCTTAAAATAAATGAGCTGAAAAGTAAAGGACTTCAGTTGAAAGCAATCCGTACACTGATCCCACCGGAGGCAAGAAAGGCAGATACACCGGATTTTTCAGAATCTGGTATCAGGATCCTGGATGGAGAAGCTGTTGAGCTTGAAGATATCCCAATGAAAAAAACGGGATCTGAAAAGGAGTTCATGGAAAAAACGGAATCCGGGAATACAGAGAAGTGCGGAGCAGATAACGATAAGATACTGGAGTTTCAGGAAATCATGGAACGCCTGATCCGTGAGGAAATGCAGAGAAAGAAAGAAGGAGAGTACCGGTGTCGTTCTCTGGATGAAGCGATCCGCAGGCAGCAGCAGGCAAGAAGAGAAGCGGCAGCTTCCTGTGAGGGAAAAAAGAATAAAAAAAACAGAAAAGGCTGCCGGTAAACCGGCAGCCTCATTCATTATAGCAGCTTATCAAGCTAATGATGCATTACTCAGCAGAGATAGCACCAACTGGACAGGCCTCAGCGCATGTTCCGCAGTCAACACAAGCGTCTGCGTCGATTACATAATGCTCGTCTCCCTGAGAAATAGCCTCGTTCGGGCACTCACCCTCACATGTTCCACAGCTAACGCACTCGTCAGAAATTACATATGCCATAATTGATATCCTCCTTTTAAATTGTGTATTGTATGTATCCCCTACCAGGGATTCTATTCCCATTCTAATATATCTGCATAAAGAATACAAGTATAAATTTATAAACAAAACTGAAAATTCGTAACCCGTTGATTCCATTCCGGATTCGTATTATAATAGCAGAACGGAATGAAATATTTCGATAAAACAGTAAAGGAGAATACAATCATGGCAAAAGTTACAAAGAGCATGCTGATCGGAGAACTGCTCACTGTAGACCCGAATATCGCACCGATCCTGATGAGAGCAGGAATGCATTGTCTTGGCTGCCCGTCTTCACAGATGGAATCTCTGGAAGAAGCAGCAATGGTCCATGGCCTGGACGCAGATGTCCTCGTAGCTCAGATCAATGATTTTCTTGGTGAGTAATAAACAGAAGCTTTTTTGCTGAAACAAAAGGACCGCTGTCGGGAAATGCAGATCATATGGATCGCATTCCGACAGCGGTTTGTTTGTCTGTAGGATATTTGGTTTGTCAGATATTCAGAAGCTTCTGAAGTGCATGATCAGCGATCAGTGCACAGTGCTCTCTGAGGTAGGCTTCACCGGCTGGTGTGAATGCGCGGCCGATGCCATACTCGGAAAGGATATTGCAGACCTTGTTAAATTCTTCAGGTGTACAGTCTGACTGATGAAGTACCAGCTGATAGACACCGTCTTCTCCTTCACGATAGAGAGTATTATCACCGGTAAAGAAACCATTCATACCATGAGATGCGGCAATAACATCATCCAGCCCCGGGAAAGAGTACAGGCGTATAAGCTTTACAGAACTCTCAGCCGGCTGCTGTGATGCATCCGGAGTTTCTGTTGTCTGAGGGGCGGAAGTTTCCGCCCTTTTTTCTTCCGGTTTCTGTGAAAGATCCTTAAGCTTGGATTCACAGAGCTTCTGGAAGATATCGATGATATTGTCAGCGCCATCGATCTCTACGGTATCGGAAGGTTTGTTGCCCTTGAAGGGTGCAAATTTGGAAAAACGTGTATCCAGTTCTTCAGGATCTTCCACTTTAGTGATAATGAGGATAATACTTTCGGCATTGACAGGAATAGCCTCGATCATCAGAGGAATATTATCTGCTTCAAAACCAAATTGTATCTGTGCCTGCTGCATCATATCACGAAAGAGACGTTTGGCTTTTTCGGTACCGTATGCAAGTTCGCTGATACGGATCTGATGACTGTCCAGATCTTCTTTCGTCAGGGTACAGCGGATCTGATTTTCATTGATTTTTTCTATTTTCATATGATCACATCCTATAGGTAAATAAATTTAATCTTTTACATATTGTATTATATAACAGTTATACACAAGATGTAAAGATGTAGAAACCGGAGAAAAAAGAAAATTTCTGATTCTTTTATAAAAGACTTGCATCTGAAGGGAAATCAGGTATAATGAAAAGCAGAAAAGCTGTCTCCTCCCGGAAACAAGAAGACAGTAACGATAACTTAAAGTCATATTTTTCTGAAGATAAGGATTCTGTGTGAAATTCATCGGCGAGTCTGTCGGTACACAGAGAAATTTCCCCCATTTTATTATTTATATTTTATTACAAGTATCATCCTAACAGGGAAGTTGCAGCTTTTCGAGAACCATTGCTGGTGTTTTCTGAAAATCTAACCAGGAAAGGAGGTCGGGATACGCCAAATATATCACAGGAAAAAAAGAAATCCGCAAAACCCCTTCGAAGGGAGCTGGAGCTTTATCGTGAGAACGGAGTTTCTCTTTATCTCGATGGAGCACCAAGCACTCCGAAAAAAATCGCAAAAGCCTGTCAGATTGCGGAAAACGGGGTCTATATGCGGGATTATACGGAAGATGAAGACGGCCATATCGCCTGTGTAAGCTTTGATCTTATTCGCAAAGAATGACCGTACATAAGAAAAAACGGTTCCCCGGATAACGATCATCCCCTGCACTCATGCATACCATACGGGGAACCGAAATTCTAAAGAAATTGTGAAAAATTATTAAAAGTCGATTTTTATAACGAAATGTAGACAAGATATGTTATAATGAAACAAATTATGACATTTTATACCGAAAGGAAAAAAACATGATAAAAAAACACATACCGGTCCTTGTGGTAGGTCTGCTGATCGTTCTGGTCGCTCTTGCCGGAGGGGCTGTTTACGGGATCAATAAGCTTATACCAAGCAGGAAACAGATGGATCTGACAGAATACTACGGCCAGAATGCAGACGGTGAGGCTGCGTTGATACTTGGAACTGAGAAACTGGAAGAGAAGGCACTTATCTCAGGAGAAGATGTATATCTTCCGCTGGATGTAGTGAACGGATATTTGAATCAGAGATATTACTGGGATAGCGAAAACAAGAAGATACTGTATGCAACACCATCCAGTCTCACAGAGGAACCGGCTTCAGATAAGGCAGACGGAAACGTGTGGCTGAAGGATGACACGGTTTATCTGAAACTGGATTATGTAAAAAAGTATACAGATATCGATTCTTATATAGAGCAGGATCCTGCAAGGGTTGCGATACAATACAAATTTACCAATGTGGAGACCGTGACCACGAAGAAAGATACCGTGATTCGTTACCGGGGCGGGATCAAGGCGCCGATCCTTTCCAAACTGGCGAAGAATACAGTTCTCCGGTTGATGAATGAAGGAGAGGACTGGGATCAGGTGGCAACCGATGACGGTTACATCGGTTATATTCAGAAGAAAAAAGTAAGTGCTGTGGATACAACGGATTATGAAAGGGATTTTAAAACAGAGTCCTATACATATCTTACCATGGATGAGCCGGTGAACCTAGCATGGCACCAGGTTACCAGCACAGATGCAAACAGCTATTTCGCAGATGCGGTACAGAATATGACAGGCGTGAATGTGATCTCTCCAACCTGGTTTTCTGTAACAGATAACTCCGGAAATATTTCAAGTCTTGCATCTGGGGAGTATGTGATGCAGGCACATGAAAAAGGACTGAAGGTATGGGGACTGGTGGATAATTTTAATGAGAACATGAGTACCACAGAAGTTCTTTCAAAAACCAGTTCAAGGCAGAATCTGGAGAATCAGCTGATCACTTATGCACTGAAAGCAGGACTGGATGGAATCAATGTTGATTTTGAATCTTTGAGCGAAGGAGTAGGAATCCATTTCCTTCAGTTTTTAAGAGAGCTTTCTATCCAGTGTCACGCCAATAATTTGGTACTGTCTGTAGATAATCCGGTTCCGGAAGATTTTACCAGTCATTATGACCGTGCGGAGCAGGGCAAGGTTGTGGATTATGTGATCATTATGGGCTATGATGAACATTACGTAGGCTCCGATGCCGGTTCTGTGGCATCTCTGCCATGGGTAGAACAGGGGGTTAAGGATACGCTTTCAGAAGTAGCGGCTCAACGGACGATCCTTGCGATTCCGTTCTACACAAGGCTCTGGAAGACTACAGATGGCGGTGCACTGACAAGTGAGGCCATCGGTATGGATCAGGCACAGCAGACGATCAGTGATAACGGAGCAGAAACATACTGGGACAAGAAGACAAGTCAGAATTATGGAACCTATGAAGGGGAAGGTGCCACATACCAGATCTGGCTGGAGGACTCTAAGTCTATTGCGGAAAAGGTTAAACTGATCAAAAAATACAAACTGGCAGGTGTGGCAGAGTGGAAGCTTGGATTCGAGAACAGCGGGATCTGGAGCGTGATCACAGAAAACCTGTCATAAACAGAAGAAAACATTGTGATCTTCACAATGCTAAAAACACTCCCGGCAACATATATTAAAATAAATATGCCGGGGGTGTTTTGCGTTGAAAAAACATTTCATAGAATTGGCAATGGCAGTTCTTATGCTGGTCTGTTTTTATATTCTGTCATGGGAAGCGGCAGAAACTGCAGGCAGACTTATAGATGTATCCGGAAATATAAAAGCAGATCAGGTGATCCTGGTGGATGCCGGTCATGGCGGTGTGGATTCCGGAATGGTGGGAATCGGTGGACTGAAGGAAAAAGGAATCAATCTGGATATTGCCATGAAGCTAAAAACGATCCTGGAAAAAAAAGGCCTTGCCGTAGTAATGACCCGGGAAGAAGATAAAGGTCTTTATGAAAATGGTACAAAAAATATGAAAGCACAGGATCTGCAGAATCGTATTGAACAGATCCGGATATATGAACCGGTGCTTTCTGTGAGTATCCACCAGAACAGCTACAGTGATCCCGGAGTAAAAGGTCCGCAGGTATTTTATTATGAAGATTCGGAAGGCGGAAAAGAACTGGCACTTGCGATCCAGGAAAACATGAACCGGAAGCTTTCCATTGCACGGCCGCGGGTGGCAAAAGGAAACAGAACCTATTATCTTCTGAAGAGAAGTCCGGGTGTGATCAATATCGTAGAATGTGGATTTCTTACAAATCCGGAGGAAGCCGCCCTGCTTCAGACAGAGAAGTATCAGAGAAAGGTAGCAGAGGCTGTGGCTGATGGAATCGTTACATATCTGAAAAAACAGAAGGAAAACGAAAATAATTGAAAAAAATGTGAATAGCCTTTTCATAGGAAGGTGATTCTGCTATACTTTACGTGAATTAAGGAGAATCCTATGCTTGGAATCATTTATCTTATATTATGTATGTTAACAGGAATGGAAATGGCAGGATGTCTGTTTCCGCGTCAAACAACTGAAAGAGGAAACAGGATATGGGTGGTCCTGCCGGCAGCGTTTGGGATGGGAATCCTGATGCTGACCTGGGCAGTCTATATTCTTTCCTGGATGTTCAGCATATGCGCGGGGGCAGAGCATCCTCTTTTTTATGGAAATCTGATCGTATTTCTGGTAGATATCCTGCTGCTTTCGGGAATCTTCCGGTGGAAAAAGAAAAAACAGCAAAAAATGTTTGTGATATCCGAACGGATGATCAGCAGAAAATGGATCCTGAAAAAAGAGCTTCTGCTTTTTGGCATTTTGACGGTTTTTGTGACCTGGATGATGTTTTACGTTTTCCATATGAAAGACGGCATTCTGTACTCCGGCTTTTCGGTATACGGAGATTATGCACCCCACACGGCAATGATGCGATCTTTTTCAAGGGGAAATAATTTTCCTACCCAGTATCCGCATTATGGCGGGCAGGATGTGAAATATCATTTTATGTTCCAGTTCCTTGTGGGAAATTTGGAGTATCTGGGCCTTCGTCTTGATCTGGGATATAATCTGGTAAGCATCCTGTCTCTGGCGGGATTTCTTATGGTGCTTTACGGGATCAGCTACCGGATGTTCAAAAGCTTCTGGGCAGGGGCAGCTGCCATTGTTTTCTTTTTTTTCCGCAGCGGAACAGCGTTCTGGCGTTATCTGTGGGAACATCTTCAGGCGGGGGACCTTGTACGGACTCTGGAAGAAAATACGGCATTTATCGGTTATACTACTAATGAAAACTGGGGATTATGGAATTTCAATGTATATCTGAACCAGCGTCATCTGGCTTTCGGCCTTCTGATGGCAGCTGTAGCGGTATGGACCTTTATGGATTGGGTGGAAGCCGGATGCAGTCACAAGGAGCAGGGCTTTTTGTGGGTCCGTAATCGTTTTTTTACAAAAAAAGCCTGGATCTGCAGAAATGTGGATACGGCGATCCTTCTGGGACTGTTTCTGGGATTAACTGCTTTCTGGAACGGAGCTGCGCTGATCGGCGGCCTTCTGATCCTTGCCGGACTGGCAGTGTTTTCTGACGGTAAGCTGGATTATGTGATCTGTGCCGGACTGGCAGTGCTTTTTTCGGAACTGCAGTCGAAGATCTTTGTGTCGGGAAGTGTTATGAGTCCATCCTTTTACTGGGGCTTTCTGGCAGACAATAAAAGCATTTCCGGTGTACTCTGGTATCTGGTGGAGATCAGTGGATTTTTCTTTGTGGGAATGATCGTGGCAGCAGTATTTCTGAAGAGAGGTCAGCGGGTAGTGCTGATGGGCTGTTTGCTTCCAATGGCATTTGCATTTCTGGTATCTCTGACTCCGGACATCAATGTCAATCATAAATATGTGATGATTTCCTATGCCTTTGTGACAGTTTTCTGGGGCTGGATCGTAAGATGTGTTTTCCTTGCAGTGAAAAACAGCTGGAAGAAATGGGCCGGTCGCGCAGCGGGAGCGGTCCTTTGTATCTGTCTTAGTGCAACGGGGATCTATGATTACGTGATCATCTTAAGAGACAACGATTCCGCACACAGGATGACTGTAAATATGGAAAGCAGCCTGACGGACTGGCTCAGTGCAAATCTTAAGAAAAATGATCTTCTGCTGACACCGGAATATACCATGAACGAGGTCACCATGTCCGGTGCCATGCTGTATTGCGGATGGCCTTATTATGCATGGTCTGCAGGGTACGATACGGGCTATCGTGCCGGCCAGGCAGTGCTCATGTATACCACGGATGATCCGGAGCTACTGAAAGCTACCGTAAAACAGGAAAAGATCACATATATCCTGTTTGAGGAGGATATGGAATTTGAACAGCAGGAATGTCGTGAGGATATCATCAGGGAGACATATCCACTGGTGTATACCTCAGAGGATGGGGGAATAAGAATCTATGAAACATGACAGCTTATATATCATTATGCCGGCATATAATGAAGAAAAAAATATCGGGACCGTGATCGAGCAATGGTATCCGGTAGTGGAGAGGATCGGCGGGGACAGCCGCCTGGTGATCCTGAATGATGGCAGCAAAGATGCGACCTACAAAAAAATACAGAATTATCAGAAAAATCATGACCGTCTTATCGGAATCGATAAACCGAATGAAGGACATGGAGGAACAATACTCAGGGGATATCGTTACGCAGTAGAAAAAGGTGCCGATTATATTTTTCAGACGGATTCAGACGGCCAGACACTTCCGGAGGAATTCTGGCAGTTTTGGGAAAAACGCAAAAAGTGCGGGCTTCTTATCGGTTACCGGCAGAAGAGAGAGGACGGGCTTTCCAGGATTTTTGTGACAAGAATACTGCGGCTTGTGCTTTTCCTTATTTTTGGAACCTGGGTAAAAGATGCAAATACGCCATATCGGCTGATGGAGGGAAAACAGCTCGCCAAAGTACTGAAGCGTATCCCAGGCGGATTTTTCCTTTCCAATGTGCTGATGACAGTGATCTATGAAAAACATCATCTTTATGTGGAATATATCCCCATCACATTCCGACCGAGACAGGCCGGAAAAAACTCTATCAACATGAAACGTATCATAAAGATCGGAAGACAGGCATTTGCGGACTTTATCCGTCTGCGGGGCAGGATCTGATACAGGAGGGACAGAAGGATGAAAAAAAAGATCAGAGAATTATTTCCGGAGCTGACTGCAGCAGTGCTCCTGACAGTACTTTCTGCGTATCTCCTGGGAGGAGATGTATGGACATTCTGGACCTGGTGGCTGCTTGCGCTGTTTATGGGAATGGTGGCAATGCCGGTCACAGGAAGGCTTTTTGGTGGTTTTGAAGACCGGGGCTGGCTTTTTTCAAAGGTACTTGCCATTGCGGTTACCGGATTTCTCACCTGGCTTCTGGTAGCGGTGGAAATCCTTTCTTTTACAGCAGCAGTGTGTGTAGGAGTATCTGTGGCTGTTGGCATTTTATGTGCTGTACTTTTTCATGTTCAGCTGAAGCATGGCATTGAATGTTATCCGTCAGGAAAGATGCAGTTGATCTTTCGGGAGGAGCTTCTGTTCTTTGGGATCTTTCTGCTGTGGACTTATCTGGCAGGATTCCGGCCGCAGGCATATGGAACAGAGAAATTTATGGATTATGGCTTCATGGAGGCCATGATGCGGAGCAAAACTCTTCCTGCACGTGATCTCTGGTATTCACAGGGAACCATCAATTATTACTATGGCGGGCAGTATTTTGCAGTATTTCTTACGAAGCTTACAGGAAGCAGAGTGGAAGTGACTTATAATCTGATGCGTACCTTTGTGGCAGCGTTTGCCTTTGTGTATCCGTTTTCCCTGGTCCGTCAGATGACGAAGGACAGGCTGTATGGACGACTGGATGGAAAGAAGAAATATATTCCTTCACTAGCAGGAGTTACTGCAGGTATTGCAGTATCTATCGCGGGAAATGTACATTATATCGTCTACCGTTGTGTACTGCCGCTGATCCGGAAGATACAGGGAGTGGCAGAAACAGCCAGCTACTGGTTCCCGGATGCAACTCGTTACATAGGGTATAATCCGGTGAATGACAGTGATAAGACCATACATGAATTCCCATGCTATTCCTTTGTTCTGGGAGATCTTCATGCCCATGTGGTAAATGTGATGTTTGTGACATTTCTGGTGGGAATGCTCTATGCATGGCTGAAAATGATCCGAAAAAGAGGGCCTGAGCCTGAAAAACAGGAACGCAGTGTTTTCTGGCTGAGACAGCTTCTGATGCCGCATATCCTTTTGGCGTCCGTTTTTCTTGGCATGTTCCAGTGGACCAATTACTGGGATTTTGTGATCTATTTTGTAGTGACCGGTGGAGTTGTCCTGATCGCAAATATCATACGATTTGAGGGAAAGATAATCAGGATCCTGGCAGTGACGATCGTACAGGCAGTGGAGATCATAGGTCTCTCTTATCTGGTGATCCTGCCCTTTACATTGAAATTTGATACGATGGTACAGGGGGTGGCACTGGCACAGCATCATTCACTGTGGTATCAGCTTCTGATCCTCTGGGGACTTCCGGTGCTCCTTACTGTTTTGCTGATCCTGTCTGTCATCACAGAAAAAATGAAGGGACTGAAGCATAAAAGTCTTTACAGGCTGCTGGAGGCGATCACAGTTCCGGATCTTTTTGCAGTGATCATGGGCTTATGTGCTATCGGACTGGTTTTGATCCCGGAGCTTGTATATGTGCGGGATATTTATGAAAATGGAAATGCCAGAGCCAATACTATGTTTAAGCTGACGTATCAGGCATATATCCTTTTCGGAATGACAATGGGATATGGGATTTATCGTATGCTGGTGATATCCAGACAGAAGATCATCCGGATCCTTTCAGGTGTGGGGCTTTTTGTACTGCTCTGGACCGTGGGCTATTTCGGAAATGCCGTGCATTCCTGGTTTGGGGATGTCTGGAAGGTTTCGGAGTATCAGGGACTGGATGCAACTACATTTCTTGAGCAGGATTTTCCTCAGGATGCGTCGGCGATCCGCTGGCTGAAGCAGAATATCAAGGGCTCTCCTGTGGTGCTCGAGGCTAACGGGGACAGCTATACCGGATATGAGAGAGTTTCTGCATCTACGGGGCTTCCGACCGTACTGGGATGGTATGTGCATGAATGGCTCTGGAGAAATAATGTACCTGACCTCAATGAAAAAAGTGCGGACATCCAGACTATTTATACATCTACAAATGCAGAGACGGTAAAAAAACTGATCAGCCGTTATGATATTTCCTATATCTTTGTAGGAGGACAGGAAAAAGAAAAATACGGAACAGAGCTTAATGACAGTGTTCTTCAGAGTCTGGGAAGCATTGTCTTTGAAGATGATATGTCAGGAACCTACATTGTGAAAGTGGAGCAGGATTGACATTTTTTCCATAATAACGCTATAATGTAACTATTATGTAGCTATCTGTTAACGGATATGCTCAGCAGGAGATTTCTGCTGGCAGTATACAGAAAAAAGTGACAGTTGCAGGATGGCAGCAGAGAGGAGGATATTATGAACAGAATCGACAGACTTTATATGGAAATGATCCATTATTATCAGGGGGATCCGAAGCATATCCAGCATTTTGTGAAGGTGCATGATCTTTCAAGGCTGATCGGCCAGGGTGAGGGTCTGGACGAAGATACGATGTATGTTCTGGAAGCTGCGGCTCTCGTTCATGATATCGGGATCAAAGTCGGTATGGAAAAATACGGACGCTCTGATGGAAAGACGCAGGAAGCAGAAGGTCCGGCAGCTGCCAGAGAGATGCTTACCGCACTGGGCTTTCAGGAGAGGGTGATCCGCAGAGTGGAATATCTGGTAGGACATCATCATACCTATAAGGATATTGACGGGCTGGATTATCAGATTCTTGTGGAAGCTGATTTTCTGGTTAATTATTTTGAAGATGGACTGGATAAAGAACATATAAAGAAAAGTGTAGAGAAGATCTTTAAAACAGAAACAGGTAAAAAAATAGTAAAAGACATGTTTTTCCCGGAGATTTTTCAGAAATCCGAAACCTGGGCACAGGATGCCCTTCAGGACCTGGAAGATTTTATTGAAGAGCAGGGGATTTATATCAGACAGTAAATGGAGCGTAAAATGAAAGCAGAAATAGCAGTTATGACAGCGGAGAATATAGACAGAAAGGCAATTGCCAGAGGTGGCGAGATCCTGAAAAACGGCGGGCTTGTGGCATTTCCCACAGAGACTGTATACGGCCTTGGAGGAAATGCCCTGGATCCGAAAGCATCGATGAAGATCTATGCAGCCAAGGGAAGACCTTCGGACAATCCGCTGATCGTACATATCGCAGATATCCGTGACCTGGATAAGATCGTTACAGAGGTTCCTGAAAAAGCCAGAGTACTGGCTGAGAAATACTGGCCGGGTCCGCTGACAATGATCCTTCCCAAGGCAGATATCGTGCCAAAGGAAACAACCGGAGGATTGGACAGTGTGGCAGTACGTTTTCCAAGTGATCCTATCGCACAGGAGCTGATCCTTGCGGCTGGCGGATATGTGGCAGCGCCAAGTGCCAATACTTCCGGAAGACCAAGTCCTACGACAGCGGGACATGTGGCAGAGGATCTGGGAGAAGCCATTGATATGATCATTGATGGAGGCCAGGTAAATATCGGTCTGGAATCTACGATCGTAGATTTTACAGAAGACATACCGGTAGTCCTGCGGCCGGGATATATTTCCCTGGAAATGCTCCGGGAAACACTTGGAGATGTAAGGATGGATAAGGGGCTGATCAAACCGGACAGCAAGGTCCATCCAAAAGCACCGGGAATGAAATACCGTCATTATGCACCAAAGGCAGATCTTGCCATTGTGGAGGGGTCCACAGAGGGTGTGATCGCGGAGATCGAAAAAAGAGCCGGAGAGGCTGAGGAGAAGGGACTGACTGTGGGGATCATCGCAACAGATGAAACAAAAGGCCGATATTCACATGGAATCGTAAAGAGTATCGGAAGCCGGGAGCAGGAAGAAACCATCGCGCATCATCTGTACGAGGTCCTGCGTGATTTTGACAGCTGTAATGTAAGTGCCATTTATTCAGAGGCATTTTTTACACCAAGAATGGGACAGGCGATCATGAACCGCTTACTGAAAGCGGCTGGTCATAAAATTATCAACGTTGAGGAGGAGAAAGAAAATGATAGCACTGGGATGTGATCATGGCGGCTATGAGCTGATGCAGGAGGTAAAGAAGCATCTGGAAGAGAGAGGACTGGAGTACAAAGATTTTGGATGCAATGGTCCGGAATCTGTAGACTATCCTGTTTATGGAAAGAAAGTAGCGCAGGCGATCGTGGACGGTGAGTGTGAGAAAGGAATCCTGATCTGCGGAACAGGTATCGGAATTTCCATCACTGCTAATAAATTCAAGGGAATCCGTGCTGCACTTTGTACAGATTGCTTTACTGCAGAAGCAACAAGACTTCATAACGATGCCAACATTCTGGCCATGGGCGGTCGTGTAGTAGGACCGGGACTTGCTCTGAAGATCGTGGATACATTCCTGGATACACCATTTTCCGGGGATGAGCGTCATATCAGAAGAATCAACATGATCGAGGATTGATCGATCAGTAAGAAACCAATAGAAAAAGAGGATTCTGTATGGATAAAAAAGGACAGAAACGACAGGGATATCTTTCCTGGGATGAGTATTTTATGGGTGTTGCCATGCTTTCCGGCATGCGTTCCAAGGACCCGCATTCACAGGTTGGTGCCTGTATCGTAAGTGAAGATAACAAGATCCTGTCAATGGGGTACAATGGATTTCCAAAGGGATGCTCCGATGATGAGTTTCCCTGGGGAAGAGAAGGAGATCCGCTGGATACCAAATATCTTTATGTGACACACAGTGAGCTCAATGCCATCCTGAACTACCGAGGAGGAAGTCTGGAAGGTGCCAAGCTTTATGTGTCCCTGTTTCCCTGCAACGAATGTGCCAAGGCTATTATCCAGGCAGGGATCAGGACTATCGTATACGACTGTGATAAATATGCAGATACTCCGTCGGTGATCGCATCCAAAAAAATGCTGGATGCAGCCGGAGTCCGGTATTATAAATATAACCGGACAGACCGTGAGATCACCATTAAAGTGTAAAAGAGAACAAAAATAAGAGAAAAACAGCAGCCTGGCTCCTGATCCATCATATCATCAGGGCTTCCGCTGCTGTTTTTTATGAATGGTTAAGAATGTGCTTCGGAATGAGGATCTTCCGGTGCGGATAAGGCTGTGGGAGAGATCTTCTGTGGAAAACTTAAGCAGACTTTGAAAAGGTCACCGTCCAGATAAAGTTTAAAGGTGCCACCTTGAAGCTGGGTAAGGCTCTGTGCGATGGATAATCCAAGTCCGCTGCCTTCTGTATTTCTGGCAACATCGCCGCGGATGAAACGTTCGGTCAGTTCTTCAGCCGGAATGTTCAGAGGCTGTGCGGAAATATTTTTCAGGGTAAAGATGACTTGATCTTTTTCCAGAAGAACTTCTGCATAGACCCTTGTGTTCTCCATGGCATATTTCAGAATATTGCCGAAAAGATTTTCAAGGATACGCCACATCCGTCTGCCATCGGCATAGATCATGGCAGGAGAATCCGGCAGATGTGTCATCAGGGTCAGATGTCTGTTTTCCATCCGTTCTTCGAATTCACCCATCACCTGGTAAAGCATTTCCACAAAGTTCAGTTCCGTCATTTCCAGAGAAAGATTTCCGGTACTGGCTTTGGAAGCTTCCACTACATCTTCGGTCAGACTTTTCAGACGATGTGCCTTTGAGTCCAGGATCTCAAGATATTTCAGTGCTTCCGGATCTTTGAGGTTCAGCCTTTTCAGCAGATCAATGTAATTGATAATGGAAGTCAGCGGCGTTTTCAGATCATGGGAGACATTGGTGATCAATTCGGTTTTCATACGCTCATCTTTGAGGCTTTTTTCCACGGCAGCGTCCAGCCCATCACCAATGCGGTTGATATACTGTGCCATTGCTTTCTGATCACCACGGAGTTCCTTTTCCGGGATCTTGTAAGTGAGCTCTCCATCGGTGATCCGTTTCAGGCCATCAAGGAGGAGTTCCCGTCCAAGAGCAATTTTGTAGACGCAGAAAAGCGCACCCAGATCCAGAAGGAATAGAAGCAAAAACATCAGGAACCATCCATCAGATGCCGCGAGCAGGGCACTGAAGAAAAATTCAAGGAATAGAAATACGCCAAGTCCCACTACCATACGTATTCTGCTGATGGTATTCCTGGAGAAAAAATCGATCAGCTTACCGGCTTTACAAAGACACAGACGGGGAAGCTTCAGGCATTTGCGAAGCAGGCTGTTTTTCCACAGGGTGCGAGCTTTGATTCTGCGGATCAGGCTTAAATAGCCGATCCAGAACAGGCACGTGATCAGGAAAATCGTGATACCCAGGATGATCAGGGAGGAGACAAGGTTATAGGTGCAAGCTTGCATGCTCAGTCCTGCGGTCAATACACCAAGTGCCGGGATACACACAAGTCCTGCTGCTGCTTCCGTATAGATCCTGTCAAAAAAGTTCAGTTCTGGCTGAACAGTGTCTGTATTACCGCTATCGGAATTTCTTCTTCCGGTGTGGACAGTAAGCCAGATAAAATCTATGATAAAGAGCAGAAAACTGATCATGGTGATCACAGCAGCCGGGATAAATAAAGTACGGTAAGTCAGGAAATGCTGTCTGTCAGTTTTAATGGAATCCTGTACAGGAAGGCTGGTATCATCGATCCAGGCAAGAAAACTGCAGTTTTCATCGTATGTGGAATTTCGAAGGAGATCGATCCAGTTTCCTACAGAAGGGTTTGCAGCAGCAGAAAGATTCAGATTCATAAGACCATTCCGGGCATTTTTCTCATCTGTGGCAGCTTCGTTGACACTTAGGAACACGTAAGGCTTTTTGTCTGAAAAACCGGAAATATCAGTCAGGTCGGAAGTATAGGCTGCATCTGTATTTGTGAAGATTTTCTGTGAGGTGTTATCCGTATAGGCATAATGGAGATTGGAATTATCATTGCTGTACTCATCCAGTGTCTGAGCAGCTTCTGTCCAGCTGGAAAAAAGATCCCGGGCATTATCCAGCTGCTCAAAGGCATCGTTCAGGTTCCCCTTGAAATTCCTGGTTTTGGATGAGGTGGAATTCATGTAATCCAGGAGACTGTCGTAACCTTCCGGTGCACAGGGGATTTCAAAGATCGGAGTGAGCATATCTGCCACATCTGTGTAAACCACGTTTCCGTTTTTGTCTGTGATGTTTTTCAAAGGTTCCTGTGACTGGATGCCGCCGTCTGCATATTCGGCGCTCAGAGCGGAAAGAATCCTCTCAGTCCAGTCTTTCTGGGAAATTCCCTCGTGCTTCAGGGCACCGGAGTTGGCATTTAGCTGCAGGACCCCGTCTTCCAGAGCCTTTTTGAAATCGGAATAGTACATATATTTTGTTTCACCCTCCGGGGTGGTAAGGCTCAGGACGATCCAGTCATCATTGGAATGGATACTCTGTGAGCTCCATTCCTTAAGATCATTGAAGGAATAGGCTAGTCCGGAGGTGTTTTTGAAGGAGAGGGAATCTCCGTTATAAAGCTCTCCGAGATCAATGTATGCATCTTCGTTTGTTTTATCCAGGATTTCTCTGGCTGAGATTCCGGACAGGATTGTGGAAGCTTTTGAGTAAAAGCTGTCAGCAAAAGCAGAGGTCTGGAAATAATCCTTTGTTTTAAGATCTTCTGCAGAGTCCATCCGGATACCTGCCTGGATCACCAGTGCCGCTGAAAAGACCATGATCAGAGGCAGGATAAGGGCAAGGACAAGAGCAGGAATGCGCATAAATGAACGTTTTTTTTCCGTATGTTTATTTTTATTCATAATACCCCTTTCTGAAGTACAGATACTTCATGGCCGGCTGGCTCACCGGCTCAGTTTTTCGATTTTATAACCCAGGCCCCAGACAACTTTCAGATAGCGGGGATCCCTGGGGTTGATCTCAATCTTTTCGCGAATGTGACGGACGTGGACGGCTACCGTGTTATCCGCGGCCAGAGCATCTTCATTCCAGATGCTCTCGTAGATCTGTGTGGTGGAAAAAACACGTCCGGGATTTTTTATGAGAAGAAGCAGGATATTATATTCGATGGGCGTCATCCGTACCGCTTCTCCATCTACCAGCACCTCTTTTTTGTCATCGTTTACCGTAAGACCTCCGGTTGTGTAGATGTGTTCTGATGCTGCCGGTGCAGCGGAGCCAAGCTGTGTGTACCGGCGCAGCTGGGATTTTACCCTGGCGATCAGCTCCAGAGGATTGAAAGGTTTGGTAATATAGTCATCTGCACCGATGTTAAGGCCAAGGATTTTGTCCGTGTCTTCAGATTTTGCGGACAGGATGATGATGGGCAGAGGATTGCATTCCCGGATCTTGACCGTTGCCCGGATCCCGTCGAGACGGGGCATCATCACATCGATGATCAGCAGATCTACAGTTTCGCTGTTCAGGATATCCAGTGCTTCCTGTCCGTCATAGGCTTTCAGAATGTGATAGCCTTCCTGCGTAAGATAGATTTCGATAGCTTCCACGATGTCTTTGTCGTCATCGCAAACAAGTATGTTAGCCACTTTTTTGTACCTCCCTGATGTTATTAGAATAGCAGCCGGAAATTAAGACGAAAGGGGTAAATTCTTAAGATTCCATGAAATCCATTGTACTATATTAAGGATATAGTGTAAACAGAGAAAGCCTTGTTGGCAGCAGACGTGATGTGCTAAACTAGTACTAGATAACAGAAAATAACGATAGTGGAAGAAAGATCAGGAGAAAAGTGAAAGTGGAGAATGAAAATAAAATCAGCAGTATGGCAGGGAGCGCGCACTGTACGGAAGAAATTATGTCAGCTTGTGCTCTTTGTCCAAGAGAATGCCTGGCAGACCGGGGTGCAGGGAAAAAAGGCTTCTGTGGCATGGATGAGAGAATTTATCTGGCAAGAGCGGCGCTTCATATGTGGGAGGAACCCTGTATCTCCGGAACAAAAGGCTCCGGGGCAGTGTTCTTTTCCGGGTGCGGGCTGCGCTGCTGTTTCTGCCAGAATCATGATATTGCTATGGGGAGCAGGGGACGGGCTGTAAGTGTGGAACGGCTTGGAGAGATTTTTCTGGAACTGAAGGAAAAAGGAGCTGCAAACATCAATCTGGTAACAGGTGCACACTATGTACCACAGATCATAGAGGCACTGGATATGGCCTGGAGGAAGGGTCTGGATATTCCGGTAGTGTATAATTCCAGCGGGTATGAAAAAACAGAAACCCTGAAGCTTCTGGAAGGATATGTGGACATTTATCTTCCGGATCTGAAATATCTGGATCCGGAGCTTGCACAGAAATTTTCTTATGCGCCGGATTATGTGCAGGCTGCAAAGGCTGCAATTAGAGAGATGGTGCGTCAGACCGGGAAATGTGAGTTTGGAGAGGATGGATACATCCGGAAAGGAACCATTGTCCGTCATCTGATCCTGCCGGGACATACAGGAAATTCCATAAAGGCTCTGAGGTATCTTCATGAAACCTATGGGGAAGATATTTATATCAGTATTATGAATCAGTATACGCCGGTGAGAAAATTTGTGGAATTTAAGGAATTAAACCGGAAAGTTACAAAAAGAGAGTATGAAAAAGTTCTGGATGCTGCTGTGGATATGGGGATTCAGAATGGATTTATCCAGGAAGGAGAAACTGCTTCAGAAAGCTTTATTCCGGATTTCGATTATGAGGGAGTGGAAAAAAATACTCCATAAATGGAAGGAGGCCGGTACTTTCGTACCGGCGCGTATGAAAAAGAAAAATATTATAGAAAGTTCATCACCTTCTATGGTTTATAATATACAGTAAAAATGTGAAGAAAGTGTGTCTAACATTTGAAATAAATGTGAAAAGAACAATTTATGCCACAAACATAGCAAAATATGACGAATATTTATCAGAATTTCTTCCAGGTTTCACGAAGGAAAAGGATCAGGATCGGAAATAGCTCCAGTCGGCCGGCCAGCATATCGAAAGAAAGGACCAGCTTGGACAGCGGAGAAAAGATCCCGAAGTTTCCGGTAGGACCGATCAGGGAAAGACCGGGACCCACATTGTTTAAAGTGGTGACTACGGCTGTGAAATTTGTTACAAGATCAAATTCATCAAAACTGATGATAAAGATAGATGTAGCCACGATCATCAGATAAACGATCATATAAATATTGGTGGCACGCATAACTTCGTGAGACACCGCTTTTCCGTCCATTTTGATCTTTTTTACTGCATTGGGATGCAGATAAAGATGCAGTTCCTTGCGGACGGATTTTGCAAGAAGCAGAAGACGGGAAATCTTGATTCCGCCGCCTGTACTGCCGGCACAGGCACCACAGAAGGTAAGCAGTACCAGGATCGTTCTGGATACCGCAGGCCACTGGTTAAAATCCGTAGTGGCATAACCGGTGGTGGTGATAATAGAACCAACCTGGAAAAATGCCTGTTGAAGTGCTTCCCACACATTGTCAAACAGATGTCGGACATTGAATGTGATCATCAGGGCAGAAGCGATGATCACAAAGAAGTAGCAGCGGACCTCTTCAGATTTCAATGCTTGAGAAAACTTCCTGGTGAGAAGAAGAAAATAGACATTGAAGTTTACGCCAAACAGGATCATAAAGATGGTGATGACGATCTGAATATATAAGCTGTAGCTTCCCATACTGTCGGATTTGATTCCGAACCCACCGGTTCCGGCAGTTCCAAATGCTGCACAGAGACTGTCGTAAAGAGGCATCCCCCCAAGAAGCAGGAGGATGATCAGTGCAACAGTGAGTGCAATGTAGATCTTGTACAGGATCTTGGCAGTTGACTGGACTTTTGGAAGAAGCTTTCCTACGGAAGGACCGGGGCTTTCTGCCTTCATAAGGTTCATATGATAGCCACCTGCAAGCGGAAGCAGTGTCAGGATAAATACCAGAACACCCATACCACCGATCCAGTGGGAAAAACATCTCCAGATATTGATGCTGTAAGGCATCTGTGATGGATCGGAGAGAATACTGGAACCGGTTGTAGTGAAACCGGAAACAATCTCAAAAAAAGCATCAATGGGATTCGGGATAGCCCCGCTGAGCACAAACGGCACAGCACCGACAATACTGAGGACGATCCAGCTTAAAGCAGTAGTCACAAGGCCTTCACGGGCGTAAAACGCTTTCTTGGACGGTTTGCGGCTGACCAGTGGAACACCGATGGCCAGACATGCCAGAATCGTGATCAGGAAGGCAATACCGGATTTTTCGCGGTAGATAAGGGCAGTGATGCCGGGAACCAGCATACAGACAGCCTCCACATTCATGATCCATCCCAGGATATAAATAATAATCGAATAATTCATTTGGCAGTACCTCTATTTTTCAAGTATATCTGTGATGTCGCGAAGCCCCTTGTGAGTGGTTACGATGATCACGGTATCTCCCACCTGGATCATATCCTGACCACGGGGAATGCGGATGCGGCCGTTGCGGTTCAGGCATCCCACCAGAAGATTCTTGCGGAGATTCAGCTCTGCAAGAGGGATATAAGTTACGGCAGATTCCTCACGGATCGCAAATTCCAGTGCTTCTGCATTGCCATCCAGAATATGATAAAGGGTTTCTACATTGCTGCCGATGCTGTTCTGAGTGGCACGGACATACTGCAGGATATAATCAGCAGTGATATTTTTCGGGTAGATGACACTTCCGATATCCAGGGAGTCGATGACATCATCAAATTCCAGACGGTTGACCTTGGCAACCAGCTTGGCATCGGAGATGCTTTTGGCAAAGAGAGCAAGAAATACATTCTCCTCATCCAGATTTGTCAGAGTGACAAAGGATTCGGACTCGGAAAGTCCTTCTTCTAGCAGAAGAGAACGGTTCGTTCCGTCACCATTGATGATAGTCGCATCTGGAAGCAGTTCGCTTAAGTGCTCACAGCGGTTTTTGTTCTGCTCGATGATCTTGACACTGATCTTCATACCCAGAAGTGCATGGGCAAGATAATAGGAAATGGTTCCGCCACCTACGATGATACAGTTTTTGACCTGATTGGTCTTGAGACCGATCTTACGGAAAAATGCCGCTGCATTAAGCGGAGAGGCCAGAATGGAAACCATATCTCCGTCGTGTATAATGTGATCACCACCAGGAATGGATACATTGTCACGGCTCTCGATCGCGCAGACCAGAATATCACTTCGGAAAGCATCTGAGATCTGGGAAACGCTCATTCCGTCCAGCTTGAATTCCGGGAGAACTTTAAACTTGAGAAGTTCTACACGACCACGTGCAAAGGTGTCAATCTTGATCGCAGATGGAAAACGGAGAAGCCGTGAAATTTCCTGGGCAGCGGCAAACTCCGGGTTAATGATCATGGTAACACCAAGACGTTCTTTGATGAATCCGATTTCTTTTTCATAAATGGGGTTACGGACGCGGGCGATGGTCTGACAGTGGTTGGCCTTCTGCGCGATCAGACAGCAGAGAAGGTTCAACTCGTCAGAAGCGGTAACTGCGATCAGAATATCTGCAGTATCAACACCTGCCTCCATTAAAGTATTGATGCTGGCACCATTACCGACGATTCCCATAGCGTCGATATTTTCGCAGAGATCATTGATCTTGTCGGCAATAACGTCGACAAGAGTGATATCAATATCCTCTGCCTGAAGCTGCTCTGCAAGATTTCTACCGACTTTTCCGCAGCCTACAATAATTACCTGCATAATTTCCTCCTTCAATAGCCGGTCAGGGCTACAAATCATAAGTAAAAGCGCCCATCCGTGTAAAGATAGGCAAGGATATTATAGCACTGTATATCTGATTTTTAAACAGTAATATTTTCCTGTATATATAGAAAAAAATGGCAGAAAGATAGATATATATGAAGGAAAGTGAACATTCCTGTTTTCACAAGTTTAAAAAACGGTCATAAAATATAGCGTGATCATGAATGAAAGGATTTCGATTATGGACCGATTTCAGATGAATCGTTCGGGCTGCCGGCCATATCAGTATACCTGTGGGATGAATAGCGGGATGGCAGGCCGGACGGATCGATCATTTTCTGATATGGCAAAACAGGTTCCTGCAATGGCGTATGTGCCATACCAGGAATTTGCGCCTACCTTTGAGCTGAAAAAAGCTCTTCAGGTCGGAACTATTTTCCCTGAGCTTTGCAAGCCGTTCTGCGGCAGGAGAGGAGGAAGTCGATGATGTATGGAAATTGTACTTCCAAAAAAGAACTGCTGCAGTTTATTGACCAGGTAAGCTTTGCCATTGACGATCTTCTCCTTTTTCTGGATACGCATCCAAAAGAAAAAAGAGCTCTTGAATATTACAGTGAGCTTTCAGCAAGAAGAAATGAGCTTCTGGAAAAATATGCAAAATTTTATGGACCGCTGACCATTGATACCGGAAACGACAGCAATCTTAAGTCATGGCAGTGGATGGAACAGCCGTTTCCATGGGAACAGGAAGGAGGGTGCAGATAAGGTATGTGGAATTATGAAAAAAGACTCCAGTATCCTGTAAATATCAAGACGCCTAACGCAAAGCTGGCACAGTTTATATCCAGCCAGTATGGCGGGCCGGACGGAGAAATAGGAGCTTCCATGCGGTATCTTTCCCAGCGTTTTACCGCACCGAACCGGATGGTCGCGGCAGTGCTCAATGATGTGGGAACAGAAGAACTGGCACATTTGGAAATCGTGTCCACCATTGTCCATCAGCTGACAAAGGATCTTTCTATGGAAGAAATCGAGAACAGCGGACTTGGGCCGTATTATATTGACCACACGGTGGGAATCTGGCCGCAGGCTGCAGGTGGAGTGCCCTTTAATGCCTGCGAATTCCAGAGTAAGGGTGATCCGATCACGGATCTGTTTGAAGATCTGGCGGCAGAACAGAAGGCACGCTCCACCTACGATAATATCCTCCGGGTGGTGAAAAATATCCCGGAGGTTGCAGATCCCATCCGTTTCCTTCGGGCAAGAGAGGTAGTCCATTTCCAGCGTTTCGGTGAAGCACTGAGATCCGTGCAGGAGCAGCTGGATGCCAAAAATTTCTATGCCTTTAACCCGAGCTTTGATGCTCCGTGCAAAGCCTCCTGTGAAGAGTGATGGATCAGAGAAAAAATCTGTCTGACAGGAATCATATCTGAAATAAAAAGAGCTGCACAGCCGGCAGGAATCCTGCGGCTGTGCAGCTTTGAATTTGTTTTCTTGGAAAAAGATGTTTGTAACCTACATTTCTTGTTATGCGTCTTTTTTATCGTCTTTATGCAGATTCTTCTGTGCTGTGGAAAGCATAAGTTTGATCCTGTTCAGCTGATTTACTTCGCTGGCACCTGGATCGTAGTCGATGGCAACAATGTTGGCTTCCGGATGCTCACGGCGAACTTCCTTGATGACACCTTTTCCTACGATGTGGTTCGGCAGGCATCCAAAAGGCTGGATGCAGACGATGTTCGGGACACCGCCATGGATGAGTTCCATCATCTCTCCGGTCAGGAACCATCCTTCACCGGTCTGATTTCCGGCAGAAACGATGGGCGCAGCCATTTTTGCAAGATCACGGATATCTGCGGCCGGTGTAAAGTGGCGGCTCTGCTCCAGAGCCTCATTTGCTGTTTTTCTCAGCCAGTCGATGGCTCTGAGACCAAGATTTGCGATGGTTGCCTTGGATTTCTTGAATCCAAGCTTTTCAACCTTGAAATTCTGGTTGTAGAAGCAGTAGCAGATAAAGTCGATAAGATCCGGAACAACCGGTTCTGCCCCTTCTGCCTCCAGAAGATCTGCCAGGTGGTTGTTGGCAGCAGGCAGGAACTTGACAAGGATCTCACCTACGATACCAACGCGAGGCTTTTTCTCATCGGAGATCGGGATCGTATCAAAATCATGGACCATCTCACGGCACATTTTTTTGAAGGTACCATGGCTGACGCTGCTGCCTGTTACGAAGGCAATGACGCGCTGCTCCCAGATTTTGTGCTTGCGGTTTACGATACCCTTTTCCAGCTCGTAAGGACGCATGCGATATACGCATTTCATCAGGATATCACCGAATACGGCACCGTAAACGATACGCTTGATCAGCGGCAGTGTCAGCTTAAAGCCAGGGTTGCTCTCCAGTCCGCTTAAGTTGAGGGAGATAACCGGAATCTGTTCCATGCCGGCTTTTTTCAGAGCACGGCGGATGAATGCGATATAGTTGGAGGCACGGCAGCCGCCGCCTGTCTGAGACATGATGACTGCAGTTTTGTTCAGGTCATATTTGCCGGAAAGAAGAGCATCCATGATCTGTCCCACAACCATCAGGGACGGATAGCAGGCATCGTTGTTTACATATTTAAGGCCCACATCAACAGCATGCTTGTTGTCGTTGGGGAGGACTTCCAGGTTATAGCCGGATGCCTTAAAAGCAGCCTCAAAGATTCCGAAGTGGAATGGAGACATCTGCGGGCAGAGAATGGTGTACTCCTTACGCATCTGCTTGGTAAAGGATATCTTCTCAATGGAAGCCGGCTTGATGTTCCTTTTTTTATTCTGTGCCTGTTTTGCACGGATAGCAGCGATCAGGGAACGGATACGGATCCTTGCCGCACCCAGGTTGTTGACCTCATCGATCTTCAGGCAGGTGTAGATCTTGTCACTTCCATCCAGAATCTCATAAACCTCATCAGTGGTAACGGCATCAAGTCCGCATCCGAAGGAATTCAGCTGGATCAGATCCAGATCCTCTCTTGTTTTTACAAAATTTGCGGCAGAGTAGAGACGGGAGTGATACATCCACTGGTCGTTGACACGGATGGGACGCTCCAGATGTCCAAGGTGTGCAACGGAGTCTTCGGTAAATACGGCGATTCCGTAGCTGTTGATCATATCCGGGATACCGTGGTGGATTTCCGGATCAATATGGTATGGACGGCCTGCAAGAACGATTCCGCGGCGGCCGGTTTCTTTCAGGTACTGCAGGGTTTCTTCACCCTTTTTCTGGATATCCATATGTACGGCTGCAAGTTCTTCCCAGGCCTTATGGGCAGCAGCTTTGACCTCGGCAGCAGGAATATCCTGGAATTCTTCCACAAGGCGGTTTGTCAGGATATCCTCGGAAGTAAATGCCAGGAACGGGTTGCGGAAGGTGATGGATGGATCACTGAGCTCGTCCACATTGTTCTTGATATTTTCCGCATAGGAAGTAACGATCGGGCAGTTATAATGGTTGACCGCATCCGGGAATTCGTTGCGTTCGTAAGGGATGCATGGGTAGAAGATAAATTTCACACCGTTACGGATCAGCCATGTGACATGTCCGTGAGCAAGCTTGGCCGGGTAGCATTCGGATTCACTTGGGATGGATTCGATACCCAGCTCGTAGATCTTACGTGTGGAAGTAGGAGAAAGTACCACCTGGTATTTCAGCTCTGTAAAGAAGGTATACCAGAACGGGTAATTCTCAAACATGTTCAGAACACGTGGGATACCAACCTGTCCACGGGTAGCCTTATCTGCGGAAAGAGGTTCATAGGAAAAAATCCTTTTATATTTGTAATCGAAAAGGTTTGGGATATGATCCTTGTTCTTTTCCTTTCCAAGTCCGCGCTCACAGCGGTTTCCACTGATGTATTTACGGCCGCCGGAGAATTTGTTGATGGTCAGACGACAGTTGTTGGTACATCCGCGGCAGTTTGCCATGGAGGTGGTGTACTGGAGGCTGTTGATCTGATCGATGGAAAGCATGGAGGTTTTTTCACCCTCCTGATAGCGCTCCCTTGCGATCAGAGCAGCACCGAAGGCACCCATGATCCCGGCGATATCCGGGCGGATGGCCTGGCAGTTGGCAATCTTCTCAAAGCTGCGGAGAACTGCGTCATTATAGAAGGTACCACCCTGTACAACGATATGCTTGCCAAGCTCGGAAGCATCGGAAACCTTGATAACCTTGTAGAGGGCGTTTTTGATAACGGAGTAGGCAAGACCAGCGGAGATATCGGAAACCTCAGCGCCTTCCTTCTGGGCCTGCTTAACTTTGGAATTCATAAATACAGTACAGCGTGTTCCAAGATCAATGGGATGTTTTGCAAAAAGAGCTGCTTTTGCAAAGTCCTGTACTGTGTAGTTCAGAGATTTTGCAAAGGTTTCGATAAAGGAACCGCAGCCTGAGGAACATGCCTCGTTGAGCTGTACACTGTCAACAGTCTGGTTACGGATCTTGATACATTTCATATCCTGACCGCCGATATCCAGGATGCAGTCTACTTCAGGATCAAAGAAAGCAGCTGCGTAATAATGGGAAACGGTTTCGACTTCACCTTCGTCAAGAAGAAGTGCCGCTTTGATCAGGGCTTCGCCGTAACCGGTGGAGCAGGAAAAAGCAATTTCTGCATCTTCCGGAAGAAGGCTGTAAATCTCCTTGATGGAGTTGATGGTGGTTTTCAGCGGGTTTCCGTTGTTACTGCTGTAGAAAGAATAAAGAAGAGTTCCGTCTTCGCTTACCAGCGCGGTTTTTGTTGTGGTAGAGCCGGCGTCGATCCCCAGGAAGCATTTTCCCTTATAGGTGGAAAGATCTCCGGTTTTTACCCTGTAGGCACTCTGACGGTCATGGAAAGCCTGGTAGTCGTCCTCTGTGGCAAAAAGCGGCTCCATACGTTCTACCTCAAAATCCAGCTTGATGGTGGTCCGCATGCGTTCCTTCAGTTCGGTCAGGGAAACGGTAACATCCTGCTTTGCATTCAGGGCGGAGCCGATGGCTGCGAACAGATGAGAGTTGTCTGGTGCGATAATATGTTCATCATCCAGCTTCAGGGTTCGGATAAAAGCAGTCTTCAGCTCAGAAAGGAAGTGAAGAGGCCCGCCAAGGAAGGCAACGTGTCCGCGGATCGGTTTACCGCAGGCAAGACCGGAAATGGTCTGGTTGACAACTGCCTGGAAAATGGAGGCAGAAAGGTCTTCCTTAGTTGCTCCGTCGTTGATCAGTGGCTGGATATCTGTTTTTGCGAAAACACCGCAGCGTGCCGCAATGGGATAAAGTGCCTTGTAATGTTTGGCGTATTCATTAAGACCTGGTGCATCGGTCTGGAGCAGAGATGCCATCTGGTCAATGAAGGAACCGGTACCGCCGGCACAGATGCCATTCATACGCTGCTCTACATTTCCGTTTTCGAAATAGATGATTTTGGCATCCTCGCCTCCAAGCTCGATAGCAACATCTGTCTTTGGTGCCAGCTTCTGCAGGGAAGTGGATACGGCGATAACCTCCTGTACAAAAGGTACTTCCAGATGATTGGCAAGTGTCAGTCCGCCGGAACCTGTAATGACCGGACAGAGTGTCAGTTCACCAAGCTGATCCTCAGCTTTCTGAAGAAGATCTGCAAGGGTTTCCTGGATATTTGCAAAATGTCTCTCATAGTCGGAGAAGACAAGCGTATCGTTTTCGTCTAAGATCGCAATCTTAACAGTGGTGGAACCAATGTCAATTCCAAGTGTGTGTTTCTTCATAAAAAATTGATTTCCTCCTCGTTGTATCTATACAGGGGTTGCCCGACTCTGACATTTCTGTCAGATGGGAGTTGTTTCTTCTTATTATAAAGGATTTTTAAGCGAATATTCTATATTATACGATATCGTTTAAAAAATGGCAATGTAAAAGTTTAACAATCAGTAGCCGTAAAGAAAAAAATGTGTTATGATATTGACTAAAAGTTTTGAAAGATATTTGCATCGGCAGCTGGTTATGGCTGTATCTGCGACGCAGATGCCGGGCAGAGACAACTTTAAAATGTTTTTAGAAGGGAAATGAAATGGCAGAATATAAACTGATCACAACAGAAGGAAGAGCGAAAAGGGGCGAGTTTAAGACGGTCCACGGAACGATCCAGACTCCTGTTTTTATGAATGTAGGAACAATTGCGGCAATTAAAGGTGCAGTTTCCACTGTGGATCTTCATGAGATCGGTACACAGGTAGAGCTGTCCAATACCTATCATCTTCATGTGCGCCCTGGAGACAAGGTGGTAAAGCAGCTGGGAGGTCTTCATGAATTTATGAACTGGGACAGACCGATCCTTACCGATTCCGGCGGATTCCAGGTGTTTTCGCTGGCGAAGCTTCGTAAGATCAAGGAAGAGGGCGTGTATTTTAACTCTCATATCGATGGTCATAAGATTTTTATGGGACCGGAGCAGAGCATGCAGATCCAGTCAAATCTGGCTTCTACCATTGCAATGGCCTTTGATGAGTGCCCAAGCAGTGTGGCAGACAGGGATTATGTACAGAAATCGGTAGCGCGTACAACACGCTGGCTTAAAAGATGCAAGGATGAGATGGCTCGTCTGAACAGTCTGCCGGATACCATTAACAAGAACCAGCTTCTTTTTGGCATTAACCAGGGGGCTGTTTATGAAGATATCCGTATTGAGCATGCCCAGGCTATCGCGGAGATGGATCTGGACGGCTATGCAGTGGGCGGCCTTGCAGTTGGTGAAAGTCATGAGGAGATGTACAGGATCCTGGATGAGGTGGTTCCGCATTTGCCGCAGAACAAGCCGACGTATCTTATGGGGGTTGGTACCCCGGCCAATATCCTGGAGGGGGTTGAGCGTGGTATTGACTTTTTTGATTGTGTATATCCCAGCCGTAACGGCCGTCATGGTCACGTGTATACCAACCATGGCAAGATGAATCTTTTTAATGCAAAGTATGAGCTGGATTCCAAACCGATCGATGAGGAGTGCCAGTGCCCGACCTGCCGTCATTACAGCAGAGCGTATATCCGTCATCTTCTGAAGGCGAAGGAGATGCTTGGCATGAGGCTTTGTGTTCTGCATAATCTGTATTTCTATAATCATATGATGGAAGAGATCAGAGATGCGCTGGATGCAGGGAATTTTGCGGCTTATAAGAAGATGCGTCTGGAAGGCTTTGAGGAAGGCAGGATCAACGGGAACCGGTAAGTTTTATTTATAAAATTTGTGTAAATTACTTTGATTTTATAAGAAAACTCTTGAAGGTTTTTTGGTTTTTGTGTATGATAGTACGAAGTGACACTTTTAGAGGTCAGTAACGGCGGGGGTACCGCAGATTATTTGTTTTTAGCAGGAGGAATTTGAAATGATCGCATCATCTACAGCGGCAGCTGGCGGACTTAGCGCGGGTCTTGGTATTGTCTGGATCGTAGTTCTGTTTGGAATTATGTATTTTATGATGATCCGTCCGCAGAAGAAGGAGCAGAAGAGAACTCAGACTATGTTGAACAGCATGGAGGTTGGTGACAGTGTTGTTACTACCAGTGGTTTTTATGGTGTTGTTATTGATATGACTGAGGAAGATGTTATTGTTGAGTTTGGTAATAATAAGAATTGCCGTATTCCTATGAGGAAGCAGGCGATTGCTGAGGTTGAGAAGGCTGATCAGGCTTCTGCTTGATGCTTTTTTCGCAATAACTTGAATATGAGAGAGGCACTGCGTTTTTTTGTGACGTGGTGTCTTTTTTTGTGTGGACGAAGGGACGCCGGGGAAGGGGATGCTGGCTGGTCTGCGGCTTCGTCAGGGGCTGGCTTCTAGGACGCCGGAAATCTGCTAAAAGCGTTTTTAAAAAGTCCGAACTCGCGGCCTGCTGCCGCTCAGACAGCGGACTTTTGAAAAACAACGCAGATTCCCGCCGTCCAAGAATCAGCTCCCCTCCTGCAGAAGCAGAGCCATCCAGCATCCCCTGCCCCGGCTGGTGCTTCCGGTGAGAAATAGTGTCGTTTGACGGTTGGTTGTGGGTCGTCAGCGCTGCGCTGGACGACTGCAATGGCTGAGTTTGTGTTGGGTTGGGGGGACGGCTGAGGCGCTGCGCTGTCAGCCTGGGGTTGCGGATGTGCTGGGATTGCGGATGTAATGGGATTGCGGATGTGCTGGGATTGCGGATGTGTTGAGATTGCGGATGTGCTGGGAGTGTGGATGTGATGGGAATATGACAATTGTAATATTGTATAGAAATAAGTGGATTTTTGGTAAAATTCGTGTAATAATGATGTTACTATCAGAAATGAGAGTGACGATAGCTTTGGAATA
Source organism: Blautia sp. LMAG:36 (assembly GCF_008680535.1). Classification (NCBI taxonomy): domain Bacteria; kingdom Bacillati; phylum Bacillota; class Clostridia; order Lachnospirales; family Lachnospiraceae; genus Blautia; species Blautia sp. LMAG:36. The sequence continues at coordinate 283,671 of NZ_NALB01000007.1, read as the reverse complement.
TCGTAAAATTGTAAATAAGAATGAATTTTCAGAAAGGGGTTGGATTTATGGGTCTTATCAGAGCGGCTGTGGGTGCAGCGGGTGGTACGTTGGCGGATCAGTGGAAGGAGTTTTTTTACTGTGAGGCTATGGATAAAGAAGTGATGGTTGTGAAGGGGACGAAGAGGTCTTCTTCCAGGTCTTCCAATAAGCATGGGAGTGATAATATCATTTCCAGCGGCAGCGGGATCGCTGTGGCGGATGGTCAGTGTATGATGATTGTGGAGCAGGGAAAGGTTGTTGAGGTTTGTGCGGATCCGGGAGAGTATACGTATGATGCTTCTACGGAGCCGAGTATTTTTTCAGGTAGTCTGGGTGACGGAATCAGGAAGACCTTTGATACGATCGGGAAGAGGTTTGCTTTTGGCGGTGATACGGGTAAGGATCAGAGGGTGTATTATTTTAATACCAAGGAGCTTGTGGATAACAAGTTTGGTACTGCTAATCCGATCCCGTTCCGGGTTGTGGATTCCAGGATCGGGCTGGATGTGGATGTGGCTGTGAGGTGTCATGGTGTTTATTCCTACAGGATCGCGGATCCCCTTCTTTTTTATACGAATGTGTGTGGAAATGTGGAGCGGGAGTATACTAGAGAGGAGCTGGACGGACAGCTGAAGGCGGAGTTTATCAGTGCGCTGCAGCCTGCTTTCGGAAGGCTTTCGGAGCTGGAGATGCGTCCGAATCAGATCGTGACTCATAATACGGAGCTGGAGAATGCCATGAATGAGGTGCTTTCTGCCAAGTGGGAGGAGCTTCGTGGGCTTAAGGTGGTCAGTGTGGCACTTGGTTCTGTGACATTGCCGGATGAGGATGCCGAGATGATCAAGCAGGCTCAGCGTACGGCTATGATGCGTGATCCTGCTATGGCTGCGGCTACTTTGACCGGGGCCCAGGCGGATGCTATGAAGGCTGCGGCTTCTAATTCAGCAGGGGCTATGACTGGTTTTATGGGCATGGGTATGGCTGCTAATGCAGGTGGTCTGAATGCGCAGCAGTTGTTTGAGATGGGCCAGAAGCAGCAGGCGCAGCAGCAGAGTGTACAGAAGCAGGCAGCGCAGCCGGTTTCGCCGGCAGGGAACGGAGCAGGGGCTGCGGCTGGTTCCTGGACCTGCAGCTGTGGTGCGGTTTCTTCGGGGAAATTCTGTCCGGAGTGTGGTGCATCGCGTCCGGTGGAGGACAGCTGGACCTGTTCCTGCGGTACGGTGAATAAAGGAAAGTTCTGTATGAACTGCGGAGCGAAGAAGCCGGAGAAGAAGATGCAGTATCGTTGCAGCAGGTGCGGATGGGAACCGGCAGATCCGGAGAATCCACCGAAATTCTGCCCGGAGTGCGGTGATCCGTTCGGACCGGAGGATGCAGTATAGATCAGAAAGAGAGATGGTCAGGAGCAAAATGCAGGGTAACTCCTGCCGGTTGTTGGATACAGAATGATGAAGTGAGGTGAATATATGGCGAAGATGCAGGAGTTTAAGTGTCCGTGCTGTGGTGGCTCCATAGAGTTTGATAGTTCTGTGCAGAAGATGAAGTGTCCGTTTTGTGATACGGAGTTTGATGTTGGTACGTTATCGGAATATGCCCAGACTGTGGAGGAAGAGCAGCCTGAGGATATGAGCTGGTCGGATGAGGCCGGCAGTGAGTGGCAGGACGGGGAGAGTGAGGGGCTGCGTACCTATGTGTGCAAGTCCTGTGGCGGTGAGATCGTGGGAGATGCCAATACGGCAGCAACGGCCTGCCCGTTTTGCGGAAGTCCGGTGGTAATGACCGGGCAGCTGTCCGGTGCACTGAAGCCGGATTATGTGATCCCGTTTAAGCTGGACAAGAAAGCGGCAAAGGAGAGGCTGAAAAAGCATCTTACCGGTAAGCGGCTTCTGCCGAAAGCATTTAAGTCAGAGAATCATATCAGCGAGGTTAAGGGCATCTACGTTCCGTTTTGGCTGTATGACACAGACGCAGACGCAGATATCCGTTACCGTGCAACAAAGACCCGGTTCTGGAGCGATAGCGATTATGATTATACGGAGACCAGCTATTATGCAGTACACAGAAGTGGTTCTCTTGGTTTTGATCATGTACCGGTGGATGGCTCTGCCAGCATGGAAAATGATCTGATGGAGTCTATAGAGCCTTTTGATTTCAAAGAAGCGGTGGATTTTCAGACTGCGTATCTGGCTGGATATTTTGCAGATAAATATGATGTGACAGCCAGCGAGTGTGAGGAACGTGCCAATGAGCGTATCCGCCGCAGCACAGAGGCTGCATTCCGGGATACGGTGAGAGGATACGCCAGTGTGGTACCGGAGAATACCAGTATCCGGCTTCATAATGGGACAACGAAATATGCGCTATATCCCGTATGGATCCTGCAGACGAAGTGGAAGGGGGATAATTACATATTTGCCATGAATGGTCAGACAGGGAAATTTGTGGGAAATCTGCCTACAGACAAGAACGCTTTTGCACGATGGTTCCTAGGAACAACGGGGGTCGTGGGTGTGATCACTTATATTATCCTGTATCTGATCTGGGCTTTGTAGGGAGGTGGATGCCATGAAAAAAAGAATATCTGTATTTTTGATATCGATCCTTTTGTGTCTGGCATGTGCTTTTCCAGTATGGGCAGGCACCGTAAGCCGTCTGGATGACCAGGCGGGACTTCTGGATGCAGAGCAGCAGGAGAGTCTGAGCAGTACTCTGGATGAGATCAGTGAGCGGGATCAGGTAGATGTTGTGGTCGTTACCGTTAACAGTCTTGAGGGAAAAACAGCCCAGGCGTATGCGGAGGATTATTTTATTGACCATGGATATGGACAGGGGGAAAATGGTGACGGTATTTTATTCCTGTTGGATATGGGAGACCGTAACTGGGCCATTGCAACACACGGATATGCGATAGAAGTGTTTACGGATGCCGGACAGTCCTACATCATGGATCAGGTGAAGCCTTATTTAAGTGACGGTGATTATAACGAAGCGTTTCATAAGTTTGCCACGGAATGCGATGATTTTATCACGCAGGCAGATGAGGCAGAGCCATACGATGTGGAAAACCTTCCGGATGAGCCTTTTGCGGTTGGGATAAACCTGCTGATCGCTCTTGCTGTGGGGCTTGTGGCAGGATTACTGGTGACCGGAAATATGAGAAGAAAGCTGAAAACTGTGCGAAAACAGGATCGGGCGGCTTCTTATGTGCGGCAGGGCAGTATGAATGTGACCAGAAGTAATGATTTTTACCTCTACAGTACGGTATCAAAATCCGCAAAACCGAAAAATGAGGATAATAACGGTGGTTCCAGCACCCATACCTCATCTTCCGGTGATACCTTCGGTGGTTCCAGCGGAAAATTCTGAGAAGATCATCAGGAAAAACAGAATATGATAAAAAAAGAAAGACTGCTGTACCGGAATGGTAGGGCAGTTTTTCTTTTTTCTGTGTGCGAAAGTATGTCTCTGTGGCGGCAGAAACAGGGAATTGCCGTTTATTTTTTGCATTCCGGAAATAACTTTATCTATTTAATAGGTTGAAATCCGTCGAAAAGTGCGTTATGATAATAACAATTATCCACACCAGTGCGTTAAAATTTTACAGCACAGGGGAAATCGGAGGAGTGAATAAAATGGAGTACAAGATTGCCCTGATTCCGGGAGACGGAATCGGTCCGGAGATTGTTGCCGAGGCCAAAAAAGTTTTAGACAGAGTATGTGAGAAATACAGTCATAAATTTTCATACACAGAGGTTCTTTTAGGAGGGGCATCCATTGATGCTCACGGAGTACCTCTTACAGAGGAAGCCATTGCCCAGGCAAAAGCTTCTGATGCAGTACTGATGGGTTCCATTGGCGGCGATGCCAAGACATCCCCGTGGTACAAGCTGGAGCCGTCCAAACGCCCGGAGGCAGGTCTTCTTGCGATACGTAAGGCGCTGAACCTGTTTGCAAACCTTCGTCCGGCTTATCTTTACAATGAGCTTCGTGATGCCTGCCCGCTCCGTGATGAGATCATCGGAGATGGTTTTGACATGATCATCGTAAGAGAGCTTACAGGAGGTCTTTATTTCGGAGCAAGAAAGACTACTGAGGAGAACGGAGTCCGCACAGCAGTAGATACTCTTTCTTATAATGAGAATGAGATCCGCCGTATTGCCATTAAGGCATTTGAGATCGCACGTAAGAGAAGAAATAAGGTTACAAGTGTAGATAAAGCCAATGTTCTTGATTCTTCCAGACTCTGGAGAAGTGTAGTAGAGGATGTGGCAAAGGACTATCCGGATGTAACACTGGAGCATATGCTGGTTGATAACTGTGCAATGCAGCTGGTACGTGATCCGAAGCAGTTTGATGTTATCCTTACAGAAAACATGTTCGGAGATATCCTCTCTGATGAGGCAAGTATGGTGACCGGTTCTATCGGAATGCTTTCCTCCGCAAGCTTAAATGAGACAAAGCTTGGTCTCTATGAGCCGAGCCATGGTTCTGCACCGGATATCGCAGGCCAGAACAAGGCAAACCCCATCGCAACCATTCTTTCCGCTGCTATGATGCTGAGATATTCTCTGGATCTTGATAAAGAAGCAGATGCTGTGGAAACAGCAGTACAGAAGGTTCTTACAGAGGGTTACAGAACAGGAGATATCATGTCTGACGGATGCAAGCTTGTCGGAACCAAAGAGATGGGCAATCTGATCGCAGATGCCATTGCATAAATAAAGCGGGACAGAGAGAAGAAAACGAAACAGAACAGAAAAAACCGGTACCTGGAAGAGGAAGTCTATAAACAGATACCGGATCCTATCGTAAAGAATAAAAAGGAGAGACCTTAAAAATGAAAAGTGATACCGTAAGAAAAGGCACACAGCAGGCACCACATCGTTCCCTGTTCAATGCCCTTGGAATGACAAAGGAAGAAATGGACAAACCACTGGTAGGAATCGTAAGTTCTTATAACGAGATCGTACCGGGACATATGAACCTTGACAAAATTGTAAATGCTGTAAAGCTCGGCGTTGCAATGGCTGGCGGCACACCGGTTGTATTTCCGGCGATCGCAGTATGTGACGGAATCGCAATGGGACACGTTGGAATGAAATATTCCCTTGTAACACGTGACCTGATCGCAGATTCCACAGAGGCCATGGCACTGGCTCATCAGTTCGATGCTCTGGTCATGGTTCCCAACTGTGACAAAAACGTACCTGGCCTTCTGATGGCAGCGGCAAGGATCAACGTTCCTACTGTATTCGTAAGCGGCGGTCCGATGCTTGCCGGCCATGTAAAAGGACACAAAACCAGTCTTTCCAGTATGTTTGAGGCAGTAGGATCCTATGCAGCAGGAACCATCACAGCAGATGATCTGGAAGAATTCGAGAACAAAACCTGCCCGACCTGCGGATCATGTTCCGGTATGTACACTGCGAACAGCATGAACTGCCTGACAGAGGTTCTCGGTATGGGACTGAAAGGAAACGGTACCATCCCGGCAGTATACTCTGAACGTATCCGTCTTGCAAAGCATGCAGGAATGCAGGTAATGGAAATGTACAGAAGGAACATCCGCCCAAGAGACATTATGACAAAAGAGGCAGTTTTAAATGCACTTACAGTAGATATGGCACTTGGATGCTCCACAAACAGTATGCTTCATCTTCCGGCTATCGCACATGAAATCGGAATGGATTTTGATATCAGCTTTGCAAATGAGATCAGTGAGAAGACCCCGAACCTTTGCCACCTTGCACCGGCAGGCCCGACCTACATGGAAGATCTTAATGAGGCCGGTGGTGTCTATGCGGTCATGAATGAGCTGAACAAGCTGGGACTTCTCCATACAGAGTGTATGACAGTAACCGGAAAAACAGTAGGTGAGAATATCAAAAACTGTGTAAACCTGAATCCGGAGGTTATCCGCCCGATCGACAATCCGTATACAAAGACAGGCGGACTTGCCGTACTGAAAGGAAACCTTGCACCGGATGGTGGTGTTGTAAAACGTTCTGCTGTTGTACCGGAGATGCTGGTACATGAGGGTCCTGCACGTGTATTTGACAGCGAGGATGACGCAATTGTTGCCATCAAGAGCGGTAAGATCGTAGAGGGGGATGTTGTGGTTATCCGCTATGAGGGACCAAAGGGTGGCCCTGGAATGAGAGAGATGCTGAACCCTACATCTGCCATCGTGGGAATGGGACTTGGTTCTTCCGTAGCCCTGATCACCGACGGACGTTTCAGCGGTGCATCTAGAGGAGCCGCTATCGGACACGTATCACCGGAGGCAGCAGTAGGCGGCCCGATCGCACTGGTTGAGGAAGGCGATATCATCAGCATCAATATTCCGGAGCTGAAACTGGAGATCAAGGTTTCAGATGAAGAGATGCAGGCTAGAAGAGAAAAATGGCAGCCAAGAGAGCCGAAGGTGACAACCGGATATCTGGCAAGATACGCTTCCATGGTAACATCCGGAAACCGTGGTGCGATCCTGGAAGTACCGAAAGCAAAATAAGGAGGAACGAAAGATATGCAGCTTACAGGTGCAGAGATCATCGTAGAATGTCTGAAGGAACAGGGCGTTGATACCGTATTTGGATATCCGGGCGGCGCGATCCTGAATGTTTACGATGCCTTATATGAATACAAAGATGAGATCACACATGTACTGACCTCCCACGAGCAGGGTGCATCCCATGCTGCTGACGGTTATGCAAGAGCGACCGGAAAGGTAGGTGTCTGCCTGGCAACCTCCGGTCCAGGAGCAACTAACCTGGTAACAGGGATCGCGACTGCATACATGGATTCCGTACCGATGGTAGCCATTACTGCAAACGTAGGAAGACCACTCCTGGGAAGAGATTCTTTCCAGGAGGTTGATATCGCAGGTATCGTAATGCCTGTAACAAAATACAGTTTCATCGTAAAGAATATCGAAGATCTTGCAGATACGTTAAGAAGAGCATTTTATATTGCAAAAAGCGGAAGACCCGGCCCGGTGCTTGTGGATGTCCCGAAGGATATCACAGGAATGAAATATGAATATGAGCCATGCCATCCGGCTATGGTTAACCGTGAGATCAAAAGTATCCGTAAAGAAGATATTGATCAGGCACTGGAAATGATCAGAGAGGCAGAGAAACCGTTTATTTTTGTTGGCGGCGGATGTGTGATCTCCGGTGCTGACCAGGAAGTACGTGAGCTGGCTCGCAGGATCCAGGCTCCTGTCTGCGATACTCTGATGGGCAAGGGTACCTTCCCGGGAGAAGATCCTCTCTATACAGGTATGGTAGGTATGCACGGAACCAAGACTTCCGATCTTGGCGTAACAGAGTGCGATCTTCTTATTGTTCTCGGTGCACGCTTCAGTGACCGTGTAACAGGAAATACCAAAACTTTTGCACATAATGCAAAAATCCTTCAGATCGATGTGGATGCTGCGGAGATCAATAAAAATATCAAAGTGGATGCCAGTGTGATCGGTGATGTGAAGGAAGTGCTGAAACGCCTTCTGGAGGAAATTCCGAAGAAAGAACATCCGGAGTGGATCGCACATATCCAGGAATTGAAATCAAAATATCCGCTGAATTATGATCACACACAGCTTACAGGTCCGTATATTATAGAGAAACTTTATGAGTTGACCAACGGTGATGCGATCATCTCCACAGATGTTGGACAGCATCAGATGTGGGCGGCGCAGTATTATAAATACAAAGAGCCGAGAACTCTTCTTACTTCCGGCGGCCTTGGAACCATGGGCTACGGCCTTGGCGCTGCAATTGGCGCGAAGATGGGCAGACCGGAAAAAACAGTTGTAAATATAGCAGGTGACGGATGCTTCCGTATGAATATGAATGAGCTGGCAACAGCTGCACGCTGTGGCAGACAGCTGATCCAGATTGTTATGAACAATCATGTACTGGGAATGGTGCGTCAGTGGCAGACGCTTTTCTATGGAAAGAGGTACTCTTCCACAGTACTGGATGACGCCGTTGATTTTGTGAAATTATCAGAGGCGCTGGGTGCAAAAGCCATTCGTGTGACAAAGATGGAGGATGTGGAGCCTGCACTTAAGATGGCACTGGCAGCAGAGGGACCTGTCGTTCTGGATTGCTGGATCGATCAGGATCTGAGTGTGTTCCCGATGGTACCGGCTGGTGCGAACCTTGATGATGTATTTGACGAGGAGGATATGAAGAAACATGAGTAGAGTGTATAATTTTTCTGCCGGACCGGCAGTGCTTCCAGAGGAAGTACTCAAAGAAGTAGCGGATGAGATGATGGATTATAACGGCACAGGAATGTCTGTTATGGAAATGAGCCACAGAAGTGCAGCTTTTCAGGAGATCATTGATACTGCAGAGAAAGATCTTCGCGAGCTTATGAACATTCCGGATAACTACAAGGTACTTTTCCTTCAGGGAGGAGCATCCCAGCAGTTTGCCATGATCCCGATGAACCTCATGAAAAACAAGGTCGCAGATTATATCGTAACAGGACAGTGGGCAAAAAAAGCTTATCAGGAAGCTCAGAAATACGGAAAAGCAAACAAGATCGCATCTTCTGAAGATAAAACCTTCAGCTATATCCCGGACTGCAGTGATTTGCCGATCAGCCCGGATGCAGACTACGTATACATCTGTGAGAACAACACCATTTACGGCACAAAATTCAAAAAACTTCCAAACACAAAAGGTAAGACTCTGGTAGCAGATGTATCCTCCTGTTTCCTGTCTGAGCCGGTGGATGTAAGCAAATATGGTATTATTTATGGCGGTGTTCAGAAGAACATCGGACCGGCAGGCATGGTTATCGTGATCATCCGTGAGGACCTGATCACAGAGGATGTTCTTCCGGGAACCCCAACCATGCTTACTTATAAGACACATGCAGACGCAGGCTCTCTTTACAATACGCCGAATGCTTACTGCATCTATGTATGCGGAAAAGTATTCAAATGGCTGAAGAAGATGGGCGGCCTGGAAGTGATGAAGCAGCGCAATGAGGAAAAAGCAAAAATCCTTTATGATTACCTGGATTCCAGCAAGCTGTTCAAAGGAACTGTAGTTCCGGAAGACAGATCCCTTATGAATGTACCGTTCGTAACCGGTGACAAGGAAATGGATGCCAAGTTTGTTAAAGAGGCAACTGAAGCAGGACTTGTAAACCTGAAAGGACACCGTACTGTTGGCGGAATGCGTGCCAGCATCTACAATGCCATGCCAAAGGCCGGCGTAGAGGCACTGGTTGCATTCATGAAAAAATTCGAGGAGGAGAATGCATAATGTTCCAGTATCATTGCCTGAATCCGATCGCTGAAAAAGGTCTGAAACTTTTTGGCGATAATTATAAAAAAACAGAGACCGCTGACCAGTGTGACGCAATCCTTGTAAGAAGTGCAAAAATGCACGACATGGAGCTGCCGAAGAGCGTTTGCGCAGTTGCACGTGCAGGTGCAGGCGTCAATAATATTCCGGTTAAGGAGTATGCAGAGAAGGGCGTTGTTGTATTCAACACACCTGGAGCCAACGCAAACGGCGTAAAAGAGCTGGTACTTGCAGGTATGCTCCTTGCATCCAGAGATATCGTAGGAGGTATCGAGTGGGTTGCACAGGAGAAAGATAAAGAGCACATTGGCAAGCTTGCCGAGAAGCAGAAAAAACAGTTCGCAGGATGCGAGATCAGCGGCAAAAAGCTTGGTATCATCGGTCTTGGAGCCATCGGAGCCATGGTGGCAAACGCAGCATGCGGTCTTGGCATGGAAGTATATGGCTATGACCCATATCTTTCTATTGATGCAGCATGGAACCTGTCCAGAACCATCAAGCACAGCAAGAGCCTGGATGAGATCTACAGCCAGTGCGATTATATCACCATTCATGTGCCGCTTCTTGACAGCACTAAGAAGATGATCAACAAAGAAGCTTTTGATAAGATGAAGGACGGCGTAGTTCTTCTGAATTTTGCAAGAGATCTTCTTGTTGATGAGGATGCGCTGATCGAGGCTGTTGAGAGTGGCAAGGTTAAGAAGTATGTAACTGACTTTGCAAATGAGACAGTTGCAGGACGCGAGGGTATTCTGGTAACTCCGCATCTTGGTGCGTCTACAGAGGAATCTGAAGAGAACTGTGCAGAGATGGCTGTAAAAGAGATCCGTGATTACCTTGAGAATGGTAATATTAAGAATTCTGTGAATTATCCGAATTGTGATATGGGTACCTGTGTGGCTGTTGGAAGAATCTCTCTTGCGCACAGCAACACACCGAATATGATCAGTCAGGTTACCAAGATCCTTGGATCTGAGGGACTGAATATTGCGGATATGACGAATAAGAGTAAAGGGGAGTTTGCTTATACTCTTATTGATCTTGAGAGTGCGGCGTCTGCTAAGGCGTTGGATGAACTCAAGGAGATTGAGGGAATGTACAGGGTGCGTGTTGTTAAGTAAAGGAACAAGAGGTTAGAAATACTTTTTTTTAAATACTGTGTGGCGTTTGCTTTTTTGGCGAATGGTGCACAGTATTTTTTTTGAGGAAAAAAGGAAAACCGCAAAGGGGCCGCAAAGCCGCGGCCCCTCTGCACACCCCTCGGGCTTTTTTTAGGAGTGCTTGGTTGTGGAGGACGGGAGTTTGGTTGACTTGTGTCTGTATGCGACGGTGCTGGGAACGAAAGGTTGAGCCGATGGAGGAGAACGGCCTGACGGGGTTGTTGAGAGTGAAAAAGTCTTGAGGCCGTTATAGGTATGTGACGGTATTGGATGTGGAAGGTTGAGCCGAGAGTGAGGGTGGGAGGGCGTTGGTAGGTCTCGATGTGCGGGGCACATCTGCGGATTTTTTGGAATAATATAGAAGTGAATTTGAGCGGTAAATATATCAAATGCAGATATATCAAATGATCAAATTCAAATATATCAAATGATCAAATGTAAATATATCAAATTCAAATATATCAAATGATCAAATGTAAATATATCAAATGCAAATATATCAAATGCAAATATATCAAATGCAAATATATCAAATGCAAATATATCAAATGCAAATATATCAAATGCAAATATATCAAATGCAAATATATTAAATGCAAATATATTAAATGTAAATATATCAAATACAAATATAATGTGCAAATATAATATGCGTAATGATATTGGTTGTAAATTTTTATACGATAAGATATTAATAAAAATATATGATATAATAGGGAAAATATGAAGAATACACAACAATTGGCGGATAGGCGCGAAGCGTCGTTTCTGCGGTACGTGCCCGGAAAGAGGGGGTGCAGGGGGAGAAAAACGGGCTTTGTAACTTTGAGTGCTTTCTCCCCCTGCGGTGTTTTCTCAGCTTTTCAAAGCCAATAAACAAAAAAATAATTCAATAAAAGAAAAACATACACTACTTGCGGGAGGCAATGAAGTCAAGAACTTCATCTCTTTCAGGCATTACGCGGAGTGCTCCCTTCTTTGTTGTGATGAGAGAAGCTGCTGCATTTGCAAAAGTAAGCAGCTCTGCGAGATTTTCGTCAGTGAGATCCTCAAGACCGTGTTCCAGCACATAATTCAGGGTGCTTGCACAGAAGGTGTCTCCTGCACCGGTGGTTTCAATGGTTTTTTCCTGAAGGAAAGGAGCAGCCTCGACCTTCCGTCCGCGATAATAAGCGCGGCTTCCGTCTTTTCCCATTGTGATCAGCACAAGCGGGATATGATATTTTTCTTCGATAAGGGCAGCACCCTTATCATAATCTGTTGTGTCAAAAAGAAATTCCACTTCATTATCAGAAATCTTCAGTACATCACAGCGTTCCATGCCGTATTCGATCTCTTTGCGGGCATCGTTCAGATCCTTCCAGAGTGGAGGGCGTAAGTTCGGGTCAAAGGTGATGATGCATCCGGCTTCTTTTGCCACGTCAAGAGCATAGCGGGTTGCTTCACGGACACCCTCATGTGTGGAAGAAAGCGTGCCGAAATGGAAGATCCTGGAATTGCGGATCAGATCGGCATCTACCTCATCCTTTGTCAGCATCATATCTGCACCTGGATTACGGTAGAAAGAAAAATCACGGTCTCCGTCCGGGTAAGTATGTACAAAAGCAAGGGTAGTGTGAATTTCATCGTCCATGACAAGATTTCTGGTATCAATGCCGCATTCTTCTACGGCAGCCTTCAGCTGCTTGCCGAACATGTCGTTTCCGACCTTTCCGATAAATGCAGTTTTTTTGCCAAGACGGTTCAGCATGGCAAGAACGTTACAGGGAGCTCCGCCCGGGTTTGCCTCGAAAGTAGGGTTTCCTTGGGAACTGTCACCGTTTTCTGTGAAGTCGATCAGAAGCTCGCCGAGAGCTGTTACATCATACTGTCTGTTTTCCATTGATGATTCCTCCTGATAAGTTATTTGTTTCATATTCTGCTTCATATTATAATCGTTACACATGATTTTGGGAAGAACCAAATCGAATTATTTTCTGTTCTGTTACCGGTTACTTGTGGTGCTTTTTGCGAAGATTAGAACTGTTATCTTTATTTTTCTGTAAAATGGTGGTAAACTTAGTCTATAAAACAACAAATATGATGGAGGAGACGATTATGGCTGATAAAGCGTATGAATATATGGATTGGCCCCGGATCGAGGCGATCGTTTATGGGGAGGAGGCATCACCTCGTGATGTGATGCAGCCAAGGGTAACAGAGGATGGCGTTCTGATCCAGGGATTTTTTCCGGGAGCGGATGCTGCAGAGGTTGTTGTAGGGGAAAAGAGTTATCCGATGATCCTGGAAGATGAGGCTGGTTATTATGCTGTAATGCTTCCACTGAAAAGGATTCCGGAATATCGTTTCCGTGTGATAAGAGGAAGCAGGAAAGAGACTTTTTACGATGCGTATGAATGTCCATGCCAGATCACGGAAGAGGAGGAACGAGCTTTTTGTGCCGGCGTCTATTACAAGGCATATGAGAAGCTGGGAGCGCATCCGGGGACCTGTGGCGAGGTAGAAGGAACATATTTTGCTGTCTGGGCACCCAATGCAATCCGTGTCAGTGTGGTCGGTGATTTTGACAGGTGGGATGGAAGGCGTCTTCCGATGCATCGGATGCCAATGTCCGGAATTTTTGAGATTTTTGTTCCAGGTGTAGAGGCAGGGGCCTCTTACCAGTATGAGATCAAGATCAAAGGCGGCGATGTACAGCGGAAGTCTGATCCTTACGGAAATGGAACTCAGGGAGCGCCGTCTGTGATTTCTGTTGTAACAGAGCTGGGGGATTTTTTATGGCAGGATGAAGCGTGGATGAAGGAACGTGAAAGGTTTGCCAGCCGTGAAGTTCCGGTTTCTATTTATGAAACGGATGTAACAGAGTGGAAAAACAGTGGTGAACTGGTGGAGTTTCTGAAGGAAACCGGTTATACGCATGTAGAATTTCATCCGGTGATGGAGTATCTTGACCGAAGTTCAGGAGGATATTCTACGTCTGCGTATTATGCTGTGACTACCCGTTTTGGGACTGCGGCAGATTTCCGGACACTGGTGGAGGATCTTCATCAGGCAGGGATTGGCGTGATCCTGGACTGGACACCGGCTCAGTTTCCGCGGTTTGATGCAGGGCTTGAGAAATTTGACGGAACTCCTCTTTATGAAGTACAGGATCCGGCTATGGCCGTTCATCCGATGTGGGGCACCATGCTTTATAATTACGGAAGTCCTATGGTCAAAGATTTTCTTATTTCTAATGCGTTTTTCTGGCTGGATGAATTTCATGTGGACGGATTTCGGATGGATGATGTAGATGCGATGCTGTATCTGGATTTTGGAAGAGAGGCGGGACAGTGGACGGCTAATCTTTATAGTTCCAATGAGAATCTTCAGGCACTGGAGTTTCTGAAGCATCTGAATTCTATTGTGAAGAAGCAGTATCCGGGGATTCTTCTGATCGCACAGGAGGATGGTTTATGGCCGCAGCTTACAGACAGTGTGGAGAATGATCATCTGGGGTTTGACTATAAATGGAGTGGTGGCTGGACAAAGGATCTTCTTTCTTACCTGGAAGCAGAGCCTTTGGACAGACGAAATTATTATGATCAGCTGACGCTTTCCATGATGTATGCATATAGTGAGCATTATGTACTGACTCTGGGGAAGAGAGATGTGGGTACGTTAAAAGAGTTTCTGGAGAAGCTTCCGGGATCTTCAAGGCAAAAGGATGCTCAGCTGCGTGCTGCGTATGGCTATCTGATGCTTCATCCGGGTGTGAAGATGACTGCGCCGGATGGGGATGTGGGGCCGGAAATGAGGGTGTATCTGCATGATCTGAATGAACTTTACAGGAATCATCCGGCGTTGTATGCAATGGATGGTAATTCGGATGGGTTTGAGTGGATCCAGTTTACCAGCTATGATGAGAATGTGGTTGCGTTTCTTCGTAAGACGGAAAAGCAGGAAGAAACGATTCTTGCGGTGTGTAATTTTTCACCGGTATCTTATGACAGTTACCGGGTTGGTGTGCCTTTTGCGGGGAAATATAAGGAAATTTTCAACAGTGACAGTGAAAAGTTTGGCGGACAGGGTGTGGTGAACGCACGGGCGAAAGCGGCTGTTCATATGGAGTGTGATAACAGGGAGTTTTCTTTGAAGCTGAAGCTTCCGGCTTATGGTGTGGCGGTATTTGGGTGTACACCGGAGAAGGGGAATGTGAAGAAAAACTCTGTGAAGAAAGGAAATGTGAAAAAGACTGTGGGGAAAAGCAGGGGAAAGCGTATGGATAAAGCGAAAATGACGGTGGTTGAAAAATCTGTGGCTGTAAAGGATGCGGTAAAGGTTGTGAAACGGGTGGCTTCTCGCAGGAAGGGGGCTTCCGGGGATGAGTGATGGTTTGTGAATTAAATGGGAATATGGTTGGGGTGATTGGAGGGTAAGGATTTGAGTGGATTGTAGGAAAAAGTGCTTGCATTTTTTGTAAAATACGGTATAATATCAGTTGTGTTTAGCACAAGCTGGAATAGCTCAGTCGGTAGAGCACTTCACTCGTAATGAAGGGGTCGTGAGTTCGAGTCTCATTTCCAGCTTATATATGACTGATGGGAGTCCGGTGTCTTTGGAATATGAAGATGCCGGGCTTTTTTGGTGTGTATGGATGTGGTTGAGGGACGTCAGAGGAAGGTGGTATCGCTCGGTGGATGCAGTCGGGGATGCTTTTGAGGTTTTGTGAGAAGGATGGAGAGGGACGCCAGAGGAAGGTGACATTGCTCCGGGGGTGGATGCAAGCGGGGATGTTTTTGAGTTTTTGAGAGGTGGATGTGGTTGAGGGACGCCAGGGGAAGAAGGCATCGCTCCGGGAGTGGATGCAGTCGTGGATGTTTTTGAGGTTTTGAGAGGTGGATGTGGTTGAGGGACGCCAGAGGAAGGTGGCATCGCTCCGGGCAGGGACTCCATCGGGGGATACTACTAGGGCTCCGTGAGACGGCTAAAAGCATTGCGGCAGGGCCAGAACTCGCCTGCGGCTCAGACAGCAGACCCTGCCGCAATAACGCCGTCTCCCGCAGCCCAAGTAGTAATCACCCCTCCTCCGCAGCAGCCCGGCCCGATGCCACCTTCCTCTGGCTGACGCTTCCAGCCGACAGGAAAAAAACGGAGCATGGGACGGAAGCGGACTGGGCGTCCTGTCCTGAAATGTCAGACTGGTACAGAATATTCCTATAAGTATCGAAGAATACAGAAACGGGATCGTCACAGCGTATCACCATAAATATCGAAGAATACAGGAACTAGATTGGTACAGCGTATCACCATAAATATCGAAGAATACAGGGACCAGATCGGCCCAGCGTACCACTATAAGTACCGAAGAATCCCAGAACCAGATCGCAGATCGGCATAGCGTATCGCCATAAATATCGAAGAATACAGGGAACAGATCGGCACAACGTTCCATTCTGAGTACCGCAGCATACAGACAAAAGTCAACAACGCAGCACACACAACAACGCAGAACTCCTTCCGTGCCCAAGAGGGTGGGGGTGCAGGGGGAGGGCCTTCGGGCTACGGAACTCTGAGATGGCCTTCCCCCTGCATATTCCCGCATTGAAAATGCGACCGGCGTAGCGCCATCCAGCGAAGAGTCTTATTATAAAAAACAACACAATAAACAACAAGAAAGATAAT
>NZ_NALB01000007.1:0-265000 GCF_008680535.1 Blautia sp. LMAG:36 | reverse complement strand
AAACTTCGTGAGAAGGAAGCACTTACTGGTAGTAACACGAGAATCAAGAGACCGCATCACCTACGCTAGGGTGATGAAGCGAAAGGTCAAGCAATAAGGGCACAGGGCGGATGCCTTGGCACTAAGAGCCGATGAAAGACGTGATAAGCTGCGAAAAGCTTCGGGGAGGAGCAAATATCCCGTGATCCGGAGATTTCTGAATGGGGAAACCCGCATGAGCAGACCTCATGCATCCATACGCCAATCCATAACGTATGGAAGGGAACCCGGGGAACTGAAACATCTAAGTACCCGGAGGAAAAGAAAGAAACATCGATTCCGTAAGTAGCGGCGAGCGAACGCGGAGGAGCCTAAACCGGTGTGCGTGCATGCCGGGGTCATGGACTGCATTTAAGATTCAGCGAAGTTAACAGAACGGTTTTGGGAAAGCCGGCCGGAGAGGGTGAAAGCCCCGTACGTGAAAGCAGAGCTGACTGAGCAGGATCCGGAGTACCACGAGACACGAGGAACCTTGTGGGAAGTAAGGGGGACCACCCCCTAAGGCTAAATACTACTTAGTGACCGATAGCGTATAGTACTGTGAAGGAAAGGTGAAAAGGACCCCGGGAGGGGAGTGAAAGAGAACCTGAAACCCTGTGTCTACAAGCTGTGGAAGTACTTTATATGTACGACCGCGTACTTTTTGTAGAACGGTCCGGCGAGTTACGCTTACTGGCAAGGTTAAGCACTTCAGGTGTGGAGCCGTAGGGAAACCAAGTCTTAATAGGGCCAGAGTCAGTAGGAGTAGACCCGAAACCGGGTGATCTATCCATGTCCAGGTTGAAGCTGCCGTAAGAGGTAGTGGAGGACCGAACCCACATCCGTTGAAAAGGGTGGGGATGAGGTGTGGATAGGGGAGAAATTCCAATCGAACCCGGAGATAGCTGGTTCTCCTCGAAATAGCTTTAGGGCTAGCCTCGGTGTGAGTCTTGCGGAGGTAGAGCACTGAATTTCCTAGGGGGCGTCAAAGCCTACCGAAGAATATCAAACTCCGAATGCCGTGTAGATATCACCGGGAGTCAGACTGCACGAGATAAGTTGGGCGGTCAAAAGGGAAAGAGCCCAGACCTACAGTTAAGGTCCCAAAGTGCGCGTTAAGTGGAAAAGGATGTGGGATTTCGAAGACAACCAGGATGTTGGCTCAGAAGCAGCCATACATTCAAAGAGTGCGTAATAGCTCACTGGTCGAGAGGTCCTGCGCCGAAAATGTCCGGGGCTGAAACGCGCCACCGAAACTAAGGAATCTAGTAATAGATTGGTAGAGGAGCATTGCATGCGGGAAGAAGCAGTACCGAAAGGAGCTGTGGACTGCATGGAAGAGAGAATGCCGGAATGAGTAGCGAGATAGAGGTGGGAATCCTCTAGGCCGAATATCCAAGGTTTCCAGGGTAAAGCTGATCTGCCCTGGGTGAGTCGGGACCTAAGGTGAGGGCGAGAGCCGTAGCCGATGGACAACAGGTTGATATTCCTGTACTGCAGTATGACAGAACTGTGGGGACACGTAAGGAGAGCGGGAGCCGGGAATGGAAAGCCCGGTACAAGCGAGGTACCAGTATGGTAGGAAAATCCGCCATGCAATGGGAAGACGTGATGTGGAGCGAAGATTAGTAGCGAAGCCCGTGAGCCATGCGTCAAGAAAAGCCGCTATCGTTCATATTGTACCCGTACCGTAAACCGACACAGGTGGATGAGGAGAGAATCCTAAGGCCGGCGGAAGAAGTATTGCCAAGGAACTCGGCAAAATGGCCCCGTAACTTAGGGAGAAGGGGTGCCTGCGAGAGCAGGCCGCAGAGAATAGGCTCAAGCAACTGTTTAGCAAAAACACAGGTCTATGCGAAACCGAAAGGTGAGGTATATGGGCTGACGCCTGCCCGGTGCTGGAAGGTTAAGAGGAGAGGTTAGCAGCAATGCGAAGCTTTGAATTTAAGCCCCAGTAAACGGCGGCCGTAACTATAACGGTCCTAAGGTAGCGAAATTCCTTGTCGGGTAAGTTCCGACCCGCACGAAAGGCGTAATGATTTGAGCGCTGTCTCGGCAATACATCCGGTGAAATTGAAGTGCCAGTGAAGATGCTGGCTACCCGCGCCAGGACGGAAAGACCCCATGGAGCTTTACTCCAGTTTGGCACTGGGGTCCGGTGTTGCATGTACAGGATAGGTGGGAGGCTGAGAAACGGTAACGTCAGTTGCCGCGGAGCCGCTGTTGGGATACCACCCTTGTGATATTGGGCTTCTAACCAGCCGCCGTGAACCGGCGGTGGGACAATGCCAGGCGGGGAGTTTGACTGGGGCGGTCGCCTCCGAAAGGGTATCGGAGGCGCCCAAAGGTTCCCTCAGAATGGACGGAAACCATTCGAAGAGTGCAAAGGCAGAAGGGAGCTTGACTGCGACACCGACGGGTGGAGCAGGTACGAAAGTAGGGCTTAGTGATCCGGTGGTATTAAGTGGGAATGCCATCGCTCAACGGATAAAAGCTACCCTGGGGATAACAGGCTTATCACTCCCAAGAGTTCACATCGACGGAGTGGTTTGGCACCTCGATGTCGGCTCATCGCATCCTGGGGCTGTAGTAGGTCCCAAGGGTTGGGCTGTTCGCCCATTAAAGCGGTACGCGAGCTGGGTTCAGAACGTCGTGAGACAGTTCGGTCCCTATCCGGCGTGGGCGCAGGATATCTGAGAGGAGCTGTCCTTAGTACGAGAGGACCGGGATGGACGGACCGCTGGTGGACCGGTTGGCTTGCCAAAGCCATGGCCGGGTAGCCAAGTCCGGAAGGGATAAACGCTGAAGGCATCTAAGCGTGAAGCCCCCCTCAAGATGAGATATCCCATTCTTAGTGAAGTAAACCCCCTTGAAGACGACGAGGTAGATAGGGCAGAGGTGGAAGTGTGGTAACACATGGAGCTGACTGTTACTAATCGGGTGAGGGCTTGACCAAGAAACGCAGGTTAAGAATTGATTCAAAAAAGATTAACGATCATCAACAGAACATGTATGTAGTTTTGAATATACAATCGTAAAAAGTGGCTTAAACAGCCACTTTTTTTGTGCTATAATAAAGAAATATTTTATCATCAATTTCCCTGTCAACTGAAAAAAGTTTCCCTATCTACAGTCCATAGTAAAACGAAAGGATTTATTTATGAAAACACTATATGTATCAGATCTCGACGGAACTCTTTTACGAAAAAATGAAACTTTATCTTCATATACAATAAAAACAATCAATGCTTTAACTTCTTCAGGCATGTTATTTTCCTATGCAACAGCTCGTTCCTTAAATACGGCAAAAAAAGTAACAGAAGGCCTTAACACACACTTTCCTCTTATTATATACAATGGGGCATTTGTGAAAGATAATATAACAGAGGAAATTCTCATTGCCAATTATTTTGAAGAGGATATATATGAGGTATTGAGGGATCTTTTTGCACACGAAATATATCCGATCATATATTCATATCAGGATAATGTTGAAAAGTTTTCTTATATAGCGGCAAAGGCAACAAGTGGAATGCAGACATTTTTAAACAGCCGGAAGGGCGACAAACGCACGAATATTGTAACTACAGAATCTGAACTGATGTATGGAGATCTTTTTTATATTACCTGCATTGATAAGCCGGAGAAGCTTGAACCATTTTATCATAAATATAAAAATAAATATCATGTTGTTTATCAGAAGGACATCTACACAGGAGAGCAGTGGCTGGAGATCATGCCGCAAAAAGCATCCAAAGCGCAGGCGGCTTTGCAGTTAAAACAAAAATTGGCATGTGACAGGTTAGTTGTATTTGGTGATGGAAAAAACGATATTGATATGTTTGAAATTGCGGATGAAGCTTATGCAGTGGAAAATGCAGTGAATGAACTGAAAGTTGTGGCAACCGGGATCATCAGCTCCAATGAAAACGACGGAGTGGCGAAATATCTCCAGAAAATATCTATTTCCAAATCAACTGTTTTATGATATCATATAGCTTAACCTGCGGAAAATGGAGGTTATAAGACATGAATCATATTGAAGAAAAGATCATTCAGACTATAGATGAACACAGAGATGAGATCATAGCCTTTGCGAAGGATATCCAGAGCCATCCGGAGCCGGGATTTTATGAGGAGAGAACAGCCGCACATGTTGCGGCTTTTTTGCGTGGCCTGGGACTTCGTGTGCATGGAGGACTTGCACGCACAGGGGTTCGCGCTGAGTGGATGGAACAGGACGGACCGAACGTTACTATTATCGGAGAACTTGACGCCATCGGATGTAAGTCGCATCCGATGGCTGATCCCGCCAACGGGACAGCACATGCATGCGGACACCACGCACAGATTGCAGCCATGATCGGCGCAGCATTGGCACTGACCAATGAGGAGGTTCAAGCCTCTCTGTCTGGGTCCGTATCTTTTTTTGCCGTTCCGGCGGAAGAATACATTGATGCAGATAAACGTGCACGGCTTCGGAAAGAGGGAATCGGCTTCCCGGCATCCGGAAAAAGCGAGCTGATCCGTCTTGGAGAATTTGACCATTCTGATATTATTATGACAACACATGTGCACATGATGCAGGTGGAGGAAGACTTCTACCTGGGGAATGCGGCCTGCAATGGATTTTCCGCAGAACGAGTGACAGTAAGAGGAAAAGCCGCACATGCAGCCATTGATCCATGGGATGGTGTCAATGCATTAAGTATTACTTCCAGTGCCATCCAGATGATGGGACTGATGCGGGAAACGTTCCGGGAGGAAGACCATGTGCGTCTTCACAACGTGATCCGAAAAGCCGGGGATGTGATCAATGCAGTTCCGGACGAAGCGGTGATCGAAACAAAAGTCCGTGCAGCGTCTCTGGATGCGATCCGGGCAACACAGGAAAAAATGGACCGTGCCTATGACGGAGCTGCCTATGCATTCGGTGGTACGATCGAAAGAGAACCGCTTCAGGGATATATGCCGATCCTGCACAGAGGTGCGGATAAAGTGATGGAAGAATCCGTAAAGCTTCTGGATGCTTCATACCGATGTTCAAAGCCGGCAGATTTTAACAACGCCTGTACCGACGTAGGAGACCTGACCCATCTGTTTCCAGTGCTGAATTTTACATTTGGAGGATTTGCGGGAAAACTTCACGGAGCAGATTTTAAGATCATGGATGAAGAACTGGCATATATCAAACCGGCCAAGCTTCTGGCACTGACTACGTATCGTCTTCTTTGTGATCAGGCAAAAGAAGCAAAAAAAATCTGTCGGGAATTTAAACCTGTATTTAATAAAGAAACTTATTGTCAGTATATACGAGATAATTTTCATGAAAATGAGTAGTTAACCGAATCAGAGAAGTCCTATGAGGGTACAATAAGCAATCTTGAATCAGGAAATCCCATGGGGTACAATAAGCAATCTTGAATCAGGAAAGTCCCACGTGGGGTATAATAAGCAATCTTGGATCAGGAGAATCCCCTGCGAGAGTACAATAAGCAATCTTATATCAGGAAAGTCCCATGCAGGGTGCGGATATCATAGCAAACAGAAGGAGAACTAAATGTCCGAAATTTCATTAGAACTGAAAAACATAAAAAAGAGCTTCCAGGAAGGTGAGGACGTCCTGGAAAGCATCTGTCTTACAGCAAAAAAAGGAGAATTTGTCACTCTGCTGGGGTCTTCCGGCTGTGGAAAAACCACCACACTGCGGATCATTGCAGGCCTGGAACAGCCAGATTCCGGCCAGGTTTTTCTAGATGGAAAGGATGTGACATCCTTGGAACCGAATCAGCGCAATGTGAACACAGTGTTCCAGAATTATGCACTTTTTCCCCATATGAATGTAGCAGATAACATTGGATATGGGCTGAAATTGAAAAAAACATCGAAAGCGGAGATCAGCAGAAGAGTCAAAGAAATGCTGGATCTTGTCCAGCTTCCGGGCTTTGAGAGGCGTAAGCCGTCAGAGCTTTCCGGCGGTCAGCGCCAGCGTGTGGCCATAGCCAGAGCACTTGTGAACAATCCGGAGGTACTTCTTCTGGACGAACCCCTTGGTGCACTGGATCTGCAGCTGAGGCGTGCCATGCAGCACGAACTGAAGCGCCTGCAGAAGAAGCTGGGGATCACCTTTATCTATATCACTCACGATCAGGAAGAAGCCATCAACATGTCTGATACGATCGCTGTGATGAACCACGGACGCTTTGAGCAGATCGGGACGCCGGATGAGATCTATAATCATCCGAAGACCAGCTATGTGGCAACCTTTGTTGGAAATGCCAATATCCTGACCGGTATTGTGGAAAGCATTGCGGAAGAGGAGATTGACGGTACTTCCGCTCAGATCACCGTAAGAACTGATGCCGGAAAAGTAAAAGTATCAATGGACACCGCAGCTACATCTGACAGAGGATATTTCCCACAAAAAGGAGAAAAGGTTACCATCGCAGTAAGAAGCGAAAATATCCGGTTTGAAGAAAATAAAAAAAATGCACAACAAAGCACGCCAAATTGCACATCAGAAAACACACAAAAGAGTGTACAGGAGCCCGCAGAAAAAAACGCAGATGACAGCTGCGATGGCTTAACCGCCGAAGTCATTGAAAAAACCTTCGCCGGCGGCCAGCTCCGTGTTGTTTTGAAAACTTCGGAAGGTCAGGAAATCGTGGCAAGCCGTTACGGCATTGATACAAATGTCAGTGTAGGAGAAAAGGTGCGCTGCTGTTTTCTTCCTACAGATGCAGTGCTGGTAGATCGGGAAGAAAGATCAGAAGAAGTATTGCCGGATCAGTCAGGTCCCTGTGCAGGAGGTACCCATGCGTAAGCACAGAGCAGGCTCCGTATGGATGATCCTGCCGCTGTATCTTTTTACACTGATCTTCGTTGCTCTGCCTCTTCTGTATGTAGTTGCACTGAGCTTTTCCACAGCAGACGGCGGCTACGGCGTGAACTGGAAATTTACTCTGGATAATTACAAGCAGATCCTGGAGCCTGTATACCTGCAGACCTTTACGGGATCCTTCCGCCTTGCGCTCACCAGCACTTTGATCATCTGTCTGGTGGGCTACCCCTTCGGATACTTTATGGCAAAGCTTTCCGAGGGCAAAAAGAAGCTGGCCATGCTTTTCCTGATGCTGCCTTTCTGGGTGAATTCCCTGATCCGTCTTTATGGCTGGATCATCATTCTCCAGAAAAAGGGCCTTCTGAATTATCTGCTGATGAAGCTTGGCATCATCCAGGAGCCCTTAAAAATCCTGTACAGCTATCCTGCGATCGTGATCGGTATGATCTATGTATTGCTGCCGTTTATGGCACTGTCCGTATATTCCAGTGCGGAAAAGCTGGACTGGTCCCTTGTGGAAGCTGCCAGAGACCTTGGAGCCAGCAGATGGAAGGCCTTCTGGAGCGTCACCTTTAAGCTGACTTTGCCGGGACTTCTTTCCGGAGTGATACTTACCTTTATTCCATCTATGGGTCTGTTTTTTATTGCGGATATCCTGGGCGGAAACAAGATCGTACTTGTGGGAAGTCTGATCCAGGAGCAGATGACAAGAGGCAATAACTGGCCCTTTGCCGCAGCACTGGCTGTGGTACTGATGATACTGACAACTCTGATGATCGTATTATATCGGAAGCTTACCAATGTGAAGGAACTGGAGGGAATCGGATGAAAAAGAACTCAAAGCTTTCAGGACTGTACCTGGGAATCCTGTTTTTCCTTATGTATCTGCCCATTGGTGTGGTAGTGGTATTTTCGTTTAATGAAGCAAGACTTCCGGTGCGCTTTACCGGTTTTTCCCTGAAATGGTATCAGGAACTGTTTCAGGACAGGGATCTGATCCAGGCATTGAAAAACAGTTTGATCCTGGCGGTGTCCAGCTGTGGGGTATCTGCAGTGATCGGAACGCTGGGGGCTGTAGGACTTTCCAGGATCCACTGGAAAACAAAAGGGGTGATGGAGTATATTTCCATTCTGCCTCTGATGATCCCGGAGATCATTCTGGGAATGGTACTGATGGCATTTTTCTATATGCTGAACCTGCCATTTGGAATGCTGACACTTCTGATCGGACACACGGTTTTCTGCGTGCCCTATATTTTGATGGAGGTAAAAGCAAGGCTTGTGGGAATGGATCCGTCCCTGGAAGAGGCAGCCAGAGATCTTGGTGCCGGTTCCTTTCGGGCCTTCTGGGACATTACCCTGCCGCTGATCATGCCGGCTGTTATATCCGGCTCTCTGCTGGCCTTTGCCATGTCCATGGACGATGTGGTGATCAGTATTTTTGTAACCGGGCCACGTGTATCCACGCTGCCGATAAAAGTTTACACACAGATGAAAACAGGCGTTACGCCGGAGATCAATGCACTTTGTACCATAATGCTGGGAGTGATCCTTCTGGTACTGGCAGTATATCTGATCGCAGGAAAACGCGGGAAGGGGAATATAAAAGATGAGCAATAAACTGATCGAGTTAAAAAATCTCACAAAAAACTTTGATGACCAGCAGGTGCTCCGGGGCATTAATCTGGACATTCACGAAAACGAATTCCTTACGCTTCTGGGACCCAGCGGCTGTGGAAAGACAACAACCTTAAGGATCATCGCCGGCTTTGAGGAGCCAAGCGGCGGAGAGGTACTGTTTAACGGAATTGAGATCTCCAAGCTGCCTCCATATAAAAGAGAGATCAACACGGTATTCCAGAAATATGCATTGTTTCCGCATCTCAATGTTATGGACAATATCGGTTTCGGCCTGAATCTGAAAAAGGTAGATAAATCTGTTATTGAGCAGAAGGTAAAAAGAATGCTGAAAATGGTAGGGCTGGAAGGCTTCGAAAAAAGAGATGTTACACTTCTTTCCGGTGGACAGCAGCAGCGAGTTGCCATTGCCAGAGCTCTTGTCAATGAGCCGAAGGTTCTTCTGCTGGATGAGCCACTCGGCGCACTGGATGCCAAGATCCGTAAGCAGATGCAGATCGAGCTGAAAAAGATCCAGAGAGAGGTAGGGATCACCTTTATCTATGTTACTCATGACCAGGAGGAGGCACTTTCCATGTCTGATACGGTAGTAGTCATGAACAACGGTGAGATCCAGCAGATTGGCAGCCCGACAGATATCTATAATGAGCCGGAGAACCGTTTTGTTGCCGGTTTTATCGGAGAGTCCAATATTATAGAAGGAACAATGATCAGGGATTTCCTTGTGGAGTTTGATGGCTTTCGTTTTGAATGTGTAGATAAGGGATTTGAGGACAACGAAGCCATTGAGGTTGTTCTCCGCCCGGAGGATCTGGATATTGTGGAACCGGATCAGGCCAAGATCAGAGGAACTGTACGGAACATTACGTTCAAGGGCGTGCATTATGAGATCCTGGTCGAGACGGAGCTTCGCACATACATGGTGCACACTACCGATTATGCAGAAGTGGGACGTGAAGTGGGACTGAAGTTTGGTCCTGAGGATATCCATGTTATGTGCAGAATGGGAGGATACTAATGAAACAGTTCAAGCATCTGATCAAGCCGTATATCATCTGGGCTTCGATCCTGATCGTGGTACCATTGATCCTGATCGTGCTTTATGCATTTACCTCAGATGGAAATGAAGTTCTGACCCTGCATTTTACATGGGCGAATTTTGCAAAATTTCTGGAAGCTACATATTTAAGTGTTATCCTGAAATCCTTCCGCCTGGGTATCCTGACCACACTGATCTGCCTGGTCTGCGGATATCCGCTGGCATACATTATCTCCAAATATTCCGAAAAGGTGCAGAGCTTTCTGATCCTTATGGTCACCATTCCTATGTGGATCAACATGCTTCTCCGTACCTATGCATGGATGAACATTCTTTCTGACAATGGTCTGGTGAACAACCTTCTGAAAATGCTGGGAATCTCACAGATCACCATGATGTATACAGATTTTTCCGTTATCGTGGGCCTTGTTTGTAACTTTATGCCCTTTATGATCATTCCAATCCATACATCCTTAAGTAAAATGGACAAGTCACTGATCGAAGCGGCCAACGACCTTGGTGCCAATCCCTTCCAGACCTTCTGGAGGATCACCTGGAAGCTTTCCATGCCAGGTGTGGTCAATGGTATCATGATGGTATTTCTTCTGTCCATATCAACCTTCGTTATTCCGAAGCTTCTCGGCGGCGGCCAGTACATGCTGATCGGTAATCTCATCGAGTCACAGTTTATTTCTGTAGGTGACTGGAACTTCGGAAGTGCCATCTCTCTGATCCTGGCAGTGATCATCCTGATCTTTATGAGCCTGATGAAGAAGATGGATACTCAGGACGATTAAAGGAGGCAGGAGATGAAAAGAAAAAATACCATATTTTCAAAATTATATGTAGTGCTGTGTCTGGCATTTTTCTACCTGCCGATCCTTGTGACCATGATCTTTTCCTTTAACTCATCCAAGTCCCTGACCAGATTTACAGGATTTTCCCTGCGCTGGTACGGAGAGCTGATAAACAACATGGAGATCAGTAAGGCAGTTTATGTTTCGGTCACAGTGGCAATTCTGGCAACTGTTATTTCCACAGTGCTGGGAACCATCACAGCCATCGGACTTTCAAAATCCAGAAAGGTGCTGAAGGAGATGGTCCTTACCATCAATAACTTTCCAATTCTGAATCCGGAGATCGTAACCGCGATTGGTCTGATGCTGCTGTTTTCTTCGCTGGGAATGACGAAAGGCTATTTGACCATGCTGCTGGCACATATCGCATTCTGTACGCCCTATGTGATCACCAGTGTATATCCGAAGGTACGAAGCCTGGATCCGAACCTTGCCAATGCAGCCATGGATCTTGGTGCAACGCCATATCAGGCACTTACCAAGGTTATCGTGCCCATGATCAAAGAAGGGATTTTTGCGGGAGCGCTCCTGGCCTTTACCATGTCCTTTGACGATTTCGTAATTTCCTACTTTGTTTCCGGAAACGGAGTAAAAAATATATCCATTGTTGTATATAATATGACAAAGCGCATCAATCCCACCATCAACGCCCTTTCTACTATTGTGATCGTGGTCATTGTACTGGTGCTTCTTTTTGCAAATCTGATCATGCCGAAGCTTCAGGCCTCCACCGTGAAAAAAATGGATCCGAAAAAAAGAAGGATCGTTGCGGTTATCACAGCTGCTGCGGTTGTTCTGGTATTGGGAAAGTGGACGCTCGTAAGCCAGGGAAACCACGTGCTTCGTGTATATAATGCCGGAGAATATATGGACCTGAGTCTTCTGGACAAATTTGAGAAGCAGTATAACTGTACTGTTGTATATGAAACCTTTGAGTCCAATGAGATGATGTACACCAAGCTGGCCAGTGGTGAAACCTACGATGTTCTGGTTCCGTCAGATTATATGATCGAAAGACTGATCAAGGAGGAATATCTTCAGGCCCTTGACTGGAAAAAGATTCCAAACAGCAAAAATCTTCTTCCCGAGGTACAGAATAAGGACTATGATCCGGGAAATCGTTATTCCTGTCCGTATTTCTGGGGAACTGTAGGAATCCTTTATAATAAGAATGTAGTCTCTCAGGAGGATCTTGACAAAGAGGGCTGGAATATTCTCTGCGATGAAAAATATAAGGGAGATCTTTATATGTATGATTCCGAAAGGGATTCCTTTATGATCGCCCTGAAAGCGCTGGGGTATTCCATGAACACAAAAAATCTTGATGAGATCCAGCAGGCTTATGAGTGGCTGATCCGGCAGAGAGATACCATGGATCCAATCTATGCAGGTGATGATGTGATCGACAACATGATCTCAGGAAACAAGGCAATGGCGGTTGTTTATTCCGGAGATGCTTCCTATATCATCAGCGAAAATCCGGAGCTTGGATATTATACTCCGCAGCAGGGAACCAATACCTGGTATGATGCCATGGTTATCACCAAGGACTGTAATGAAGTAGATCTGGCTCATGAGTTCATCAATTTTATGCTGGATGATGAAAATGCTCTTTCCAATACCGAAGAAGTAGGATATACTTCTACTGTAAAGAGTGCATTCGAGGAGATGAAGAACGGAACTTATGAGGGAATTTCTTCCTATATTCCGCAGATCGACAATCCAAAGAATGAGATCTTCGGATACCAGAAGCCAAAGATCAAGCAGAAATTCGCAGAGCTTTGGACAAAGGTAAAAGCAAAATAACAAGACGTCAGAGAGAGACATGAAGGAGGTTCTATGAAATCAAAAAAAGCAGCAGCGATCATGTTATGTGCGGTACTTGGAACATCTATGATAACAGGTGTCAGTGTCAGTGCAAAGGATAAGGATGAACTGGTACTTTATACATGGGACGGAATGTTTCCGCAGGAAGTGCTGGATGATTTTGAAAAAGAAACAGGGACCAAGGTGGTATATTCCAATTTTGATACCGATGAGACCATGCTTGAGAAGCTTTCCCAGGCAAAGGGCGGCGATTACGATGTGGTAATTGCAGATGATTACATTATCGACAGCGCGGTAAAAGAGGGACTTGTCCAGAAGATCGACAAGGATACCGTTTCCAATTTTAAGAACATCAACCCCCTTTATCAGGGACAGTTTTATGATCCGGATGACGAATATACAGTACCTTACGGAGCAGGAATCCCACTGATCGTTTATGATCCGGAGCAGGTAGATATCGACATTAAAGGATACAAGGATCTCTGGGATAAGTCTCTGGAGGACAGCATTGCCATCGTAGGTAATTACCGCGTGATCTGTGGCATCACACAGCTTTCCATGGGAGAGAGCATGAACGAAGAAGATGTAGCCGTGATCGACAAGACAGGTGAGAAGCTGAAAGAGCTGGCACCGAACATTCGTATGATCCAGGATGACAATACACAGAATGCCCTTCTCAACGGAGAGGCAAGTGTGGCATTTCTTTATACATCACAGGTAACACAGGCGCTGAAGGATAATCCGGATCTTAAGGTGGTTTATCCGGAGGAAGGTCTTGGATTTGGTATTATGGGAATGTTTGTGCCAAGTGAAGCACCGAATGCGAAGGCTGCCAATGAATTTATCAATTATATCCTGGAGCCGGAAGTATCTGCACAGTGCATCAACTATATCGGATACTACAATACAAACAAGGCAGCAGATGATCTGGTAGACGAGAGCCTGGTTGTTCCGGACAGCGTGACAAAGGGTGAGATCGTACAGAATGTAAGCCAGGAAGCAGAGCAGGAATACAATAAGATCTGGACAGAGTTTAAAGCTGCCTGCGATTAAGCAGACGGACCAGTAAGGGGGTTTTTCAGGTGGAGATATACAAAGGCACATCCGCTTTTTCCGGAATAGCCATTGGAAAAATACTGTATTACCACAGAGGCGAATATCAGATCCGTCAGTCCATGGTAGACAATGTAAAAAAGGAGCTGGATCGTCTGGATAATGCAAGAACAGCGGTAAAGAACCAGATCCAGCATATGTATAAAAACGGAGCACCCCTCCCCAAAGAGCAGGAGCTGACCTTGAAACGTCAGCTGAAGCTCTTAAGTGGCGGAAGCTTCCAGCGGGCCGTGGAAAGCATGATCACGACAGAAAAGGTCAGTGCAGCTTACGCAGTCCAGACAACCAGGGATGAGCTTGCAAATGTGTTCCGCAAGCTGGAGGACGAGGCTGTCAAAGAACAGATCGAAAATATCAGGGAGATTTCCGAGCTGCTGATCGGCGCCATGGGTGGCTCCCATGCACGGATCAATCTGGGAGATGAGCCGGTGATCCTTGCAGCAGAGCAGCTTTCCCCCAATGAACTTCTGGAGATGAACAAAGCCAGTCTTCTGGCGGTAGTCATGCATCAGGGGTCTGTTATTTCCCATGTATCGATCATGGCAAAATCCATGGAAGTCCCCACCCTGGTCGAGGTGGAGATACAGAAAGAATGGGATGGCCATATGGCTATTGTAGATGGGTATACAGGAACACTGTATATCGATCCGGAGCCGGAGCTTCTTAAGGAATATGAGATCCGTCATGCAGCAGATAAGGAAGAGCGGGAAGAACTTTTGAGACTTCGGAACCAGAAGGATATCACAGCCGATGGCAAGGAGATCAAGCTTCTGGCAAACATCGGAAATCTGGATGATCTGAATACGGTTCTTTATTACGGAGCAGCAGGTATCGGCCTTCTTCGAAGTGAATTCCAGTATCTCGGAAGAGAGAATTATCCAAGAGAGAATGAGCTGTTCCGTGCCTATAAAAAAGTAGCCGAGGATATGGATGAACGTCCGGCAGTGATCCGTACCGTGGACCTGGGGGCAGACCGTCAGGCAGAATATATGGCAATTCCTGATGAGGTCAATCCTATGATGGGAAACCGCGGCATCCGCCTCTGCCTTGATCGCAAAAAAATGTTCAAAGCGCAGCTTCGGGCTATTTACCGTGCAAGTGCCTATGGAAATATCAACCTGATGTATCCGATGATCACGTCCGAGGATGAACTGGATGAGATCGAGAAGCTGATCCGTGAGGTAAAAAAGGGCCTGGATGAGAAGAACATTCCTTACAAAAACATCCGTACCGGAATTATGATCGAGACACCGGCAGCGGTCATGATCAGTGAAGAACTTGGAAAACGTGTGGATTTTCTGAGCCTAGGAACCAATGACCTGACCCAGTATACCCTGGCTATGGACCGGCAGAATCTTCTTTTGAAGGATAAATACAATGATCATCATCCGGCGCTTGTAAAGATGATCCGCATGGTAACAGAGGCAGGACATAAGTCAGGATGTGAAGTTTACATATGCGGAGAGCTGGCAGCAGATTCCAATCTTACAGAAGCTTTTATCCAGATGGGAGTGGACGGCCTTTCCGTTGTTCCTGCCTGTGTACTTCCAGTGCGAAAAGCGATCCGCAGCTCCTATGCGGATGAGGCAAACCGGCCGGAAGAAGCAGTAAAAGAGAAATAATATCCGGAAAAATAAAAATCCTGAGAATTTCTATGTTGATATCTGTTGATATCTCACATAGGATCCTCAGGAATTTTTTGACGGAATCTTTCACTCACGGCTTATTGCTGTTCTAAATTGAAGCAGTGCGTGGAAGCATATCTGTTCCGGTTAAAGTTATCGAAGTCCAAGCACCTGGGCGGTTTCCGAAATAAACTCCGGTGTGGTACCACAGCATCCGCCGATCACGGAAGCACCGTTGTCCACCAGCACCTTCATATAACCTGCAAAATCCGCAGGGGTCATGCTGTAAACTGCATTTCCAAGATCATCGATCTGGGGCATTCCCGCATTGGGTTTGGCAATGACCGGAATGGAAACGTTCTCCTTGATATTGCGGATAACCGATACCAGCTGATCCGGGCCAACCGAGCAGTTGATGCCGACAGCGTCTGCACCTGCAGCTTCCAGGGACATGGCAGCCTCTATGGCATTTCCGCCGCTGAAGATACTTCCGTCTGCTTCTACGGTCACGGTACAGATGATAGGAAGCTCGCAGACACTCTGGCAGGCGTCTACAGCAGCCAGTGTCTCCTCGATATTGATCATGGTTTCCGCTACGATCAGGTCCACACCTGCATCACGGAGATAGCCGATCTGTTCCTGATAGACTTCGAAGGCTTTTTCGTAAGTCATGTCACCGGCCGGTGCCATCATCTTGCCTGTGGTGGTGATATCACCTGCTACGAAAACACCCTCCGGTGCGATCTCCTTTGAATAGCCGGCCAGGGTATGATTGATCTGTTCAATCTGATCCTCAAGTCCGTGCATAGTGAGGTTAATGCGGTTTCCTCCGAAGGTAGGCGCATAGATGATATGGCTTCCCGCCTCGATGTATGCCTTCTGCAGAGACTGGATCACATCCTTGTGCTCAAGCACCCAGCTCTCTGTGCAGACACCACGCGGCATGCCGGCCTTCATCAGGTTGGAGCCGGTAGCACCATCCAGCAGCAGGACATGATCTTCGGTCAGTTTCTGAAATTCCTGTTTTGTCATATGTTTATATCCTCCTTATGGCAGCCAATCACGGTTGGCAAAAAATAGGGCTCCTCCTGTAACCGCTGCACTCATTGCCGTGGGTTTATTTTAACACAGGGAATAAAAATAATCTATCCTGTTTCTGGGACGGGAAATAAAAAATAATAAAAATTAGGCAAATTGTACATATTTAACGACTTTTCTGTCGAATAAAGAACTTGCGTATTAGAAAATAGGATTGTATAATAACCTATAGACATGCCCAAAGGGCAAGACTGTCATCAGATAGAACATAAAGGTAAAGGTGAAAAGGAATTATGATTAAAGTTAAACTGAGCAACTGGAAGTCTGATCACCAGATGGATGAGGCTTATAAAGCTCTGCGAACAAATATCCAGTTCTGCGGAGCAGATAAGAAAGTGATCGCACTTACCAGCTGTACTCCTAATGAGGGAAAGAGCAGTGTGGCATTTAATCTTGCTGCCTCTCTTGCTGAGAGCGGCAAATCAGTGCTTCTGATCGATGCCGATCTGCGTAAATCCGTTTTGATGGGACGTGTGACAGTAGACCAGGAGGTAATGGGACTTGCTCATTATCTTTCCAAGCAGGCCAAGCTTTCTGACGTGATCTGTGCCACTACACTTCCGAAGTTCCATATTATCTTCTCCGGTATCGTACCTCCGAACCCGGCAGAGCTTCTCGGAAACAGACTCTTCAAGGATATGATCCGCGTGGTAAGAGATGTTTATGATTACGTTATTGTAGATACACCGCCGCTTGGACTGATCATCGACAGTGCTATCATAGCAGATTCCTGCGACGGATCTGTAATCGTCGTTGAATCCGGTACCATCAGCTACCGTTTTGTACAGGAAGTAAGAGATCAGCTTGCCAAGAGCAACTGCCCGATCCTGGGAACCATCCTGAACAAGGTGGACTACAGCAAGGCCGGCAATTACGGTCACTATGGCAAGTATGGTAAATACGGCAAGTACGGTAAGTATGGTTCCTACGGAGATTATGGTGAGAGCAGCAGTAAATAAAAAAACATTGACAACAGAAATGAGTGGGTTATTTTAATGAAGGGACTTTATGATATTCATTGTCATATCCTCCCCGGGGTGGATGACGGTGCAAGAAACATGGAAGAATCACTCTGGATGCTCAACAAGGAGTATCAGGAGGGTGTACGTCATGTGATCCTGACACCACATTTCCGGTACGATATGTTTGAGCCGCATATGAACATTGTGACAAGACAGTTCATGCAGCTGCGTAGAGCAGCCATGAATATTGGTGATGAAGGCATGAGACTTTATCTGGGCTGTGAACTCCATTCCAGTATGGATATGGTGGAATGCCTTAAGAAGGGACGGCGGCTTACCCTTGCAGGTTCCAGATATGTGCTTGTGGAATTCAGCAACGGAGATGAGAAAAATTATATTGAAGAACGGGTCAGAAGTCTTCTGATGAATGGTTTTATCCCGATCATCGCTCATGTGGAACGTTATAAGGCTACCCGGAACGATATTGGATTTTTGACAGAGCTGAAGGATATGGGAGCACATATCCAGGTCAACGCAGATACCATCAGCGGTCAGGACGGATTCGGGGCAAAAACCTTTGCACGGAAAGTCATGAAGCATGGGCTTCTGGATTTTGTCGGTTCTGACGGACACCGTAAGACGGAGCGTATCCCGGAGATCGGCAAATGTGTCGCCAAAATGGAAAAAACAATGGGGAGCGAATATGTAAAGAAGATCTTTATCAAAAATCCCCGGAAAATCACAGGGTAATGGAGAAAAGAAATGGAAAATCAGACTGTTAACAACAACGACGAAGTAGAGATCGATCTTGGTGAGGTATTTCACCTGTTACTGAGCAAGCTGGGTGTTATCATTTTATCCGGTATTGTTTTCTGCCTGGCAGCTGTTATGGGAACCATGCTTCTGATCACACCGAAGTATGAATCCACAACCAAGATCGTGGTACTGTCCAAGCAGGACAGCAGCACACTGACCAATCAGGATATCCAGACAAGTACATCACTGACCAAGGACTATGCGGAGCTGATCAAGAGCCGTACAGTTACTGAGGGTGTGATCGCACAGCTGAAACTGGATATGACACATGAGGAGCTTCTTAAGAAGCTTTCCGTAGATACACCAACGGATACACGAGTAGTATCCATCACAGTTACAGATACCGATCCTTATACAGCGGCACAGATCGCAAACGCAGTAAGAGATATTGCTTCCAAGCATATCCAGCAGGTTATGGATATCAAGGCAGTAAATGTGGTAGAGACAGCAAACATCCCGGATGAGCCGTCAAGCCCAAGCGTACCGAAAAACGGTGTGATCGGTGGACTTCTGGGTATCCTTCTGGCAGCAGCCGTTGTGCTCATCGTATATCTGACAAACGATACTGTAAAGACACCGGAAGACGTAGAGAAATATCTTGGATTAAGCGTACTTGGTACAATCCCATACTCTTCCAAAATGGGCAAGAAATCCAAAAAGAAAAAGAAACGTCACGCATAAAAATAACAACAACGGATCAAAGTGTTGGGAAAGGCCAGGAGCAGCAAAAATATGAAGAAATTTTTTGTGTTTTTATTAGTGGTCATCTGCCTTGGTATGGGAGCTGGTGTAGTATACATGAAGAGCTCCGAGGATAATGAAGGACCGAAGATCACATTTGAAGAGGGAAAAGATACGAATTATACATCCGATATGACAGAAGAGGATCTTCTGAAGGATGTAAAGGCACAGGATGACAGAGATGGAGATGTTACAGAGTCTCTTACTGTAGAAACCATATATCCGAAGAATGACGGAAAACAGGTTTCTGTTATCTTTGTTGCAAAGGACAAAAACAACAATGTAACAAAAAAAGAATTTACCATGGAAGCTCAGGACGGCAGTGCCGAAAATCCGCAGCTGGGACTGATCGATAATGACGGTCTCGCAGAGGACGGAGATTCCACAGACACCACAGAGCCTGCAGAAGAGACAGATATGCAGGATGGGACAGAAGCAGACAGCACAGATGCTGAAAGCGGAGATTCCGCAGAAGGAGAACTGACTCCGGAGGAACAGGCGCAGAAGACACAGGAAGACAAGATCGAGCAGCTTTCTCCGCAGGACCCGAAGATGTATCTGACTACCTATTACGTAGAGGTACCGGTAGGAACTACGCTGGATAAATTAAGCTATGTAAAGGATATCCAGGATGATACAGAGTCAACCAGTGATCTTTTCAAAAGAATCCAGATCACCGGTGATGTAAATACAGCTGCACCGGGAACTTACGAGCTTACATATTATGTAGTAGACAACAGTGGAAACAGCTCCAACGGAGCCGTACTTACCATTGTCGTGAAATAAATATCATCCCCTCTCCAGGTGCCTGAGATACCGGAGAGGGGATAAATGCAACAAAAAATGTAAGCGAGGGAAGGCGTAGAAAAGAATATGTATCAAAAAGAAAACAGCAGCTGGGTAAAACATGCAGATTTTACGATTTGTGATATGTTGTGTCTGCAGCTTGCATTTGTACTTGCATACTGGATCCGAAACGGGATCGGTCAGCCATACGAGACAGAGCTGTATCGAAATGTGGCAGTGGTGATGTTTCTTATCCAGCTGATGGTCACATTTTTTAATGAAAGCTTCAGCGGAGTTCTGCGAAGAGGAATGCTGGTGGAACTGAAGAAAACCTTTGAACAGTGTACACTGGTCTGCCTTCTGGTCCTGGCATATATGTTTCTTTTAAGAATTGGAAACAA
The DNA here is from genome assembly GCF_008680535.1 of Blautia sp. LMAG:36. Lineage (NCBI taxonomy): Bacteria > Bacillati > Bacillota > Clostridia > Lachnospirales > Lachnospiraceae > Blautia > Blautia sp. LMAG:36. The sequence goes on along the minus strand of NZ_NALB01000007.1, from coordinate 245,238 downwards.
TTATTCCAGAATGATCCTGCTGATCAGCTATGTGCTTTATATCTGCTTCAGCTACTGCGGCAGACAGGCACTGAAGAAATTCCTGAAGGATCACAGATACGAAGAAAGCGAGAAGCGATCCCTGCTGATCGTTACAGTCAGTGAAAATGCAGACAATGTGGTGGAAACCATCCGCAAGAATAATTACGGAACCTATCATCTGGCAGGAATCGTCTTTATGGATTGTGACAAGAAGGGTGCATCCGTCTGTGGAGTACCGGTAGTAGCCGGGAGGGAGGATATGATCTCCTATATCCATAAGAACTGGATTGATGAAGTATTTTTTGCAGTGCCTAAGGAAATTCCGATCCCGGAGCAGATGATCAAGGATTGCTCTGCAATGGGAGTTGTCATCCATATGAGACTGGCAACTATGAAATCCCTTGGCAAGAACCAGGTGGTGGAGGAGCTTGGCGGATACACTGTGCTTTCCAGCAGTATCCACATTGTGACACCGCGCCAGATGTTTGTGAAACGAGCTATGGATATCGCAGGCGGTCTGGTAGGTTGTCTTTTTACAGGGATCGCAGCGATCTTTCTGGTTCCGGCCATCAAGATCAAATCTCCGGGTCCTGCATTTTTCTCACAGGTCCGCATGGGAAAGAACGGTCGTCCGTTCAAGATCTATAAATTCCGCTCCATGTATATGGATGCAGAAGAACGCAAAAAAGAACTGATGAAACAGAATAACATAAAAGATGGAATGATGTTCAAAATGGATGATGATCCACGAATCATCAAAGGAGTAGGACATTTTATCCGAAAGACATCCCTGGATGAATTTCCACAGTTCTGGAATATTCTGAAAGGAGATATGAGTCTTGTAGGAACCAGACCGCCGACAATGGATGAGTGGGAGAAGTATGAGCTTCACCATCGCAAACGTCTGGCCATCAAGCCGGGACTTACCGGTATGTGGCAGGTAAGCGGTCGAAGTGATATTACGGATTTCGAGGAAGTCGTAGAGCTTGACACAAAGTACATTGCCGAATGGTGTCTGAAGCTGGATATAGAGATCCTGGTTAAGACAGTTATGGTCGTTTTCCGCGGAAGCGGCGCCAAATGATCCATACATATTGAGATTCGAATATAATGACCCGGGCTGCGGAGACGCAGTCCGGGGATAAAAATAAATTAGATAAGTTATAAATATAAAAGAGGAAGTAAAAATGCAGATTTTATTGATCATGCTGATCGTATTACTTCTTGCGTTCTCGGTCCTGCTTCTGGCACTGGCAAAACAAAGTCCCAGGGAAAAGCAGACAGAAGACAAAGAGCAGGAAGAATACATCAGGGATTATGCAGAAACAGTAAGACAGACCGGAGGAAGTATGAAGAAGTTAGAACATTGGAAAGTAATTGCGATATATCTGATCATCTATGACATGATAGCTGTTAATTTTTCTTATTTTATGGCGCTGCTGGTGAGATTCGATTTTCGGTATTCCTCGATCCCCACAGACTATTTTGACGCATGGAGGAGTTTTGCACCAATCTATACCATTATCATCCTGGCAGTGTTCGGATGCATGCATCTGTATAACAGTGTATGGCGTTTCGCAAGCTTCCATGAGCTGATCAAGATCACGGTAGCAACTGTGATCACTGGCGTTCTGCATATTGTGGGTATCACGATCTTCTGGGGACGGATGCCGGCTTCCTATTATCTGATCGGTATCATGATGCAGTTTTTCCTGACTGTAGGCGTACGTTTCTCCTATCGTTTTGTACTTCTTGAGCGGAACCGCAGAGAAAAGAGCGAGCGTGAGGAGCGGAGCAAAAACGTGATGATCATCGGTGCAGGAGAAGCGGGAAGGACCATTGTCCGGGAGCTTCAGAATGCAAAGGAAACCAATTCCAGAGTACGCTGCCTGATCGATGACAATCCGAATAAATGGGGAAGATACATGGAAGGCGTTCCGGTGGTAGGCGGAAGAGACGATATTTTTCTCAATGTGGACAAGTATCATATCAATCAGATCCTTCTTGCGATCCCGACGGCAACACCGCATCAGAAGCGGGATATCCTGAACATCTGCAAGGAAACCGGCTGCGAGCTGAAGCAGCTTCCTGGTGTATATCAGCTTGTAAACGGAGAAGTATCCCTGAGCAAGATGAAAAAAGTAGCAGTGGAGGATCTTCTCGGACGAGACACCATCAAAGTCAACATGTCCGAGATCTTTCAGTATCTGAAGGGCAAAAGGATCCTGGTAACAGGAGGCGGCGGTTCCATCGGAAGCGAGCTCTGCCGTCAGATCGCAGGTCATGAGCCGGAGCTTCTGGTGATCTTCGACATTTATGAAAATAACGCTTACGACATTGAGCAGGAGCTGAAGGCCAGTTATCCGAACCTGAACCTGAAGGTACTGATCGGCTCCGTCCGTGACAGCAAAAGGATCAACTGGGTATTTGAAACCTATAAGCCGGAGATCGTATATCATGCAGCCGCACATAAACATGTACCGCTGATGGAAAACAGCCCCTGTGAGGCGATCAAGAACAATGTGGTAGGAACCTATAAAACTGCATATGCGGCAATGATGAACGGCTGTCAGCGATTTGTGCTGATCAGTACCGACAAGGCCGTAAACCCGACCAACATCATGGGCGCCAGCAAACGACTCTGCGAAATGGTAGTCCAGAGCATGAACATGGTCAGCCACAATGGACACACCGACTGGCTGCCACGACTTGGCGGACACAGAAAGGATACCCTGGATGTACTTCACGACAACGAAGGTCAGGCATATGTAAGTGCAAACCATACATCGAAAACAGGAACCGGCACAGAATTCGTAGCTGTACGATTCGGAAACGTTCTCGGCAGCAACGGAAGTGTGATCCCGCTGTTCAAGCGCCAGATCGAAAAAGGCGGCCCTGTCACCGTCACACATCCGGACATCATCCGCTACTTTATGACTATCCCGGAGGCCGTAAGCCTTGTCCTCCAGGCAGGAACCTACGCCAAAGGCGGCGAGATCTTCGTCCTGGACATGGGAGCCCCGGTAAAGATCGACACCCTTGCCCGAAACCTGATCAAGCTTTCCGGCTACACCCCGGATGTAGACATCAAAGTCACCTACACCGGTCTCCGCCCAGGCGAAAAGCTTTACGAAGAAAAGCTGATGGCCGAAGAAGGCATGGAGAAAACTCCAAACGACCTCATCCACATCGGCAAACCCATCGAAATGGACGTACAGGAATTCTTCAAACAGCTGGAAGTCCTGGCAGCATACGGCTACGCCAACAGTGAAAAGATCCGAGACATCGTAGCCGCGATCGTACCGACCTATCACTCTGCGGATTCCGACCTGAAGCTGCATAAGAAGGTGTATGAGGAGCTGATGAGTGAGGCGGCTATGGCTGCGGAGAAGAATTGATAACTGGTCAATAATTTACATATATACGAAAACGAAGGAGTGTTGAAAAAATGAAAATCTCATTTTCACCGCCAGATATTACAGAGGCAGAAATCGAACAGGTAGCAGAAGCTTTAAGATCCGGATGGATCACAACAGGACCGAAAACAAAAGAACTGGAAAGAGAAGTTGCGGATTTATGCGGCACCAACAGAGCTGTATGCCTGAATTCTCAGACTGCATGTGCGGAAATGACACTTCGTCTTCTGGGAATTCACGAAGGCGATGAAGTGATCACTTGCGCTTATACCTATACCGCAAGTGCATCGGTGGTGTGTCATGTCGGGGCAAAGCTGGTTCTTATTGATACCCAGGAAGATTCTCTGGAAATGGATTATAACAAGCTGGCAGAAGCTATTACAGAAAAAACAAAAGTGATCATTCCGGTGGATCTTGGCGGAGTGCCATGCGACTATGACAGGATCTTCTCTATCGTAGAAGAGAAAAAGAAGCTTTTCCATCCAGCCAATAAGCTTCAGGAAGCAATCGGAAGAGTCATCGTAATGGCAGATGCAGCCCATGCATTTGGTGCGACCTGGCATGGAAAACCCGTGGGCAGCATTGCGGATTTTTCAAACTTCAGCTTCCATGCAGTGAAAAACTTTACGACAGCGGAAGGCGGCGCTGTGGCATGGAGAGATATTGAGGGAATCGATAATGAAGAAATCTATCATCAGTATCAGCTGTTATCACTTCATGGTCAGTCAAAGGATGCCCTTGCCAAAACACAGCTTGGCGCCTGGGAGTATGACATCATCGGACCTTGGTTTAAATGCAATATGACTGATGTAGTTGCCGGGATCGGACTGGCGCAGATGAAACGGTATAAAGCTTTGCTTGCAAGAAGAAAAGAAATCATCAGCAGATATGATGCAGTATTTAAACCACTTGACATTGAAGTACTGGATCATTACAACGAAGAGCATCAGTCCTCCGGACACCTATACATCACCAGAATTCCGGGAATCACTCTGGAGCAGAGACACGAGATCATCGTCAAAATGGCAGAAAAAGGTGTTGCCTGCAACGTACATTACAAACCACTGCCAATGATGACTGCTTATAAAAATATGGGATTTGATATTAAGGATTACCCGAATGCTTATAAGCGATTTAAAAATGAGATCACATTGCCGCTGCATACGAAATTGACGGATGAGGAAGTGGAGTATGTGTGTGAGATGTTTTGTGGGATTGTGAAGGAATATATTGCAAATAATTAGGAGAAATAATTAATGATTTTGAAAAAATGGGATGATCTTCCGGAATTTATGAAATGTGATGAAGTAAAGGTATACTATGATATTTTATCACGAAAGAAAGGAAGTTTAGTTCTGAAGAGAATCTTTGATATTGTAGTGGGGGTTATCCTGTTGATTCTCCTGTCTATACCTATGTTGATTATTGCAGTGATGATAAAAATGGATTCAAAAGGACCTGTTTTTTATCGTCAGGAGCGTGTAACTAGATATGGAAAAAAATTTAGAATACATAAATTCCGTACTATGGTTAACAATGCTGATAAAATCGGATCTTCTGTAACAGTAGGCGGTGATTTACGAATTACTAGAGTAGGATCCAGAATTCGTGATTATCGGTTAGATGAACTACCGCAGGTTTTTGATGTGTTAAAGGGAAATATGAGCTTTGTAGGGACAAGACCTGAGGCAACCAAGTATGTAGAAAAATATAGTAATGAAATGCTAGCTACACTTCTATTGCCAGCGGGGATAACCAGTGAAGCTAGTATTCGTTATAAAGATGAAGCGAAGCTTTTGGATGCAGCAGATGATGTAGATTATGTGTATGTTGAGACGGTACTGCCGGAAAAGATGAAATATAATTTAGAAAGTATTAGAAAGTTCAATTTTGTGTCGGACATTATTACGATGCTTTGGACTGTTGGAGCAGTTTTGGGAAAGGATTTGGAGAAATAATATGGATGAGGTTTTTGTTTCTATTGTAATGCCTGTATATAACGAAGAAAAATATATTGTAAATTGTATTGATTCTTTGTTGCAACAGGATTATTCACAGAATTTAATGGAATGGATTTTTGTTGATGGAATGTCTAGTGATAATACTAAACAATTGATTCAACAGTATATCGAAAAATATCCAACGTTGATTAAGGTGTATGATAACCCTAATAAAACGGTTCCATATGCTATGAATATCGGAATTGGCAATGCAAAGGGAAAATATATTATTAGATTAGATGCTCATGCAGATTACTCGAAAAATTATATTTCTAAATGTGTATATTATTTAAATACTACTAATGCTGATAATGTCGGAGGAATTGCTGAAACTAAAAGTAGAGGGATTGTTGGGAATGCAATCGCAAAAATGTTATCAAGTAAATTTGGCGTTGGTAATTCCCAATTTCGTACAAATGGAGAAAGTGGTTATGTAGATACTGTCCCTTTTGGAGCTTTTAGACGAGAAGTATTTGAAAAATATGGCGGCTACGACGAAAGATTGACAAGAAATCAAGATAATGAGATGAATTATCGAATAAGAAAAAATGGTGGAAAGATATATTTAGCAAATGATATTCATTTATCGTATTACTGTAGAGATAGCATAAAAGGAATTATAGATATGGCTCAAAAGAACGGTATGTGGAATGTGATTACAATGAAATTATGTCCTGGTTCGATGGGCATTAGACACTTTATACCGCTAGCATTTTTGTTGTCATTGATTCTTTTACCAATTTTGAGTTTGCTTATTAAGCCTGTTCTTTATTTGTTTGGAGTTGAAATTGTATTGTATTTAATTTTAGATATATATTTTTCAATTAAACAAGCAGATGGTGGAAGAGAATTTTTATTACTATTTATTCTATTCCCAGTTTTTCATATTACATATGGTGTGGGATCTATAAGAGGAATTATAAAGTTATTGTCTAAAGAATTCAAATAAGTGAGGAGAAAAATATTATGTCATTGTATGAAAAAATCGTTAATCGTGAAGAAAAAATTGCATTAGTAGGATTAGGTTATGTTGGTATGCCAATTGCAGTTGCTTTTGCGAAAAAGGTAAATGTCATTGGGTATGATCTTAATGCAGAAAAAATAAAATTATATAAAAATGGTGTTGATCCAACTAATGAAGTTGGCAATGAAGGGATAAAAAATACTACAGTTGAATTTACAGCAGATGAAACTAAAATTCGAGAAGCAAAATTCATTATTGTTGCAGTTCCTACTCCGGTAAACACTGACCATACTCCGGACTTAACTCCAGTTATCGGAGCTTCAGAGATTGTAGGAAGAAATTTAACAAGAGGTGCTATAGTTGTATATGAATCTACTGTTTATCCTGGATGTACTGAGGATGTATGTATTCCGATTCTTGAAAAAGAATCAGGAATGAAATGTGGGGTTGATTTTAAAGTAGGATATTCTCCTGAAAGAATCAATCCAGGGGATAAAGTACATCGTCTTGAAAATATACATAAAATAGTTTCTGGAATGGATGAAGAATCACTTAAAGAAATAAAAAATATATATGATTTAGTGATTGAAGTTGGAACACATCCTGTATCTAATATTAAGACAGCTGAAGCGGTTAAAGTTGTTGAAAATAGTCAGAGAGATATAAATATTGCATTCATGAATGAGTTGGCAATGGTTTTTGATCGTATGGGGATTGATACAAATGAAGTTGTTAATGGTATGAATACAAAATGGAATGCATTGGGATTTAGACCTGGACTTGTTGGTGGTCATTGCATTGGGGTTGATCCATATTATTTCACATATGAAGCAGAAAAATTGGGTTATCATAGCCAGATTATTCTTAATGGGCGTATTGTAAACGATAGTATGGGCGCATATATTGCAAATGCAGCTGTAAAACAAATGATTGCAGCAGGACAAGCACCGCGTGATTCTAAAGTTGTAATTCTTGGTCTTACTTTTAAGGAAAACTGCCCGGATACTAGAAATAGTAAAGTGGATGATATAATCAAACAGTTAAAAACCTATGATATTACCCCTGTAGTTATTGATCCGTGGGCGAACGAAAGCGATGCTTTACGTGAATATGGTGTGGAACTTAAATCTATGGCTGAGGCAAGAGATGCGGATTGTGTAATTGTAGCAGTTGCACATAATGAGTTTAAAGCAATGAGTCTTTCAGATATTAAGGGATTATTTAGAAAATCTGCGGATGCTGAGAAGGTATTACTTGATGTTAAGGGACTCTATAAAATAGATGAATTGAAAGCATCTGGAATGAGATGGTGGAGATTATAATAATTAGATTAGGAGTTAGGCGTATTTATGAGTGGTTTTAGAGAAAACTACGGTGGATGGTATATTGCATATTTAATTTTTGCATCATGGTTATCAGAGTCAAGACATCTATACATTGCAAGAAAGCTTCGCAATTTTTTTGGAAAGAAAATAATGGTAGCATGTGACGATACATCTAATATTGAACGTAGAGCTGTATTTGGGAAAAAGGCTTCAATTGGTAAGAATTCTAGTATTGGAGTTAATTGTGAAATATATGGTCCTGTAGAAATAGGAAATGATGTCATGATGGGACCAGAGGTTTTGATTTATACATCAGGGCATGAGCATTCAAGAACTGATATTCCTATGATTAAGCAAGGATCTTTTGAAGAAAAAAGAGTTATTATTGGTGATGATTGTTGGATTGGTCGACGAGTCATTATTATGCCAGGAGTAGAAATTGCAAAGGGTTGTATTATTGGTGCAGGCGCCGTTGTGACTAAAAATACCCAACCATATGGAATATATGGAGGTGTTCCAGCAAAGCGGATGAAGGAGCGATAAGGCTGCAAAAGAACAGTAGAGGATATCTATTCTATTAAGGACATGAGAAAAAGACCAAGGTGTGGTGGCAGCTAAAAAATTAAATATATGCAAAGTTAAGATTTGTTCAGTAGCTGACTTGATTTTATAATCTTGGAACCGTGTCATTAAGATTTTATGTTCAGGTATAATAAAATCGTCAATGTTAAGTTCTAGCTGAGGAAGCTTTTTCTCGTGTTTTCCTCTCACTGGATATGAAGCAAGTCAGCTTGAAACGATAACACCATTAGATTTTCGGTATGCGTGTTAGAATATGTTTTTTTTGAGATGTGAAATAGAAAAAATATGAAAAGAAATATTAAGGGATGCTTTGATAATGAAAAAAATATTGGTATTAGTTCAGGATTATCCGAATAATAACGGCGGTGTGGCGTTAATGTATGTGCATGTCAGAAATAAATATTACATTCAACATAATATAGATGTAACAGTTCTAAATTTTTCATCAGTGGACGATTACGTAATTGATAATATCAGAGTTATTACAGAGAATACATACAAAGAAAAAAATATAAAATATGATGTAGTTGTTTCTCATGCGGCGAATATAAAAAATCATTACCGATTTTTAAAAAAATATGATAATAGATTTGAGCATATGATATTTTTCTTTCATGGTCATGAAGTTGTAATGCTTAATGAAGTATATCCGAAACCTTATGATTACATGAAAAAAGATAGTTGGATTAGAGTTCAGGCACAAAACTGCTATGATCGGTTTAAATTATCATTATGGCATAAGTATTACAAAAAAATCGCATATAAATCAGAATTCATTTTTGTTAGTAATTGGCTTCATAATGAATTTCAGAAATATGTCAAACTTTCCGATGATGATTTAAAGGGACATGTTCATATCATTAATAACAGCGTTGGAAAGGTATTTGAAGAGAATTCATATAAATACGAGGGAAATAAAAAGTATGATTTTATTACAATACGAAGCTATATGGATGATTCAAAATATTGTGTCGACCTCGTAGATGAACTTGCAATAAAATATCCTGAATATAAATTTTTAATCATAGGTCGTGGGAAATATTATAAAATTCATAAGGTTCCATCAAATGTCACATGGATAGATAAATTTTTAAGTCACGATGATATTATGGAATATATCAATCAAAGCAGATGTGGCCTCTTATTAACAAGGGAAGATACACAGGGAGTTATGACTTGTGAATTGGCGGAATATGGAATTCCAGTTATCACATCAGACATTGAAGTTTGCAGAGAAATATGTGGCGATTTATGTAATGTTAAAAGAATTCAAAATGAAATTGAGAGGGTCGATTTAAAAAGTGTTTATGCTACATTAATTGAAAATGTACCATGTAGAAAGCAAGGAAAATTTAGTTATCATAATACAGTAAAATTAGAAGAAGATATCATTGAGAGATAGAACGTATGAACTATAACCATTTGCAATAATATGGATTTTAACGTGTCGTATTGATTTGCAAGTTGGCTAAAAAATCCTAATTTTTCTTTTGGGACTATTGGAAAAGGAAAGTTTTCAGAAATAAAACAAATAGTAATACAGGGATTGATGAGTGTTTGAATCATAAACAATGAAATCGAAAACGAGAATTTCTCGAAAATCTATTCAAATATTTTGAAAGAAGAAAGAACGAAAGTTGAGATGTTTGGATATAGAAAAACTGTGGGAAGAGAAGAAAGTATAATTAAAATGGAGTATTAAAAGTACTGTATTTCGACTTTGATTTGAAACTACAGTGAAAAATTGGAGGTACAGTGTGGATTTATTTTTATTTGATATACTGATAATATTGTTAATTGTTATTGATATGCATAATTATGAGAAGCAGATAACACCATTAACAATTTTTGGAGGAGTTTATACTTGTCTTATTAATTTAAATAATCTTGTTATTAGTAAGGTATATGCGTTTATACCGATAAATGCACATGCCTTGAGGGTTATTTTTAGCTTTTTTATAATTATTTTTTGTATTGATTTTTGCGGAGGTTATTTATATAGAAATACGCCACATTGTAGCTTTTCGTTCTCTACCAGATTTAAAAATTATGCGAGTGTAACAGTATTATTTTTTATTGGATTTGCGGCATATGGTATTCAGTTTCTACTTTTATACAGGACATATGGCTTATCAATTAAGGGACTTAATGATGGAATTCTGGGACATTTAAGTTCATTTGCGTTTATATTAGGTCCGGTAGCACTGGATCTTTCAATTAAAACTGGAAAAAGAATACGTATTATGTTTGCTTTACTTCTTAATATTTTAGTACTTGGTATTAGTGTAGCTTTTGGAGGAAAATATGTTATATTTATTAATTTAACTTATTTTTTGTTATATTTTGTTTTAAAAAGAGATAGACGAGCTAATTTAATGAAATTGATAAAAATTATTTTGCCTTTAATCGGAGCAGCTGTTGGTGCTTTTATGATTCTTTATTATGTGATACCAATAGTGACAGGCCAATATCAATCTACGATGGATTTTGCTATTAGACGTATGTTCTATTATTTGCTTGGATCTGTAACTGCCAATAATTATACCATGCTGCATGCTGGACAGGGTGATGATTTAATACCGTTTACAGTAATAGTAAATATAGGAAAAGCATTGTTTGGAAATCATGATTATATCAGTGCCATCTACCCATTTATATTTCAGGTGGATAATATAACGAAAACAAATGTAGCAGGATTTCTTGGAGAAACGGTTTATAATCTTGGAATAAGTGGAGCACTTTTTTATACAGCTGTAATTTTTGTTATAATAAATTATTTTTATTATCAATATAGAAGTAAAAATAGGTTTTATCTTAGCTTTTGCTATTCCACTGCAATAATAGCCTTTCTATTTTTTTGCAATTTCTATTCAGTGTCTGGCGTTTTTTTACCGCTTTTACTGTCAGTATTTTTGGATATGATTTCACTGTGTAGAATTAGACATTACCATATATAATCAGGAGATAGTATGAGTTCAAAAGTCAGTTTCAGTCAAATAAAAAGAAATATAGGATTGTCGATTATTGCCCAAATAATTTCATTAGTTGTCAGTTTTGTCATGAATTTGATATTGCCCAAGTTTATCAGTGAATATCAGTACGCTTTATGGCAAACATATCTTTTATATATTGGTTATGTTGGAATACTGCATTTTGGATTGCTGGATGGAATTGTATTAAGATATTCACAATATGATTATGGTGAATTAGATAAAACAAGAATACGTTCACAATTTAAATGTTTATTAGTAATGACGAGTGTATTTTGTTTAATTGCTATTGTCTTTACCAGTTTGTTTTGTAAATCAGAAATGAGAGTAGTATTTATTATGACTGCAATAGGTATTGTAACACGAACTATGTTTACCTATACATCATATTCATTTCAGATTACTAATCGTATAAAATATTATGCAGAAATGATTATTGGATATAGAATATTTTATGGTTTTGGTGCTATTTTAATGTTACTTCTTGGATTTCATAATTTTTATTATTTCTGTTTAGTAGATTTATGTAGTGATATATTTGGAATTTTATTTTCTGTACATAATAACAAAGGAATGTATTTTGGAAGTTCCTTGAATATTAAAGATACACTTGAAGAAGCGAAAAGAAATGTTTCTGCGGGCATCATGCTAATGCTTTCAAATTGGAGCTCATTTTTACTGACTGGAAGTGCCAGACTAATTATTCAGTGGCATTGGGATAAAATCACATTTGGAAAAGTTTCGTTTGCTTTTAGTATTACAAATCTATTTTTAACTTTTGTGACAGCAATCAGTGTTGTGCTGTTTCCTTCTTTAAAACGAACAGATAAGCAAAATTTACCAGGATTGTATCAAAAAATAAGAGCAGCGATAAATCCTTTGTTGATTACGATATTAATATTCTATTATCCGGGATGTTGGATTTTAAAAAAATGGTTGCCATCATATGATAATAGTTTGATCTATCTTGGAATATTATTGCCAATTATAATTTTTACGTCAAAAATAAGCTTATTAACAAATAATTATTTGAAAGCTTTAAGAAAAGAAAAAACGATGTTTGTTATCAATTTGATTTCAGTAGGAATTGCCATTTTAATGTTTTCTATCAGTGCTTATATAGTTAATGATCTAAAAATGTTGTTGGTATCTATCGTTACTGCTATTATGATATGTTCTGTTTTATCAGAATTTGTTGTTATGAAGACACTAAATATATTTGATATAAGAAACTTTTTTGGTGAAATTATAATGACTGTAGTATTTGTGATTACGACCATACTGCCTTCTCAAATAATAGGGCTATTAATTTATACTATGGCAGTTGTAATATTCATATTTTTTAATAGAAAGAATATGAGCTTTATTTTTAACAATACAAATAAATAAATACTTTGACAGGTTAGAGTATCTGAGGAGGAAGTGACAAGTTTGAAAAGTTTAGCGATTATATTATTAAATTATAATGGTTCATCTGACACGATTGAGTGTATTGAGTCTTTGGATAACACAATAACAAATTTTGATTATGATATTTATATTATTGATAATGCTTCCCGGAAAGAAGAAACTGATATTCTAAAAAGATATATCAGTAGTAGAGAAGACTTCAGCATATATTCAGATGATATATTTGAAAGAAATAAAGTAAAAGGAAATCTTCTTATTCTGTCAAATGATAATGCGGGATTTGCCGGTGGAAATAATAAGGTTATCCGGACAATTTATGAAGATTATGCGTATATTTTACTTTTGAATAATGATACAGTAGTGCAACCGGATTTCATTGAAAAAATGATTTGTTTGTTAAATGAAGATTTAACAATAGGTTATGCAAGTTGTAGGATTGATAATTATTATGATCATACGTTATTATGGAATTGCGGTGGGAAACTCAGACCATGGGGATTGAGAAAATATTATTCAGAAAAAGAACTAAAAAAAATGCCAGATATTATTGATGCTGAATTTATTACTGGGTGTGCATTATTTATACGATCCTCAGTGATAAAAAAGTATGGTACTTTATCAGATGATTTCTTTCATGGAGAAGAAGATTTTAATTTCTGTTGGAGAATGAAAAAAAATCATGTTAAAGGAAAGTGTATAAATAAAACCTTAGTATATCATAAAGTAAGCGCTACGAGTAATAAAAACGGAATACAACCGGGAAAAATGGCAGGTTATTATGCATATAGAATTGTTGATATGAAACAATTTTATTCTGTATTTATATGGAATATATGGAAATTCAGTTTAATACAAATTCTAAAGATACGATGGATAAAGGGTGGATATACACGCACGGAAATAAAAAAAATGATGGATATTATTAGACGTACATCAAAATTAAATGCAATAAGTAGAGAAGATACACTCAAAATATGGGATTTATCATATTGAATATACATTATTTATGCGACAACATTAGAGGACGGAGAGACATTTTGGGGAAGCAAAGTTGTAAATGATCTTGAAGTATTTAAAGAGCCAGGCAATTATTGCAAATAGATATGATAAATGTCTGGACGATATAAAAGAGAATGAGTATATACAAGAGATATCTTTTACAGAGATTGAGAGATAATTTATGAATTAAAATGGATATTTATGAAACAATTACTAAACAAAATCCCAGTTGGGGAATAGCAGGGTTTTGGTGGTTTTTCGTATTTTTATTATGTTTTAGCCGGATTATAAAACAGTCATACAAAAGTAACAAAATTAGTTTTTCACAAAGTCTGGCATATATCGCAATATATATATATATTTGGACGGTATTGGAATCTACAGTTTTTACCCGCATTCCACAGGCATATCCTCAATATGAACTTCACATATTCTGGTCCTGGAAAGCATTTTTTGTATATTATGACAATGAGATGCTGAAGGAAAATATTCTAAATTGCATATTATTGATGCCGTATGGCTGTTTATTGCCAGTTGCTTTAGATAAGAGAATCAACTGGAAAAGAGGTTTGGTGATTGGAATGGGAACATCGTTTGTGATAGAATTATTGCAGTTGATCACCTGTCGAGGATTGTTTGAGTTTGATGATATTATCCACAATGGGTTTGGATGTATGATGGGAGCTGTTTTGGGTTCCTGGTGTTGGCTGAGAATGTTAAAGAAATTTAAAATGCCCAGGAAGCCTCACGCTTCCTGAGCATTTTCTCAAATCATCATTTCTCCCGCAATTTCAGAACATCCTCAAGTGGCACCCCTGAGAATCTGCTGATATCCTCAGGTGAGAACTTGGAATCCTGCAGCATGCGTTGTGCAGTGAGCAAAGCCTGGTCCTGAAGGCCTTGGGCGTGACCTTGGGATAGACCTTCGGCGCGTGCATCATCGCACATTTCCTGAACAGCCTGACACATATTAACACTCCCTTCTGTTTCTGTGAAACGTAAATTGATACCGGTTATGGAGTCAATGACTCGGGCTGCTTTGAGCTCGAGTGAGCGGAAGCCAGGGGTCTGTGATGTGAGTTCCTGAAGCTTCCGTTTATCTTTGGAGTATTTGATGAAGAGCATGACTTCTTTGAGATTGCTCTGGAGTTTGTCAAGTTCTTCATCTTTTATCTCGGCGGGTGAGAAGAGATTGATCCGGTAATCCGGGACCATGGAAAGAATTTCGGGGTCCTGGACAGAGAGCATTTCGTGGAGGCTTCTGGGAGCTTTCCAGGTGTCGGAACCGAAGTACACGACTGTGGTTATGACCGGGATCAGCCGGTCATCCTTGTAGAAGCCGGTGAGATATTCTCCGGATGTGGAGGGCCATTGCTTTGCTTCTCTGTGGGTTGTCAGCCATGTAATCTTTGGTGATGGTATTCTTTGTACCCATAGGTTTCACCACCTTCGATCTTGTTATGTGATCAGAGTTATTTTATCATCTGATCCATTTTCAGGGTAACATAGTTCATTGCTTTTGGAAAGAGGATTTTGTGAAAAAGCTTCAGAGCTTCGCAGGTAAAGCGGATATGTTTGTCGAACGGAGTCGAAATAAATCAATAGACAAAAAGAGCGTATTGTGCTACTCTGAAAGCACGAATCACGTGGCGATTGGCATATTTGTATATGATTTTTCGCATTGAAAGGGAGTGGAACGCGGAATATGAAGAGACCGAAGCTACCGGTGGGAATTGAGAATTTTCAGGAAATTCGTCAGGCGGATTTTTATTATGTAGATAAGACTAGGCTTATCGAACAACTGATCGATCAGTGGGGGAAAGTAAATCTTTTTACGAGACCTCGGCGTTTTGGGAAAACATTGAATATGAGTATGCTTCGTTGTTTCTTCGAGATCGGGGCAGATGAAGCGCTGTTTGAAGGTCTTTATATTTCCCGGAAACAAGAACTGTGTGAACAGTATATGGGGAAATTTCCGGTAGTGTTTTTATCGCTGAAGAATGTTGATGGACTTACCTTTGAGAATGCACGCTATCAGCTGACAGAACTGGTAGGCAGAGAGGCCAGTCGTTTTCTGTTTTTATTGGAGAGTGACAGACTGACAGAAACGGATAAAGATATATATCGTACATTGATCTCTGTGGAGAATGGCCGATATTCTATGGATGAAAATATTCTTTCTTCTGCGTTGCAGATATTGTCTCAGCTGTTGCATAAGCATTATGGGCAGAAGACGATCATTCTTATAGATGAATATGATGTTCCTCTGGATAAGGCTTTTCAGCATGGATATTATAAAGAAATGGTGCTCATGATACGTGGTGTGTTCGGACAGGCACTTAAGACTAACGATTCTCTGTATTTTGCAGTATTAACAGGGTGTCTTCGCGTGTCTAAAGAGAGTATTTTTACAGGACTTAATAACTTCAAAGTGCTTTCGATCACGGACCATCGATTTGATGAGCATTTTGGTTTCACAGATGATGAGGTCTGCAGATTGCTTACAGCATATGGCATGGAGGATCATCTTTCCGAAACAAAGGAATGGTATGATGGATATCATTTTGGAAATACGGATGTGTACTGCCCATGGGATGTGATCAATCATGTAGATTGTCTGTGTGGGAATCCGGATGCGGAGCCGCTGTCTTACTGGATCAATACCAGTGGGAATGAACTGGTAAGGAGATTTATTGACAGGGCAGATAAGACTACAAGAGATGAGATAGAGCGTCTGATCGCAGGTGAGTCTATTGAGAAAACGGTCCGTATGGAGTTGACCTATGATGAAATCGATAACAGTCTGGATAATCTCTGGAGTGTATTATTTACTACAGGATATCTTACACAGTCAGGGAAGACCGAACGGGGAGTGTATCGTCTGACCATTCCGAACAGGGAGATAAGAGAAGTTTATGTGCTTCAGATAAAGGAATGGTTTGACCGCGCAGTGCTGAAAGAGGCGGAGCCGACGAAAAATCTGCTGAAAGCAATAAAAGAAGGGAATGCAGGTGAGATTGAGGAACGCCTTACAAAGATTCTGGGAAATACGATCAGTATTTTTGATACAAAAGGACGAAATGAAGAAAAAGAAATTTTTTATCATGGACTTTTGTTGGGGCTTTTGCGTAGTAATCCAAACTGGCTTGTTCAGTCTAATGCGGAATCTGGAGATGGTTTTGCAGATATTCTGGCAGAACCGGAAGATCCGGATGCCGGGATCGTTATCGAGCTGAAGTATTCTCAGACTTTTTCAGGACTGCAAAATGCATGTGAAAGAGCGCTGGCACAGATCAGAGAAAAGCGGTACGATGAACGGTTACGTAATGAAGGAAGAAATAATATTCTGGCGTATGGAGTTGCTTTTTGTAAGAAGCGATGTAAAGTGGCTGTTCAGAGGCTGTAAATCTGCTGGAAATATAGATAATATTATTGATGTTCATACAGAAAGATAAGAACAATTCTGATCAATCTGTATGACACATCAATATATAAGATAAGTTATAAATATTAACATACAAAGGAGAGCTAGAAATGGGAAAATATTTTGGTACAGATGGCTTCCGTGGAGAAGCGGGTGTTTCGTTGACTGCGGATCATGCATTTAAGATCGGGCGTTTTCTGGGATGGTATTATAATGAGCTGCGCAGAAGAGCGGGGGAGACGGCTGCGGCCAGGATCGTGATCGGCAAGGATACCCGACGTTCCAGCTATATGTTTGAGTATTCGCTGGTTGGCGGACTGGTGGCGTCCGGAGCGGATGCTTATCTTCTCCACGTGACAACAACGCCGTCTGTGGCTTATGTTGCCCGTACCGATGGCTTTGACTGTGGTATTATGATCTCTGCCAGCCATAATCCCTATTATGATAACGGGATCAAGCTGATTAATGGCCAGGGTGAGAAGATGGAAGAGGAGATCATCGCGCTGGTGGAGGATTATCTGGATGACCGTCTTCAGCTGTTCGGACAGAAATGGCGTGAGATTCCTTTTACAAAGGGCGGTGAAATCGGCAGGACGGTGGATTATTCTGCAGGCCGGAACCGTTACATAGGATATCTGATCTCCCTGGGAGTATATTCCTTTAAGGGAATGAGGATTGGTCTGGACTGTGCCAACGGAAGTGCATGGAATATCGCAAAGGCGGTTTTTGATGCGCTGGGAGCGAAGACTTATGTGATCAATGCTGAGCCGGATGGTACCAATATCAATAACAATGCCGGTTCCACCCATATCGAGGGTCTTCAGAAGCTTGTAGTGGAGAAGGGGCTGGATGTTGGTTTTGCCTACGACGGAGATGCGGACCGCTGTCTCTGTGTGGATGAGAAGGGAAATGTGGTCAGCGGAGATGCGATCCTCTATGTGTACGGTCGTTACATGAAGGAGCGCGGAAAGCTTCTCACCAATACGGTTGTAACCACGGTAATGTCCAATTTTGGCCTTTACAAGGCTTTTGATGCTCTTGATATCGAGTATGCGAAGACAGCAGTAGGGGATAAATATGTTTATGAATATATGATGCAGAATGGCTGCCGTATTGGTGGTGAGCAGTCCGGGCATATTATTTTTTCCAAGTATGCATCTACCGGGGATGGCATCCTTACAAGTCTGAAGATGATGGAAGTTATAATGGCAAGGAAGAAAAAGCTCAGTGAGCTTACCGCTGATCTGGCGATCTATCCCCAGGTTCTTGAGAACGTGCGTGTCCATGACAAGGCAGTAGCGCAGGCAGATGTGGATGTGCAGGCAGCAGTAGAGCGTGTGGCTGAGGCGCTTGGAGACACCGGAAGGATCCTGGTGAGAGAATCCGGCACAGAACCTCTGCTCCGTGTTATGGTTGAGGCAGAGAGTGAGGAGCTTTGCAGAAAATATGTGGACCAGGTGGTTGAGATCGTCCGTAAGAAGGGGCATGTGGCAGAGTGATGTCCTGGATGCAGACCGCAGGTGTCTGAAGAACGGAGCAGTCAGAAGAATATAAAAATGCAATAAGAGGAGAAAAAAATCATGTGTGGAATTGTAGGTTTTACAGGCGGGCATCAGGCAGCACCCATCCTTCTGGACGGGCTTTCCAAACTGGAATACAGAGGATATGATTCCGCCGGCATCGCAGTGCGTGACGGGGAAAAGGATATCGAGATCATTAAGGCGAAGGGCCGTCTGAAGGTCCTTCTGGAGAAAACGAACGCAGGTGAATCTGTTCCGGGTATGTGCGGGATCGGTCATACCCGCTGGGCAACTCACGGAGAACCATCAGAGGTCAATGCCCATCCTCATGTCAGTGATAACGGAAATGTGGCAGCTGTGCATAACGGCATTATCGAGAATTACCAGGAGCTTAAGGAGAAGCTTCTCCGCAGGGGATATTCTTTTTATTCTTCCACAGATACGGAGGTTGCTGTGAAGCTGGTGGATTATTACTACCAGAAATACGGCGGATCTCCGGTTGAGGCAGTGCGTCATGCCATGGTGCGTATCCGTGGTTCCTATGCGCTGGCAATGATGTTCCGTGATTATCCGGAAGAGATCTTTGTAGCGAGAAAAGACAGCCCTATGATCCTGGGTGTGGAGAATGGAGAATCCTATATCGCATCGGATGTTCCTGCGATCCTGAAGTATACAAGAAATGTTTATTATATCGGAAATCTGGAGCTGGCATGTGTAAAACCGGGTGAGATCACTTTTTACAATTTGGATGGCGAGGAGATCGAGAAGGAGCCTAAGATCATTGAGTGGGATGCAGAGGCAGCGGAGAAAGCCGGTTTTGAGCATTTCATGATGAAGGAGATCCATGAGCAGCCGAAAGCAGTCGCAGATACACTGAATTCCGTTATCCGGGAGGACAAGCTGGATCTGACAGAGATCGGTCTGGATGATGAGAGGATCCGCAGCATCAGCCAGGTTTATATCGTGGCCTGTGGCTCTGCTTACCATGTGGGAATGGCTGCACAGTATGTGATCGAGGATCTTGCAGGTCTTCCGGTGCGTGTGGAGCTTGCTTCGGAGTTCCGTTACCGGAAGCCGCTTCTGGATCCTGATGGCCTGGCAGTGATCATCAGTCAGTCCGGTGAGACTGCGGACAGTCTGGCTGCGCTTCGGGAATGTAAGGAGAAGGGGATCCGCACACTGGCTATCGTCAATGTGGTCGGCTCTTCCATTGCAAGAGAGGCGGATCATGTATTCTACACACTTGCAGGACCGGAGATCTCGGTTGCTACCACCAAGGCGTACAGTACACAGCTGATCGCTTCCTATGTGCTGGCATTGCAGATGGCACTGGTCCGCGGAAAGATCTCAGAGGAGCAGTGTGAGTCCTACATTAAGGAACTGAAGACACTTCCGGACAAGATCGGCAGGATCATCGAGGATAAGGAAAGGCTTCAGTGGTTTGCCTCCAAGCAGGCCAATGCAAAGGATATCTTTTTTATCGGAAGAGGGATCGATTATGCCATCAGCCTTGAGGGCAGCCTTAAGATGAAGGAGATCAGCTACATCCATTCTGAGGCGTATGCGGCTGGCGAGCTGAAGCATGGCACCATTTCCCTGATCGAGGACGGCACCCTTGTGATCGGTGTCCTGACACAGCCGGAGCTTTATGAGAAAACAGTCAGCAACATGGTGGAGTGCAGAAGCCGTGGAGCGTATCTGATGGGGCTTACTACGTTTGGAAACTATAATATCGAGGATACTGCAGATTTTACGGTTTATATCCCGAAAACAGATCCGCATTTTGCAACTTCGCTGGCAGTGATCCCGCTGCAGCTTCTGGGCTACTATGTCAGTGTAAATAAAGGTCTGGATGTGGATAAGCCGAGAAATCTTGCCAAGAGTGTTACCGTGGAATAAGGAGATTCATTTCACAGAAGGAACATTTTAGCGGCAGTTCCGTGACATCGTGAGAGCATAAAAGGATCATGATATCACGGAACTGTTTTTGCATTTGGCGATTTACGATATTTCTTGCTTTTATCAGTAAAAAAGCGTAAAATGATTAGGATATTTGAATCTGTACAGAGAGTGTCCATATGTAATATTCTCTGTACCATCAAAAATGGAGGATTGCATATGAGAAAAATGGGAAAACATATCCCAGGGCTGATCGTGACGCTTGTGGTTCTGATCACAGCAATCGTATTTGCGGTCATGCTTCTGAATATGAAGGTGATCCCGACGAAGTTCATTGCAGTGATCGGACTGGTAATGCTGGTCCTGATCGTGATCGTCGGAGCGCTTGTATGGAGTACGGATGGTAAGATAAGATTTGTAGTGGGAGTGATCCTGGCAGCAGTTTTTGCAGCAGTATTCATTCTCGGAAGTATGTATGTTTATAAGACACATTCCACACTGGCAGGGATTTCCGGTGTGAACACAGAGGTTACGGAGGTCGGCATTTATGTCCGTGCAGATGATTCTGCAGATTCCATAGAGGCTACAGCAGATTATGTGTATGGTGTGCTGACAGATCTTGACAGAGCCAATTCGGACAAGGCTATCCAGGAAGTGGATTCCGAGACAGGCAAGACTGTGCAGGTCCAGGAGTATGCAGGACTTACAGAGCTGGTTGACGGTCTTCTGAACGGACAGACAGGTGCGATCGTGCTGAACAGCGCATATTTAAGTGTTATTGAAGAGATGGATGGATATTCCGATATTTCTTCCAGGATCAAAGAGCTGACCGTGAAGAAGGTGGAGACGACCATTGAACCGCAGGAGACAGAGGCGAAGGCTGAAGAGAGTACCAATGACGGTTCTGTATATACCATCTTTATCAGTGGTATCGACAGCCGCAGCGGCCTTGTTGCAAAGAGCCGAAGCGATTCCAATATCATTGCTACGGTAAATACAGCTACCAGACAGGTGCTTCTGGTTTCCACACCTCGTGATTATTTTGTACCGCTTTCTATTTCAGGCGGACAGAGAGATAAGCTGACACATGCAGGTATCTATGGTATCAATGTATGTATGGATACTCTGGGAATGCTTTATAATGAGGATATCAACTATTATTTCCGTATCAACTTTGCGGGATTTGAGCAGCTGATCAATTCGCTTGGCGGAGTTACTGTTTATTCTGACTATGACTTTGATTCCAAGAATGAGACAGGATATCACTTCAATCAGGGAGAGAACTACCTGAACGGTGAGCAGGCTCTGGTATTCAGCCGTGAGCGTTATGCCTTTAAAGAGGGCGACCGTCAGCGTGGCAAGAACCAGATGGCAGTGATCAAGGGTGTGATCAACAAGGCTCTTTCACCGGAGCTTCTGAAGAATTATTCTTCTGTTCTTTCCAGCATCCAGGGATGCTTTGAGACCAATATCTCCTACGAGGAGATCGCCAGACTGCTCCAGCAGCAGTTGAACAACGGCGGTGACTGGAACATCGTAAGCTACAGTGTAAATGGTACCGGTGACACACAGAAGCCGTATTCTATGAGCCAGAAGGCTTACGTTATGATTCCGGATGAGTCTACCGTTCAGAAGGCGGAGGCCATGATGAAGAAGGTTCGTGACGGAGAGACTGTTTCCCAGGAGGAGGCAGACAGTGCAACATCAGCGGCAGCAGCTACGGATAATGATGCACAGGCAGCTACAGAGGGAAGTACAGCAGAAGCACAGGGTGAGACTGCAGATGCCACACAGGATGGCACAGCAGATGCCCAGGCAGCAGACGGAACTGTTGCACAGCAGTAAGATAAAATTATTAAATTTTAGCATAAGAACAGCCGGGGAAGCGTAAAGTGATATGCCCCTTGTCAAGTAGACAGGTGAGATATCTAAAGGTAAGCGACAAAAATACCTACATTTCATTTTGGAGTGTAGGTATTTTTATGCACACCATTTCTCTTTATATTTTTTAATTCGTTTGTTTTCTGGAATAGGATATTCTACTGGTATGTCAGATTTCAGTGCTTCTTGACGTACTTCTAGGGGTGTTTTGCAGCAATACCTATCCTGTGGACGTTCTTCACTATAAAATCTTATATAATCCTTTATTGCAAATCTTAATGAGGATTCATCAGTTATTTCGTACATCTGATACATTTCTGCTTTGATAATTCCCCAGAAACCTTCTGTTGGTCCATTATCAATACAATGTCCAACCCGAGACATGGATTGTCTCATTTCTTGTTTTACAAGTTTCTTTTTAAACATTTTGCTGGTATACTGGAATCCCCGATCTGAATGAAAAATCGGCTTTGCACAGGGGTTCAACGCAATTGCCTTATCAAAAGTTTTAAATACTAATTTATTATCATTTCTGGCACTAACAGCATATGACACAGGATATCTATCATACAGATCTATAATGGCACTTAAATACAACTTCTTTTTTTTACCTGGCACTTTAAATTCAGTCACATCAGTAGCCCATTTTTGATTGGGTGCAGTTGCGTAAAAATCTCTTTGTAATATATTTTGTGTTGTTTCATCTGCATTGGCATTCCTATATTTTTTCTTCTTTTTTCGTATAACGGAATGGATTCCCAGTTTTTTCATAATTCTGTGAACTCTATTTTTGCTGTACTTTGTTTGATTAAAATGATTGATCCAAGAAGTCATTCTCCGATACCCTAAGATATGACTAAAGCGTTCATCATACTCCTTAATGAGCTCTGCAAGTTTGATGTTTTCCATTTCATCCTCAGGTGTTTCACGGTGTAGCCATTTATAATAAGCAGCTCTTGCGACCTCCAAATGTTTACACATCCATCCAATACTCCAGTTTTTCTCTGTATGAAAATATTCTATCGCAAGATATTTTGATTCATGACGAACCTTACCCAGCCTCACATCCTTTCGAAGTCTTTCACTTTTTTTAACAATTCAACAACCATATCCTTTTCTTCCAGCTGACGCTTTAGTCGTAAGTTTTCACGTCTCAAACGTTCTAATTCATCTACTTCATCATCTGTTTTACGTTGACCGCGTCTGTCAGTTAATCCGGATTCCCCATCACTATCATATTTCTTTACCCAAGAATAGACCTGACCGTAAGAAACATTGAATTTTGTAGCTGTATTCTTATAGTCACGATTATGGTTGATGCAATAATTAACGATTTCTTTTCGTTCCTCAAGTGTTGTTTTTCTTCGTGCCTCTGCCATATAGACCTCCCGTTTTGGATTATAATCCTTGAACTCTCTATTGGCATTATACACCTTAATCCAACTTCGCAAAACAGAACGACTAGATATTGCATATTTAGCGATGATATCGTCAACAGTCCCTTCTCCATTTAGAACTGCTTCTACGCATCGGAGTTTAAACTCCTTTGAATAAGTTCTATTTCTATTCGATGGATGACAAAATGCAGCTATCCCATGAATTTGATATTCATTAATCCATCCTTTTAGTGTTGAATATCCTATACTGTATTTATCAGCAAGGAACTGAATAGAACCTATACCATCCAGATATTCCTGCGATACTTTAGCTCTAAACTCAGGTGAATGTTTTGATTTTGGCATGAAAAATACCTCCAAAGTAACAGATTTTTATATTTAATCTGTCTACTTTAGAGGTATCATATCAAAGCTTTCCAACGGCTGTTTTTTCATGAGAAACAGAACGAAAAAAATCCACCGGCGATCACCGATGGATTTTTTTTACAGGATCTCTTTCAGATATCTTTCCAGGGCATCCTGCCATGTTGGAAGTGGCTGGAAGCCGTTTTTTACAAGCTTGGATTTATCCAGGCGGCTGTTGAATGGACGTACAGCCTTGGAAATGCCGTACTCTGCAGTTGTGACAGGAGATACCTCTACTTTTTCGTATTCCTTGTGGCCGAGGGCAGCAGCCTGGCGGAAGATCTCTTTAGTGAAATCATACCAGCTGATGAAGCCGCCTTCGTTGGTTGCGTGATAGTAGCCGTATTTCTCTGTCTCGACCATGTCTACCAGAAGACGTGCAAGGTCGTAGGTGTAGGTCGGAGTTCCGATCTGGTCACTGACTACGGTAAGCTTGTCATGGGTTTTTCCCAGATTTACCATGGTACGGATAAAGTTTTTGCCGTTTTTGCCGAATACCCATGCAATACGTACGATAAAGAATTTATCTACAGTGCCGGATACGGCCAGCTCACCGTCAAGCTTGGTCTGACCGTATACGTTCTGTGGAGCGTAGTCCTTGCAGTCCGGATCCCATGGTGTGGTTCCCTGGCCGTCAAAAACGTAGTCTGTGGAAATATACATCATCTTGATACCAAGCTCCTTGCAGATGTCCGCAATGTTCTGTGTTCCTACAACATTGACAAGACGTACCTTTTCACGGTTTTCCTCGTCCTCTGCAGCATCTACGGCTGTCCATGCGGCACAGTGTACCACTGCATCAGGCTTTACCTCACGGATGGTTTTTGCTACCGCTTCTTTATCTGTGATATCAAGCTGCACATAAGGCATGGTGGTAACAGGAGTACCATCAGCGATGCCGCTGTAGGAAGGAGCAATGTCACTTCCTACGCCTTCATGTCCACGGCCGGACAGTTCATTCATTACGTCATGGCCAAGCTGGCCGCCAACACCTGTTACGAAAAATCTCATGCTTTAACCTCCTCGCGGTTTCCATACATTTTTTCGTAGTAGTTCTGATACTCACCGGAGATGATGGTTTCCCACCATTCCTTGTTGTCAAGGTACCATTTGATGGTCTTTTTGATTCCGTCTGCGAATTTTGTTTCAGGAAGCCATCCAAGCTCGTTGTGGATCTTGGTCGGGTCGATGGCGTAGCGCATGTCATGGCCTTTACGGTCTGCTACATGTGTGATCAGGCTTTCCGGTTTGCCAAGCTCCTTGCAGATCAGTTTTACGATATCGATGTTTTTCATCTCGTTATGTCCGCCTACATTGTAAACCTCGCCTACACGTCCTTTGTGGATGATCAGGTCGATGGCACGGCAGTGATCCTCAACATAGAGCCAGTCGCGGACATTTTCACCCTTTCCGTAAACCGGGAGTGGTTTGTCGTTCAGAGCGTTGGCGATCATCAGCGGGATCAGCTTTTCCGGGAAGTGATACGGGCCGTAGTTGTTGGAGCAGCGGCTGATGGTCACAGGCAGGCCGTAGGTTCTGTGGTATGCGAGAACAAGAAGGTCAGCACCTGCTTTGGAGGAACTGTACGGGCTGCTTGTATGGATCGGAGTTTCCTCTGTGAAGAAGAGGTCCGGTCTGTCAAGAGGAAGATCTCCGTAAACCTCGTCTGTGGAAACCTGATGATAACGCTGGATTCCGTATTTACGGCAGGCATCCATGAGAACAGCAGTACCCTTGATGTTGGTGTCAAGGAATACCTCCGGGTTTTCGATGGAACGGTCTACGTGGCTCTCAGCTGCGAAGTTTACCACGATGTCCGGATGCTCCTCCTCGAAAAGCTTGTAAACAGCGTCACGGTCTGTGATGCTTTCTTTTACAAAGCGGAAGTTCGGCTTGTCCATGACCGGTGCAAGAGTGGAAAGGTTTCCGGCATAGGTCAGGCAGTCCAGGCATACGATACGGTAATCCGGATGAGCCTCCATCATATGAAAAATAAAGTTGCTTCCGATAAATCCGGCGCCGCCGGTAACGATGATTGTCATAAAAAATCTCCTTTATTATAATAAATGATTGATCTTATGCGGATTCCGTCGAAACGGAGTCCGCAGGTAAATGCAGTGTCGGAAAATCAGATCGGCTTAGTGAAGCGCGTCCAGATATTTTCCGTCCAGAACATCCTTGAGATACTGGCCATACTGGTTTTTCTTAAGGATTTCGTAAACCTTGAGCACGTCCTCCTTTGTGATCCAGCCGTTTAAGTAAGCAATCTCCTCAAGGCATGCGATCTTGCGGTGCTGATGCTGCTCCATGGTTTTTACGAAGTTGGTTGCCTCTACAAGGCTTTCGTGTGTACCGGTATCCAGCCATGTGAAGCCCTGGCCCAGAAGCTCAACGTTCAGCTGTCCCTTCTCAAGGTAGATACGGTTCAGGTCTGTGATCTCAAGCTCGCCTCTTGCGCTTGGCTTCAGATTTTTTGCGTACTCTACAACCTTGTTGTCGTAGAAGTAGAGACCGGTTACACAGTAGTTGCTTTTTGGCTTTTCCGGTTTCTCTTCAATGGAAACCGCTTTTCCGTTCTGGTCGAATTCCACGATGCCGAAACGCTCCGGATCATCTACATAGTATCCGAAAACAGTGGCACCTTTGCCTGTTTCTGCGTTGTCTACAGCAGCTTTCAGGCGCTTTTTGAGGCCATGTCCTGCGAAAATGTTGTCACCAAGGACCATACATACGGTGTCGTTGCCGATGAATTCCTCGCCGATGATAAATGCCTGAGCAAGTCCGTCCGGGCTTGGCTGTACAGCGTAGGTAAGGTTGACACCGAACTGATGGCCGTCACCGAGAAGCTCCTCAAATCTCGGGGTATCCTGCGGGGTGGAGATGATCAGGATATCACGGATGCCTGCGTTCATAAGAACAGACATAGGATAGTAGATCATCGGTTTGTCAAAGATCGGCAGAAGCTGTTTGGAGGTCACCATGGTAAGCGGGTAAAGACGTGTTCCGGAGCCTCCGGCTAAAATAATTCCTTTCATATGTTTTCTCCTTTGCGTGATGATGTGCAGCATAAGTCGTGCCTGCACATAACTTTGTTACTGTAACTGTATTATAAAAGGTGACGCAAGGTCACCTTCAAGAGCTTTTTTCATATTTTTTATTTTTGGCTATTTTTCACAAAGAAATACGCCGGCATCCTTGGTAATGCGGAATCCTTTGGCAGTTTTTCTGGCGGTGTAGGCTCGGAATTCCTTGTAACGGTCCAATATATACTGATTCTGGTTGCCGTGGCAGGAGAGGACGTAGGAGATCAGCGGCTCCGCATCCTGGACCAGAAGGCAGTCTTCATAAGAAAGCCACTGAGCCTTTGGGAAAAAAGGCGCCAGGATACTCTGTCCGTTTTCACGTCCGAACCGTTCATAAAGCCGGTCTGCGGAAAGCACGATCCGTTCATCAAAATCCTGCACCAGCTGGCTGACCTCCTGCATATGTGCCTTTCCGTAAGCACTGCAGAGAAATCTTCCGCCGGGAGCGAGGACACGGCGGACTTCCTTCAGGACGGAGGGAATATCATCGCAGTAAAAAAGCACGTGATTGGCGATCACCAGATCAAAGCTTTCGTCCTTGCATGGGATTTTTCGGCAGTCAAAGGCCCGGAATGCAAACCGGGTATCCGAGGAACCGATGGCTCGTCTGGCATCGCGGAGCATACCGCTGGAAATATCGGAAAGTGTGATGGAGATATCCTCCGGCAGAAGGGAAAGGTTGTCGGTCCATAACGTTCCGTCCCCGCAGCCCAGCTCCAGAATACGAAGACCGGGTGAGATCCGGCACTGCTCAAAGATCCAGGGAAACCATCCCTGTTTGTTCTGGGAGTACAGGCTGTGGAGGTTGATCCTGGAGGAAATGTTGGTGGCATTCTGATACTGATTCTTGAGGCTTTTTTCCATGCCGGTCAGGTGGATCAGGTTCAGCATCTGGCTCCAGTCAATGGTGTGCTGTTCCTTTATCATCTGTGCGGTATCCTGGATCGCTTTTTCCACCAGCTGCATCTGTTCGATCCGGTCACGGACCAGACGAAGCTGAATATTCAGAGAATTCAGCATGAAATGATAATCGGAATCACCGATGGTCATTTCCCGGATGTCATCCAGGGAAAAGCCCAGGTATTTCAGAAGGAGGATCTGCTGAAGCCTTGCAAAATCCTCGTCTGTATAAAAACGTGCGCCGGATTCGGTGACGAGAGAGGGTTTCAGGATATCCTGTTTATCATAATAGCGGACAGTACGCAGAGTTACGTGTGCCATGCGTGCAAATTCGCCGGAAGAATAGTAGCCGTCTTTTTTCATAAAAAATAGAATCCTTTCTGAGGAAATAACAAACATCCTGTCATAGAAGTCATAAAAGAATTATAATTCAGATCCGGAAGCCGTACAAGAGTAAAACGTATAAGAGCAAACCGTACAGGAGAAAAACAGCATTGACAAAATTCTGCTGGTTTGTTAGTATATCGTTTCGAAAAAAAGGAACCCCGGAATCATATTTCCGGGATAAGCGTTCGATATAAAAAGGAGTAATTTTTATGCGAAACCGTACTCTGGATATGGTAAAGGCGATCTGTGCTTATGCAGTTGTGCTTCTTCACGTCCATTTTCCGGGAAATGCCGGAATCATAGCCAATGTACTTGCTAGATTTGCAGTACCTGTGTTTTTTATGGTATCCGGATATTTTTGTTTCCGTGGCGATGATACGGAATTTATAAGAACCGGAAAAAAGATCCGGCATGTTCTGAAGCTGATGCTTGTGGCATTTCCGGTCTGCTGTCTGTGGGAGCTGATCCAGAATTACATCGACGGAGCAAGCCAGAAGGAATGGCTGGAAGCCCTGGTTTCGGGGGAACATATCCGCCAGTTTCTTCTATATAATAACAGCTCTCAGGTGAAATGGCATCTGTGGTTTCTCCCGGCACTGCTCTATTGTTATCTTCTTTTTGCCTTGGCAGCAAGATTCCGGATTTGTAAGCAGGCATATGTTCTGATACCGGTGCTTCTTCTGATCCATTTCGGAATGGAGGAATTTTCGACCTTCCTGTTCCCGGAAAAGCATTTCCGTGTTATGCAATTTCGAAACTATCTGTTTACCGGATTTCCGTTTTTTATGTTGGGACATCTGATACACAGACATCAGGAAAAGCTGGAAGCCTGGTTTGCCGGAAAAAAAGTGCTTCTTTTGTATGGCATGGTAGCTGGCGGCGGGATTGCAAGTCTGCTGGAATACCGGTATTTTGGCAAACTGGAATTGTTTCTGGGGTCAGTATTTATGGCTGTTGGCCTTTTTCTCATTGCGATCATGGGAAAGAATCGGAAAGTGCCCGAGCTTCCGGTAGCCATCGGTCAGAAATATGCATTTTTTATTTATCTGTTCCATCTCTGTGTGGCGGATATCCTGAAGGATGTGGCTGTGGCAGCTGGAATTGAGAAAAATCTTTTATATCTGTGGATGAGACCGGTGATGGTCTGTGTTCTTGTGACTGCTGTGGCGGTAATGTATGGATATGGAATGAGGATCTGTCGGAAATAGAAGAGTTTATGGTATTTTCATATTTATGCGCTGTGATTTTGTACCAAAATATGCTAAAATATCCTTTATTGATAAGTCACAGCACCCACCCGGAGGATGCGGGGAAAGCGACTGGAATATCCCGCTTCAGGGTAAAAAATACTGAGACATGAAAGACAAAGGAGAGTTTTATGGATTTACAAAACAGAGCGGAGGCCGGCAGTGACGGACACGATGAGAGTGTACTGAATCCGGAGATGCCCAACGAAACTGATCTTACGAAGAAGGAACGCCGCCGGATCGAAAGAGAGAAACTGAAGGGAATGGGAACAGGTAAGAAGATTCAGTATATCTGGATGTATTATAAGATACATATGCTGTGCGTGCTTCTTGCCATTGGCGGAGTCTGTCTGGGAGTGAATATTTATCGTCACGCACAGATGAAGACGGTGCTTTCCATTGCGGTGGTGAATGCAGGGAATTATGACTCTGAGAAGGTGGAAGAGGATGTTTTGAAGACACTGGGAACAGAGGATAAATATGCAGAAGTCAGTGTGGCGCAGAATCTGATGACGGACGAGACAGGAGAGGATTTTGATTACTATGCCAGGATCGCATATGTGACGGAAATCCAGAGTGCTACCGTTGATGTCCTGATCATGCCGAAGGAACTCTATGAACATGAGAAAGATAGCGGAATGTATGCAAATCTCAGGGAAACGTTTGGAGATGAGGTGTTTGAGTCTCTGGGCGCTGTGGATGATCAGCATCTGGAGCTTGACGGCAGTAGTAGTGTTGCTCAGGAATTTGGCCTGAGATATGATCCGGTGTGTATCTGCCTTCCGGGTAACGTGAAGAATAAGGATAATGCGTTGAAATGGATCCAGTCTGTTCTGAAATGATGGATCCATATGCTTAGCTGAGTACAGAGATAAATAAGGCCTCCGGTTCGTAACACAGGAACCGGAGGCCTTATTATATATGAATATTACAGTGTATCGTTACGTTTGATGTAGCCAGGCTCATCCGCAGGACGGATGATCTCCTTGGCATGCGTGATCTTGGCATGCTTGTCTACCACCAGATTTTCGATATGGACATTCTCACCGATGGTGCAGTCTGCAAGAACTACACAGTTCTTGATAACAGCGCCCTTTTTGATGGTACAGCCACGTCCGACAATGGAATTTTCTACAGTTCCCTCGATCATGGAGCCGTTGGAGATAACGGAGTTGGAAACATTGGCTGTGTCAAAATAATGGGTCGGACAGGAGTTGTTGGTGCGTGTATAGATCGGCCAGTTATCATGGAAAAGATCGGTTGCAGTTTTGTAGTCGATCAGATCCATATTTGCATCGTGATAGCTCTTGAAATCAGTGATCGATGCAAAATATCCGCGATGAGATATACCACGCACATCCAGCTCACCGTCTCTGCAGCCGGCATTGATCACGTCTGCAAGGGTATAAAGAGAGGAGATCTCTTTTGCCTTATGGATGAGGCTGATGAAAAGCTCCTTGCTCATTACGTAGGTATCCATGAAAATGTTGCGGTTCTTTGCATTGCCGTGGTTGTGCTCAATGGAGAGAACACCCTTCTGACGGTTCAGGTTCAGGATGTGGCAGTTCAGATAGTTCTCCTTGGCATTATCAACGGAATGATAAAGCATGGTCACATCTGCACCGGATTCGATATGGGCATCGATCAGCTTGGAATAGTCGGTGGTGTAGATCATGTAATTCGGAGCGATAACAACATACGGATAATGAACTGCTTCGATGCACTCCAGATTGGAGTAGTAGTTGTCGATATCGGTGTTATAGATATCGTTGACTCCGGAATGCTCTGAAAAGAGGAGTTGGAGATTACCGCTCTTGGAGTTGATGTTGTAGTGACGTCCGGTTCCGAGATGTTCTACAAGAGAACGGGGTTTGTTCTTTACATAGACCTGAATGTACTCAATTCCGCTGTTGGTCATATTTGAGATCGGGAAGTCGATGACACGATATCTTCCGAGAAATGAAAAGGCGCCGATCGCACGGTAGTCCTGAAGCCCCTCCACATGGATATTTCTTTCTGAGGAATTCACGATTCCAAATGCTTTAAACATATTACTCAGCCCCCTTTACACGTTTTGATACAAGTTCGATGTGCTCACTGTCCTTGGAACCGACACGAGCATTGGTACCGATCACGATTCCGTCTGCAACGAGAGCACGCTGGACAACGGCACCTGCTTCAACAACAACACCCGGCATCAGGACACTGTCGATGATCTTGGCACCAGGACCGACCTTGACGCCTGTGAAAAGTACGGAGTTGGTGATCTCACCTTCTACAACACAGCCCTGAGTGATGAAAGCAGTGTTG
The DNA here is from genome assembly GCF_008680535.1 of Blautia sp. LMAG:36. Lineage (NCBI taxonomy): Bacteria > Bacillati > Bacillota > Clostridia > Lachnospirales > Lachnospiraceae > Blautia > Blautia sp. LMAG:36. Next base: position 213,078 of record NZ_NALB01000007.1, on the reverse strand, counting down.
ATCACAGCTGTATCACAGATATACTGTGGAAGAGAGGTAGCATCCTCAGTGTAGATTTTCCAGGTAGGATCGTTAAGATCCAGTTCACTGTTTGGACTGAGAAGATCCATGTTTGCTTCCCAGAGGGAATCGATGGTTCCTACATCCTTCCAGTAGCCTTTGAACTTGTAGGCGTAGAGTGCTTTGTCCTGTGCAAGGAGTGTAGGGATGATGTCTTTACCGAAATCGTGGTTGGAATCCGGATTCTTGATATCTGCCAGCAGGAGCTTGCGCAGAAGCTTCCAGTTGAATATGTAGATACCCATGGAGGCAAGATTGCTCTTCGGGTGTTCCGGTTTCTCCTCAAATTCCACGATGCGGTCATCTTCACCGGTGTTCATGATACCGAAACGGCTGGCTTCCTTCATGGGAACCTCGATAACTGCAATAGTCGCATCTGCCTTATGCTGGATATGGTCATCAAGCATCTTTGCATAATTCATCTTATAGATATGGTCACCGGAAAGGATCAGAAGGTATTCCGGGTTCTGTGAGTCGATGAAATCAATATTCTGAGAGATCGCATCAGCTGTTCCACGGTATACATCCAGACCGGCATCAGCCTTCTCACGTGGAGGAAGTACATAAACTCCGCTGTCCTTGGCATCAAGTCCCCAGCGGCCACCGGCTGCTACATAGCTGTTCAGTAAAACTGATTCATACTGTGTCAGTACACCTACGACATCAATGCCGCTGTTGGCACAGTTACTGAGCGGAAAATCCACGATACGGTATTTACCGCCATAACCAACGGCTGGCTTGGCAACTTTATTCGTCAACTCGTGAAGACGACTTCCTCTTCCACCGGCCAGGATCATTGCTAACATACTGTTTTGTTTCATGGCGAATCCTCACTTTCATTTCTTGTTTACTGCCAGGTGTCTTTAACCATAAAAACAATAAACTTTGTTAATATTATACACCTTTTAAAAAAGAAAATCCAGTTTTTTGTGCAAAAAAACGTTATTTTTATATTGGGAAATTAGACGGATTTGGGAAAATTGATGGATGATCTGTCGAAAAAAAGAAACGTTTAAGAAGGTTCCGGGATGCTGAAAAAACAGTAACACTGAAAATAGCCGGATTTCGGATACATCGGCGAAGATTCTTGCGGAAAATGTGAAAGCAGTGTATTCTGTAAAAAAAGTCCGGAATACAGCGGAGAAAGGATATCGATATCAGACAGGGAGAAGACAGGATGAAAGAAGAAAGAATTTCCAACTATGTAAAACTATGTGAAGAGTGGGCACAACGCTTTTTGAAGATGGATCAGGCAGATCTGCATAAACGGGTGCCGGAACTGAAGGAAGAAAACGGGTTTCTCACGATCATTCATTTCGGAAGAAGATATGGGGTGAGTCTGGAAGACGGCAGTATCCGGAGCCTGGATGGACAGAGAGAACCGGATACTACGGAGATGCTGAATATTTATACGCTTTTGGGGTATGCGAAAGAGGGGGCTTTTATTATGGATAAGTGGGTCCCTTTTGCAGATCTCAGGAATGCAAGACCATTTGCGCCGGCGTATCAGATCGGAGAGACGGATGTGTTCAGTGCTACATTTTCCGGCCATGAAAAGGAATTGAGGGAGGCGTTTCAGAAGCTTGACGGCAGGGAACTGCCCCAGGGTGATGTGGGATATGAGATCAGGGCCTTTGACTGTATGCCTATGAGATTCTTTTTCTGGGAACGGGACGAGGAGTTTGAAGCACAGGGAAATATCCTGTTTGATTACAGTGCCACAGATTTCAATCATGTGGAGAGTGCGGTATCCATAGCAGATTCCGGAATCAAAAGGCTTGCGGAGCTTGCCGGGGTTCCGCTCAGGGGGAAATCTTTTCAGATGCGCTGATAACCGAAATATAATAAAACCAATATGAAAAATAAATAATACGAAAGATAATTGCAGTTATCAGAAAAATCGTATATAATGAAGGAATATTTAAGGATTTTGAGACAGTAACTGTCACGAAGGATCTATGAGAAATTTACGAATCCGGAGGTGATGCTCGTGGGGAAAAATGCATCGGGAATGTATGTCATAGATGAGGATTATAAGATTATCAGCTATAACCTGGCAGCACGTGAGATCTATCCGCAGCTGAAGAGGGGCGAGAAATGCTATCACTGTCTGAGAAACAGAGAAACTCCCTGTGAGATCTGTCCGGTCGTTAACGGGATCAAAGGTCCGAAGAATTATCTGGAACCGGGACGGAATATCCTGCGTTCGGTTGATGCTGTGGAGATTCCGCTGGAATCCGGCGGGACAGGACATGCCCTTGTTTTTTCGGATACAGAGACGAATGATGAGATCAGCAGCGGAATGATGGAGAATCCGATTCTTATGGGGATCATTAATGTTCTCGGAAAAAATTTTATCAATATCTACTCTGTTGACAGAGAGACTCATAAGGTCCAGGTATGCCGCTTCCAGGGGCAGAGTGGAGCTTATGGGGAGGAGGGACTTCGCAGGGATGAATCCTATGAGAAGATCATGGATATTTATATTGAGAGCAGTGTTGCGGCAGAGGACAGGATCCGGATGCATCAGATGATGGATTTTGAGAAGATATGCCAACGTCTTACAAGGATTCCCCAGTTGATGGTACATTATCGTGTACGCCGAAGCAACGGGAGGATTGAATATTTCTATGTGAAATGTGCCAGGGTAGGAACGGCTGAGGATTTTCAGACCGTGGTGTTTGCTTTTGCCAATGAGGATATGGATGTACGGTACAGTGAGATGGAGGCCATACTGGAACCAGGAGGAACAGCATCCGGAAGAAAACTTCTTATTGTAGTGAATGACGAGACGGATCGGAAAGCGCTTACAGAACATCTGGAGGGCAGTTTTGAGGTTATCACTGCGATGAATGAAGCAGAGGGGATGAAGCGTCTGTCTGAGAATTACAAAACCCTTTCTGCAATTCTTCTTGATATGAGTGTGCCGGTATGTGATGAATTTCAGTTTCTGGAGCTGATCCGTGATGATGTGATGCTGACCTCTGTGCCTGTGATCATCATAACCGGAAGTAACCGGTTGGAGGATGAGGTGCGATGTCTGGAACTGGGAGCAGTGGATTTTGTACGGAAACCGTATAATGTCCGTATATTAAAAAGTAAGATCAACAATGTGATCAAGCTGAGAGAGCCCGTGATGGTACTCTCAGCTCTGGAATATGATGATCTTACAGGGCTTTATATCAGACAGGCCTTTTTCCATCATGCAAAGACGCTGATGCGCTTTAATACGAATCAGGATTTTCATGTGGTGGTGGCAGATATAAAGAACTTTAAATGGATCAACGGAACCTATGGAGAGAAGACCGGTGATCAGGTTCTTACCTATCTGGGAGATACGTATAGAAATCAGGTTCGCTACGGGACGGTGGGCAGATATGGAGGAGACCAGTTTGTAGCCATCATATATGGAAAGAAAGAGATCCGTATGGCAGATATGGAGAAATTTATCCACAGGGTCGAGAGCGGAGCGCCGATTCCTAATCTGGTGGTCAACTATGGGGTTTATGAGAATGTGGATAAGACACTGCCTTTTACCCTGATCTGTGACAGGGCTTTTCTGGCCATGAAGAGTATCCGGGATGACTATGAGCACCAGATCGCTTTTTATGATGATGAGATGAGACAGAGGCATATCCGTAACGGACAGATGGAGAATGCTTTCGTGGAGGCTATACGCAATGAAGAATTCGTAGTCTACCTGCAGCCGAAATACAGTGTGGAGACAGAAGAGATCGTTGGGGCGGAGGCACTGGTGCGCTGGAAGAGAGCGGAAGGAACTATGGTTTCGCCGGGAGAATTTATCCCTCTTTTTGAGAAGGATGGTCTGATCGTACGCCTTGATGAATATGTTTTCCGAAAGGTATGCAGCATCCAGGGGGAACGTATAAGATCAGGGAAAAAGATACTTCCGATTTCGGTGAATCTGTCACGTGCCAGTATCCATTACGATAATATGATCTGTCGTTATGTGAAGATCGTGGAAGAAAATGGCATTCCGTTTTCTTCTGTTCCCATTGAATTGACAGAAACTGCTGCGTTGTATAATGATCGGATCAGTAAGCTCATAGAGAAGATGGTGGATGCAGGATTCGAGCTGCATATGGATGATTTTGGCTCCGGCTATTCATCTATGACAAGCCTGAACCAGCTGCCATTCGATACTCTGAAGCTGGATAAAAGTCTGATCGATTACATAGAGAATTTTCGTGGGCAGCAGGTAATCCGTCATACCATTTCGCTGGCACACAGACTTGGAATGAAGGTTCTTGCCGAGGGCGTGGAGAAAGCAAAACAGGTGGAGATCCTGCGAAGCCTGAGCTGCGATGAGATCCAGGGCTTTTATTATGCACGGCCTTTGCCGTGGGAAAACTTTGAAACAAAGGTTATAAGAGCAAAAGAGGCGTGTAAAAAATGAGAGATCATTTTTACACGCCCTTTTTACAGCTAATGCTTCCGGACCTGTTTTTCAATAAGATAAAGTGCAAAATACAGCAGCATGGCAATGATGCAGAGGATCACAATGGACATCAGGACCCATGTAAGTCTGAATGTCTGGCTTCCGTAAATGATCAGGTATCCCAGGCCTTTTCGGGCACCGATAAATTCTCCGATGATCACGCCCACCAGGCAAAGCCCGATGTTGACCTTCATCACACTCAGGATAAGAGGAATGGAGGAGGGCAGGACGATCTTCAGAAGCTTTTCCTTTTTGTGTCCCCCCAGAGTTTCGATCAGCTTCAGCTTTTCCGGATCTGCCTGGCAGAAGCCGGAGTACAGATTGATAACGGAACCGAAGATGGCTACAGACATGCCGGCGACCACAATGGTACGTTCGTTGGCACCAAGCCATACGATCAGAAGAGGGGCCAGAGCAGATTTCGGGAGACTGTTCAGTACCACCAGGCATGGCTCCAGGATCCGTGCGATCCGTCGGGAGCACCAGAGAAGTACTGCGGTTCCTACGCCCAGGATCACAACAAAAAAGAAACTGACAAGAGTTTCTGCCAGTGTCACGGCAATATGTGCAAACAGGGACTGATCCCTGCACATGGAAAGAAAGGTCTCTGCGATCAGGGAAGGACTGCTGAAGATAAAGGAATCGATCCATCCAAGATCAGAGGATATTTCCCAAAGTCCCATAAACAGAACAAAAAGAAGTGTTCGTGCAGCCAGGATAATGTGTTTTTCTTTTTTCTGCCGTGCAAGATATTGTTTCTGCTGTTTGGAAATTTCAGGCATTTTCATTGAGCTCCTTCCATATGATGTTAAAATATTTCTTAAAATCCGGAGCATTTCTGGAGGAGAGGGGAGTGCGGTCGCTGATATCCAGATCGATATCAATGATCTTTCGTACAGTGGCAGGACGTGCAGAAAGGATCAGTACCCGGTCGGCCATACTGATGGCTTCGGAGATGTCATGAGTGACCAGGATCGCAGGCTTGCCGGAGCTTTTGAGGATTTTTCCGATATCATCACTGACATTTAAGCGTGTCTGGTAATCCAGAGCGGAAAATGGTTCGTCCAGAAGAAGGAGCTCCGGTTCCAGCACCAGGGTCCGGATCAGAGCGGCACGTTGGCGCATTCCGCCGGAAAGCTGGGAAGGGCGGGCATCACGGAAACGGTCCAGACCGTAGGTCTGAAGAAGGGCTTCTGCATGTGCCAGTTTTTCAGGTGTGAGCTCTTTCCGGATCTCCAGGCCGAGAAGGATGTTTTTGTAGATGCTCCGCCATTCCAGAAGATGATCCTTCTGGAGCATATATCCTACAGCGGCACTGCCGGAGGATACCGGACGGTCTCCCAGAGTAATGGAACCGTGCTCAGGAGTGAGCAGGCCGGCAATGAGATTCAGAAGAGTGGATTTTCCGCATCCGGAAGGTCCTACAATGGACAGGAATTCACCGGGCATCAGGTCAAAGGATATATGAGAAAGGGCGGGTGTCTCACCGGACAATGTGTGATAGGAGAGACACACGTCCCGCACTTTCAGGACAGGATTCATGGATGTTGCCTCCTTTTCGTAGATAATGGTATAATATTATCATATGTCTGAAACATGAGAAGGCCAATGGCAGAGATGCATACTTTGATGTCTGCCTGAAAACGGTCATAGAGAAAGGAATTACAAACATTGAACAAGAGAAACTACCAGAAAGAACTGGATAAACTGATTGAAAGAAACCAGAAAGAAGGGAAAACCCCCAGACTTTTTCTGCATGCCTGCTGTGCGCCATGCAGCAGCTATGTGATGGAATATCTGTCGCAGTATTTTGAGATCACGATATTTTTTTATAATCCCAATATCGCACCGTTGGAGGAATATTCACACCGCGTGGCTGAGATCCGCCGCCTGATCGGGGAGATGGAATTTGTCCATCCGGTAACTCTTATGGAGGGCCGGTATGACCCGAAGGAATTTTATGAAATGGCAAAAGGCCTGGAAGATGTTCCAGAAGGAGGAGAGAGGTGCTTTCGGTGTTACCGCCTGCGGATGGAAGAGGCGGCAAAGCTGGCGAAGGAGGGAGGATATGATTATTTCACCACAACATTAAGTATCAGTCCGCTGAAAAATGCACAGAAGATCAATGAGATTGGCGAGGAGCTGGCAGAAATCTATAAAGTGCCACATCTGACTTCAGATTTTAAGAAAAAGAATGGCTACAAGCGTTCTATTGAGCTGTCTCATGAGCATGCTCTGTACCGGCAGAATTACTGCGGCTGTGTATTTTCAAAGAAAGAAGCCATGGACAGAGAACGGCTGGTTACTGAGAACCGAGTGAACAGTAACAACGGCTGAAGACAGCAAACGTATAATTATGAAAAACTTTGCATTTTTATAAAAATATGTTACACTAACACAGAAAAGTGCAGACGTCCGGGAGACGGAGCTCGTGTATGTCCGGAGAAGATAGTTCTGCCGCAAAAAAGAAAAGTGAGGAAGAATCAATATGGCACAGTTATGGGGAGGCCGTTTTACAAAAGAAACGGACAAGCTGGTTTACAATTTTAACGCATCCATTTCCTTTGATCAAAAATTTTACAGACAGGATATCCGTGGAAGCAAGGCACATGTTGCCATGCTTGCAAAACAGGGGATCCTGACAGAGGAAGAAAAGGAGCAGATCACAGAAGGACTGGACGGTATCCTTGCAGACGTGGAAGCAGGCAAGCTGGAGATCACAGCGGAGTATGAGGATATCCACAGCTTCGTGGAGGCAAACCTGATCGACCGTATCGGAGATGCCGGAAAGAAGCTTCACACAGGAAGAAGCCGTAATGACCAGGTAGCTCTGGATATGAAGCTTTATGTCCGCGACGAGATCGATGAGACAGATAAGGAGCTGAAGGACCTTCTTCTTGCCCTGCAGAAGATCATGGAAGAGAATGTTCACACCTACATGCCGGGATTTACCCACCTTCAGAAGGCACAGCCGGTAACTCTGGCACACCATGTAGGCGCATATTTTGAGATGTTCCGCAGAGACCGTGACAGACTTTTTGATATCCGTAAGAGAATGAATACCTGTCCGCTTGGAGCGGGAGCACTGGCAGGAACCACTTATCCGCTGGATCGTGCCTATACTGCAGAGCTTCTCGGCTTTGATGCACCAACCAGAAACAGTATGGATTCCGTATCTGACAGAGATTATGTCATCGAGCTTCTCAGTGCATTTTCTACAATCATGATGCATCTGAGCCGTTTTTCAGAGGAGATCATTCTGTGGAATTCCAATGAGTACCGTTTCGTTGAGATCGATGACGCATACAGCACAGGCAGCAGTATCATGCCGCAGAAGAAGAATCCGGATATCGCAGAGCTTGTCCGTGGAAAAACAGGCCGTGTTTACGGAGCGCTGACATCTATTCTCACAACCATGAAGGGAATCCCGCTTGCATACAACAAAGATATGCAGGAAGACAAGGAGCTGACCTTTGATGCCATCGACACCGTAAAAGGCTGTATCGCCCTGTTTACCGGCATGGTTTCCACTATGCAGTTCAACAAAGCCAACATGGAGGCAAGTGCAAAGAGAGGCTTTACAAACGCCACAGACGCAGCAGACTATCTGGTTAACCACGGTGTACCGTTCCGTGATGCTCACGGCATCGTCGGAAGACTGGTCCTTCTCTGTCTGGATAAGGGAATCTCTCTGGATGAGCTTCCGCTTTCCGAGTACAAAGAGATCAGTCCTGTGTTTGAGGAGGACATCTATGAAGCCATCAGTATGAAGACCTGCGTGGAAAAACGTGTGACTCTGGGAGCGCCGGGACCGGACGTGATGGAGCAGGTGATCGCTCAGAATAAAGAATATCTTGAAAAAAATTAAGATAATGCTTGCATTTTAGGAAAAATTGGTATAGTATTTACAGAAAAGACAAATGTGTGCCATGGAGGGACACGAGATGAGGAGAGTTTTATTATGAGTGAAAAGCTTAAAGTCGGTATTTTAGGTGCAACTGGAATGGTTGGTCAGAGATTCATTTCTCTTCTGGAGAATCACCCGTGGTTTGAGGTGGTTACTGTAGCGGCAAGCCCGAGAAGCGCAGGCAAGACCTACGAGGAGGCTGTGGGCGGCAGATGGAAAATGGATACTCCGATGCCGGAGGCAGTAAAGAAGCTGGTTGTTATGGATATCCACGAGGTTGAGAAGGTTGCAGCTACTGTTGACTTTGTATTTTCCGCAGTTGATATGACGAAGGATGAGATCAAGGCGATCGAGGAAGAATATGCAAAGACAGAGACACCGGTTGTGTCCAACAACAGCGCACACCGCTGGACACCGGACGTTCCGATGGTAGTTCCGGAAATCAATCCGGAGCACTTTGAGGTTATCGAATTCCAGAAGAAACGTCTCGGAACAAAACGCGGCTTTGTAGCTGTTAAACCGAACTGCTCTATCCAGAGCTACGCTCCGGTACTTACCGCATGGAAAGAGTTCGAGCCGTATGAAGTAGTTGCCACTACATACCAGGCTATTTCCGGAGCAGGAAAAACCTTCAAGGACTGGCCGGAGATGGAGCACAACATCATTCCGTACATCGGTGGTGAGGAAGAGAAGAGTGAGAAGGAGCCATTAAGACTCTGGGGCAAGATCGAGGACGGCGTGATCGCTCCGGCCACCACACCTGTCATCACATGCCAGTGTGTACGTATTCCGGTCCTCAACGGACATACAGCAGCTGTATTCGTTAAATTCCGCAAGAAACCTACCAAAGAGCAGCTGATCCAGAAGCTGGTTGAGTTTAAGGGACTTCCGCAGGAGCTTGAGCTTCCAAGCGCTCCGAAGCAGTTCATCCAGTATCTTGAGGAGGACAACCGTCCGCAGGTACAGATGGATGTAAACTATGAGAATGGAATGGGAGTATCTGTAGGACGTCTTCGTGAGGATACTGTTTATGATTACAAGTTCATCGGACTTTCCCATAACACAGTAAGAGGTGCCGCAGGCGGAGCAGTTCTCTGTGCAGAAACTCTGAAAGCGAAAGGATATATCCAGGCTAAATAAGAACTGGATCCTTTACAGGAAATAAAGAAAATCGTCAGAAACGGGATATCGGTTTTTCCGGTGTCCTGTTTTTGCGTATGTGGAAGGAACAAAGGAGATATGCGCAGAAAAGTAATTACTACAGTTGTGACATTTTCCACAACCACGGCTGCCATGAAAATGGAAAAAATGGCCAGGGAATCTGAATTTCCGGGAAGGCTGATCCCGATCCCTTCAGAGATCAGTGCCCAGTGCGGACTGGCATGGAAATGCGTGGAGCAATCAGAGGAGGAAACAGAAAATTTCCTGAAAAAAAAGGAACTGGCCTGGGATGGCATCTATCGTGTTCTGGTATAAAACGGATATTGTTTGTTGTATGTAACAAAACGGAAATTTTTGAAAATTTTCGCATTTTTATTGTTAAATAATTAGTAAAGTGTTACAATATAACAAGCAGATTTCCGGAAAGCGTGTTGCTGTGAACAAAGAAGCAGCAACAAAGTGCCACGCTTGCTAAAATATGTGGAGGTGCTATTTATGAACAGGGAGGATGTAGAGAAACTGTCAACCGCTGCGAAGGGTAAGATAAACTTACTGAACAGCAATTTCGGAAAATACTTTATGCGGGCGATCATGGCCGGATTTTTTATTGATGTGGCGATGATCTACAGTAACGTTGTTGGAAATGTATTTTCCAAGACATTCCCGGAATGGGGGAAATTCCTTGGAGCCATCGTGTTCTCTATTGCGGTCCTGCTGATCGCAATGGTAGGAGGAGAGCTGTTTACCGGTAACAATCTGGTAATGGCTTTTGGTGCGTATGACAAGAGCGTATCATGGAAAGATGTTGGCAAGGTCTGGGGAATCAGTTACATCGGCAATTTTGTGGGATGCCTGATCCTGGCGCTGATCTTTGTAGGTGCCGGAGCGTCCGGTACAGCAGATTATTTTGCCGGATTTATAAACGGAAAACTGAGTATTCCGGCAGGACAGATGTTTTTCCGTGCGGTACTTTGTAATTTCTTCGTCTGTCTTGCTGTTCTCTGCGGCATTAAGCTGAAGAGTGAGTCAGGCAAGTTCCTGATGATCGTGATCTGTATTTCAGGTTTCGTTGTCAGCGGATTTGAGCATTGTATTGCAAATATGGGTATTTTTACAGTTGCATTCTGTATGGTGCCAGGATTGTCTGTCGGCGCTATGCTTAAAAGCATGGTGATCGTAACACTGGGAAATATAGTTGGCGGAGGTGTGCTTCTGGCATGGCCGCTTAGAAAGATGAGTGCAGATAAATAGTATGGCAAAGGCTTTATACATAGCGGAGAAGCCCAGCGTGGCACAGGAATTTGCGAAGGCTTTGAAAATCAACGGTCAGAGAAAAGACGGATATCTGGAATCTGATGATTCTGTGGTAACCTGGTGTGTAGGACACCTGGTTACCATGAGCTATCCCGAAAAATATGATATCAAGTTTAAAAGGTGGAGTTTTGATACCCTGCCTTTTTTGCCGCGCGAATTTAAATATGAAGTGATCCCCGGGGTCAAAAAGCAGTTCGAGATCGTAAAAGGACTGCTGAACCGGCCGGATGTGGATACCATTTATGTGTGTACCGACTCCGGACGTGAGGGTGAATATATCTACCGTCTGGTAGCCCAGATGGCAGGAGTAAAGGGGAAAGTCCAGAAACGTGTGTGGATCGATTCCCAGACAGAGGAAGAGATCTTAAGAGGAATCCGTGAAGCGAAGGATATCTCGGAGTATGATAATCTGGCAGCATCTGCGTATCTCCGCGCAAAGGAAGATTATCTTATGGGAATCAATTTTTCCAGAGTTCTGACCTTGCGCTACGGAAGCAGTGTCACCAATTATCTCCATTCCAAATATCAGGCCATTGCAGTTGGGCGTGTGATGACCTGTGTTCTTGGCATGGTGGTGCGGAGAGAACGGGAGATCCGTGTCTTTGTGAAGACACCGTTTTACCGTGTCCTTGGCAGCATTGGACTTGCAGGCGAAAATTTTGACGGTGAATGGAGAGCTGTGGAAGGCAGCCGGTATTTCCAGTCCCCGTATCTTTATAAAGAAAACGGCTTCAGGAAAAAAGAGCATGCACAGATGCTGATCGATCAGCTGATGGTGAACCAGCCCCTTTCCTGTATTGTGGAAAAGGTGGAACGAAAAAAAGAAAACAAAAATCCGCCGCTTCTTTTTAACTTGGCGGAGCTTCAGAATGTGTGCTCAAAGCTGTTTAAGATCAGTCCGGACGAGACACTCCGGATCGTACAGGAGCTTTATGAGAAGAAGCTGGTGACTTATCCGAGAACGGATGCCAGAGTTCTTTCCACGGCAGTGGCCAAGGAGATATACAAGAATATATCCGGTCTTCGAAATTATCAGCAGGCCGGTGCTGCGGCGGCAGAGGTTTTGGGGATGGAATCCTGGAAAAGCATTGCAAAGACCAGATATGTGAATGACAAGCAGATCACAGACCATTACGCGATCATTCCTACCGGTCAGGGACTGAACGCGCTGGGAAATGTGTCTCTTACCGCACAGCGTGTGTACGAGACCATTGTACGGAGATTTTTATGTATTTTTTATCCGCCGGCCGTTTATCAGAAGGTGAGTCTTGTGACGAAGCTGGACGGAGAGGCATTCTTTTCATCCTTTAAGGTTCTCAAAGAAGAAGGCTATCTGAAGATTGCCACGAATTCTTTTTCGCGGAAAAGGGCTTCAGACAGTGAGAAAAACGGAAATGGAGAGGAAGACGAGGCTTCCTGTGATACTGTGCTCCTGGAGGCGTTGCAGAAGCTGAAAAAGGGTGATATACTTCCTGTGAACGGTTTGAGTATCAAGGAGGGTGAGACTTCACCGCCCAAACGATACAATTCCGGTTCCATGATCCTTGCCATGGAAAATGCAGGACAGCTGATCGAGGATGAGGAGCTTCGAGCCCAGATCAAGGGAAGCGGGATCGGCACCAGTGCTACCCGTGCCGAGATCCTGAAGAAGCTTTTTAACATCAAATATCTGGCACTGAACAAAAAGACCCAGGTGATCACTCCAACGCTTCTTGGGGAAATGATCTTTGATGTGGTAAATTGTTCTATCCGGCAGCTTCTGAACCCGGAGCTTACGGCAAGCTGGGAAAAGGGGCTCACCTATGTGGCAGAGGGCAGCATCACGGAACAGGAATATATGGACAAGCTGGAGCATTTTGTGCGGGTACGTACCCGGCAGGTGGAGGCAAGCAATTATCAGTATAACCTGCGGCAGTTTTTTGATGCGGCCGCTGTAAACTACAGGAAGCCGGAGCGGGCTTCCGGACAGGGAGGAAAGAGATCATCATGATGAAAGATTTTACTATCAGCAATATGCTGGATCTGAATGAGACCATTGCAGCAGAGCTTTTTGAGGGAAAAACCTATCCGTGGGAGGTTCTTCCGGAGATCGGAGATTTCATTATTAAGCTGGGAAAAACACTGGATCCTTCTGAATATGAGGAGAAGGGCGAAAATGTATGGATCGCAAGATCCGCTACAGTTGCGCCGACTGCAAGTATCACCGGACCGGCTATCATTGGCAGAGACGCCGAGGTGCGCCACTGTGCATTTATCCGCGGCAAGGCTATCGTTGGTGAGGGCGCAGTTGTGGGAAATTCCACAGAGCTTAAGAATGCAGTGCTGTTTAACAAGGTTCAGGTTCCTCATTATAATTATGTTGGAGATGCTGTGCTGGGATATAAGTCCCACATGGGTGCCGGATCGATCTGTTCCAACGTAAAATCAGACAAGAAGCTGGTTGTCGTAAAAGACGGGGATGAAAAGATCGAAACCGGTCTTAAGAAATTCGGAGCGATGCTCGGAGATCATGTTGAAGTCGGATGCGGTTCTGTGCTGAATCCCGGTACTGTGATCGGACGGAATTCTAATATCTACCCGCTGTCACCGGTACGTGGATGTGTTCCTGCAGATTCCATTTATAAAAATGCAAAAGAGATCGTAAAGAAAAAATAAGAAACAGATTCTTCTGGACACGCATTTAGGCTGCACTTTTGAGAGAGTGCAGCTTTTTTTTGATGGGGTGCTGGATGCAACAGTATTGGTCGTGGAAGGATGAACCGACCGGGAGCGGGCGGGATTAAGATAAAAACAAAAGCTGTCGAAGTATGACCAGTCCTATAATATGGACTGGGTAAAACCAGTAAAAGAAATATTTTGCTGATTTTCCGCGGATGAAGCCTCTTTTTCCATTGTACAGGTTAATGGACAGAAAGGCAAAGGAGGCTCTCCATTCATAGTAAAGCCAGCAGCTTCCGAGGATTGCCTGGCCTGGCTTATCGTCTCGCATATAGTACATGATCAGCAGGAAGATATACCCCCGCCATCCATAGTCTGCTTTCAGAAAAATGGAAACAACAAGCAGTCCCAGGATGCAGAGAAGCTGCATCGAAGGTCTGGTCTGGAAATATTCGATGGCACAAAAGGCCAGATATCCGAGGAAAAGCGTAAAAAACACATTTTGTCTTTCGTAACGCAGCGTATTTGTAAACATCAGATTCCACGGAATTTCTGAGAGCAGCGCAAAAAGAAGGAGATTTCTTCCATAGAGGAACCGGCTCCGCGTATGCCGGAAGCCTTCCAGCAGGAGAAAACAGAAGATGGGAAAAGCAGCTCTTCCGATATCGCGGAAAATAAGATATACAGTATATTCTCTGCCGAAAAGTGTAAACAGGATTTTCTGTGCGGGCTGATACATACTGAGCAGCACAGCTCCGATATGATCGATCAGCATGGTGATGACCGCGATCATCTTCAGAGCGCTTCCGCTGAGAATGCGGTATTTTTCTGGAAAAACAGAATCCACAGATGCATTCATGAAAAATATACCTCCAAGGTTAAACTTGCTAATATATTATCACATACATACAGTAGTTGCCAGAAATATTTGACAGTTAGGCATGCAATACTGCCGGAATAACTACCAATATTATGCGTTTTATGGCAAAATTTTATCAAATATGACTGGACGAAACAAAGGTTTTGTGAGAAAATAGCCGTAGGGTGTTATCGAACTTTTTTTCTCAATAACATCGGTCAATCTATACTTGAAAGGAGTTTTAAAATGATTTATTCACGCGAAGTAGAAGAAATGTGTCCAGTGGCACAGGGCGTACATCATGGTGCCGCTCCGATCCCGGAAGAAGCAAAATGGGTTCAGGCAAAAGAAGTAAAGGATATCTCCGGATTTACACACGGTGTTGGCTGGTGTGCTCCGCAGCAGGGTGCTTGTAAGCTTTCCCTTAACGTTAAAGAGGGAATCATCCAGGAGGCACTTGTCGAGACAATCGGATGTTCAGGAATGACTCACTCTGCAGCTATGGCTTCTGAGATCCTTCCAGGACTTACCGTTATGGAGGCACTGAACACAGACCTTGTATGTGATGCAATCAATACAGCTATGAGAGAGCTTTTCCTTCAGATCGTTTACGGACGTTCCCAGTCTGCATTCTCCGAGGACGGACTTGCAGTAGGCGCTGGTCTTGAGGACCTTGGAAAAGGACTTCGTTCTCAGGTTGGTACAATGTATGGAACTCTGAAAAAAGGACCTCGTTACCTTGAGATGGCTGAGGGTTATGTTACAGGTATCGCTCTTGATGAGAACGATGAGATCATCGGATATCAGTTCGTAAGCCTTGGAAAAATGACTGACTTCATTAAGAAAGGTGATGACCCGAACACAGCATGGGAGAAAGCAAAAGGTCAGTACGGCCGTGTTGCAGATGCTGTTAAGATCATCGACCCAAGAAAAGAGTAATTACACTTCGTAAGGTAAAAATATCAGGAGGTTACAGGAAATGGCTTTATTTGAATCATATGAGAGACGAATTGACAAGATCAATTCTGTTTTAAACAGCTATGGAATCGCTTCTATCGAAGAAGCTGAGAAAATCACTAAAGACGCAGGACTGAACGTTTACGATCAGATCAAAGGCATTCAGCCGATCTGCTTCGAGAACGCTTGTTGGGCTTACACAGTAGGTGCAGCTATCGCGATCAAAAAAGGCTGCAGAAGAGCCGCTGACGCAGCAGCAGCTATCGGAGAAGGCCTTCAGGCTTTCTGTATCCCGGGATCCGTTGCAGACACACGTAAAGTAGGTCTTGGACATGGAAACCTTGGAAAGATGCTTCTTGAGGAAGAGACAGACTGCTTCTGCTTCCTTGCAGGACATGAGTCTTTCGCAGCAGCTGAGGGTGCGATCGGTATCGCAGAGAAAGCAAACAAGGTTCGTAAAAAACCTCTTCGTGTTATCCTGAACGGTCTTGGAAAAGATGCTGCTCAGATCATCTCCCGTATCAACGGCTTTACATATGTAGAGACAGAGTATGATCCATATAAGAACGAGGTTAAGGAAGTATTCCGTAAATCCTATTCTGAGGGACTTCGTGCAAAGGTTAACTGCTACGGCGCTAACAGCGTTCCGGAAGGTGTTGCGATCATGTGGAAAGAGGGCGTTGACGTTTCCATCACAGGAAACTCCACAAACCCGACTCGTTTCCAGCATCCGGTAGCAGGAACATACAAAAAAGAGTGCAACGAGAAAGGCAAAAAATACTTCTCCGTTGCTTCCGGCGGTGGTACAGGACGTACACTTCATCCGGACAATATGGCAGCAGGTCCTGCTTCCTACGGTATGACTGATACACTTGGACGTATGCATTCTGACGCTCAGTTCGCAGGATCTTCTTCCGTACCGGCTCACGTAGAGATGATGGGTCTTATCGGCGCCGGAAACAACCCGATGGTTGGTATGACAGTTGCTGTAGCTGTTTCCGTACAGGAAGCTGCTGACGCTGGCAAATTCTGATTTCAGATAACGAAAAATAGTGAGAAAGGCTGTAAACCTTAGGGTTTATGGCCTTTTTCTTTTTGCTCTGCAATAGAAAAAAATATTCTCAAAAAGTGCGAAAAAACAGCAATAGCGAACACGTAGCTAACATTTTTGGGGAATTTATGAAATATTTTTTGGAGAAATTCATAAAATAAATCAAAGCGGCAGAGGAGATACTGAGAATATTCATGGAAGCGCTTGTGAATTATATTAAACCGGAATTGCTGATCACAGCAATCGCTTTGTATTTTATGGGGATCGCACTGAAGGAGGCTCAGGCTGTGAAGGACAAATATATTCCGCTGATATTGGGGTGTGCAGGAATCCTTATATGCGGAATTTATATTTTTGCTACCTGTTCCTGTAAAAATGCACAGGATATTGCAATGGCAGTATTTACATCCACGACACAGGGAGTCCTGGTGGCGGGGCTTTCTACATATGTGAACCAGCTGATCAAACAGCTGGAAAAAGATGAATAATGGATTTTGTAAGGTAGTTTCAGATACTTGCAGCAGCTGCAGGAATTTATGCGCCAGAAGAAAGCCGTTCAGAACAGGATGCAGGTAATTTGCGGAAATGCCATAATTGAGAGTAGGAGAAAATATATCATAAAAAGGAAGGATACATCATGCATGAGCAGATGTATCCTTCCTTTTTGAATTGGTTATTTATGCATTTTTCAGTGCCTGATCCAGATCTTTGATAATATCATCCACATTTTCGATACCAATGGAAAGACGGATCATTCCGGGAGAAACTCCTGCTTCAACCAGCTGCTCGTCGTTCATCTGACGGTGGGTATGGCTGGCTGGGTGAAGGACCATAGTGATGGAAGCAGCAACATGAGTTGCGATGGTGGCAAGCTTCAGACTGTCCATAAAACGGACTGCTGCATCACGGCCACCGGTCAGTTCAAAGGAGATAACGCCGCAGGTACGGCCATCCTTCATATATTTCTGAGCCAGTGCGTGATATTTATCCTCCGGAAGTCCTGCATAATTTACATGAGAAACCTTTTCGTGTGCGTTTAGGTATTCTGCGATCTTCTGGGCATTGGAGCAATGGCGTTCAACACGCAGTGGAAGCGTTTCCAGGCCGAGGTTCAGAAGGAAGCAGTTCATCGGAGATGGAATAGAGCCCAGATCACGCATCAGCTGAGAAGTAGCCTTAGTGATGTAAGCTTTTTTTCCGAACTGCTTTGTATAGACAACACCGTGATAGGATTCATCCGGCTCTGTCAGGCCGTGATATTTATGGCCATAGGCATCCCAGTCGAAGTTACCGCTGTCGACAATGGCGCCGCCTACCTGAACGGCATGTCCGTCCATATATTTGGTGGTGGAGTGGGTAACGATATCTGCACCCCACTCGAAGGGACGGCAGTTTACCGGTGTGGCAAAGGTGTTATCCACAATAAGAGGCACGCCGTTCTGGTGTGCAACATGTGCAAATTTCTCGATGTCCAGGACGACCAGAGCCGGATTGGCGATAGTTTCTGCAAAGAGAACCTTTGTGTTCGGTTTGAATGCGGCAGCGATCTCTTCTTCTGTTGCATCGGTATCAACAAAGGTGCAGTCAATGCCAAGTTTCTTGAAGGTGACGGCAAGAAGGTTGAAGGTTCCTCCGTAAATGGTAGAAGCGGCAACAACGTGATCGCCTGCCTCACAGATATTAAATACTGCGTAGAAGTTGGCTGCCTGTCCGGAAGAAGTCAGGATCGCAGCAACACCGCCTTCCAGATCTGCGATCTTTGCAGCTACGGCATCGTTGGTCGGGTTCTGGAGACGGGTGTAAAAATATCCGTCTGCCTTCAGATCAAATAACTGGCCCATTTCGTCGGTGGTGTCATATTTGTAAGTAGTGCTTTGATAGATAGGAAGTGCACAGGGCTCGCCCTTGGATGGGGTATAGCCGGAGTGGATACATTTAGTTTCTAAATTATAGTCGCTCATAGGGATAAGTCCTTTCTGCTGTGTTTTTCGTATGAATTTAACCGAATCAGGGAAGTTTGCCTGCGTTTCAGGGATTTCTGAGGGAAGCTTTGATCCTTACAGTTCGGTTAAATAAAGTATGAAAAATGCATTTGTGTATTTTAAATAAAACTACATACAAGTATAACTCTTTATGTGTTGAAATACAATAATATTCTACATAAACTCTACTAGGGTATAAGGGAAATGAAATATTGCGTTCTGGTGCACATAATAAAACGCTATATGATCAACGTTTGTAATAAGCATAGTAAGTCATTTTATAGATGCAAAAATGTGAGTGAATGCCGAAAAAATACTGTAAAACAAACAAAATATATGAATGAAGTAACAAATAGTGAAAACCGCATAAAAACAAAATGGAAATTTTGTACAAAAAAGATATCGCATTCACGTGCACAAAAATGGTAATAAATCCGCCGTGGCTGAATGGTCGTGGAAAAGCGGCATTGCCTGCGTTTCCATGTTTGGTTTTCCGGAAAAGATGGATAAGCAGGCACCGGAAGCAAGAGAGCGGATTGAGAGAGAACTGCTGGGGAAATGATCGGGTGATCGTGGCAGATCAGAAAGAAAACTGCAATAAATGAGCAGCTGACAGTATGCAGAACGGTGAATAAGACTGATAAAATAACGAATGTGTGCAGAAACACGGTTTTCAGGATGAAAGTTTCATTGTGGAAACCGTGTTTTTTGATGTCTTTCTTTACAAAAAAACTTTACATATATCAAACAACTGTCTTGTCACATGTAAAGGACTGTGGTATTATGTGTAAGATGTTTTGAAAAAAGTTACATGATAATAAAAAATCAGACAAGTCAATATGGCGGTTACTTAATATTCGCTGTACTAGAAAGCAAAAGCAGGAATTCAAAAAAGAAATCCTGCAGGAAAGGTGAAAGATAATGACAGTTGCAGAAGAAATCCAGAAATTAAAAAAAGAAAAAGATGCCATCATCCTTGCACACTACTACGTGCGTCCCGAAGTACAGGATGTAGCTGATTATATAGGAGATTCCTTTTATCTCAGCAAGATCGCAGCTAGTGCGAAAGAGAAGACGATCGTGTTCTGTGGAGTAGGATTTATGGGAGAGAGCGCCAAGATCTTAAGTCCGGATAAAACTGTTCTGATGCCTGCCATGGATGCAGACTGTCCGATGGCTCATATGGCAACAGAAGAAGGCATCCGCAAGGTGCGAGAGGAATATGACGATGTGGCAGTTGTCTGTTACATTAATTCCACAGCAGCATTGAAGGAGCTTTCTGATGTATGTGTTACTTCCGCAAATGCAGTAAAGATCGTAAAAGCGCTTCCGAACAAAAACATCTTTTTTATCCCGGACAGAAATCTTGCACATTTTATTGCAGAACAGGTTCCTGAGAAGAACTTTATTTATAACGAAGGTTTCTGTATTGTCCATGAATTTATGGATCCGGAAGAAGTAAAAGCAGCAAAAGAAGCGCACCCGGATGCACTGGTTCTGGCACATCCGGAATGTCCTCAGACAGTTCTGAAACAGGCTGATTACATCGGAAGCACATCCGGAATCATTAAATATGCACAGGAAAGTGACAATAAAGAGTTTATCATCTGCACAGAATGTGGCGTTCAGTACAAGCTGGAAACTACCTGCCCGGATAAAAAATTCTACTTCACAGAAACCGTACCGGTTTGCAAAAACATGAAAAAAGTATTTCTGGAAAAAGTTCTCCACGTTTTGAAAACCGGGGAGAATGAGGTTCATGTAACAGACGAGACACGTGAAAACGCGAAGAGACCGCTGGAGCGGATGCTGGAACTGGCAAAATAAATAAAACACATTTGTATAAAAGATTTGTCTGAGTTGGCTGAAAAGAGAAATCAAGACAGAGAGGCGAAAAGCAATGAGAATTAAAACAGACGTAGTGATCGTGGGAACAGGTGTTGCAGGTATGTTCAGTGCCTTGAAGCTTCCGCGGGACAAAAAAATCGTGATCATCACAAAAGAGGATATGAGGAGCAGTGATTCTTTCCTGGCCCAGGGCGGGATCTGTGTGCTTCGTGATGAAAACGATTACGACAGCTATTTTGAAGACACCATGAAGGCAGGACATTACGAAAACAGAAAAGAGTCGGTAGACATTATGATCCGAGGCTCCAGAGACATCATTAATGACCTTGTCGGATATGGCGTGGATTTCAAGATGGATGGAGATGATTTTGCCTATACAAGAGAAGGTGCACATTCCAGACCGAGGATCCTTTATCATGAGGATATCACAGGAAAAGAAATTTCCGAAAAACTGCTCCAACAGGTTCTGAAGCTTGAAAATGTAACAATTCTGGAATATACTACCATGCAGGATATTCTTGTGGAAAATGGCAAATGTACAGGCCTGAAGGCAGTTTCCGCAGAAGCGAACAGGGCACGTCTTGAAGCTATGGAAGCCGGAAAAGCAGTGAAAACCCAGGAAGAGATCCAGCCGGGCGGAGAGATCCAGGTAGAGATTTATGCACAGGATACGATCCTGGCCAGCGGCGGGATCGGAGGAAGATATGAGCATTCCACCAACTATCCGCATCTTACAGGGGATGCCCTTGATATTGCAAAAAAACACAATGTACGTCTGGAACATCTGGATTATGTGCAGATCCATCCGACAACGCTGTATTCCAAGAAACCGGGCCGTAGATTCCTGATCTCAGAATCGGTTCGAGGAGAAGGTGCAGTACTTTATAACAGCAAAAAAGAGCGTTTTGTCAATGAACTTCTTCCAAGAGATGTAGTAACAAATGCGATCCGGGAAGAAATGAAAAAAGAAGGAACAGACCATGTATGGCTATCCATGGAAAATATTGATAAAGATACGATCCTGAATCATTTTCCGAATATTTATCAGAGATGCCTGGAAGAAGGCTATGATGTGACAAAAGAATGCATCCCTGTTGTTCCTGCTCAGCATTATTTCATGGGCGGTATCTGGGTGGATTCTGACAGCAAGACCAGCATGGATCAGCTTTATGCAGTGGGAGAAACCAGCTGCAACGGTGTACATGGCGCGAACAGACTGGCAAGTAATTCCCTGCTGGAGAGCCTTGTATTTGCAAAACGTGCAGCCAAAGCAATCTCAGCAGAAAAGAAAAGTGCTGCAGGTGCGGCATAAATGCAGTCGGAATATAAATATCCGTATTATGAAAGACAGGAGCAGCCTTGCTTTGGAGAACAGGGCTGCTGTGATAATTAAGAAAGAGCAGGTATTGTAAAATGAATAAGATCACAATGACACTTCAGGTAGATCACCTGATCCTGGAGGCTTTAAAGGAAGATATTTCAAGCGAAGACGTTACCACAAACTCTGTTATGAAAGAAGCAGTTCCGGGAGAGGTAGATCTGATCTGTAAAGAGGATGGAATCATTGCGGGACTGGAAATCTTCAGCCGTGTATTTACGCTTCTGGATGCTGACACAAAAGTGGAGCTGTTCTGCAAGGACGGCGATGAAGTAAAAAAAGGTCAGAAAATGGGAAAAGTTACAGGAGATATCCGGGTGCTTCTTTCCGGCGAGCGTGTGGCACTGAATTATCTTCAGAGAATGAGCGGGATCGCAACCTATACACATTCGGTTGCGTCACTTCTTGAAGGAACAGGGATCACATTGCTGGATACCAGAAAAACGACGCCGAATATGCGTATTTTTGAGAAATATGCTGTTCGTGTAGGCGGCGGACAGAACCACAGATATAATCTTTCAGATGGAGTTCTTTTGAAAGACAATCACATCGGAGCAGCAGGAAGCGTTGCGAATGCTGTAAAAATGGCGCAGGAGTATGCTCCTTTTGTCCGCAAGATCGAAGTTGAGGTAGAAACTCTTGATCAGGTAAAAGAAGCTGTTGAGGCCGGCGCAGATATCATCATGCTTGATAACATGACTCCGGAGATGATGAAAGAGGCGGTGCAGCTGATCGATGGAAGAGCAAAAACTGAATGCTCCGGAAATGTTACAAAAGAAAACATTGCAAAGATCAGGGATGTTGGTGTAGACTATGTATCAAGTGGTGCATTAACGCATTCTGCACCGATCCTTGATATTTCGCTTAAGAATCTTCATCCGCTTTCCTGAAAAATGCAGGATTTTACAGAATACCGAGTGCTGTGACAGGAAATACCCGAATATCAGAAAAGAAGCGTGAATTGCCGGAAGCAGAGGCATAGCAGGTGATGTCGGGCCGGGTTGGAGATATCGCGAGAATGAAGGAGAGAGGTATCGGAATAAAAAGTACAGGCACAGCCAGGAAAGGGGAACTTAAATGACTGGTTCAGAACGCAGGACAGCGATCATGGATCAAATTAAAAACAGTGAACGGCCGGTCTCAGGAAGTGCTCTGGCCAGAACATTTCAGGTCAGCAGACAGGTGATCGTGCAGGATATTGCGCTGATACGCGCGGAGGGGAATGACGTGATCTCCACCAACAGAGGATATATTTTTACTGCTCCCCATACTGTGAGCCGGATATTCAAGGTGCATCATACAGATGCGGATCTGGAGAACGAGCTCTGCGGGATTGTGGATCTCGGCGGAAAAGTGATCAATGTAATGGTGAATCACAGAGTTTACGGGCATATCGAGGCAGAACTGAATATCAGCTCCAGGCGCCAGGTTGAGAATTTTATGGAGGATATCCGAAGCGGCAAGTCCAGTCCTCTGAAGAATATCACATCGGATTATCATTATCATAAAGTAGAAGCAGAATCCGAGGAAATCCTGGATATGATCCAGGATATGCTGAAACGACGAGGATTTCTGATCGAAGCAGAATAGCAGAAGTCAGATACAAAAAGAAAAGATATACAGAATGAGAAAATTCTGTTAATATGAAAATATAGTGATCACGAAAATAGGAGAAGGAATCCTGCATGGCAGGGTTCCTTCTTGCACCCTGCGGAAATGTGCACCTTGTGGAAATGTGCAGACAGGGAAAACAGGATGCAGATATGAGGGTGAGAAAAAATACGGCTTGATATGCATGGAGGGGGAAATGGATTATCAGAGTATGTTTACATTTATGCTGGAGATGGCAGGAACTATTGCGTTTGCTGCTTCCGGAGCTATGGTGGGGGCGCAGAGAGGAATGGATATTTTCGGGGTCTGCGTTCTTGGAGTGGTGACTGCAGTGGGCGGAGGAGCTACCAGGGATATTATCCTGGGAATCGTGCCGCCGGGAATGTTTCAGGATCCGCTGTATACCATTGTGGCAACCGTGACGGCCTGTATTGTTTTTGCAGTGATGTACTGGAAGCAGGAACTGCTGGAAGGCGGGAACCGGCTGGTCTATGATAAGGTGATGCTGGTGATGGATACGGTTGGCCTTGGTGTGTTTACTGTCATGGGGGTTGATAAGGGGATTTCCCAGGGGTATATGGAAAGAACATTTTTTCTTGTATTTCTTGGGACTGTCACAGGAGTTGGAGGCGGCCTTATCCGTGATATGATGGCAGGAGTACCGCCATATATTTTTGTGCGCCATATTTATGCCTGTGCGTCTATTGTAGGGGCCATTGCCTGTGTTTGGATATACAGGCTGTGGGGCGGAGTGCCGGCCATGGTGATCGGAACGGTAGTAGTGATCCTGATCCGGTACCTGGCGGCACATTACCGGTGGAATCTGCCGAGACTGAGAAGAGAATAAAAAAGATATGAAAAGCTCCGGAACATTTAAGGAATAATGTTCCGGAGCTTTTTGGCTTTTATTTGGTTTATATTGCGTAGAAGATTTTATCTGTTCCTCTCATAAGAGAATCATGCGTCTGTATCCTGCAGAGCCAGGAAGCCTTCCTCGCCGGTACGGATCTTGACAACGTTTTCGATATCGTAAACGAAGACCTTACCATCACCGATCTGACCGGTATGAAGAACTTCTTTGGCAGTATCAATAACCTTCTGAACCGGTACAAGACTTACAACGATCTCGATCTTAACCTTCGGACGGAGGTTCATGTCGACTTCAACACCACGATAGTAGGTTGGAGCACCCTTCTGAACACCACAGCCCATAACGTTTGTGATAGTGATACCGGTTACGCCGATCTCGTTCATAGCCTGCATAAACTCATCCAGCTTGTTCTGACGTGTGATGATAACAACCTTTGTCAGTTTGTGTACGCCGTCTGCAGGAATTTCAGGAACAGATTCAGCAGGAGCAGAAGGAGCATGTTTTACAACAGGGGCTTTTACGGAAGTTCCCATTGGAGTCGGAGCCTTTGTCATGGTATCCTGTACAAAGAATCCATCGTATGCACTTGCGAGGCCATGCTCTTTCATATCCAGACCTGCGATCTCTTCCTCAGCGGAAACACGAAGTCCGATGGTGTGTTTGATCACCTGGAAGATAATTGTCATAGTAACAGCAACCCATGCGATGGTGATAGCCATACCAATAAACTGAACACCGAAGCCATGGAAACCACCGCCTGTGAGAAGACCTTTCCACTCGGTACCTGCACCGTCGGAGAAAAGACCGACAGCAAGAGTTCCGAAAGCACCGTTAAGACCGTGAACGCCAACAGCACCAACCGGGTCATCAATTTTGAGAACTTTATCAACAAATTCAATACCAAATACTACAATGAATCCGGAGAGGATTCCGATGATAGCTGCGGATGTAGGAGATACGGTATCACAGCCTGCTGTGATGGCTACCAGTCCTGCAAGAGAACCGTTTAGGGACATGGAAACATCCGGTTTTTTATAGCGGATCCATGTGATCAGCATAACTGTTACAGTAGCAACAGCAGCTGCAAGGTTTGTTGTTACGAAGATCTTTCCGGCGCTTACAATGGCATCGCCTTCCATGCTGACAGTAGATGCACCGTTGAAACCGAACCAGCAGAACCAGAGAATGAATACACCAAGTGCACCAACTGTAAGGTTATGTCCCGGGATCGCTCTGGATTTACCGGATTTAGAATATTTTCCGATACGAGGTCCGAGGATGATGGCACCGATCAGTGCAGCAACACCACCAACCATGTGAACGGCACAGGAACCTGCGAAATCATGAAATCCCATCTGGCTGATAAAGCCGCCGCCCCAGATCCAGTGACCGGATACAGGATATACAACGAGACTGATCAGTAAACTGTAGATACAGTAGGAGATGAATTTAGTACGCTCTGCCATGGCACCGGACACGATGGTAGCAGAAGTAGCACAGAATACAGTCTGGAAGATGAGAAATGCCCAGAAAGGAACTCCATCCGGAAGCATTGCGTTTCCGTAGTTTGCCTCTGAGGCGATTCCGCCGATCTTGCCGAAGAAACCGTTTCCTGCACCGAACATGATGCCAAATCCAACCAGCCAGAAGACCGGTGTACCGATACAGAAGTCCATCAGGTTTTTCATGATGATATTTCCTGCGTTTTTTGCTCTTGTGAATCCTGTTTCGACCATTGCAAATCCAGCCTGCATGAAGAAGACCAGTGCTGCACCGACGAGGACCCAAGTTGTGTTTACTGAAGAATACATAGTAACACTCCCTTTCCCAATTTTTTTCTTTCCTATTATGTATAGAAAGAATTTTTGTAATACCGGACAGAAAAAAAACAGACAGAATTTATCCAGTATCAGTATAACGAAAAAGCGCAGGAGAGAGGAAATTCTCTTCCGCGCCTTTACGAAATCAAAATTAGTATATGTAAAACAGGGGATATCTGTATCGTGTGATTAATGGATGAGGAAATCGATAATGAATTATGAAGTAGAGTTCATAAGGGATATCCCCTGTATTTACCGTATGAAATTGTTATCTGATATCCGTGATCAGATGGAGAATAACAGCTCGTCGTAGGTCGGATAAGGAAGTAACTCATCCGGGATTAGAGCCTCTGCCTCATCTGCAGATTTTCTTAAAGTTTCCATGTCTTCCAGAACAGTTTCCTGATAAGCCTTGGAGCATGCAAGTACATCGTCAGAAGAAGCAAGAGCTTTTGCTGTATCTGCTTTCAGAGTTTCCAGATCTTTTGCCATGGTGTCTGCAAGTGTACTCAGTTTGGAGATCAGAGCAGCTTCACTTGCTACAGAAATATCAGCTACTACGGATTTCTTTGCAGCTGCAGTATCTGCAAGCTTTTCAACATATGTATATACAGAAGGAATTACCTGCTTCTGGATCATCTCAGCCAGAGTGTTTGATTCGATATTGATGGTCTTGTAATAGTTCTCAAGCCAGATCTCGTAACGGGAGAAGAGCTCTTCCCTTGTAAAAATGCCATGCTTTGTAAACAGCTCAATGTTCTTCTCAGCAATGAAATGCGGAAGTGCATCCGGAGTTGTTTTCAGATTGTAGAGACCACGTTTCTCAGCTTCTTCAACCCATTCGTCTGTATATCCGTTTCCGTTAAAGATGATGCGTTTATGCTCTTCAATGGTCTTTTTAAGAAGTGCATGTACTGCGCTTTCCATTTCTTCTTCCGGAACATCCTTAAGAGCTGCGCTGAATTCTGCAAGAACCTCTGCAACAGCGGTATTCAGTACGATGTTCGGGTTTGCGACAGATGCTGCAGAACCAAGCATACGGAACTCAAATTTGTTTCCGGTAAATGCAAATGGTGAAGTACGGTTTCTGTCTGTGGTATCCTTTATGAAGTGCGGAAGTACCTTTGCTCCGATATCCATCTGTACCGCATGCTTATTGCTGAAGAAGGTATCGTTTTCAATAGATTTCAGTACGTCTGTCAGCTCATCTCCAAGGAAGATGGATACGATTGCAGGCGGTGCCTCGTTTGCTCCAAGACGATGATCGTTTCCAGCGCTTGCAACGGATACGCGGAGAAGATCAGCATAATCGTCAACGGCTTTGATGACAGCTACCAGGAATACCAGGAACTGTGTATTTTCTGCCGGTGTTTTTCCTGGATCAAGAAGGTTTACACCTGTGTCTGTGCTCATGGACCAGTTGTTGTGTTTACCGCTTCCGTTGATTCCCTCAAATGGTTTCTCGTGAAGGAGGCAGACCATGTTGTGCTTGTCGGCAACCTTCTTCATGATCTCCATGGTCAGCTGGTTGTGGTCAACAGCAACATTTGTGGTATCAAATACAGGAGCCAGTTCGTGCTGTGCAGGAGCAACCTCGTTATGTTTTGTTTTGGCTGGAATGCCAAGCTTCCAAAGTTCTTCGTCAAGATCATGCATGTAAGCAGCAACGCGAGGCTTCAGGGCTCCGAAGTAATGATCTTCCATTTCCTGTCCTTTTGGTGCAGAAGCGCCCAGAAGAGTACGGCCGCAGAAGATCAGGTCTTTTCTCTTTTTGTAAAGATCCTTGTCAACCAGGAAGTATTCCTGCTCAGGTCCTACGGTTGTGTCGATGTGACGGACCTCTTTGTTTCCGAGGATGTGAAGGATACGAACCGCTTCTTTGTTCAGAACATCCATGGAACGAAGAAGAGGAGTTTTCTTATCCAGTGCCTCTCCGCTGTAGGAACAGAATGCAGTAGGAATGTAAAGAGTTTTATCTTTAATGAATGCAGGTGAAGTAGGATCCCATGCTGTATATCCTCTTGCTTCAAAAGTAGCACGAAGTCCGCCTGACGGGAAGCTGGATGCATCCGGCTCACCTTTTACCAGCTCTTTACCGGAGAAATCCATAATCACCTGTCCGTCACCTGTAGGGGAGATGAAGCTGTCATGCTTCTCAGCAGTTACGTTTGTCATCGGCTGGAACCAGTGTGTGTAATGTGTCGCACCATTTTCAGTAGCCCACTCTTTCATTGCAACTGCTACGGAATTTGCAACGTCCAGTTCCAGATGAGTTCCGTTTTCAATTGTTTTCTTTAATGCTTTGTACATGTCCTTTGGCAGTTTGCTTCGCATCACTTTGTCATTGAATACAAGGCTGCCATACATTTCAGGGATACTCTGTGCCATATAGGTACACTCCTTTCGATTTCACTCATTCATTATAATTTTTAATTATTTTATAAGGACCGCTGCCGGAAGAACCGGGTATAAACGGACCGGAAAACAAAAAAAGCGCTTCAGATACCTGCCGTATCCAAAGCGCCTTTGCTTTATGTGTTGCAGTATACACCAAAATAAAATATTGTCAAGAGCTTTTTTGAAAAAATCTAAAAAATTGACCAGGGCGATCGGACTGTCGGAAAATAGGCAGGGTTGACAAATCTTGTCCTTTTATTATAATCTGATATCGTAGTTATACAGTCGAAAAGTCAGCGATCGCTATAAGTGATCGAGGCAAAAGAAGCTTTTTGACCAGTGACAAAGATGTACAATACGGAAAGAACAGATGGAGGGAAATATGTCAGGAGTAAAGGAAGAATGTGGCGTATTCGGGATTTATGATCTGGATGGAGGGAATATTGCACCATCTATTTATTATGGTCTTACCTCGCTGCAGCACAGGGGACAGGAGTCCTGCGGAATGGCCGTTTCAAGGACGGACGGAGAAAGAGGAAATGTACAGTTCCATAAAGATCTCGGACTGGTAAGCGAAGTTTTGCGAAAAGATGTTGTACATAATATGAATGGTGATATCGGAATCGGACATGTTCGTTATTCCACCACCGGAGAATCTGTCGCAGAGAATGCACAGCCGCTGGTACTTTCTTATATCAAGGGAAGTCTGGCACTTGCGCACAACGGAAATCTGGTTAATACAGAAGCTCTGAAATGGGAGCTGATCCAGACAGGCGCAATTTTCCATACAACTACCGACTCAGAGGTTATCGCGTTCCATATCGCAAGAGAACGTGTGCATTCTGCCACTGTAGAGGAAGCAGTACATAAAACCGTAGAGAAGATCCGCGGAGGATATGCTCTTGTGATCATGAGCCCCCGGAAGCTGATCGGTGCCCGTGATCCTTACGGACTGAAACCCCTCTGTCTTGGAAAAAGAGATAATGCCTATGTCCTTGCATCTGAAAGCTGCGCGCTGACATCTGTAGGAGCGGAATTTATCCGTGATATTGAACCGGGTGAGATCGTCACGATCACCAAGAACGGACTGAAATCCAGTAAACTGACTGAGCAGAAAAAGCATGCTCATTGTGTTTTTGAATATATTTATTTTGCAAGACTGGACAGCACCATGGATGGCGTGAAAATCTATGATGCAAGGATCCGTGGAGGAAAATCTCTTGCAAAATCCTATCCGGTAGAAGCGGACCTGGTGACCGGTGTACCGGAATCCGGACTTCCGGCAGCAAAAGGCTATTCTGAGGAATCCGGAATCCCGTTTGGCTTTGCGTTCTATAAAAACAGTTACATTGGAAGAACTTTTATCAAGCCTACACAGCAGGAGAGAGAGTCCAGTGTCCATCTGAAGCTGAGCGTTCTGGAATCTGTGGTGAAGGGGAAGAGAATCGTTCTGGTGGATGATTCCATTGTCCGAGGAACTACCATTGCCAATCTGATCCACATGCTGAAAGAAGCAGGAGCAAAAGAAGTCCATGTACGTATCAGCTCCCCGCCATTTTTACATCCCTGTTATTTTGGTACCGATGTGCCGTCCAATGACCAGCTCATCGCAGCACAGCACAGCACGGAAGAAATCCGTAAGATGATCGGTGCAGACTCCCTGGGTTATATGCAGATCGATTATCTGGAAGGCATGGCAGGTGGACTTCCGCTGTGTAAAGCATGTTTTGATGGCAATTATCCGATGGAAATACCGGCAGAAATCAAACAGGATTAATGAACTATGTGGAATTAATCTCACAGTAAAAGATAATGGATTGAAAAACGAAAATGTAAAAACTGCACAATAAATATATAAAAAACCCGGATTTTGTCATATAAAATCCGGGTTTTTATAGAAAGACTCTTAAAAACGATAAAAAACATCAACTTGACAAATCTGACAATATGAGACATAATGTGGGACGACCAGATAAGAAAAGACCGCTGGTCTGGAAAATACAGGAAAACAGCGCGGTCGAAATAAGGCCGGGTTTTTGCCGAGATAAAAGAGAGGATGATATTTATGTCTAAAAAAATTAGATTGAATGCGACAGAGGATGTTAAAGAATTTGTTAAGGCTGCAAGTAAATGTGATTTTGATGTAGATATTTCATATAACAGAATTTTAATTGATGCAAAATCTATTCTTGGAATCCTCAGCATGGATCTGACTAAGGTTCTTACAGTAACCTGTCATGGAGAGAATCATGAGTTTAACTGCTTCCTTCAGAAATATGCAGTTGCCTGACAGACAGTGCAGAGACAGATAAGATATCATAAAAATAAAAGGCAGACGTGACTGCAGAGACGGGAGATCAGATGGAAATCCCTGGCAGGCGTCTGCTTTTTTCTTTACAACCATTTCATAGGAAGAAATTCCGCAGACTATATGAAAAATCAGTTATTGACAAATAAAAAAAAATAGTTTATAGTAAACCATATTTTATATGAAAGATAACTGACAAAGGCGTCAGGAACGGATACCACAGGGGAATTCTCACCCCTTGGAATCTGTTCCGGACGCCTTTTTGTTGTGGGACACAAAATGGAGGAGGAAATCGAAGATGGCAGTAAAGTATGTTTTTGTAACAGGTGGAGTTGTTTCCGGTCTGGGAAAAGGAATTACCGCAGCGTCTCTTGGGCGCCTTCTGAAAGCCAGAGGGTATCAGGTGACCATGCAGAAATTTGATCCCTACATTAATATTGACCCGGGAACTATGAATCCCATTCAGCATGGAGAGGTTTTTGTAACGGATGACGGTACAGAGACTGACCTTGACCTTGGACATTATGAGCGTTTCATTGATGAAAGCCTTGACAAAAATTCCAATGTGACAACCGGTAAGATTTACTGGTCTGTTCTTCAGAAAGAGCGTCATGGTGATTTCGGCGGAGGTACCGTTCAGGTAATCCCGCATATTACCAATGAGATCAAGAGCCGTTTTTACAGAGCAAAATCCGCAGACGAGGACAGAATTGCCATCATCGAGGTTGGTGGTACAGTCGGTGATATTGAGAGCCAGCCGTTCCTGGAATCCATCCGTCAGTTCCAGCATGATGTGGGACATGACAATGCGATCCTTATCCATGTAACTCTGATCCCGTATCTTCGTGCTTCCGGAGAGATGAAGACCAAACCCACCCAGGCCAGTGTAAAAGAACTTCAGGGAATGGGAATCCAGCCGGATGTCCTGGTATGCAGAAGTGAATATCCTCTTACCGAGGATATCCGTGGAAAGATCGCCCTGTTCTGTAATGTGCCTGTAAGCAATGTGCTTCAGAATCTGGATGTGGAATATTTATATGAAGCTCCTCTTGCAATGGAGAGAGAAAAGCTTGCAGACGTAGTACTGCAGAGCTTAAGACTGGAGAATCGCAAACCGGATCTTACAGACTGGGAAAATATGGTAGAAAATCTCCGCCATCCGGATAAAACTGTGAAGATTGCCATGGTTGGTAAATATACACAGCTTCATGATGCATACCTGAGTGTTGTGGAAGCACTGAAGCATGGCGGGATCTCTTGCCGTGCAAAGGTTGATATCACCTGGGTGGACTCCGAAGAACTCAATGAAAAAAATTTGGATCAGACTCTCCATTCTGTAGATGGAATCCTGGTTCCGGGAGGATTCGGAAACCGTGGTACGGAAGGAATGATCCTTGCGGCACAGTATGCAAGAGTTCATAAGATCCCATACCTTGGGATCTGCCTGGGAATGCAGATGGCTATTGTGGAATTTGCCCGCCATGTGCTTGGATATGAAGATGCCAACAGTATTGAGCTGGCACCGGAAACAACACATCCGGTCATTGCCCTGATGCCGGATCAGGAGGATGTGGAAGATCTTGGAGGAACTCTTCGTCTTGGAAGCTATCCGTGTGTGCTTGCAGAAGGCTCCAGATCCTATGAGCTTTTTGGAAAGAAAGAGATCCAGGAACGTCACAGACATCGTTATGAGGTAAACAACGCATTCCGTAAGGAACTGGACGAAAAGGGAATGTCCATTGTAGGAACATCCCCGGATGCTCACATTGTTGAGATGATCGAAATTGCCGGACATCCGTTCTTTGTGGGAACACAGGGACATCCGGAATTTAAATCCAGGCCAAACCATGCACATCCGCTGTTCCGTGGATTTGTGCAGGCGGCAGTTGATAAAAAGACGGCAGAAGAAGCTGCAATGAAAGGATGAGAAAAATGAGAGAAGTAGCAAATCAGCAGCAGGGCCTCTACCGCCCTGAATTTGAACATGATAACTGCGGTATCGGAGCCGTTGTTAATATAAAAGGAAAGAAAACACATGATACAGTTGCCAATGCTCTTAAGATCGTAGAGAATCTTGAGCATCGTGCTGGTAAGGATGCAGAAGGAAAAACCGGTGATGGTGTCGGTATCCTTCTTCAGATCTCCCACAAATTTTTTAAGAAGGTCTGTAAAAAAGAAGGCTTTGATATCGGCGGAGAGAGAGAATACGGTGTAGCCCAGCTCTTTTTCCCACAGCAGGAGATCAAACGTGCCCAGGCAAAGAAGATGTTCGAGATCATCGTGGAAAAAGAGGGTCTGGAGCTTCTTGGATGGCGTACAGTACCGGTCTTCCCGGAGGTTCTTGGTCATAAAGCGAAAGAGTGCATGCCGTGCATTATGCAGGCATTTGTTAAAAAGCCGGAGGATGTGGAAAAAGGTCTTGCCTTTGACCGTATGCTTTACATCGCACGTCGTGAATTTGAACAGAGTAATGATAATACTTACGTAGTTTCCATGAACAGCCGTACCATCGTATACAAAGGTATGTTCCTGGTAGGACAGCTCCGTACCTTCTTTGGCGATCTTCAGAGCCAGGATTACGAGTCTGCCATTGCAGTGGTACATTCCCGTTTCAGTACCAACACGAATCCAAGCTGGGAGAGAGCACATCCGAACCGTTTCATCGTACATAACGGTGAGATCAACACGATCCGCGGAAACGCCGATAAGATGCTTGCACGTGAGGAAAACATGGAGTCTCCGTATCTGAAGGATGAGCTTCACAAGGTCCTTCCTGTAGTTAACCGCAATGGTTCTGACTCTGCAATGCTTGACAATACCCTGGAATTCCTGGTTATGAGTGGAATGGATCTTCCACTTGCAGTGATGATCACGATTCCGGAGCCATGGGCAAACAACGATACGATTTCTCAGGAGAAGAGAGATTTTTATCAGTACTATGCGACTATGATGGAACCATGGGACGGTCCTGCGTCCATTCTGTTCTCAGATGGTGATGTGATGGGAGCAGTTCTTGACAGAAACGGTCTTCGTCCATCCAGATACTATATCACATCGGATGGCTATATGATTCTTTCCTCCGAGGTTGGTGTTCTTCCTGTGGATGAGGAGAAGATCGTATTAAAAGAACGTCTTCATCCGGGAAAAATGCTCCTGGTTGATACCGTTCAGGGTCGTGTCATCGATGACAATGAGCTCAAAGAAAAATATGCGAAAAAACAGCCTTATGGTGAGTGGCTGGACAGCAATCTGGTGCAGCTTCGTGATATCAAGATTCCGAATCAGAGAGTTGTCGAATACACTCCGGAGGAGAGAGCACGCCTTCAGAAAGCTTTCGGATATACTTATGAGCAGTATCGTACTTCAATCCGAAACATGGCATTAAACGGCTCAGAAAGCATCGGAGCCATGGGACATGATACTCCCCTTGCAGTATTTTCCAAGGAACATTATCCGCTGTTCGATTACTTCAAGCAGCTTTTTGCCCAGGTAACAAACCCGCCGATCGATGCGATCCGTGAAGAGATCGTTACTTCTACAAGTGTATATGTAGGTAAAGACGGAAATCTCTTGATCCAGAAGCCGGAGAACTGTCAGGTACTGAAGATCAACAACCCGATCCTGACCAACACCGATATGCTGAAGATCAAGAATATGAAAAAGGACGGCTTCAAGGTTGTGACCATTTCTACCTTATATTATAAGAGCACAAAGCTCGAACGTGCCATTGACCGTCTGTTCGTAGAGGTAGACAAAGCCTTCCGTGAGGGAGCAAACATCCTGGTCCTTTCTGACCGCGGTGTGGATGAGAACCATATGCCGATCCCGTCCTTGCTGGCGGTTTCCGCAGTACATCAGCATCTTGTAAAAACAAAGAAGAGCACTTCCCTTGCCCTGATCCTGGAGTCCGGTGAGCCGAGAGAGGTACATCATTTCGCAACACTCCTCGGATATGGTGCAAGTGCAGTCAATCCGTATCTGGCACTGGATACGATCCATGAGCTGATCGATACACATATGTTGGATAAGGACTATTACGCAGCCGTTGATGATTACAATCATGCAGTGATCAGCGGTATTGTAAAGATCGCTTCCAAGATGGGTATTTCCACTATCCAGTCCTATCAGGGATCTCAGATCTTTGAGGCAATCGGAATTTCCCAGGATGTGATCGATCGTTACTTTACAGGAACCGTAAGTCGTGTAGGCGGAATCACACTGGAAGATATCGAGGATAATGTAGAAAAACTTCATTCTGAGGCATTTGATCCCCTTGGACTTGCCACAGATCTTACTCTGGACAGCGTAGGTGCCCATAAGATGAGAAGCCAGGGTGAGGAGCACAAATATAATCCGCGTACCATCCATCTTCTCCAGCAGTCCACAAAACAGGGCAGCTATGAGATGTTCAAGGAATATACAAAGCTGGTAGACGACGAAGGCCATGGAAACTTAAGAGGACTTCTGGACTTCAAATTTGCAAAAGAGCCCCTTCCTATTGATCAGGTAGAGAGTGTTGATGAGATCGTAAAACGATTTAAGACAGGTGCCATGTCCTATGGTTCCATTTCCCAGGAAGCACATGAGACACTGGCTATCGCCATGAACCATCTCCATGGAAAATCCAATACCGGTGAGGGTGGTGAAAGCGATGAGCGTCTGGATTCCGCAGGAACAGACAATGACCGCTGCTCTGCGATCAAACAGGTAGCCAGCGGACGTTTCGGCGTTACCAGCCGTTATCTGGTTTCCGCAAGAGAGATCCAGATCAAGATGGCACAGGGTGCAAAGCCGGGTGAGGGCGGACATCTTCCTGCAAAGAAGGTATATCCGTGGATCGCAAAAACCCGTCATTCCACGCCGGGAGTCAGCCTGATCTCTCCGCCGCCACATCATGATATCTATTCTATCGAGGATCTGGCAGAATTGATCTATGACCTGAAAAACGCCAATAAATATGCGGATATTTCCGTAAAGCTGGTTTCTGAGGCGGGTGTTGGTACGGTTGCAGCCGGTGTTGCAAAGGCCGGTGCACAGACTGTTCTGATCTCCGGATATGACGGAGGTACAGGAGCAGCGCCAAGAAGCTCTATCCATAATGCAGGACTTCCATGGGAGCTTGGACTTGCAGAAACACACCAGACGCTGATCATGAACGGACTTCGTAACCGTGTACGTATCGAGACAGACGGTAAGCTGATGAGCGGCCGTGACGTTGCCATTGCAGCACTTCTCGGTGCAGAGGAATTCGGTTTTGCAACAGCGCCACTTGTAACGATGGGCTGCGTGATGATGAGAGTCTGCAATCTGGATACCTGCCCGGTAGGTGTGGCTACACAGAACCCGGAGCTGCGTAAGAGATTCCGCGGAAAACCGGAGTATGTGGAGAACTTCATGCGCTTTATTGCACAGGAGCTGAGAGAGTACATGGCACGCCTTGGTGTTGCCACCATCGATGAGATGGTAGGTCGTACAGACCTTCTTACAGTTTCTGACAGTGTGCAGGAGCCGCATAAGGGTAAGGTTGACTTAAGTGCCATCCTGAATAACCCATATGCAGGAAAGGGCAAAGTAACCTTTGATCCGAAGGCTGTATACAATTTCAATCTTGAGAAAACTCTGGATGAAAAAGTTCTGGTCAAGAAATGTGCACCGGCGATCCAGAAGGGTGAGAAAGTTTCTGTTGATGTAAATGTTACCAATACAGACCGTGCATTTGGTACCATCCTCGGATCTGAGATCACAAGAAATCATAAGGATGGACTTCCGGAGGATACGGTAACTGTAAACTGTACAGGTGCAGGCGGACAGAGCTTCGGTGCCTTTATTCCGAAAGGACTGACATTGAAACTGACCGGTGACAGCAACGACTACTTCGGAAAAGGCCTTTCCGGTGGAAAGCTGATCGTTAAGGTTCCGGAGAAGGCCGGATATAAGGCTGAAGAGAACATCATCGTCGGAAACGTGGCACTCTATGGTGCGACCAGCGGAACTGCATTTATCAACGGTGTTGCCGGTGAGCGTTTTGCAGTACGTAACTCCGGTGCGGTTGCAGTTGTTGAGGGTGTTGGCGAGCATGGCTGCGAGTACATGACAGGCGGCCGTGTGGTAGTTCTTGGAAAAACAGGAAAGAACTTTGCAGCAGGTATGAGCGGCGGTATCGCTTATGTCCTTGATGTGGATAACGTTCTTTACAAGAACCTCAATAAAGCAATGATCTCCATTGAAAAAGTGGAGAATAAATATGATAAAAAAGAGCTTCGTGATCTTATCGAGGCTCATGTGGAAGCAACAGGCTCTGAGATCGGTAAGAAGGTGCTGGCTGATTTTGATTCCTATCTGCCTCACTTCAAAAAACTCATTCCGGATGAGTACAAGAGAATGATCACATTAAGTGCAAAGCTGGAAGAAAAAGGTCTGACCAGCCAGCAGGCACAGATGGAAGCGTTCTATGAGAGCATCGGCGTGAAACATTAAGGAGGATGAGGAAATGGGAAAGCCAACTGGATTTTTAGATTATGAAAGAGAAACGGCAAAGGTTCTGCCGCCAAAGGAACGTATTCAGAATTTCAACGAATTTCGTATTCCATTAAATAAAGAAAAACAGAAACTTCAGGGAGCACGCTGCATGGCCTGCGGCGTCCCCTTCTGCCAGTCAGGTATGATGATCGGCGGAATGGCTTCCGGCTGCCCGCTGCACAACCTGGTTCCTGAGACAAATGACCTTGTGTACACAGGAAACTGGAAGCAGGCATTCCTTCGTTTAAACAAGACACACAGCTTTCCGGAGTTTACATCCAGAGTGTGTCCAGCACTTTGCGAAGCTGCATGTACCTGTAACCTGAACGGAGATCCGGTCAGCACAAAGGAGAATGAGAAAGCGATCATCGAGACAGCCTATGCAGAAGGATGGGTAAAACCGCAGATCCCGCCTGTCCGCACAGGAAAGACGATCGCAGTCATCGGAAGTGGTCCTTCCGGACTGGCAGCAGCACAGCAGCTGAACCGCCGTGGCCACAGCGTAACCGTATTTGAGAGAAACGACCGTATCGGAGGACTTCTCCGCTACGGCATTCCGAACATGAAGCTGGAGAAAAAGATCATTGACCGCAGACTGAAGCTGATGGAAGAGGAAGGCGTGAAATTTGTTACCAATATCAATGTTGGTGTTGACATCACTGCAGAACAGCTTCTGAAGGATTATGACCGTGTCCTTCTTTGCTGTGGAGCTTCTCATCCGAGAGATATCAAGGTTCCGGGAAGAGATGCCAAGGGAATTTACTTTGCAGTGGATTTCCTGAAGCAGGTAACAAAAAGTCTTCTGGATACAGATTTTGCAAAATTCCCATATGAGCTTGCAAAGGGAAAAAATGTTCTGGTCATTGGCGGTGGTGATACCGGTAATGACTGCGTGGGAACATCCATCCGTCTGGGGGCGAAATCTGTAACACAGCTTGAGATGATGCCGCAGCCTCCTGCAGCAAGAACTCCTTCCAATCCATGGCCGGAGTGGCCGAAGGTCCTGAAAACCGATTACGGCCAGGAAGAGGCTATTGCAGTATTCGGCCATGATCCTCGGATCTATCAGACAACCGTTACCGAGTTTATCAAGGACAAAAAAGGAAATGTCTGCAAGGCCAAGATCGTAAAACTGAAGAGCGTAAAGGATGAAAAGACCGGAAGATTCAATATGGTACCGGTTGAGGGCAGTGAGGAAGTGATCCCTGCAGATGTGGTCCTTATTGCAGCCGGCTTCCTTGGCAGCGAGAAATATGTGACAGATGCCTTCCGTGTAGCGCTTACACCAAGAACTAATGTGGAAACAAAACCGGAGCAGTATGCAACAAGCGTAGATCGTGTGTTCACAGCAGGTGATATGCATCGTGGACAGTCCCTTGTCGTATGGGCGATCCATGAGGGACGTGAGGCTGCGAAAGCAGTGGACGAATCACTGATGAGCTATTCATATTTACAGTAAAATAACAGATACCAGGGGCAAAAGGTCAAAAAAACTGTTCGTGTTTCCGCGATAAAGCTTTTGAACTTTTGCCCCTTTTAAAAAATGGTTGACAAAGAATTGACCGATTGCTATAATTACGTCCATGAACAAGGGTGTTCTTCAGGAGCGGAAGCTCTCTGAAGTGCACCCTTTTTCTGATTTTGAGGGTAATTATTTTGTGTGATGAGGAAATAAAGGAGAGAATACTATGGGGAATTATACCAGAGAAGAGATTCTTGCAATGGCAGAGGAGGAAGACGTAGAGTTCATCCGCCTCCAGTTTACAGATATGTTTGGAACTCTGAAAAATATTGCGATCACAGCAAGAGAGCTTCCAAGAGCCCTGGATAACCAGTGCGTTGTATATGGCTCTCATATTGCGGGCATTGTGGGAGAAAAGGAGCCGGATCTGATCCTGTATCCGGATTATAATACTTTTTCAATTCTTCCATGGCGTCCTCAGCAGGGAAAGGTTGCAAGATTGATCTGTGATATGCGCCGTGCAGACGGATCAGAGCATGAGATGAGCTCCAGATATATTCTGAAAAAAACAGCACAGGCAGCAGAGGAGGCAGGGTATACCTGTTATGTTGACCCGGAATGCGAGTTTTTCCTGTTTCATATTGATGATAACGGAATGCCTACAACGGTTTCTCACGAAAAGGCCGGATATCTGGACGTAAGTCCGGTGGACTTAGGCGAAAATGCAAGACGTGACATGGTACTGACTCTTGAGGATATGGGATTTGAGGTGGAATCCTCTCATCATGAGACAGCACCTGCACAGCATGAGATCGCCCTTCATTACGGGGAAGCACGTGAGATGGCAGACGAAGTTATAACCTTTAAGATGGCAGTAAGAACTGTAGCCAAACGTCATGGACTTCATGCGACATTTATGCCGAAGCCAAGACGGGAAGTAAACGGTTCAGCCATGCATATCCATTTTTCACTGTTTAAAAATGGAAAAAATATTTTCGTGGATCCAGAGGATCCGTCCAGATTAAGTGAAGAGGCATACTATTTTATCGGAGGTCTTCTGGCTCACAGCCGTGAGATGACTTTGATCACCAATCCGCTTGTAAATTCCTATAAACGTCTTGTACCTGGATTTGATGCGCCTACAGAGCTGACCTGGACGAGAAATAACCAGAATTCACTGGTAAGGATCCCGAGAGTCAATGGTGCTGATACCAGGATCGAGCTTCGAAGCCCGGATGCTGCATCCAATCCATACCTTGTTTTTGCGGTATGCCTGGCAGCGGGCCTGGATGGAATCCAGAAGAAGATCTATCCTACAAAAGCTTCTGACCGTTCTCTTTCCGAGTCGGATCAGAAGGAACAGGGTATCGAGAATTTACCGGAGAACCTGCGGGAAGCGATCACACTGTTTGAGGACAGCAGCTGGATGAAGGAAATCCTTGGAGAAGCTTTCTGCAAACAGTATGCGCAGGCCAAGAGAAAAGAGTGGCTGCGTTATTCCCAGGAGATTTCCGACTGGGAGATCGAGGAGTATCTGTATCGGATCTGATGAACGAGGCATAATGGGACGAAAGAGAGTGGCGGCTTATGAACACGAGTATCGTGATTGCATTACCGAAAATAGAAGATGCAAAAAAGATTCGCACAGTCCTTAACCGATATGGATTCACGGTGGCGGCAGTATGCAATTCAGGTGCCAATGCCCTTGCCAGTATCTCGGAGCTTGATGGCGGCGTTCTGCTTTGCGGTTATCATCTTCAGGATATGTACTACCGTGATCTTCTGGACTATATGCCGGATTATTTTGAAATGCTGCTTATGGCTTCCCGGGGAGTGATCAGCGAGGCGCCAACATCCATTTTATGCGTGGGAATGCCTCTGAAAGTCGGAGATCTGGTAAATACGGTAAGCATGATGCTTTCCCAGATCGAAAGGCGCTGGAAAAAAGATAAGAAAAAGCCGAAGCAGCGTTCATGGAAAGAACAGAATTATATTTCAAATGCAAAGATGCTTCTAATGGAAAGAAATCACCTGAGCGAGGATGACGCATACCGCTATATCCAGAAATGCAGTATGGATTCCGGGACCAATATGGTGGAAACGGCCCAGATGGTTCTGATGCTTTTATATGATTCTGTGTAAAAAACAACAAAAAACAGCAGAGCGGACAGAAATGATCTGCTCTGAATGCCTGATATCACACCGGATCGGGGAAAATTCCACAGGGGATTTCCTGATTCGGTGAAACTACTTTGAATTGGAGGATGAGGGAATGGAATTTATGGATGGAATCTGTAAGACTAGAGAATGTGCCTGGGATGTGCTTCTTTCTGAGAGCATGAAAGACCAGGAAGCAACAGTGGAAGGTGCAATACACAGCATCCGTAATATGGGTGACGTGGCATTTGTGATACTTCGAAAAAAAGAAGGACTTTTTCAGACCGTATATGAAAACGACAAGACAAATGTTTCCATTCATGATCTGAAGGAGGCAATGTGTGTGCGCCTCACAGGAACTCTTCATGAGGAAGAAAGAGCGCCTCACGGAAGAGAACTCCGCATCAGCCATGTGGAGATCCTTTCCTCACCTGCAGAGCCTCTTCCGCTGGCCATCGACAAATGGAAGCTGAACACTTCCTTGGAGGCAAAGCTGAATTATCGTCCTATCGCCCTGCGTAATGTGCAGGAGCGTGCAAAATTCAAGATCCAGGAGGCTCTGGTGCGGGCATTTCGTGATTACCTCTATGAGAAGGGGTTCACCGAGATCCACACACCGAAGATCGGAGCCAGAGGTGCAGAGGGTGGTGCAAACCTGTTCAAGCTGAGTTATTTCCATAAACCGGCAGTTCTGGCACAGAGCCCGCAGTTTTATAAACAGATGATGGTAGGTGTTTTTGACCGTGTATTTGAGACCGGCCCTGTATTCCGTGCAGAGAAGCATAACACAAAACGTCATCTGAATGAATATACAAGCCTTGATTTTGAGATGGGCTATATCAACGGATTTGAGGATATCATGGAGATGGAAACCGGATTTCTCCAGTATGCGGTAGAGCTTCTTAAGAAAGACTACGCTCATGAGCTTTCCATTCTGAAGGTGGAGCTTCCAAAGGTGGACAAGATCCCGGCAGTACGTTTTGACAAGGCCAAAGAGCTGGTAGCTGAAAAATATAATCGTAAGATCCGCAACCCATATGATCTGGAGCCGGAGGAAGAAGCGCTGATCGGAAGATATTTCAAAGAAGAATATGATGCTGATTTTGTTTTTGTCACACATTATCCGTCTAAGAAGCGTCCGTTCTACGCAATGGATGATCCGTCAGATGAGAAATTTACATTAAGCTTTGACCTTCTGTTCAAGGGACTTGAGGTAACTACAGGCGGACAGCGTATCCATGATTATCAGATGCTGAAGGATAAGATCGCAGCCCGTGGTATGGATGAAGAGGGTATGGAGCAGTATCTGGATACCTTTAAGCATGGAATGCCGCCTCACGGAGGACTTGGAATCGGACTGGAACGTCTTACCATGCAAATCCTCGGAGAAGAAAACGTTCGTGAGACCTGTCTGTTCCCACGTGATATGAACAGACTTGAGCCGTAATAAGGAGAAAAAAGATGGCAAAGATAATCGATGATGAAACAATGGAAAATGTCTGCATCCTTGCAAAGCTTTCTCTGACAGAGGATGAAAAGGAAAAAGCAAAAGAGGACATGCAGAAGATGCTGGACTATGTAGACAAGCTGGATGAACTTGACACTTCTTCCGTAGAGCCCATGTCCCATATTTTTGAGGACGAAAATGTATTTCGTGAAGATATTGTGACAAACGGAGACAATCATGAGGCGATGCTTGCCAATGCACCGAAACAGAAAGAAAACCAGTATCAGGTTCCGAAAACAATTGGATAAGACAGGAGACAGGACATGGATTTGGGAAAATTAACCGCATTACAGCTTGCGGAAAAGATCAAGCAGCATCAGATAAGCGTCCTGGACGGTGTGAAATACGTATTTAATCAGATCGAAGCAAAAGAGGACAAGGTCCACGCTTATCTTGATACTTACAAAAAAGAAGCCTATGCAAGAGCAAAAGAGGTACAGAAGGGCATTGAGGATGGAACCTATACAGGACCTCTTGCCGGTGTACCTATTGCAATTAAGGATAATATCTGCATTAAGGGAAAAACAACTACCTGTGCATCAAAGATCCTTGAGAATTTTGTGCCGCAGTACAATGCCGAGGTTATTGACCGTCTGGAACAGGCAGGTCTTGTGATCATCGGAAAGACAAACATGGATGAGTTCGCCATGGGAAGTACCACAGAGACATCCGCTTACGGCGTCACCAGAAACCCGTGGGATCTGGAGCATGTTCCGGGCGGCTCCTCCGGCGGCTCCTGTGCGGCAGTGGCAGCAGGAGAGACTTACCTGGCACTGGGTTCTGATACCGGCGGTTCCATCCGTCAGCCAAGCTCCTACTGCGGTGTTACCGGAATCAAACCGACCTACGGAACAGTATCCCGTTACGGACTGGTTGCCTATGCATCCTCTCTGGATCAGATCGGACCGGTAGGAAAGGATGTTGCAGACTGTGCGGCACTCCTTGAGATCATTGCCGGACACGATGCCAAGGACAGCACCTCCATGAAGAGAGAGAATCTTGACTTCTCCGCTTCTATGACAGATAAGATCGTGGGAATGAAATTCGGCGTGCCGAAGGAATATCTCTCAGAGGGACTGAACCCGGAGGTAAAAGAGGCCTTTATGAATACGCTGAAGAGCCTTACCGAGATGGGCGCAGTGGTAGAATTTTTCTCCATGAAGACAACAGAATATATGATCCCTGCCTACTACATCATTGCCAGCGCAGAGGCCAGCTCCAATCTGGAGCGCTTTGACGGTGTGAAGTACGGCTTCCGTGCAAAAGAGTACGAGGGACTTCATGATATGTACAAGAAGACAAGGACTGAAGGTTTCGGCGAGGAAGTAAAACGCCGTATCATGCTTGGCTCCTTTGTGTTAAGCTCCGGTTACTACGATGCTTACTATCTGAAAGCACTTCGCACAAAAGCCCTTATCAAAAAGGAATTTGATCAGGCCTTTTCCAAATATGACGTTCTTCTTGCCCCGGCATCACCCTTTACGGCGCCGAAGCTGGGAGAGAGTCTGAAAGATCCTCTTGCCATGTATCTTGGCGATATTTATACG
This sequence comes from Blautia sp. LMAG:36, assembly GCF_008680535.1. Classification (NCBI taxonomy): domain Bacteria; kingdom Bacillati; phylum Bacillota; class Clostridia; order Lachnospirales; family Lachnospiraceae; genus Blautia; species Blautia sp. LMAG:36. The sequence continues at coordinate 169,245 of NZ_NALB01000007.1, read as the reverse complement.
GTAGCAGTAAACCTGTGCGGACTTCCCGGAATCACAGTTCCATGCGGAAAAGACGCAGCAGGACTTCCAATCGGGATCCAGATGATCGGCGACTGCTTCAAAGAAAACAACCTGTTCCGCGCAGCACACGCCTATGAGAAAAAACGCGGTGATTTCGGAACAGCAATGGAAGGGGGAGAAAAGGCATGAAACAGTATGAGACAGTCATAGGACTTGAGGTGCATGTGGAGCTTGCCACAAAAACAAAGATCTTCTGCGGATGCTCCACAGAATTCGGAGGCGCACCAAATACACATACCTGCCCGGTCTGCACCGGTATGCCGGGCTCTCTTCCGGTCCTCAACAAAAAAGTGGTAGAGTTTGCCATCAAGGCAGGTCTTGCGGCAAACTGTCATATCCATCAGTACTGTAAGTTTGACCGTAAGAACTATTTTTACCCGGATAACCCCCAGAACTATCAGATCTCTCAGCTGTATCTGCCAATCTGCTATGACGGAGCTGTTGAGATCGAGACTTCCGCAGGCAAAAAGACTGTACGTATCCATGAGATGCATATGGAGGAGGATGCCGGTAAGCTGATCCATGATGAGTGGGAAGACTGCTCCCTGGTTGACTACAACCGAAGCGGGGTACCACTGATCGAGATCGTATCCGAGCCGGATATGAGAAGCTCCGAGGAGGTTATCGCATATCTGGAAAAGCTCCGCTGCACCATGCAGTATCTTGGAGTTTCTGACTGTAAGCTCCAGGAGGGCTCCATGCGTGCCGATGTCAATCTTTCCGTCCGTGAGGTGGGAAGTGAGACCTTCGGAACAAGAACAGAGATGAAGAACCTGAACTCCTTTAAGGCCATTGCGAGAGCGATCGAAGGAGAGAGAGAACGTCAGATCGAGCTTCTGGAAGAAGGAAGAGCCGTTGTACAGGAGACAAGAAGATGGGACGATAACAAAGAGTCTTCCCATGCTATGCGTTCCAAGGAGGATGCAAAGGATTACCGTTACTTCCCGGACCCGGATCTTCCGCCGATCCACATTTCCGATGCATGGATCGAAGAGCTGCGTACTTCCATTCCGGAGCTTCGTGAAGCCAAGATGGAGCGTTATCAGAAGGAGTATGAGCTTCCGGCTTATGATGCAGGGATCCTGACCGAATCCAGACATCTGGCAGGACTTTTTGAGGAGACAGCAGTTCTTCTCGGAAACCCGAAAAAGGTGGCAAACTGGTTTATGGTGGAGGTTCTCCGCCTGACAAAGGACAAGGGCCTTGATCCGGAAAGGGTAAGCTTTACCCCGAAGCATCTGGCAGACCTTCTTTCCATGGTGGAGAAAAAAGAGGTCAGCGCACAGAATGCCAAGAAAGTATTTGAAAAAGTGTTTGACGAGGATATTGATCCGGTTGTATATATAGAAGAGAATGGTCTTAAGATCGTAGAAGATACAGGCCTTCTCACCGAAACTGTGAAAAAGATCGTAGATGTAAACCCTGGACCGCTGGCAGAGCTTCTGGGCGGCAAGGATAAGGTTATGGGATTTTTCGTAGGACAGCTGATGAGAGAATTGAAAGGCAAGGCAAATCCTGACAGCGTCAGAAAAGCACTGGCAGAGGAAATTGAGAGAAGGAGATAAAATACTATGGTTACAGTAAATCAGAATTATTTAAAACTTCCGGGAAGCTATCTGTTTTCCAATATCGCAAAGAAGGTAAGCGCATATAAGGAGGCCAATCCGGAATTTAAGGATTCTGTGATCAGTCTTGGAATCGGTGATGTGACACAGCCGCTTGCACCGGCGATCATCGATGCCCTTCATAAATCCGTAGACGAGATGGCACACGCAGAAACCTTTCACGGATATGCTCCGGATCTCGGATATGAGTTCTTAAGAAGTGCCATTGCAAAAAATGATTATCAGTCCAGAGGCTGCGACATCAGCGCAGACGAGATTTTTGTTTCCGATGGAGCAAAAAGTGATTCCGGAAACATCCAGGAGATTTTCGGACTGGATAACAAGGTTGCGGTCTGCGACCCGGTTTATCCTGTATATGTAGATACCAACGTTATGGCCGGACGTACTGGTCTGTATAACAAGGAGAGAGAGAATTTTGACGGTGTGATCTACATGCCCTGCAAAGAGGAGAATGGTTTCCTTCCGGAGATCCCGGCAGATGAGGTACCGGATCTGATCTATCTCTGCTTCCCGAACAATCCCACCGGTGGTGCGATCACAAAGGCAGCTCTTCAGGAGTGGGTTGACTACGCCAACAAAAACGGCTGCGTGATCATCTATGATGCAGCATATGAGGCATATATTTCTGAGGAGGATGTCCCGCACAGCATTTATGAGTGCGAGGGTGCGAGAACCTGTGCCATCGAGCTTCGAAGCTTTTCCAAAAATGCTGGCTTTACAGGCGTTCGTCTTGGATTTACTGTTGTTCCGAAGGAACTGGTGCGTGATGGCGTAGAGCTTCACAGTCTCTGGGCAAGACGCCACGGAACCAAGTTTAACGGTGCTCCGTACATTGTACAGAGAGCAGGCGAGGCTGTTTACTCTCCGGAGGGAAAAGCACAGCTGAAGGAGCAGATCGCTTATTACATGCGTAATGCAAAGACGATCCTGGAGGGACTTTCCGCAGCAGGATTTTCCGTGTCCGGTGGAAAAAATGCTCCATATATCTGGCTGAAAACACCGGATCAGATGACCTCCTGGGAGTTCTTTGATTATCTCCTTGAGAAAGCACACATCGTAGGAACACCAGGTTCAGGCTTTGGTGCACATGGTGAGGGATATTTCCGTCTGACAGCATTCGGAAGCTATGAGAATACTCTTGAGGCAATTGAGAGAATTAAAAATCTGTAATATGAGTATAAATTGCGGAGCAGGTCTTTGTAAAAGAGCTGCTTCGTTTTTTTACCGAATCAAAGAAATATTCTGCTTCATTGCGAATATCCACTTGATCTGGATCAAAGAAGCTCCCGGCAGGGTTGCGAAAAGCAATAAGCAGTGGGAAAAATTTGCCTGTAAGTTAATTTGTGAAAATAACAATAAGGATTGCGAAAATTTATCATATCATTTATAATTGTACAGGAAGTAAGGCACAGGCCGCAGAAAGCCTGTGTTCATAAAATTTCACAAATTTACGCAATCACGAAAGGGGATTTTATCATGGGTATCAGAAGAGTAGAAAATATGTGCGGCGGTAAAGGGCATGTGATCATCAAAGACATTCTTGAGGGAGACGAGCTGAAGGGAAAATGCGGACTTTACGCACAGGTTACCATCGAAAAAGGATGTTCTCTGGGATACCATGAGCATCATGGCGAGACAGAAACCTACTATATCTTAAGCGGTGAAGGCGAGTACGACGATAACGGCGTGAAACGCCCAGTAAAGGCTGGCGACATCACCATCACACCAGATGGAAAAGGACACGGTCTTACCAATACAGGCGACACAGATCTTGTGTTCATGGCACTGATCATTTTTGACTGATCCATATAGAAGAAAACAGAAGTGAGACAGAAGGGCGGCCTTTTTGAAGAGGCTGCTCTTTTTACGACTGAGGCGTAACCTGTGTCGGAGTATAAATTCTGGGATGAAAGATTCTCTGTCTCAGATTGTTATTAAACGAAATGTATTAATTGTATAAACAAAAAATATTTTTGGATTTTTTTAGAAAAAACTGTTGACATACAAAAAGCACTTTGCTATACTGTCACTTGTCGCGAGGGAGAAGATAAAGAATCCCGAAGAAAGGCGATATGCGGAAGTGTCGGAACTGGCAGACGAGCAAGACTAAGGATCTTGTGAGCATTGCGCTCGTGTGGGTTCAAGTCCCATCTTCCGCATTTTTTATTTAGGAAACCTGCATCTGGAAACGGATGCAGGTTTTTTTGCTACATAAAAATATCTGTAAAAAAGGAATCCGGATAGAATATATCATGTTTATATGATATGATAGAAGAAAACGGAAGGAGCATAGTCATATGAGAAGAAAAAGTGCAGGAAAAAAGCTCATGGCCGTACTTATAGCGGCAAGCCTGGCGCTGACTCCGGCAGAGCTGACAGTGGCGGCAGAAATGGAACCAGAGGGTGAGGAAGCAGCATTTTTGGCAGAAGAAAGTGGAGATACTGCATCCTCAGATCCGGAAGATACTGCAGAGACGGAAACAGAGATCACAGATGGATCAGCTGCCATAGAGGAACAGGAAACCACAGATACAGATACCGGGAACAACGTACAGGAGAATGCGGAAACCGGCGTAATGGAGCCTGGTGAAGAAGCGCCAGAGGGTACTGCGGAAGAGGAAGAACTGGAGGCTCCGGAAGCGGCAATGGATGAAGAGGAAGCGTTGGAGGAATGCGAACAGGCAGAAGAAAACGCAGCTTTTGATGATGGAACGAAGGATGCAGTGCAGGCATCCGCAGAATACTCTGATGGAAAATTTACGTGGGTACTGGACGGGAATGGAACACTGACCATTACGGGAAATAACATGGAGTTGACAAAAAATGAGATATCTGAAAGTGCTTTGGAGAAGGCAGGCATCGATTTTTCTAGAGTAAATAAGCTTGTAATCGGGAATGGGATCACAGGCTTTGATAGATGGGGCATGTGGAATCTGAAAAAATATATTAAGGAACTGGAAATCCATGGAAATGCAGGCATGAATATGCCGGAGCAATGCTTTTACGATGTGCCAAATATAGAGAGTGTGGTGATATCCGGTGCAGTGGATGTGCCGAGAGATATGTTTGGAAAATGTACCGGGCTGAAAAAGGTTACATTAAAAAATGGAGTGAGGTCTATTGGAGAGGATGCCTTTCGAGATTGCAGCAGTCTGGAGGGTGTGATATTTGAGAATACAGTATTGGAAAAAATCAGTGACGGAGCATTTTGGGGCTGCAGTGCGCTGAGTTCTATTGTGTTACCGGATTCCGTAACAGAAATAGAAAGGAATGCATTTTTCGAGACCGGACTCAGAAATATCCAGCTTCCGGAAAAACTGACGCTGATAGGAGGAGGGGCATTTTGTAACTGCAAAAATCTGAAGCAGGTACAGCTTCCGCCTCAATTAAAAGAGCTGGGTGAGGGTGCATTTTTTAACTGCGAAAATCTGACACAGATCCAGCTTCCGGCTCAGTTAAATAAATTAGGGACAGATGCATTCAGAAATTGTACATCATTGGATAAGATTGACATACCTGCCGGTCTGACGCAGATCGGGCCTGATACATTTTGCAATACCGGGCTGACCAGTGTGACCTTACATGAGGGACTGACGAAGATCGAAGATGGGGCGTTTCATGATTGCCTTAAGCTGAAAAAGATCCGTATTCCGAAATCAGTTACAGATATTGGTGGACTGGCATTAGGAATACGTTATAACAGGGGAAATGGTGCAGAGGAAGTTATTCCCGGTGGTTTTACAGTAGAAGGTTATACAGGCTCGGCAGCGGAACGATATGTAAAGAGAATGCATCAATGTGAAAATTTATATCATGTATTTTTTAAAGATGTGAAATTTGTTTCCATTGGTGGACAGACTGCAGCGGTTACCAATATCAGCAAAACAAAGATATCCGCACTTAAGACCGGGGCCTTTACCGGAAAGCCGCTGACCCAGGCACTCACCATAACCTACGGCGGTAAGAAGCTTGTAAACGGAAGGGATTACACCCTTACCTGGAAGAATAATAAAAACATCGGAACTGCATCCGTTACGATCAAAGGAAAAGGAAAATATAACGGTTCTGTTACAAAAAAATTCCGGATCACGGTTCAGAAAAACGCAGTCTATACAGTCAGCAGGCTGAAATATAAGATATCCAATGCAGACACATCCGGCAAGGGAACCGTAGTCTTTACCGGAGCTACGGATAAGGCAGCAAGAAAGACACTTACGATCCCGACGACAGTAAAGATTGGTGGAAAGAGCTTTCGTGTAACAGCCATTGGCACCTCTGCAATGTCCGGAGCGAAGAAGCTGACAACAGTGAAAATCGGAGCGAATATAATGACAGTAGGTGCGAAAGCCTTCTGCGGCTGCAGTAAACTCTCCAATGTAACGATCTTCAGCACAAAGCTTACGACAGCGAAGACCGGAGCCAATGCATTTAAGGGGATCCGTTCCAACTGCAGATTTAAAGTACCGGCTTCCAGGGTAAGTGCATACAAAAAACTCCTCCGTGCAAAGGGTGCCGGACCAAAGATAATCGTGACAAAATAACAGAAAAACCGAAAAAATAGAAAACTTTTGAAAAAAGGTGTTGACATACAAGATCCACTTTGCTATACTATCACTTGTCGCGAGGGAGAAAATAAAAAATCCCAAGGAAATGCGGTCATGCGGAAGTGTCGGAACTGGCAGACGAGCAAGACTAAGGATCTTGTGAGCATTGCGCTCGTGTGGGTTCAAGTCCCATCTTCCGCATTGGAAATTTCCAATGAAATGCGATATGCGGAAGTGTCGGAACTGGCAGACGAGCAAGACTAAGGATCTTGTAAGCATTGCGCTTGTGTGGGTTCAAGTCCCATCTTCCGCATGACTTTAAAACAGAGCTGTGAATTGCAGCTCTGTTTTTGGCTATATGAAAGTAAATTATTGCATGCCTGCACTGGTGAGAAGCTGAAATGGGAAGATTTGCGTGATATATTTGTATTCGTTTCATATACAATAGGATAATTTTGGACATCTTAAGGGCTGATCAGACCGTAACTCCAATATTTTTTGAATTATTTTTTCAGAAAAGAGGAATTTGTGGTTTTGTGTAGAATATAATTAACAGAGGGTATTTTGTCGCCGCTGTTTGTCAGACTGTGGAGGAAATGCTTATGAACATCAGAGAGAGCATGGAACAGAGAGAACGGGAGCTTTTGAGCCCTTATGCTTCTCACAGCGCAGATACCAGAGGCCGGGAGCACCCGGAAGAGGAATGCGATGTGCGGACAACGTATCAGAGAGACAGAGACAGGATCCTTCATTGTAAGGCTTTTCGCCGTATGAAGGATAAGACACAGGTGTTTCTGGCACCACAGGGAGATCATTACCGTACCAGGCTGACACATACACTGGAGGTATCGCAGATCGCCCGGACTATTGCCAAGGCACTTCGCTTAAATGAAGATCTGGTGGAAGCGATCGCTCTGGGACATGATCTGGGGCATACGCCTTTTGGACATGCAGGAGAGAGAGCACTGGATCAGGTACATCCGGGTGGCTTTGCACACTATAAGCAGAGCGTCCGGGTTGTGGAAGTACTGGAGAAGAACGGAAACGGGCTGAACCTTACCTGGGAAGTCCGCAATGGGATCATGAATCACCGCACCAGCGGAAATCCTTTCACACTGGAAGGACAGGTGGTACGTTTTTCTGACAAGATCGCCTATATCCACCATGATATGGACGATGCCCAGCGGGCAGGGATCATCACAGAAGATGATATTCCTGTCACAATGAGAACTTTTCTGGGCTATACCACGAGAGAACGGCTGAATACTTTCGTACATAATATTATAGAGAACAGTATGGGGAAAGACAGCATCTCCATGTCGCCGGATGTTTTTGAGGCGATGATGGAGCTTCGGGCGCTGATGTTCCGGAATGTCTATGAGAATCCGGTTGCCAGGAAGGAAGAGGATAAAGTGATCCAGATGCTGAGTGAACTGTACGGATATTATACTGACCATCCGGAGGCAATGTCCCGGGAATACAGGGAACTGGTGGAATACCGGGGAGTACCTAAGGAACAGGCAGTATGTGATTATATTTCGGGAATGACAGATCAGTATTCCATGGAGAAATTCAGGGAGATCTATATACCGAGAGCCTGGGAGGTCTATTAAATGGAAAAGAGGGATAAGCATGCGTTATTCAGATGACATCATAGAAGAAGTCCGAATGAAAAATGACATTGTAGACGTGATATCCCAGTATGTGAAACTGACACGGAGGGGGAGTTCCTATTTTGGGCTGTGTCCCTTCCATAATGAGAAAACCCCTTCCTTTTCCGTAACACCATCCAAGCAGATGTATTACTGCTTTGGCTGCGGGGCAGGAGGAAACGTATACAATTTTATCATGGAATATGAGAATTACTCGTTTGGTGAGGCGCTGTCACATCTGGCTGACCGGGCAGGGGTAGAGCTTCCGAAGATCGAGTATTCCAGAGAAGCCAGAGAAAAAGCAGAACAGAGAGCAAATCTTCTGGAGATCAACAAGCTGGCAGCACAGTACTTTTATTATCAGCTCCGGAGAGAAGGCGGAAAGACGGCTTACGGATATCTGACAGGAAGAGGTCTTTCCGAGGAAACCATCCGTAAATTCGGTCTTGGATATTCGGATAAGTATAGTGATGATCTGTACAAATATCTTAAGGGTAAGGGCTACAGTGATGAACTCCTCCGGGAATCCGGCCTGTTCAATGTAGATGAGCGGCGAGGCATGTATGATAAGTTCTGGAACCGTGTGATCTTCCCGATCATGGATGTAAACAACCGGGTCATTGGTTTCGGAGGTCGTGTCATGGGAGATGGCAAGCCCAAGTACCTGAATTCACCGGAGACGAAGATCTTTGATAAGAGCCGGAATCTTTACGGGCTGAATGTGGCCAGGACCACCAGGAAGAATTATCTGATCCTCTGTGAGGGATATATGGATGTGATCGCCATGCATCAGGCTGGCTTTACCAATGCAGTGGCGTCGCTTGGAACTGCACTGACCTCTGGACATGCAAGTCTTGTGAAACGTTACACCAAGGAAGTCCTGCTTCTTTATGACAGTGACGGTGCAGGAATCCGGGCGGCACTTCGTGCGATCCCGATCCTGCGGGAGGCGGGAGTCACGTCCAGGGTAGTAAGCCTGAAGCCCTGGAAGGATCCGGACGAGTTCATCAAGAATGAAGGAGCGGAGGCCTTTGAGGAACGTCTGAACCGGGCCATGGACAGCTTTATGTTTCGTGTACATATTGCGGAACAGGAATTTGCCATGGATGCACCCCAGGGACAGAATCAGTTTTTTGAGCGGTGTGCCGGGATGCTTCTGGAGCTTTCCGATGAACTGGAGAGGAATCTTTATATAGAAGCCATTGTAAAGGAATACGGCCGCTATGGAGTGGGCACGGAAGATATCCGGAAAAGGGTCAACACACTGGCTCTGAAAGGAACGCCTGCAGAGAAGCGGATCCAGCCGAAATCCGGGACTCCGGAAACAAAGAAAAAAGAATCCGCCGCAGATAAGGCCCAGAAGCTGATGCTTACCTGGCTTGTGAATTATCCGGGAATCTTTGAACAGGTGGAGAAATATATATCACCGTCAGATTTTGTGGTGCCGCTGTATAAAGAAGTGGCCCAGATGCTGTTTGACCAGCATAAAGAAGGGGAGACCAATCCGGGAAAACTTCTCAATGCGTTTACAGACAGCGAGGAACAGAGAGAAGTAGCGTCACTTTTTAATGCCACCATTCATCTGGAAAACGAAGGAGAACAGCAGAGAGCTTTTTCCGATGCGCTGCTGCGGATCAAGGAAGAAAGCCTCAAAGAAAAAAACCGTACCTGGGACCCGTCAGACATGGCCGGGCTTCAGGAACTGATAAAAGCAAAAAAAGAACTGGAAGACCTTGGAAGAAAGAGGCAGCAACTGCATATTTCTTTCAATTAAGGATAAAATATAAACACTATATGGAGGTATAGAGCACCTATGGAAATGAATATGGCAAAATTCAGCGAGAAACTTGTAGAGCTTCTTGAACTTGCAAAAAAGAAAAAGAATGTGCTGGAATATCAGGAGATCAGTGACTTTTTCAAGGACTCTCCACTGGAAGTGGATCAGATGGAGAAGGTTTTTGACTTCCTGGAGGCCAGCGGTGTGGACGTTCTCCGTATCACAGAAAACAGCGGTGACGAACTCCTCCTTGATAACGATATGGATATGGATGGGATGGAAGATGAAGAAGAGGTAGAGCTTGATAAGATCGACCTCTCTGTACCGGAAGGTGTCAGCATCGAGGATCCGGTCCGTATGTACCTGAAAGAGATCGGTAAAGTCAGTCTGTTAAGTGCAGATGAGGAAATCGAGCTTGCCAAGAGAATGGAAAAGGGGGATGAAGCTGCCAAGAAACGTCTGGCAGAGGCCAATCTCCGTCTTGTTGTCAGCATTGCAAAGCGTTATGTTGGACGTGGAATGCTGTTCCTCGACCTGATCCAGGAGGGAAATCTTGGCCTTATCAAAGCTGTTGAAAAATTTGATTACAGAAAAGGCTACAAGTTCAGTACCTATGCAACCTGGTGGATCCGTCAGGCTATCACAAGAGCCATTGCAGATCAGGCGCGTACCATCCGTATCCCTGTGCATATGGTTGAGACCATCAACAAGCTGATCCGTGTTTCCCGTCAGCTGCTCCAGGAGCTTGGACGTGAACCTACGCCGGAAGAAATCGCTGAGGAGATGGACATGCCGGTAGACCGTGTACGTGAGATCCTTAAGATCTCCCAGGAGCCGGTATCTCTGGAAACTCCTATCGGTGAGGAGGAAGACAGCCATCTTGGCGATTTCATCCAGGATGATAATGTTCCGGTACCTGCAGATGCAGCTGCATTTACACTTCTGAAGGAGCAACTGGTAGAAGTCTTAAGTACGCTTACTGACCGTGAACAGAAGGTTCTCCGCCTCCGTTTCGGACTGGACGACGGACGTGCCAGAACTCTGGAGGAAGTTGGTAAAGAGTTCAATGTCACAAGAGAGCGTATTCGTCAGATCGAGGCAAAAGCTCTGCGCAAGCTGCGTCATCCCAGCCGCAGCCGCAAGCTGAAGGATTATCTTGACTGATAAAAATATATCCGTACAGCTTTCCATGCGTCTTCGTGCCATTGCCGGTATGGTAACAAAAGGAAACCGGCTGGCAGACGTAGGATGTGACCATGGCTATCTGTCGATCTGGCTTGTCAGTGAAAAAACAGTTCCGTCAGCCATTGCCATGGATGTACGCCCGGGACCGCTTTCAAGAGCCAGGGAGAATATTACCCGTTATGGCCTTGAAGATTACATAGAGACCCGTTTGAGCGACGGGCTTGCGAAGCTTGAGCCGGGAGAAGGTGATACCCTGGTGATCGCGGGAATGGGTGGTCCTCTGATGGAAAGGATATTAAAGGATGGAGCGAAGGTCCGGGAGGGGTTTCAGGAACTGATCCTGCAGCCTCAGTCGGACCTTCCTCATTTCCGACATTTTCTTTCTGAGATCGGCTGGGAGATCGTAAGGGAAGAAATGATAAAAGAAGACGGAAAATTTTATCCTATGATGAAAGCGGTACGTAACAATTCGGGAGAAAAGACTGTTTACACAGAGGAAGAGGCCTGGTTTGGACCTCTCCTTCTGAAAAAATGTCACCCGGTCCTTAAAGAGTATCTTATCCGGGAGGAAATGATCCGTAAGAAAATACTTGCCGGTCTTTCCGGGGCAGAGTCTGTTTCCGCAAAAACTCGTCTGGCAGAAGTAAAGGAGGAAATGGAGCTGATCCATACAGCTCTGAAACGATATGAAAGCATATGAACTGATCGAATGGCTGAATGAGCACCATCCGCAAAAATTTGCGGAGGACTGGGATAATGTGGGACTGCTGGTGGGAGATGACCAGAAAGAGATTTCCCATGTATTTCTTGCGCTGGATCTTACGGAACCGGTGTTGGATGAGGCGGTGGCTGCTGGTGCGGATATGATCCTTACCCATCACCCAATGATCTTTTCCGGAATCAAAAAGATCAACAATCATACCTTTACCGGAAGAAAGATCCTCCGTCTGATAAAGGAGGATATCCCGTATTTTGCCATGCATACCAATTATGATGTGATTGGAATGGCAGATTTAAGCGCAGATCATCTGAAGCTTCAGGATACAAGGGTGCTTACAGTTACCGATGGATCCGGGGAGCAGCCGGAGGGGTTCGGAAGAGTAGGAAAGCTTCCCCATGTTATGACTCTTGGTGAGTTTGGAAAATATGTAAAAGAATGCAATCATCTTCCGGATGTGCGGGTTTACGGTGATCTGGATCGGAAGATCGAGACTGTAGCGATTTGTACAGGAAGCGGAAAGAGTATGATCGGTGATGTAATGGCCGCCGGTGCGGATGTATATGTGACAGGAGATATTGATTATCATACTGCCATTGATACTATGGCAGATGGTCTGGCAATCGTAGATGCCGGACATTACGGTACGGAGTATATTTTTGCGGAAGCTATGGAGAAGGAACTGAATGAGGCATTCTCTGCGCTTAAGACAACCTGCGCCAGTGTGAAAAATCCATATACTGTTTTGTAAAAGCGGATCGCAAAAAGTGCTTGTATTCATGAATATGTAGCGGGACGGAATAAGATTATCCGTTTCGGAAAAATGAATTGTGAAACACATGGCTGTCCGAAAAATCGGGCAGCTGTATAAATATATAAGCCTGTGGAGGGGATCGTTATGGAACAGACAATGATTAAAGTGACCATAAACGGAGAAACAAGGGAATACCCCAAAATGACACCGTATTCTGAGATCATAAGGGATTATGAGGGCAAAACAGAGTATCCGGTGATCCTTGTGACTGAAAACGGAAAGCTCCGTGAGCTTCACAAGAAGCTTCAGCATGACTGTACACTGGGATTTATAACCGCAAAGGACAGTGCCGGTCGAAAAACCTATCGGAGAAGTGCGATCTTTATTCTTTTGAAGGCAATTTTTGATGTAGCTGGAAAAGAGAATGTGGATCATGTTGTGATCCATTATTCTATTGGAAATGCTCTTTATTTTACCATGAAAGGCAGTGCTACCCTGGATCAGGAGCTTCTTGACCGGGTAAAAGTGCGGATGCGGGAACTGGTAGAACGGAAGCTTCCGATCTGCAAACGCAGTGTCAGCACGGATGATGCCGTTTCCATGTTCCACAGGCATCATATGTATGATAAAGAAAAGCTGTTCCGTTATCGGCGGGTTTCCAGAGTGAATATTTACAGCCTGGAAAATTTCGAGGATTATTTTTACGGATTTATGGCACCGGATACCGGCTATGTGAAGTATTTTGATCTGCAGCTTTATGATGAAGGCTTTGTGCTGATCCTTCCGAGGCAGAAGAACCCGGATGTGCTGGAGCCTTTTGAACCCCAGGCTAAGATCTTCCATGTGCAGAAGGAATCGGAAGAGTGGGGCGATAAGCTGGATGTTGCCACTGTAGGAGATCTCAATGACCGGATCACAAGAGAAGGTGTGCAGAGCCTGATGCTGATTCAGGAGGCACTTCATGAGGCCAAGATTTCTTCGATTGCCGAGGAGATCCGGAGAAGGGGCAATGTAAAGTTCGTAATGATCGCAGGTCCGTCTTCTTCCGGAAAGACCAGTTTTTCTCACAGATTATCGATTCAGCTTTCTGCTCATGGTCTGAAGCCGCATCCCATTGCTGTGGATAACTATTTTGTGGATCGTGAACATACGCCGCTGGATGAATTCGGAGAAAAGAATTATGAGTGTCTGGAAGCCATTGACACGCAGCAGTTTAATGAAGATATGCTGAATCTCCTTTCGGGAAAAACCGTGGATCTTCCTACATTTAATTTCAAGACCGGATGCAGGGAATACCGGGGAGACCAGCTTCAGCTTGGAAAAGATGATATCCTGGTCATTGAGGGTATCCACGGGCTCAATGACAAATTGAGTTATGCCCTTCCAAAAGAGAGTAAGTTTAAGATCTATATCAGTGCACTGACACAGCTGAACATTGATGAGCATAACCGGATCCCCACAACGGATGGAAGACTGATACGCCGAATTGTCCGTGATGCACGTACACGTGGAACTTCCGCAAAGGATACCATTGCAAGGTGGCCTTCTGTACGGAGAGGCGAGGAGCAGAATATTTTTCCGTTCCAGGAGGAAGCAGATGTGATGTTTAATTCAGCTCTTGTGTATGAGCTTGCCTGCCTGAAGGTTTATGCGGAACCGCTGCTTTTTGGAATTGACAAGAGTGAACCGGAGTATCAGGAGGCGAAGCGGCTTTTGAAGTTCCTGGATTATTTTGTGCCGGTGCCCAGTGAAGGCGTTCCGTTTAATTCGCTTCTGAGGGAGTTTATTGGCGGTAGTTGTTTTAATGTATAAATTAATTGTATGAATAAAAAAAGCTATGTGTAGATATAAGGCTCTATGCAATGCAGATATCGGTTGGCACAAAGATGAGAAGATTAGGATTTCTCTGTGCATAGGATCTGTGGTGTGTGGAGCCTTTTGAGTGTGAATCGGAAAAGTTAAAGTCCTCTGTGGTGCTGCGGATGGATGACGGGATTTACAGGACTTAAAGGAAAGGGAAAATGATCATGAAAGAAAAAATACAATTGACAAAACTGGCTCCAAACTGTGGCTGTGCAGCTAAGGTAGGACCGGGGACTCTGGCGGGAGTTCTTGGCGGGCTGCCAAAGTTCTGTGATCCGGATCTTCTGGTTGGAACGGACACTTCGGATGATGCGGCCGTTTATAAGGTTTCCGAAGATCTGGCACTGATCCAGACATTGGATTTTTTTACTCCGGTGGCAGATGATCCTTATGATTTCGGGCAGATCGCGGCGGCAAATGCATTGAGTGATGTGTATGCCATGGGTGGAACTCCGAAGACAGCTTTGAATATTGTGGCGTTTCCGAAGGATATGGATGTGGAGATCCTCGGGGAGATCCTGCGTGGCGGTGCGGATAAGGTGATGGAGGCCGGGGCGGTTCTTGCCGGTGGCCATACGATCCAGGATGATACACCAAAGTATGGGCTCAGTGTGACGGGTTTTGTAGATCCGAGGAAGTTCTGGAAGAATTTTGGAGCGCAGACCGGAGATAAGCTGATCCTGACGAAGGCGCTGGGTGCGGGGATCGTGAATACGGCGATCAAGGCGGATCTGGTGACGGAAGGTGCACGTAAGGCGGTTTTGGCTTCCATGAAGAAACTGAACCGGGATGCCTGTGAGGTTTTTAAAGAGTTTGAGGTTCATGCCTGTACGGATGTGACGGGGTTTGGTCTTGGGGGACATGCTACGGAGATGGCTGTGGCCAGTGACCGGACGGTTGTGATCGATACGGAGAAGCTGCCGGTGCTTCCGGATGTGGAGGAGTTTGCTTCTATGGGATTGATTCCGGGTGGGGCTTACAGGAACCGGGAGTTTGCTGAGAAAACCGGAGTGAAAAGTGTGGCAGAGCTCTGGCGGGAGGATCTGGTGTTTGATCCGCAGACTTCTGGGGGATTGCTGGCGGCGGTTCCGGAGAGGGATGTGCAGGAGATCATGAAGCGGCTGGATGCGGCTGGTCTGCAGGCTGGGGTGATCGGTGAGGTTGTGGATCGGCGGGAGTGGACGTTGGAGATCCGGTAGGAAATTAATTTACGAACGAATGTTTGGACGATAACGTCAGAGTGGATGGTTGCGTAGGGGGGATACTGCTGGGGAAAGTGGTGGAAGCAGAATGATGGATGGCGGATGGCGGACGACGGACGCCTGGGGGAGAGGATATCGGTCCGGGCAGGGACTCCGTCGGGGGATACTACTAGGACTCCGTGAGTCGGCTAAAAGCATTGCGGCAGGGCCAGAACTCGCCGTTGGCTCAGACAGCTGACCCTGCCGCAATAACGCCGACTCCCGCAGCCCAAGTAGTTATCACCCCTCCTCCGCAGCAGCCCAAACCGATATCCTCTCCCCCAGGCTGGTGCATCCAGCTGGCAGGAAAAATATAAAATGTGCGGAGAGTATGGTTGTGGGATGCAGAACAGGAAAATTACTGTTTACTGGTAATATTCCGCGAGGTGTTTTTTGTGAGCGAAGGTCACAGAAAACCCGAGCCATACTGCGCGAATTTATGTGATTAGCATAAATTCTGTGCACCGCGAAGCGTGTTACTGAGAATGGAGTGAACAGTAATTCAGGAAATATAGGCTCTGTATTTTTTTAATATATTGTTTGCCTGAGGGATAAAAGCATGGTATTATCATATGAGCGGAAATTGAGAAGACATAAAGAATACAAAAAACAAATATGTGACGGGAAAGGAAGAATTATGGAGAAACATAAACATGAGAGGAGTACATTTTCCGGGAAGATTGGATTTGTACTGTCTGCAGCTGGTGCTTCGGTAGGGCTTGGGAATATATGGAGATTCCCTTATCTGGCGGCAAAGTACGGCGGTGGAATTTTTTTACTGATCTATATCATTCTGGCATTGACCTTCGGATATTCTATGATCGTGGCAGAGACAGCTCTGGGACGTATGACAAAGAAAAGTCCGGTAGGTGCGTTTGGAACTTTTGGTAAATCAAAGTGGCTGTCTTTGGGCGGTTGGATCAATGCGATCATACCGGTTCTGATCGTGCCGTATTATTCCGTGATCGGTGGATGGGTAATTAAATACCTGGTGGAGTATGTAAAGGGAGGCAGTCAGATTCTTGCTGAAGACGGATATTTTTCTGCTTTTATAGCGGATGGATTTTCTACAGAAACCTGTTTCCTGTTTTTTACACTGCTTACGCTGGTGATCATTTATGCAGGTGTGCAGAATGGCGTGGAACGAGTTTCCAAATTAATGATGCCGATACTGGTATTCTTGTCTGTGGTCATTGTCATTTATTCGGTAACGAGGCCAGGAGCACTGGAAGGTGTGAAATATTTTCTGATACCAAATATCAAAAACTTCTCCTGGATGACAGTGGTTGCGGCAATGGGACAGATGTTTTATTCTCTGTCGATCGCAATGGGTATTCTGGTAACTTTTGGTTCTTATATGAAAAAGGATGTATCTATTGAAGGGTCTACACAAAATGTAGAAATTTTTGACACAGCGATCGCAATGATGGCAGGTCTGATGATCATTCCGGCTGTGTTTGCATTCTCCGGTGGAAATCCGGATACGTTACAGGCGGGACCGGCACTGATGTTTATTACGATTCCGAAGGTATTCGCAAGCATGGGATTTGGAACTTTGGTTGGAATCCTGTTTTTTGTATTGGTTCTCTGTGCAGCCTTGACCAGTTCTATTGCACTGACTGAGAGTGCAGTATCTACTTTTCAGGATGAACTGAAATGGGGGCGCAAGAAGGCAACAGTATTTGTCGGAATTATCATGGTTGTTCTCGGAAGTCTTTCTTCTCTTGGCTATGGTCCTCTGGCGTGTGTTAAGATCATTGGAATGCAGTTCCTTGATTTCTTTGATTTCCTGACGAACTCTGTCATGATGCCGATCGCAGCGATTGCTACCTGTCTTCTGATATCCAGAGTAGTTGGTACAAAGAAGATTGAAGAGGAAGTACTGCAGGAAGGTGGTACTTTCCGCAGAAAAAGAATCTTTAATTTTATGATCCAGTATCTTTGCCCAATCTTTGCGGCGATCATTCTTTTCAGTTCTGTGGCAAATGCATTTGGATGGATTTCCATGTAAAAGACATAGGAGACCAAGAAAATTCCAACTTTACAAGTCTATACACCTGTGTTAAAATAGCAGGTGCGCAGCCAGGCCAGGTGATCGCGGCTGGACAGACGAAAGGGTCCAGACGAGGAAAGTCCGGGCTTCACAGGGCAGGATGCCGGATAACGTCCGGTGGAGGTAACTCCCAGACCAGTGCAACAGAAATAAACCGCCCCGTTTTGCGGGGTAAGGGTGGAAAGGCAGTGTAAGAGACTACCGCCGCTGTGGTAACAGAGCGGGCACATGTAAACTCCATTCGAAGCAAGACCGAGAAGAAAGCCATACGGCGGCCCGTCGTGCTTTCAGGTAGGTCGCTGGAGCCTTCTGGCAACGGAAGGCCTAGATAGATGATCACCCAACGACATAACCCGGCTTATCGGTCTGACTGTGTATGATAATAAGCACATAATAAAAGCAACTGTATTTTGCAGATATGTTCTGTAAAATATCAGTTGCTTTTTTGTAAAAAACTTTTCTATGAAAACACAGCGCCCGGTTCCCGCTTCGATATTCAGGCCTTCGCAGGAGCCGGACGCGTCTGTTTGTCAATAATTCTCGCAGGAATCCTTGAATCCCTATTTATTCCGTTTACCTCTATATTTCTCCTCACAATATTTACACCGGTAAACTTCATTCTCTTCATCTGCAAGAACAAAAATCTGATCCAGCCCCTGCTCGATGGAAGTAATGCAGCGAGGATTCTTGCATTTGATCACGTTCACAACCTGCTTCGGCAGCTTCAGCTCTTTCTTTGCAACGATCTTTTCGTCCTTGATGATATTTACGGTAATATTATGATCGATAAAACCAAGGATATCCAGATCCAGATCCTCGATGGGGCATTCAACCTTGATGATATCCTTTTTTCCCATTTTCTGGCTGCGGGCATTTTTGATGATAGCAACCGTACAGTCCAGCTTATCCAGCTTCAGGTCATGATAAATCGTCATTGCCTTGCCGGCTTTGATATGATCCAGAACATAACCCTCACGAAGAGCACCTACGTTTAACATGGCAGTTCCACCTCCAGTAATGTAAGAATCAGGGCCATACGGACATACACACCATACTGGACCTGTTTGAAATAAGCGGCACGTGGATCAGAATCCACTTCAACAGAAATCTCGTTAACACGTGGGAGTGGGTGGAGGACATACATATCCTTCGGTGCAAGCTCCATTTTCTGTTTGTCCAGAACATAGAAATCTTTCATGCGGACATAATCCTCTTCGTTGAAGAAACGTTCCTTCTGAACACGGGTCATGTACAGGATATCCAGATCCGGAAGTGCATCCTCCAGACGTTCCTCCTCGACAAACTCGACATTGTTGCGTTTCAGAACATCCTCACGGATATAGCTTGGAATACGAAGCTCCTCCGGAGAGATCAGAACAAATTTCACATTTTCATAACGGACCAGAGCCTCGATCAGAGAGTGAACGGTACGGCCGAATTTCAGGTCACCACAGAGGCCGATGGTAATATTGTCAAGTCTGCCCTTCAGGGAGCGGATAGTTAAAAGATCGGTTAATGTCTGGGTAGGATGCTGGTGGCCGCCATCACCGGCATTGATCACCGGAATGTTGGATGACATAGAAGCTACAAGCGGAGCACCCTCTTTCGGATGACGCATAGCACAGATATCTGCATAACAGGAAACAACGCGAATAGTATCGGCAACGCTTTCGCCTTTGGATGCGGAGCTGGAATCAGCAGAAGAAAAACCGAGAACCTTTCCTCCAAGATTCATCATGGCTGCTTCGAAACTTAAACGTGTACGTGTACTTGGTTCGTAAAACAATGTCGCAAGCCTTTTATCATCACAGGTATGCGCATACTTTTTTGGATTTTTCCCGATGTCGTCGGCGAGATTCAGAAGCTTATCAAGCTCTTCAACCGAGAAATCCAATGGACTCATTAAATGTCTCATGTTGTACCTCCAATTATTTACTGGAAATAAGATTCCTTCCAGTTATCATATAATATAACTGTGAGATTTTCAAGAGACTTTCCGAGGATTTTGTCGAAGAAGCCATTCGAAAAAGAGACCGGTAAAAAACCACAGAGGAGCATAGTCCAGCCGGATCACTCCTTTATACTGAAGCGGAACATGAGAATAATCCCAGGGACAGATGTGAAGCTTCTGAAAAAAAGATCCGCTTAAAAATTCCACGAAAAAAATCCCGCAGCTGTAAATGATCCCCCGTACCATAACCGGAAAGCGGGCAAGCTTGTAGTAAGCCGGACGGATCAGTGCTGCAAGTCCGTAAATAGGGAACATCAGAAGAGAGGTTTTGCCCATCATAGTAAAATGTCCGGTGACAAGAGAGTGCAGTCCTGTCCATAAGATCTCCAGACACCAGCCTGTAAAACCACATAGAAAAAAATCCTTCTTTTGCATTTTAAAGCTCCTTCTCATCAGCAGAAATCCTGCGCTTTCCGGAAAAATGTCAGTTTAACTGAATTAAGAAAGTCCCCTGCGGGGCTGCGAATATCCGCCTGGACTTTAAATATATTTAACGTGGAAAAGCGTCTTTAATAGCCTTCCCTGCCTTGAAAAAAATATACACGTGGGTTATAATGAACAAAATTATTACTGCAAAGTGAAAAAGCAGTAATGGATCATCAACACATGCGGAAGGAGAAAACAGACGATGAATTATGAAGAAAGTCGTGCCTACATCAGAGCTGCGGAATTGAAAAAGGGAATTGTTCTGGGACTGGAAAATATGAGAGAACTGATGAGGCGGCTTGGAGATCCCCAGGATGAACTGAAGTATGTTCATGTAGCGGGAACTAACGGAAAGGGTTCTGTGATCGCATATCTGTATTCCGCTTTATCAGGTGCAGGTTACCGGGTCGGAAGATATATTTCCCCGGCGGTCTATTCCTACAGAGAGAGGATGGAGGTTAACGGAGAACCTGTCAGCAGAGAGAAATTTGCAGCATATGTGACAAGGATCGCGGAGGTGATCGATGAGATCGTAAAAGAGGGAAAACCGCATCCGTCAGTATTTGAAATTGAAACTGCAGCCGCATTTCTTTATTTTCGGGATGAGAAATGCGATCTGGTATTAATGGAAGTTGGTATGGGCGGTGATCTGGATGCCACCAACATTATAAGTACTACAGTTCTTTCCATTCTGGTATCCATCAGTATGGATCATACGGCATTTCTTGGAAATACCCTGGGCGAGATAGCAGAAAAAAAGGCCGGCATCATTAAACCGGACAGTCATATGGTAACTGTAAAGCAGCAGCCGGAGGCAGAGGCGGTCATACGGAGAATATGTGAAGAACAGAATGTGCCGTACGAGGCAGCAGACCGGGACAGCGCAGAGGTACTGGAAGCATCCATAACCGGCCAGACCTTTCTTTATAAAGGAGAAAAATATACAATATCCCTGGCAGGTGCCTATCAGAAAGAGAATGCGGTGGCAGCGCTCCGGGCACTGGAAATCCTGAATGAACAGGGATATCCCACAACACTGGTCCAGAGACAGGATGGACTGAAGCGTACCACCTGGCCAGGAAGATTTGCACTTCTCGGGACAGAACCGGATTTTGTGGTTGATGGAGCTCATAACCCTGCAGCGGCAGACATGCTGGCAGCATCCATTGAACGGTATTTTAAGGGGAAAAGGATCATCTACATCATGGGAATGTTCCGTGACAAGGATTACCGCAAGGTCATCCGGAAAACAGAAAAATACGCAGATACCATCCTGACGATTGCGGCACCGGATAACCCCAGGGCTCTGACCCCGCAGGAGCTGGCAGATGCGGTGCGGGAATTTCATTCTGATGTAAGGCCCTTTGACAACATCGAAGCCGCAGTAGCAGAGGCCTATCAGCTGGCAGGAAAAGAGGATGTGATCATTGCTTTTGGTTCCCTGGCGTTCCTGGGGGATCTTACAGAAATTATCAGGAAACATAACGGAGGAAACCAATGACGGATTTGGAAAGATACAGAGACGAGATCGATGAGATCGACAGTGAGATCGTACGTCTCTTTGAAAAACGAATGAAGGTGAGTGAGGAAGTCGCTGAATATAAAATAAAAACCGGTAAGCAGGTACTGGATCCGGCACGTGAGAGCCAGAAGATCCATACGCTGAAAAACAAGGCCCACGGGGACTTTAACAGCCTCGGCGTGCAGGAGCTTTTTCGTCAGATCATGGCCATCAGCCGTAAGAGACAGTACCAGCTGTTGACAGAGCATGGGATTTACGGAGAGCGCAATTTCACAACTGTGAAGCATGTTCCCCTTGAAAACGCAACGGTTGTGTTCCAGGGTGTAGAGGGAGCCTACAGCTATGCGGCTATGCGGCAGTACTTTGGGAAAAATATCGAAAGCTACCATGTAAAAACATGGAGGACAGCTATGGAGGATGTAACCCATGGCAAGGCCGATTATGCGGTACTTCCTATTGAGAATTCTACTGCAGGTATCGTGGCTGATATCTATGACCTTCTTATGGAGTACAAGCTGTATATCGTAGGCGAGCAGATCATCCGTGTGGATCATGTGCTTCTGGGCATGCCGGATGCACAGATAGGGGATATCAGGGAAGTCTGCTCTCATCCTCAGGGGCTTGCCCAGTGCAAGGCATTTCTGGAGGAAAACCCTTCCTGGAAAAAGAAGGAAGTGGAAAACACCGCAGGCGCGGCCAAAAAGGTCAGTGAGGTGGGGGACAAAGGCGTGGCAGCTATCGCAAGCCGTGAGGCTGGTGAGGTATTTGGTCTGAAGGTCCTTGCAGAAAATATCTGCAGAGAAAAAGCAAACTCTACACGTTTTATTATTGTAAGCAGGAAACCGGAATACGAGGAAAAGGCCGGGAAGATCAGCATCTGTTTTGAGCTGCCTCATGAAAGCGGAACTCTTTACAACATGCTTTCACATATTATCTACAACGGACTGAACATGACCAAAATTGAATCCCGTCCGATTCCGGGAAAATCCTGGGAATACCGTTTTTTCGTGGATTTCACAGGGAAACTTGGCGAAAGCGCTGTGGAGAATGCGTTAAGAGGAATCGAGGCGGAGGCGAATGTTCTCCGTGTTCTTGGAAATTATTAAGAGACAGAGGAGCTAAATTATTATGTTGGCAAGAATTCAGGAATGTATCCTTTACCGTGGATTTTCAAACGGTGAGATACTGGACGATATGACAGAACTTATTAATCTTTATGAAGCAGATGAAGAAGCACTCAAGGCAAGAGAAGACCAGTTTTTCAAAAGTGTCAACGGGCTGGTGGAGCTGGCAGGAATGTACGGTTTTTCCGGAAATATCTGGCATACATATCTTACCTTCCTTCTGGTAAATCATGAGAACGCTTTCAGTATGGCAAGCGAGATACGAGGAGCGATCAAGGGCAGCATTAACGACCTGGCAAAAAATGATTTCCAGATTTTCAAGGAATTGTATGATTTTGACATCACGGTCTTTGATAAAGTGTTCGGAACTGTATGCTGCAGGGTGATCTGTGATTACCAGACACCGGATGAGAACAGCAAGCTCTTTAATACCAGGATCCGTGACCGTATCTGTCAGATGAGCAAAACCCTGGCAGCAGCCACCACAACCGAAGAATTTATGGATGATATGGTATCCTTCTATAAAGATTTCGGTGTTGGCAAGCTTGGTCTCCATAAGGCATTCCGTATCGGCCACGATGAGGAGGGAAAGGTGGAGATCCAGCCTATCACAAGGATCGCACATGTGAAGATCGATGATCTGGTAGGATATGAGATCGCCAAGAAAAAGCTCATTGATAATACAGAGGCATTTGTACAGGGGAGAAAGGCGAACAACTGTCTGCTCTTTGGTGATGCGGGAACCGGTAAATCTTCCAGTATCAAGGGAATCCTGAACCAGTATTATGATCAGGGACTTCGTATCATTGAGGCCTATAAGCATCAGTTCCAGGATCTTAATGAAGTCATCGCCCAGATCAAAAACCGTAACTATCGTTTTATCATTTATATGGATGATCTTTCCTTTGAGGAATTTGAGATTGAATATAAATACCTGAAAGCCGTGATCGAGGGCGGTCTTGAGAAAAAACCGGACAATGTCCTGATCTATGCCACAAGCAACCGGCGTAATCTTGTCCGTGAGCGTGCCACAGATAAGCTGGAGATCGCAGATGACAATGATCTGCATTCCTCCGACACCGTGCAGGAGAAGCTTTCCCTGGTATATCGCTTTGGTGTCCGTATCTACTTTGGCAAACCGGACAAAAAACAGTTCCAGGAGATCGTCCGTACACTGGCAGCTCGTTATGGAGTTACCATGCCGGATGAGGAACTGCTTTTGAAAGCCAACCAGTGGGAGATCTCTCACGGCGGACTGACCGGACGTGCAGCGCAGCAGTTTATTGATTACATTGTGGGAACAGAGGAAGAAAAAAAGAAATAGTTTACCTGTGTATTGGGGGAAAGGATGAAAAACTATGGCGGTGACAACCTTTGCAGCAATTGATATAGGCTCCTATGAAGTCAGTATGAAGATCTTTGAAATGTCAAAGCGGATCGGCTTCCGGGAGATCAATGATGTCCGTTACCAGCTGGAGCTGGGCCGTGGAACTTATGCTGCAGGACGGCTAGAGATGGAGACTGTGGATGAGCTCTGCGAGACCCTTAATGATTTTAAATGCATGATGGCTGAATTTGGGGTAGAAAGCTGGCGTGCGTGTGCAACAAGCTCTCTCCGTGAGCTGGAAAATCCGGTGATCATCCTGGAGCAGATCTATCAGAGAACTGGTATCCGGGTAGAGATCCTGAGTAATGCGGAACAGCATTTTCTGGGATATAAATCCATTGCTGCCATTGAATCCGGCTTCAAAAAGGCTATTCAGAAGGGGACGGCGATCCTGGATATCGGAGGAGGAAATCTGCAGATCTCTCTCTTTGATAAAGATGCTCTGGTGCTGACCCAGAGTATCCGTATGGGAAGTCTTCGTATCCGCGAACGTCTGAAAGAACTGGAGAAAACAACTCCACATTATGACCGGCTGATAGAGGAATTTATCCGAAATGATCTGATAAGCTTTCAACGTCTTTATCTTAAGGACAAGGAAATCTCCAATCTGATCCTGATGGGAGATTTTCTCACAGATACGATCTTTCAGGACAGATCCGGAGAGAATATCATCACAAAGGAGGAATTCCTGAAGAAATACGAGACCATTGTAAACATGTCCGATCATGACCTTGCCGAATCCATGGAGTTGGAACCGGAATATGCGTCTCTGATCGTGCCGAACATGGTTATCATCCGAAACTTTATAGAAATCTTTCAGGCAGAAGCACTCTGGATCCCGGGTGTTTCGCTTCTGGACGGGATTGCCTATGACTATGCGGAAAAAAACAAATATCTGAAAAGTGTACACAATTTTGAAAATGATATTCTGGTGGCATCCAGGAACATTGCCAAAAGGTATTCCAGCGGAAAGAACCACATTGCAGGAACTACCGATGTGGCACTGGATATTTTTGACAGCACAAGGAAGATCCACGGCATGGGAAAACGTGAACGGCTTCTTCTGCAGATCGCAGTTCTTCTTCATGACTGCGGAAAATATATCAGTATGAGTGAGGTGGCAGAATGCTCTTACCGGATCATCATGGCTACGGAGATCATAGGTCTTTCCACAGAGGAGCGGCAGGTGATCGCTAGTGCGGTGAGGTATAATACCAGAGAATTCGGCTGCTACAAAGAGATCAACCGTGAAACATCCATGAGCAGGGAAAATTATCTCCTGACTGCGAAGCTGACCGCGATTCTCCGCCTGGCCAATGCTATGGACAGAAGCCATTACCAGAAGGTAAAAGCGCTTAATGTAACCTTAAAAGACAGGATCCTTTACCTGGTGGTGGATTCCGCAAGGGATGTTTCTCTGGAGCTGGGGCTTCTGAAAGATAAAAAAGAATTTTTTGAAGAGGTGTTTGGAATCCGGCTTGTAATGAGACGGAAGGGAAGAAGATAACGGAGGAGGTTTTTGTATGAAATTTAAGGAATTTGACAAACCGGAATATTTTGTAAACAGAGAGCTGAGCTGGATCAAATTTGATGATCGTGTGCTCAGTGAAGCCAGAGACAAAAATCTACCTCTGTTTGAGAGACTGAAATTTTTGAGTATCACCTCATCCAATCTGGATGAATTTTATATGGTCCGTGTTGCATCCCTGAAGGATCAGGTTCATGCAGGGTACAAAAAAACAGATATTGCAGGAATGACAGCCAAGGAACAGCTGAAAGCCATCAGCCGGCAGACACATGATCTTGTTCACGTACAGTACAGTACATTAAACCGGTCTCTGGTCCCTGCACTTGAAAAAGCAGGACTTCATGTGATCTTTGAGCACGAGGCATTTTCCGAGAAGCAGAAAGAATTTGTGGATCAGTATTTTGAAGATAATGTATATCCGGTCCTGACACCAATGGCAATGGATTCTTCCAGACCGTTTCCTCTGATCCGTAATAAAACGTTGAATATCGGAGCACTTCTTTCCAAAAAAGATACCAAAAAAGGAAAAGAAGAGATTGATTTTGCCACTGTACAGGTGCCTTCTGTACTTCCGAGAGTAGTGATCATTCCATCTGAGAAAAAAGGCCATACAACCGTAACACTTCTGGAACAGATCATTGAGCGCAACATCGACAAGCTGTTCTTAAGCTATGATGTGATCTGTGCCCATCCGTACAGGATCATGCGTAATGCGGATCTTCCTATTGACGAGGATGAGGCAGAGGATCTTCTGGTTGAGATCCAGAAACAGCTGAAAAAACGCCAGTGGGGAGAGGTGATCCGCCTGGAAGTGGAAGATAAGATGGATCTGCGGCTTCTGGATATTCTGAAAATGGAGTTTCAGGTTCATGGAGATGATATCTTTTTTATCAACGGACCGCTGGATCTGACCATGCTGATGAAGGTTTATGGTATTGACGGATACGATCAGTTCAAGGAACCGAAATACAAACCGGCAGCAGTGCCTGCATTTCAGAATGATAAAGATATTTTTCAGGTGATCAGGGAGGGTGATGTGTTCCTGCATCATCCGTATATGAGCTTTGATCCGGTGGTAAATTTTGTGCGTCAGGCGGCAAAGGACCCGGATGTACTGGCAATCAAGCAGACCCTGTATCGCGTCAGCGGCAATTCACCCATCATCGCGGCACTTGCTCAAGCCGCAGAAAACGGCAAGCAGGTTTCTGTTCTTGTAGAGCTGAAAGCGCGTTTTGATGAGGAAAATAATATCGTCTGGGCAAAAATGCTGGAAAAGGCAGGCTGTCATGTCATCTATGGTCTGGTGGGCCTGAAAACACACAGTAAGATCACTCTTGTTGTGAGAAGAGAAGAAAACGGGATCCGCAGATATGTGCATCTGGCAACCGGAAACTATAACGATTCCACAGCCAAGCTTTATACAGACTGTGGTATATTTACCTGTGACGAACGGTTTGGAGAGGATGCAACTGCTGTGTTCAACATGCTTTCCGGATATTCCGAGCCGAAGCGCTGGAATCGCCTGATCGTTGCACCGATCTGGATGAAGGACCGTTTTGTAAAAATGATCGAAAGAGAAGCGGAGCATGCGAAAAAGGGAGAAGAGGCTCACATTGCGGCAAAGATGAATTCTCTGTGTGACCCTGAGATCATTGCAGCGCTGTATTATGCTTCTTCCTGTGGTGTCAGGATCGATCTTCTGATCCGCGGCATCTGCTGCCTGAAGGTGGGCATTCCGGGTATCAGCGAAAATATCCACGTGCGTTCGATCGTTGGTAATTTCCTGGAGCACAGCCGTATTTTCTATTTCCGCAATGGCGGTTCCGATGAAATCTATATGGGAAGTGCGGACTGGATGCCACGTAACCTTGATCGTCGTGTGGAGATTGTTTTCCCTGTGGAAGATGAGCGGATCAAGGAAGAGATCATGCATGTGTTGGATCTGGAATTCCGTGACAATGTAAAAGCACATATCCTGCAGCCCTCCGGTTTGTATGAGAAGCAGGACAAACGTGGCAAAACGCTGATAAATTCCCAGATGGAATTCTGCAGGGAGGCTACCGAGCGGGCAAAGGCAGCAAAAAAGGAGAAAAAAGAAAAGAAGAGAGTTTTCGTACCGGCTGAACCGGCGGAGGATATTATAAAATAGTAAAAGAAAAGGACAGCCTGTCATATCAATTTATGATACAGCTGTCCTTAAATAATGTTCTCAAAGATTATCCATATTATGTCAATACTGCATGATATTCAGAAAAACTGACAGCATGCGGACGTTTCTAATAACACTTCTTGCAGGCTTTATATCCTGCAGCTTCAGCCTGGGAGCGTGTCATCTCTGTGGCATTATCCGGATTCATATTTCCGCAGTTAGGGATCCGGTGGTACTTGCTTCCGGTAGCGGAGATCCAGACCATATCACCCACTGGTTCCGGATCGGCCTGCACTCCGGTCTGAGGATCTGCAGCAGCCGAATCAGAAGATCCATAGCCGGACGCACCGGAATCCTTATAAGCGGAGGAAGGCTGTGTGCCGGTATCCGATTCATCTCCAGCAGAATAATCATTACAGGGACTCTGGTTCCACTGGATATTGCTTCCGTCGCTGATTGCGATCACCGTACCCTGCTCATCAGTACGAAATACCTGTATTCCCATATCCGCAAGCTTATCCATGGTATCCTTATGAGGATGTCCGTAGGAATTACCGGCGCCGCAGCTGATCACTGCATATTCCGGAACAGTCTGCTGGAGCAGATCCCAGGTGGTGGCAGTGGCAGAACCGTGATGTCCAGGAACGATCACATCGCAGGAAAGATCAAGTCCCAGATCACAGATCGCTTCCTCCCCGGCAGATTCTGCATCCCCGGTAAAAAGAAAATGGTTATTTCCGTTTTCCAGTCGGATCGCAACAGAATTGTCGTTATCGTTGCTGCTGATCGATTGAGGAGAAAGAACCGTAAATTTCCCGCCTCCGAAAGTAAAATCCGTTCCGGGCTCCGGATGCTGCACAGTTAATCCTTGAGAGGCAACACTGTTTTCAAAAGATTGATAGATCTTTGTATCCTGTATATAATCTGCACCGATCACATTTTTTACGGAAAAGCTGTCCAGGCATCCTACAAGACCAGCCACATGGTCCTCGTCATAATGGGAGGAGATCATATAGTCAATGATGGAAATATTCTGTTTCTGCAGATAGGAAACCACGAAACTGGAATGTCCTCGGTCACCGCCGTCATACAGGAGATTCTGCCCCTGTGACTGGACCAGGATCGAAAGCCCCTGCCCTACATCCAGAAAGTGTACAGCCATTGTTGTGTCAGCAGAAGCAGCCTCGGCTGTGTAAGCAGCAGAGGGAACTTCTGCGACTGTTAGCAGAACAAGCAGCAGAGAAAGAAAAAATGTCTGCAGCTTTCTGCGAAAAGAACGTTTGTGATGCATGAGAAGTCGCCCCTTATCTTAAGTATTTTCAGGGGAAATTATAAAACAGAAGAGAAAGAAATGCAAAATAATATATGTGAAAATACAGAAAACAGATAAACAGGAAGAACGAAATTTTTATATGCAATGTTCAGAGCAACGTTTGATAGCGATAACAGGAAAAAGTGAAGTATAACAATCACAAAAAAAGCAGTCAGAATAAAAATCCTAACTGCTTTTAGTTGATAGCCAGTACGGGAATCGAACCCGTGTTTCCGCCGTGAGAGGGCGGCGTCTTAACCCCTTGACCAACTGGCCATATTCATTTGTGTCGTTTGCTCTTGATTTCTGTTGTTTCCCGCAACCGACTTCGTTAGTATATAATACTTTCTTACAAAATGCAAGCACTTTTTTTCTTTTTTTGAAAAAAATTTTCACCCTGTTTTTTGACAATTTTTTTGACGGAAAAATCGATTGATGATATGATAGATACAAAACGAAATGGAATAAAAAAATATAAAGAGGAAGAGTATGGATTACAGAAAAAAGAAAAATTTGATATGGAAGGGAGAATCCTTTCTTTTTTTTGTGGTACTGCTGGTTTTTGGCGCGATCTTTGCGGCGATCCACACAGGGGGGCTGATCCAGAAGCAGGACAGTGTACAGCTTCTTAACAAAGGATGGTACTACATAAAGGACGGAAAAAAACAGGAGATCACCCTGCCTGCGGAAATTCCGGCAAAAACAGGTGAAAAGCTGATCCTGTACAATGAAAGTCTGGGAGCGGAAAGCAGAGGAATGACCGTGGTTTCTACAGGAGCCCAGTACGATCTGGTGATACGCCTGAATGGAAAGATCCTGTATGAATATAAGGAGGCCATGTTTTCCAAAAATGTGCAGATGCGTTCCAAGGTGCAGTGCATCGCCGCTCTGGGTAATGACACAGAGGGAAAAGTCCTGACGTTCAGCTATTCTGCGCCTCAGAGAGGAAAATATGTTATAGAGCCGGTATGCATAGGAACCGGAAGTGCAATAGCCTGGTATCAGATCAGAAAAGCAGCCATTCCTTTAGGGGCGGCAACGATCATGATCGTATTAAGTATGATCGCCCTGTGCATCTGCATCTATATGAGAATAAGGCAGATGCCGGACAGACGGTTCCGGGATGTGGCACTGTTCCTTATGATGTGCAGTATCTGGCTGGTGACGGACTCATCACTGGCACAAAGCTACAGCAGATGCCCCGAAGTATTATGTCTCATTTCTTTTTATATGTTCATGCTGCTGGCAGTTCCGATGCTGCGTTTTTTGCAGAATATCGGAAACATGAAAAAATACAGGCTCCTGGATCTTGGAATCTTTACATTTTATCTGAATGCTGTTTTACAGGGAGTTCTGGTGATCCTAGGAGCCTTTGAATTTAAGGATATGCTGTTTGTAACACATATCCTGCTGTTTGTGTGGGTCCTGATATCAGCGGTACTTCTGATCCGGGAGTACCGGAAGCATAAACAGCGTGAGATACATTTGCTTCTCATTGCATATATCATCGTGGGAGCAAGCGGTATCATAGCGCTGATCCTGTACTGGCTGTTCGAGATTTCCTACTATGGATCCATTTTTGAATTGGGAAATCTTGTGTTTCTTGTGCTGGTCATTGCAGACGCAGTCATGATGATGGCAGACAACGTCCGTTACCGTCTGGAATCCCAGGCTTACGAACGACTGTCCAGAGAGGATGGGATGACAGGACTTGAGACGAGAGCCAATTTTGAGAAAAAACTGGAAAGTATTTCCGCAGATATGGGCAGATACCGGGATATCCTTCTTATGTATATCGATATCGATCAGCTTCGCGTGATCAACGAAGAATACGGACGGGCTGCAGGAGACGAGATGGTGGTGATCTCGGCCAGATGTGTGGAGAACGTTTTCCAGGAAAAAGGAACCTGCTACCGCATCGGCGGGGATGAATTTGCGGTTCTGGTCTATGATCCGGAAGTACCGGACGAATTCTGGTCGGAACGCCTGAAAGAAGAACTCCGGAATATCGGGAGAGGATGCAGACATCGTTTTTCGTTGTCCCTGGGATGCAGCCATCTGCGAAATAAGGATGGCTCTCTGAAATCCATGGGAGAATGGAAATATGAGGCAGACAGGAAGCTTTATGAGAACAAAAAGAAGGGGGATTTGAAAAATGGAGTATATTAACTGTTTTCAGATCACATCCCTTGTTTTGGTGACGATGATCGCGATACATTATTTTTCTCATAAAAGACTGAACAATGCGGAAAACAGGAATTTTGTATGTTTTCTGGCTTTCAGCGGCGTTTACGTGCTGCTGGATATGCTGAGTGCGGTGATCGCGGGAGGCGGCAGCAGCGAAGGTTGCAGAATGTCAGCGCTGGTCCTGACGCTCTATTATTTCTGTGATGTCATACTTACCTACGGGCTTTTCTGCTACATTCGGATCATCACCGGAAGACAGAAGGAGAAGTATAAATGGCTGAAAACCGGCTGGGTGGTCCTGCCGGCTGCAATGCTGCTGGCAGTTACAGCAAACTTACGGACGGGATGGCTTTTTTATTTTGACCAGGAAGGTAGATTTATCCGGGGAAGTTTTCATTTTCTGCTCTATGGATATGTATTCTTTTTTATGCTGGTGATCGTTGCATTTATGTTACTTTATGGAAAAACAGCAGAAAAAGAAATACGGCGCACCATATGGAGATTTTGGTTTATCGAAGCAGCCTGCCTGTTTCTCCAGATTGCCGCGGAAAGAATACTGCTTACCGGCTTCGGACTTTCTGTAGGACTTTGGCTGATCTATCTTACTATGAACAATCCAGGTGAATATACGGACAGTATGACAGGTTTATTTGACAAACAGTATTTTGACAAATGGATCGGAGAAAAGCTCTATCGAAAAGAAAGCTTTCATCTGCTTGCTGTGGATGCCCGCAATATGAAGCAGATCAACCGGATCTACGGTACCAGAGTGGGAGATCAGCTGCTGATCCGGGCGGCGAAGGGATTTCGGGAGATCACGGATTCAGTGCAGATCTTTCGTATCACAGGCAATTGCTTTCTGGCAGTGCTGGACTCGCTGACAGATTATGAAAAAGCCAGAGAAGGCATAGAAGAATTTCTGAAAAAGCCGTTTTTTATCGAAAACGAAAAGGTGTCGTTCCATGCTGCGATCTGTGGGATCATGAATGCGGAAAAACTGGAAAAAGAGGATAGTATTCTTTCTTATATTGAATATATGATCTCTCTGATACAGAACCGTCAGGATACGGTCCTGATCCAGTCGGACAGCAAGATCCTGGAGGGCTTCCGCTATGAGCAGGAAGTGGAGCATTTTCTTCAGAAGGCTGTGAAAGAGGATCTGTTTGAAGTATATTATCAGCCGGTATATTCTATAAAAAACCAGGATTTTATTACTCTGGAGGCACTGAGCCGGCTGAAACATCCTGTTCTGGGAATGATCCCGCCGGATGTGTTTATCGGGATCGCGGAAAAACAGGGAATGATCTCTGCGGTGGGATGTCTTCAGCTTCACAAGGTCTGCCGTTTTATAAAAGAACATGAATATATCATGAAGAAGATCCAGAATGTGAAATTCAATCTTTCTCCTTCTGAATTGATGAAACCCGGATACAGCCATGTGCTTATCGGGATCATACAGGGGTATGGATTAGATCCGGGATATTTTCAGTTTGAGATCACGGAAAATGTGGCAACCGAATACAGCGAAAGCTTCTGCACAGCCATTGATGATTTTGCAGAAGTGGGGATCCACATGTGCCTGGATGATTTTGGTTCCGGTTATGCAAATCTGAACGCAGTTCTTCGCATTCCGTTTTCAGCAGTAAAAATGGACCGTTCTCTTTTGTCCGGGGTCAGCAGCGATCCTCAGACGGCTACCTTTTATCGCAGCATTGTCATGATCCTGCAGCATATGGGATATAAGGTGATCGCAGAAGGCGCTGAGACCGAAAAGGAGGTAAAGCTTCTGGAAAAATGGGGTGTGGATATGATACAGGGATATTATTTTTCCAGGCCCCTGTGCGAGGAGAAGCTTCTGGAAAAAATTTCCTGAAATGATCAGAAACAGGCGGAAAACATGCTTTCATAAAAAGCAGGGTTTTCCGCCTGTTGTATTCAGACAGACACAAATTGCTTGAAGTTTACAGATACTTTTGATAGAATAGATAGGCTGTGGCGGCTGAAGAAAGCGATTTTTCGGAAGACCGGTTTCTTGAACTGTCACGCGTATCTTTTGGAAAAATTGCAGAAAAAAGATGATCATGTGGACTTTACAAGTACATATATTTTGAGTATAATACAAACAAATGTTCGAATATAAAAAAGAAAGGAATCAGTGGAATGGCAAAAAAAGACACTTATGATGCGGGCAGTATCTCTGTCCTGGAGGGCCTCGAGGCCGTGCGAAAGCGCCCCGGTATGTATATCGGAAGCGTATCCAGAAAGGGACTGAACCATCTGATATATGAGATCGTAGACAATGCGGTGGATGAGCACCTTGCAGGGTACTGCAGCCGTATCCATGTAGTTCTTGAGAAGGACGGTTCCTGTACAGTAGAGGATAATGGACGAGGGATCCCGGTGGATATGCATGCCAAG
The DNA here is from genome assembly GCF_008680535.1 of Blautia sp. LMAG:36. Lineage (NCBI taxonomy): Bacteria > Bacillati > Bacillota > Clostridia > Lachnospirales > Lachnospiraceae > Blautia > Blautia sp. LMAG:36. The sequence goes on along the minus strand of NZ_NALB01000007.1, from coordinate 135,709 downwards.
GGAATATCTGCGGAGCGTCTTGTTTTTACAACCCTTCATGCAGGCGGTAAGTTTGACAATTCCGCATATAAGACAAGCGGCGGACTTCATGGTGTAGGGTCTTCCGTAGTGAACGCATTATCTACGTATCTGGATATTAAGATCAGTCGTGATGGTTATATACATCATGACCACTATGAGAGAGGAATCCCTACCATTGAACTGGAAGCAGGACTGCTCCCCAAATTAGGGAAGACCAGAGGTACCGGAACCTGTGTGAATTTCCTTCCGGATCCGGAGATTTTTGAGAAAACAAGATTCGGAGCAGCGGATGTAAAGAGCCGTCTCCATGAGACTGCCTATCTGAATCCGGAGCTTACCATCCATTTTGAGGATCGAAGAGGGGACGCTCCCGAGGATATTGAGTATCATGAGCCGGAGGGAATCGTAGGCTTTATCCGTGACCTTAACAAGAATGCACAGCCTCTCCATGATCCGGTTTATTTTAAAGGAGAGGCAGACGGGATCCAGGTGGAGGTTGCTTTTCAGTTTACCAATGAGTTCCGTGAGAACGTTCTCGGATTCTGCAATAATATCTACAATGCAGAGGGAGGAACTCATCTGACCGGATTTAAGACTACCTTTACAACGGTAATGAACACCTACGCACGTGAGATCGGTGTATTGAAGGATAAAGACCCCAACTTTACAGGTGCAGATATCCGAAACGGAATGACTGCTGTAGTCTCCATCAAGCATCCGGCACCCCGCTTTGAGGGACAGACCAAGACCAAGCTGGACAACCAGGACGCATCCAGAGCCACCGGCAAGGTAGCAGGAGAACAGCTGGTGCTGTTTTTTGACCGAAATCTGGAAACACTGAAGATCGTCCTTTCCTGTGCAGAAAAGGCGGCCAAGATCCGTAAGACCGAGGAGCGTGCCAAGACAAACCTTCTCACCAAACAGAAATACTCTTTTGATTCCAACGGCAAGCTGGCCAACTGTGAGAAAAAGGATCCGTCACTGTGTGAGATCTTTATCGTAGAGGGAGATTCCGCCGGCGGTTCGGCCAAGACAGCCAGAGACCGTAACTATCAGGCGATCCTTCCGATCCGCGGTAAGATCCTCAACGTAGAGAAGGCTACCATCGACAAGGTGCTGGCCAACGCAGAGATCAAGACTATGATCAATGCCTTTGGCTGCGGCTTTTCCGAAGGCTACGGAAATGATTTTGATATCACGAAGCTTCGTTATGACAAGATCGTGATCATGGCCGATGCGGATGTGGATGGTGCTCATATCTCTACTCTGCTTCTGACCTTGTTTTACCGTTTTATGCCGGAGCTTATCTATGAGGGACATGTGTATATTGCCATGCCACCTCTTTATAAGGTAATGCCGAAGAAGGGGCAGGAGGAATATCTCTACGATGACAAGGCTCTTGAGAAATACCGTAAGAGCCATAAACCGGGAAGCTTCACGCTCCAGAGATACAAAGGTCTCGGTGAGATGGACGCCCAGCAGCTCTGGGAGACTACCCTGAACCCTGAGACAAGAATGATGAAGCGTGTGGAGATCGAAGATGCCCGCATGGCCTCCGATGTGACAGAAATCCTGATGGGAAGCGATGTTCCGCCACGTAAGGCCTTTATCTATGAGCATGCAACAGATGCAGAGCTGGATATTTGATTGGGAGAATAAACTATGAATACGAAACAGGACAATATCATCCGCACCGATTATGCGGAGATCATGCAGAAATCATATATCGATTACGCCATGAGCGTTATCATTTCCAGAGCACTGCCGGATGTACGTGACGGACTGAAGCCGGTACAGCGCCGTACCCTTTACGATATGTATGAGTTGGGCATTCGTTACGACCGCCCGTACCGTAAATGTGCCCGTATCGTAGGAGATACTATGGGTAAATATCATCCCCACGGTGACAGCTCCATTTATGATGCGCTTGTAGTCATGGCGCAGGAATTTAAAAAGGGTCGTACATTGGTGGACGGACATGGAAACTTTGGTTCCATTGAAGGCGACGGAGCCGCAGCCATGCGATACACAGAGGCCCGCCTGGAGAAGCTGACCCAGGAGGTTTTTCTGGAAGACCTTGATAAGAACGTTGTGGACTTTATGCCGAACTTCGATGAAACAGAGAAGGAGCCGGTAGTACTTCCGGTGCGTATTCCAAACCTCCTTGTAAACGGAGCAGATGGAATAGCCGTTGGTATGGCTACCAGCATCCCGCCGCATAACCTGGGCGAAGCGGTGGATGCTGTGAAGGCATACATGAAGAATAATGATATCAGCACCCGTGGGCTGATGCGTTATCTCAAGGGCCCGGATTTTCCGACAGGTGGTATCGTAGTAAATAAGGACGACCTTGTAAAGATCTATGAATCCGGAACAGGTAAGCTCCGTATCCGTGGACGGGTGGAAATAGAGAAGCTGAAGGGCGGTCGCCAGCAGCTGGTGATCACAGAGATTCCTTACACCATGATCGGTGCAAACATCGGAAAATTCCTTAATGATATCGCAACCCTGGTAGAGACCAAGAAGACCACAGATATCGTGGATATTTCCAACCAGTCCTCCAAAGAGGGGATCCGTATCGTTCTGGAACTGAAGCGCGATGCAGACGTGGAGAACCTTACCAACATGCTCTATAAGAAGACCCGACTGGAGGATACCTTCGGTGTCAACATGCTGGCAGTTGCAGACGGAAGACCGGAAACACTGGGACTGAAGCAGATCATTGCTCACCATGTGGACTTTGTATTTGAAGTAAATTCCAGAAAATATACAACCCTTCTTGCCAAGGAACAGGAGAAACGGGAGATCCAGGAAGGCCTTATCAAAGCCTGCGATGTCATTGATCTGATCATCGAGATCCTCCGTGGCAGCAAGAGCCGTGACCAGGTAAAGAAATGTCTGACCGACGGTATCACAGAAGGGATTAAATTCAAGACCAAGACATCCGAAAAAACGGCAAAATCCTTGAAATTCACAGAAAAACAGGCCGCAGCTATCCTGGAGATGCGTCTTTACAAGCTGATCGGTCTGGAGATCGATGCTCTGATGAAGGAGCATGAGGAAACCATGAAGAACATTGCTGCTTATGAGGATATCCTGAATAATTATGACTCCATGGCAGCAGTGATCATGGGTGAACTGGATCAGATCAAGAAGGAATACGGCAGTAAGCGTAAGACTTCCATTGAAAACGCAGAGGAAGCTGTTTATGAGGAGAAGAAGATGGAAGAGACCGAAGTCTGCTTCCTGATGGATCGTTTCGGATATATGCGTCTCATTGACAAGAATGCCTACGAGCGTAATAAGGATGCCGCTCATGCAGAGAGCCGCTATGTCTTTACCTGCATGAATACGGACAAGATCTGTATCTTTACAGATACCGGCAAGCTCCACACAGTGAAGGCAGAGGATATCCCGCTGGTACGTTTCCGTGATAAAGGTGTTCCGGCAGATAATCTGGGTAATTATGACAGTACTTCCGAGCAGATCCTTTATGTGGCACCGCTGAGTCAGGTAGCAGCCTCCACAGTGCTCTTTGTTACAGAGAATGGCATGTGCAAGCTGGTAAAAGGAGAAGAGTTCCGTGTTTCCAAGCGTACCATTGTTTCCACCAAGCTTGCAGAGGATGACCGCCTTGTATTCGTAGGAGCAGCCGATGAGATGGAACAGGTTGTGTTCCAGTCTGAGAAAGGTTACTTTCTCCGTATCATGAAAACCGAGATCTCCGTCACTAAGAAAAACGCTATGGGTGTCCGCGGCATGAAGCTTACCGGCGAAGACCGGATCCACCACGCCTATCTCCTGGAAAGCCGCCAGGAATATGCCATTGAATATCATGATAAGCCGTATGTGCTGAATAAAGTTAAGCTGGCTAAGAGAGATACGAAGGGTGTGAAGCCGAGGATATAAAAGACGCGAAGAGGATTGCGGATAACTGGCAGATAGGATATGATAGGGTTATATGAAAATGGGAGGCGTTAAAAATGCGATATGATCTTCCGGAAAGAGTTATAAGAGAACTATTTTCATTTGCCACAAAACATTCTGTCAGAAAGATCATCCTCTTTGGGTCCCGTGCAAGAGGAAACAATACAGAAAGAAGTGATGTAGATATTGCTGTATATGGAGGAGATTTTGATTCCTTTTACTGGGATATCAAAGAAAATATCCATTCACTTCTGATGTTTGATGTAATTAATGCAGATGCTTCAATTTCTGAAGAACTCAAAAAAGAAATTAAAAAGGATGGAGTTGTGATCTATGAAAAAGCTTGATAATTTTTCTAATTGTCTTACTATATTAAGAAATGCAGATTTCAAACTTGCGGATAACAACGATATTTACAGAACCGGCGTGATCGGACAGTTCAACCTGACTTTCGAGCTTGCCTGGAAAGCTCTTCAGGAGATCCTGCGACTCCACGGGGCAGAAGGAGTAGACACCGGTTCACCGAGAGAAATCCTGCAGCTTGGCTATAAGCTGGGCTTCGTAAACGACTCAGCAGTGTGGCTGCTCATGCTGAAAAAGCGTAACACATCTGTCCATATATATAATGAGCAGGAAGTAGATGAGATGATCCTGCTCATCCGCGACAGCTTTATTCCGGCTTTTGTGGCTCTTGAGAAAACATTGAGGGAGAAGCTGGCAGAAGCGGAGAGCGACTGGACGTAAATAAAGAGAATACAATTTTACAGAATATATACTTCCCACCGATCAGGTACAATTAACCCGACCGGTGGGGATTTTTTTGCCCTCTTGACAGAAATATGAGCCATCTTTTATAATAAATTAGACTGAACTAACACAGCCGCAAATATAAAACAGGTTCAGAAAAAAACAATGACAAAAATAACATATGAATCCACAGAAGAGCTGGGCCACAGCATACCCTTATCCAAAAGAGAAATCGAGGAAGACATGCTGGAGGGGCTTTGCTCTCTTGCAAAAAAGGACGCCCTGATCGGAATCTCCGAGATTTGCGGGCGGATGAAGATGAGCAGACGGGAGGTTCTGGCCTGTCTGAAACAGTTGACAGCCCAGGGCTACGTAAAAATCGAAGAAAAAAACATCTGCGTCTGCCTCACAGAGCTGGGACGGATCCGGGGCGAGGAATGCCGCCACCGCCATGAAACCTTCACCCAGCTTCTGGAATATGTAGGAGTAGAAAGCCGCATTGCAGAAGAAGATGCCTGCCGCATGGAGCACGTGGTAAGCGATGAGACCGTGCAGCAGATCTGCAATTTCGTAAATTACGGAAGCACCTTTGAGCATGCTCTTCGGAACACAGACCTCAGATACCGCTATGAGCCGAGGGAATACTCCTTTCTCATGGGAATCTACTACATGGAAAAAACCTGTCCAAGAAGACTGGCCGGTGAATTTAAGAATTATAAAGAACAGATCCGCCTTCATGTAAAAAAAGAGGACAGCTATTTTGAACTGTTCTGCACAGCACCGGAGGAAAAAAACTGTTCTCTGGTATGTGGACCCAGAAACCGGCTAGGTAAAAGCCGAAGAAGAAAACGGAAATCCCCGGATCCCAACCGGCGTTTTTGAATACTTTATCCGGCATCAGGACCCCGTAGTGGAAGTAACCGCGCTGGTAGCCTTCTTCTGGACGAGCCAACCTCCAATCTGGATTCCCTGAACGAAGGCATCATCCTGAAATCCCTGAAGGAAGATAAAGCCAACCGTACCGTCGTGCTGGTGTCACACAGAACTTCTACGATGAAAGTAGCGGATGTGGTGTATGAGATGGAGAATGGGAGAGTGTCGTGATATAGATGCTCTTGTGAGAGTAAAATATATTGCGATTTTCGATACACATTTGTTATAATAGCTCCAGGAAACTATTGTGTTAAGTCCAATCTGAAAAGGAGTGCATATGACTTTATATCATGGAAGTAAAGATATAGTAGAGTATCCGGAAATCAGAAAAGCCCGATTTAACAAAGATTTCTACTTTGGCTTCTATTGTACGAACATCGAAAAACAGGCAGAACGGTGGGCGACAAGGTATGGAGAAAAGGGATACATTAACAGGTACGAGTATACAGAAAATACAGAATTAAAAATTCTTAGATTTGAGAAAATGACAGAAGAATGGCTGGACTTTATTATTTCCTGTCGAAGTGGACAAGCACATCAGTATGATATTGTGGAAGGACCGATGGCAGATGATACGATCTACAATTACCTGCAAAACTATCTGGATGGTAAGATCTCAAGATCTGCTTTCTGGGAACTGGTAAAATTTAAGTACCCCACACATCAGATCAGTTTTCATACAGTTTCGGCATTGGATACTTTGGAATTTGCAGGAAGTGAGGTCGTATATGGCGAAAAAAAATAATAACAATTTATTTTTTACCTGTAGCCTGATTGAGTATATAGGACGAAACAGAAAACAACATCGGCGGGAAATCACAGATTATCTTGGCAGAGAAAACATAAAGAGAATATACGATTATGCGGATGTATTTCACTGTGAGCCAATACAAAAAGTTGCAGCAGAGTTTATGGAGCAATGCAATATTCCAGAAGGAAAATTTGACAATGTATCCATGTGCAGATATACGGTTCCGGATTACTGGGATATTGGAGAAGTATATGAGCGATTAATAGAAGACATATATGATGATGCGGAAATCGAAAAAGGAATATGGGATATTTATCATTCCTGGATTGATGCACATATTTCGGACTATAATACAGATTTTTATTATCAGCCGAGAGATTATATAGCAGCATGCTATAAAGCGGGAGAAATCCTGTAAAAGATAAACAGAAATTCAAATCGCAATTAATACTTGCATTTAACAGACATTGGTGTTACAATGAACAAAACTAAGAACTTGTTGGCATAGGAGTGGGCGAGAGCCCGCTCCTATTTGCTGAGAAGGAATTTGTTCAGAAATAGGCAGAAATAGGAAAGGCAGGTGGGAAGCATGAGCAGACGGGAAGAATATGAACAGAAGACAGAGGCAATCCTTACACCGATCGTGGAGTCCAGGGGCTTTGAGCTGGTAGACGTGGAGTATGTCAAGGAAGCCGGAACCTGGTATCTCAGAGGCTATATCGACAAACCGGGCGGAATCACAGTCAATGACTGCGAGGACGTAAGCCGTGCATTCAGCGATATACTGGATGAGCAGGATTTCATCGAGGACAGCTACATTATGGAGATCAGTTCTCCGGGACTTGACCGGCCTCTTAAAAAAGAAAAAGACTTTAAGAGAAGCCTTGGCAAGCTGGTGGAGATCCGTACCTACCGGCCCATCGAGAAACAGAAAGAATTCTGCGGTATTTTAAATGCATATGATAGTAACAGTGTGACAATCGATGAAGACGGCACAGAACGTACCTTTGATAAAAAAGATATTGCCCTGATTCGTCTCGCGATCGAATTCTAAAAGAGAATCGAATCTGTAAAATTCAGGAGGAAAAAAGAAAAATGAGCAGAGATTTAAGAGATGCGCTGGACGTTCTCGAAAAAGAGAAAAACATCAGTAAGGATACACTGCTGGAGGCAATTGAGCAGTCACTGATCCAGGCATGTAAGAACCATTTCGGAAAGGCAGATAACGTTCACGTTATGATCGATCCGGAGACCTGTGACTTCAGTGTTTACGCTGACAGAACTGTTGTAGAGCATGTGGAGGATCCGGCGCTGGAGATTTCTCTGGTGGATGCACAGAAAACAAACACGAACGCAGAGATCGGTGATGTTATGAAGGTTGAGATCCAGTCCAAGGAATTCGGACGTATCGCAACCCAGAATGCAAAGAATGTCATTCTTCAGAAAATCCGTGAGGAAGAGCGTAAAGTTCTTTACGATCAGTACTATGGAATCGAAAAAGAAGTGGTAACCGGTATTGTTCAGAGAGTAATGGGCAAAAATGTCAGCATCAACCTTGGTAAGGCAGACGCAGTACTTACAGAGAACGAACAGGTAAAGGGTGAGACCTTCCAGCCAACTGAGCGAGTAAAAGTTTACATTCTTGAAGTTAAGGATACACCGAAGGGACCGCGTATCCTGGTTTCCAGAACACATCCCGGTCTTGTAAAGAGACTTTTCGAGTCCGAGGTTGCAGAGGTAAGAGACGGTACCGTTGAGATCAAGAGCATTGCCCGTGAGGCAGGCTCCCGTACCAAGATCGCTGTATGGAGCAACGATCCGGATGTAGATGCTGTGGGAGCATGCGTTGGTATGAACGGTGCACGTGTAGGTGCAGTTGTTAACGAGCTTCACGGTGAGAAGATCGATATCATCAACTGGGATGAGAACCCGGCGATCCTTATCGAGAATGCATTAAGTCCTGCAAAGGTTATCGCAGTTATGGCTGACCCGGATGAAAAGACCGCACTGGTCGTAGTTCCGGATTACCAGCTTTCCCTTGCTATCGGTAAGGAAGGACAGAACGCACGTCTTGCTGCAAGACTTACAGGCTTCAAGATCGACATCAAGAGCGAGACACAGGCAAGAGAGTCCGGTGACTTCTACGATGATTACGATGAGGAACACGAGGAAGCAGAGGAAGAAATGACAGAAGAGGCTGTTTCCGAAGAGCTTGAAGAAACAGAGGAAGATACAGAAGAGACAGAAACAGAAGCTGAAGAAACAGCAGATGGAGATGCCGAAGAATAATGAAAACGAGAACCAAGATTCCCATGCGTCAGTGTACCGGCTGCAGGGAAATGAAAAGCAAAAAGGAAATGATACGAGTTCTCAGGACATCAGAGAATGAGATCATCCTGGACGCTACAGGTAAGAAAAACGGACGCGGCGCATACCTTTGTTTCTCAGAGGAATGCCTGGAAAAGGCTATCAAAAACCATGGCCTGGAGCGTTCCTTGAAAATGGCAGTTCCGGATGAAGTGTATCAGAACCTCAAAAAGGAGTTTGGATCAATTGAAAAACAATAAGGTTTTATCACTCATCGGACTTGCGACAAAAGCAGGAAAAACAGTGAGCGGAGAATTTTCCACAGAGAAATCCGTAAAAACAGGAAAAGGTTTCCTGGCACTGGTGGCAGATGATGCCTCCGAAAACACAAAAAAGAAATTTCGGAATATGTGTACCTATTATGAAGTTCCGTTATATTTCCTTTCAGACAAAGAGAGCCTGGGCAGAGCAATGGGCAAAGAATTCCGTGCCAGCCTTGCCGTGCAGGACGAAAATTTTGCAAAGGCGATCATGAAGGCGCTGGAAAAAGAATCCGGCAGATAACCTGCATGATACAGGCGTCTGTAAGGAGGTTTGACGATAGAAATGATAAAAGATAAATTCAACAGATCGGGAAAGGAGCAATATAGACAATTGGATACTCCAAAAACAGAAGAAAAGACAACAACGGTGAATACAGAGGGTAACAAATCTGAAGCACCGAAAAAGAAAAAAAATATCATCCGTGTATTTCATGCACAGAATGCCAGCGATGGCGGTAAAGGAAGAAGAAAACCGGCAGCAGGCGAGAGAAAGGGACCGGCACGTCCACAGAACGGCGGTCAGAGAAGCACAGGAGCAAACACAAGAAATGGTGAATCCGGTGAGCAGAGAAACGGTCAGAGTGGCCAGAATCGTACTCAGGGCGGAAGATCGCAGGGCAACCGTCCGGAAGGAAGAAGAGACGGAAATCGTGACGGAAGAACCTTCGAGGGAAGAAGAGACGGCGGAAATCGTTTTGGCGGAAACCGTTCCCAGAATGGTGAGGGACGTCCGGCAAGACAGGGCGAGGGAAACAGAGGTCCACGTCAGAATGACGGAAGAGGCGGAAGCCGTTTCGGCGGTGGAGCAAACCGTGGCCAGGGAGGTCAGGGCGGAAGCTTTGAAGGAAGAAGAGACGGAGGAAGTCGTTTCGGCGGTGGAGCAAACCGTGGCCAGGGAGGCCAGGGCGGACGTTCCGAAGGCGGAAGAGGCGGAGATAACCGTTTCAGCGGAGCAAACCGTGGTGGCCAGGGCGGCGGACAGCGTCCGGGACAGAGAAGAAGCGGTGGCTCTTCAGATGCTGTATTCACTCCGGAGCTGACCAAGACATCCAAGGACAGCAAGCGTGAGCGTGACAGAGAGAATAAGAACAAGAAGAAAGAATTCGAGAAAGGTACGCAGGGCGGACGCAGACCAAATCAGGGCGGACGCAGACCGAATTCCAGAATCCCGAAAGCACTTCAGAAACCGAATCCACAGCCGAAGCAGGAAGAGAAGAAACCGGAGATCAAGGAGATCACCATTCCGGAGAAGCTTACTATCCGTGAGCTTGCGGACGCGATGAAGATGCAGCCGTCAGTGATCGTTAAGAAGCTTTTCATGGAAGGTGTCATGGTAACCGTAAACCAGGAGATCGACTTTGAAAAGGCAGAGGAGATCGCACTTGGCTTTGATATCATTGCTGAGAAGGAAGAAAAGGTGGATGTGATCGCAGAGCTCCTCAAAGAGGACGAAGAGGATGAGGATGATATGGTTCCGAGACCTCCGGTAGTCTGTGTTATGGGTCACGTTGACCATGGTAAAACATCTCTTCTGGATGCCATCCGTAATACAAACGTAACCAGAGGCGAGGCCGGCGGAATCACACAGCACATCGGTGCTTACGTGGTAAATATCAAAGGTCAGAAGATCACATTCCTGGATACACCGGGACATGAGGCGTTCACAGCTATGCGTATGCGTGGTGCCAACGCTACAGATATCGCAGTTCTGGTCGTTGCCGCAGACGATGGTGTAATGCCGCAGACAGTAGAGGCGATCAGCCATGCAAAGGCAGCCGGTGTTGAGATCATCGTTGCCATCAATAAGATCGATAAACCAAGTGCAAATGTAGAGCGTGTAAAACAGGAGCTTTCCGAGTATGAACTGATTCCTGAGGACTGGGGCGGAAGCACCATCTTTGTTCCGGTATCCGCACATACAGGAGAAGGAATTGAGAATCTTCTTGAGATGATTCTTCTTACTGCTGAGGTTTCCGAGCTCAAAGCCAATCCGAACCGTGAGGCAAGAGGTCTTGTTATTGAGGCTCAGCTTGATAAGGGTAAAGGACCGGTTGCTACCATCCTTGTTCAGAAGGGTACTCTTCATGTGGGAGACTTTATTGCCGCAGGTGCATGCAACGGTAAGGTACGTGCAATGATGGATGATAAGGGACGTCGTGTAAAAGAGGCAGGTCCGTCTACTCCGGTTGAGATCCTCGGACTTGGTGATGTTCCTAATGCAGGTGAGATCTTGATGTCCTTTGAGAGCGATAAAGAAGCCAAGAACTTTGCAGGCGCATTCGTTACAGAGAACAAGAGCCGTCTTCTCGAGGAGACCAAAGGCAAGCTTTCTCTGGATAACCTGTTTGACCAGATCCAGGCCAGCGATCTTAAGGAGCTTCCGATCATCGTCAAGGCCGATGTACAGGGATCTGTTGAGGCTGTAAAACAGAGTCTTACCAAGCTTTCCAACGAGGAAGTTATCGTTAAGGTGATCCATGGTGGTGTAGGTGCCATCAATGAGTCTGATGTCAGCCTTGCTGCAACATCCAATGCGATCATCATCGGCTTTAACGTACGTCCGGATACTACAGCAAAACAGCTTGCTGAGCAGGAGGGCGTTGACCTTCGACTTTATAAAGTTATTTATCAGGCGATCGAGGATGTAGAGGCAGCCATGAAGGGTATGCTGGATCCTGTATTCGAGGAGAAGGTTATCGGTCACGCAGAGGTTCGTCAGCTGTTCAAGGCATCCGGTGTCGGAACCATCGCAGGAAGCTATGTGCTGGATGGTACATTCCAGCGTAACTGTAAGGTTCGTATTACACGAGGTGAGGACCAGATCTTCGAGGGTGAGCTTGCATCCCTGAAGAGATTTAAGGATGATGTCAAGGAAGTTCGTGCCGGATATGAGTGCGGTCTTGTATTTAATGACTTTAATGATGTCAAAGAAGAAGATAAAGTCGAAGCATATATCATGGTAGAGGTACCAAGATAGGAGTGATTCGTAATGAGAAAAAACAGCATTAAAAATACACGTGTGAATGGTGCAGTTCAAAAAGAACTCAGCACCATCATACACAGCGAGATCAAGGACCCCAGAATTCATCCGATGACTTCTGTGACAGCTGTTGAGGTGGCACCGGATCTTAAGACCTGCAAAGCTTACATCAGTGTGCTGGGCGAGAAACAGGCCAAGGATTCCACCCTCCGGGGCTTAAAGAATGCAGAGGGCTATGTTCGGAGAGAACTGGCCAGAAGACTGAATCTCCGCAATACACCGGAGATCCGTTTTGTTCTGGATGAGTCTATTGAATATGGTGTAAATATGTCAAAGAAGATCAATGACGTAATGAGTGGGATGGAAACAGAGGAATAGGTGGAAAAAATGAAAAACATTTCAGAAATACTGGAAAATGTAAAAACCGTTGGCATTGGCGGTCACATCCGTCCGGATGGGGACTGCATTGGTTCCTGTATGGCTCTGTATCTCTATATCCGGAAATATTTTCCTGATATAGAAGCAGATGTTTATCTGGAAGATCGGAAACCTGTATTTGATTACATTGACAGAATGGATGAGGTTAAGACAGAAGCAGAAGAAGATAAGGTGTATGATCTTTTTATCACCTGTGATGTCAGCGCACTGGACAGGCTTGCTGTTGCCCGGAAATATTTCGATGCAGCAAAAAAGACAGCCTGCATTGATCATCATGTGAGCAATAACGGATTTGCGGATGTCAATCATGTAAGAGGCGAGATCAGCTCTGCCAGCGAAGTTCTTTACGGACTTCTGGATTCAGACAAGATCGATCGTTCCATTGCGGTTCCTATTTATACAGGAATGGCACATGATACCGGCGTGTTCCAGTATTCTTCCACAACACCGGAAACCATGAGGATCGCCGGAGAACTGATGAAAACAGGATTTGATTTCAGCAGGATCATCGATGAGTCCTTTTACCAGAAAACATATCTTCAGAATCAGGTCATGGGACGTGTCCTGGCAGAGAGTATTCTCCTTCAGGGCGGTAAGTGTGTGGTCGGATATCTGAAAAAACGGGAGATGGATTTCTACAGTGTGGAAGGAAAGGATCTGGAGGGAATCGTGAGCCAGCTCCGTCTGACTGCTGGTGTGGAGGTTGCGATCTTTATCTATGAGATGCAGACGCAGCTCTTTAAGGTATCTCTCCGTTCCAATGGTAAGGTGGATGTAAGCAAGATTGCCGTATTTTTCGGAGGCGGCGGACATGTGCGTGCAGCCGGCTGTGATATGCAGGGCTCCATGTACGATGTGATCAATAACCTTACTGCTGAAATTGAAAAACAGCTTGCAGAGGAGTAAAGATAAGATCATGGACGGAATACTTGTGATCCGAAAGGAAAAAGGTTATACCTCTCATGATGTTGTTGCAAAGCTGCGTGGGATTCTCCACATGAAAAAGATTGGCCATACTGGGACTCTGGATCCGGCAGCAGAGGGAGTACTTCCTGTTGCACTGGGCAAGGGGACCCGGCTGGTGGAGCTTCTTACAGAAAAAGAAAAAACATATGAGGCGGTTTTAAGGCTGGGAGTTTCCACAGATACCCAGGACATGACCGGAGCTGTTCTTTCTGAGAAACCTGTTACCGTCACGGAAGAGGAAGTCCGTGAGGCAGTGGGATCCTTTGTGGGAGAACAGCAGCAGGTCCCTCCTATGTATTCGGCCCTGAAGGTAAACGGAAAGAAGCTTTATGAACTGGCCAGAGAAGGAAAAACCATAGAGCGTAAGCCGCGCCCTGTGGTTTTTTATGAGATAAGGATACTGGATATGGAGCTTCCGCTGGTACGCATAAGCGTTACCTGCAGCAAGGGCACCTATATCCGTACACTTTGCAATGACATCGGAGAAAAATTAGGCTGCGGCGGAGCCATGGAAGAGCTGCTTCGGACCAGGTCCGGAAATTTCACTCTGGAAGAGAGCATGACACTTTCCCAGGTGGAGGAAGCGGTTGCCGATGGGACCATCGGGGAAAAGCTTGTTTCCATCGAGGATGTACTTTCCATGTATCCGGTCCTTACCTGTACACCGGAGGGAGACAGACTTCTCAATAACGGAAACCCGCTTCCGGAAGAACTGGTACAGGGAGGCAGCAGGGAAGAAAAAGTCCGGATGTATAAAAGCAGCGGAAATTTCACAGGAATATACGGCTGGGATGAAAGAAAACAGAAATACGTACCCATCCGCATGTTTTTTGTATGACATTTTATAAAAACTTGCAGGAGCAGCAGAAGATATGGAATACTTGAAGATCGACGGAGAATTTCCGCGCCTTTCAAAGAGTGCGGTGACACTTGGAAAATTTGACGGCATACACCGTGGACACCAGAAACTGGTGGAGAAGATCCTGGAACAGAAAGAAAAAGGTCTGCAGACAGTCCTTTTTTCTCTTGGCATCGGCAGTCAGATGATCTTTACAAAAGAGGAACGATGTCAGCTTCTTGAGAAAGCAGGCGTGGATGTGCTGATCGAATGTCCGCTGGATAACCGGATCCGTCATATGAAGGCGGAAACCTTTATTAAAGAAATCCTGGTGGGAGATCTTCAGGCGGAGCATGTTGCAGTGGGAGAAGATTTCAGGTTCGGGTATGAACGCAAGGGAACACCACAGCTTCTGGAGACTATGGGAAGGAAGCTTGGCTTTACTGTGGATGTTGTTCCGAAAGAAATGGAAGGCCGCAGAAAGATCAGCAGTACATTTATCCGTGAGGAACTGAAAAAGGGAAATATGGAAAAGGTTAATGATCTGCTGGGAATCCCCTTTTTTGTGGACGGTGTGATCGAACATGGAAGAGGAATGGGACATAAGGTCCTTCTTCCCACTACCAATATCGTTCCTGCAAAAGAAAAGCTGATGCCGCCAAATGGCGTTTATGATACAGTGTCCCATTTTAAGGACAGAACCCTTTGCGGGATCACAAACGTAGGATATAAACCAACCATCGGAGAGAAATTCCTGGGTGTTGAGACCTATCTTTTTGACTGTGAGGAGGATCTGTACGGAGAGCCCTGCAGAGTGGAATTCTTTCATTATTCCAGACCGGAGAAGCGCTTTTCGTCCATAGAAGCACTAAAGCAGCAGCTCCTGAAGGATGCAGAAAAGGGAAAGGCTTATTTCCGCAGTCTCGAAAAATAAAAACTTTCGGGAAAAACTTTTCGAAAAAACAGTTTACAGGTCAGAAACCGTGTGCTATACTGTTCGAGGTGAAAAAAGCCAGTATTCAGAAGCCGGAGACTCCGACCACTTCTTAATACCCGGCGTTTAATTAAAATTCAAGGAGGAAACAAAAATGATTTCTAAAGAGAAGAAAGCAGCGATCATGAAAGAGTATGCAAGAACAGAGGGTGACACAGGTTCACCGGAGGTTCAGGTTGCAGTTCTTACAGCAAGAATCCAGGAGCTTACAGAGCATCTTAAAACACACCACAAAGATCATCATTCCAGAAGAGGTCTTCTGAAAATGGTAGGTCAGAGACGTGGCCTTCTTGCTTATCTTAAGAAAACAGACATCGAAAGATACCGTGCACTGATTGAGAAATTAGGTTTAAGAAAATAATTGCTACGGGAGGGGCGGATGATTCCATCCGCCCTATTTTAACAGATAGGGATTAACACAGGAGTGATTTCCGAGACTACTGAAAAGCCCATTTCCGGTTGGAAGTGGTCTTTTCAGTTGTTTCGGGCTCCTGTTTATTCATGAATATATAATAAGAAAAGGAGAACGAACATGTACAAAAGTTATTCCATGGAACTTGCAGGAAGAACACTGACTGTAGATATCGGACGTGTTGCAAAACAGGCCAACGGTGCCGCTCTTATGCACTACGGTGATACTACAGTTCTTGCTACTGCTACCGCATCCAAAGAGCCAAGAGAAGGAATCGATTTCTTCCCGTTAAGCGTTGAGTATGAGGAGAAAATGTACGCAGTAGGAAAGATCCCGGGAGGATTCAACAAGAGAGAGGGTAAGGCAAGCGAGCATGCGATCCTTACATCCCGTGTTATCGACCGCCCAATGCGTCCACTGTTCCCGAAGGATTACAGAAATGACGTAACACTGGTAGACATGGTTATGTCTGTTGATCCGGAGTGCAATCCGGAGATCCCGGCTATGCTTGGTTCTTCCATTGCAACCTGTATTTCTGATATCCCATTCGACGGCCCATGTGCAACCACACAGGTTGGCATGATCGACGGCGAGTTCATCATCAACCCGACACTTGCACAGAAGGCAGTTTCTGACCTTCAGCTTACCGTAGCTTCCACAAGAGAGAAAGTTATCATGATCGAGGCCGGAGCCAACGAGATTCCGGAAGACAAGATGATCGAAGCTATCTACAAGGCTCACGAAGTAAACCAGGAGATCATCAAATTCATCGACCAGATCGTAGCTGAGTGCGGAAAAGAGAAACATTCCTACGAGTCCTGTGCAGTACCGCAGGAACTCTTTGATGAGATCAAGAAGATCGTTCCTCCGGAAGAGATGGAGGTTGCCGTATTCTCCGATGACAAACAGACACGTGAGAATAATATCAGCGAGATCACAGACAAGCTGAAAGAAGCTTTTGCAGATAACGAAGAGTGGCTTGCCGTTCTCGGTGAGGCTGTATATCAGTACCAGAAGAAGACTGTCCGCAAGATGATCCTCAAAGATCACAAACGTCCGGACGGCCGTGAGATCAGACAGATCCGTCCGCTGGCAGCGGAGACAGACATCATCCCGAGAGTTCACGGTTCTGCCATGTTCACAAGAGGACAGACTCAGATCTGTACCGTTACCACACTGGCTCCTCTTACAGAGGCACAGCGTCTTGACGGACTGGATGAGTTTGAGACATCCAAGAGATATATGCATCACTACAACTTCCCGTCCTACTCCGTAGGTGAGACAAAACCTTCCAGAGGACCGGGACGCCGTGAGATCGGCCACGGAGCACTTGCTGAGAGAGCACTGGTACCGGTACTTCCTACAGAAGAGGAATTCCCGTATGCAATCCGTACCGTATCTGAGACATTTGAGTCCAACGGTTCCACATCCCAGGCAAGTATCTGTGCATCTACCATGTCACTGATGGCTGCCGGTGTACCGATCAAGAAACCGGTTGCAGGTATTTCCTGTGGACTTGTTACAGGCGAGACAGACGATGATTACATCGTTCTTACAGATATCCAGGGCCTTGAGGATTTCTTCGGAGATATGGATTTCAAGGTAGCCGGAACACATGACGGAATCACAGCGATCCAGATGGATATCAAGATCCATGGTCTTACAAGACCGATCGTTGAGGAAGCAATCCGCAGAACAAAAGAGGCAAGAGAGTATATCCTTACAGAAGTTATGGAGAAATGTATCGACAAGCCTCGTACAAGCGTTGGCGAGTTTGCGCCGAAGATCATCCAGATCCAGATCGACCCGCAGAAGATCGGTGACGTAGTTGGTCAGAGAGGAAAGACCATCAACACCATCATCGAGCGTACAGGTGTGAAGATCGACATTACAGATGACGGTGCAGTTTCCATCTGCGGAACAGACCAGAAGGGTATGGATGAGGCGAAACGTATGATCGAGATCATCACTACCGAGTTTGAGGCAGGACAGATCTTTACAGGACGTGTAGTCAGCATCAAAGAGTTTGGCGCGTTCCTTGAGTTTGCACCAGGCAAGGAGGGAATGGTACACATTTCCAAGATCTCCAAACAGAGAATCAACCGTGTTGAGGATGTTCTTACACTTGGTGACAAGGTTAAAGTTATCTGCCTTGGCAAGGACAAGATGGGAAGAATCAGCTTCAGCATGAAGGATGTACCGGAAGAAGCATAAATGATGAGATACCACAATATTACCAAGGACGATATGTTAAACGGAGACGGACTTCGTGTAGTACTCTGGGTGGCCGGCTGTTCACACGGCTGCCGGGAGTGCCAGAATCCCATTACCTGGGATCCGAATGGAGGTCTGCCCTTTACGGACAGCGAGCGAGCTGAGATATTTGCAGAGCTGGACAAGGATTATATCAGCGGGATCACCTTTTCAGGAGGCGATCCTCTGCATCCTTCCAATATCGCTGAGGTAACAGCTCTTGCAAGAGAGATCAAAGAGAAGTATCCGGATAAGACGATCTGGCTGTATACCGGTTCTCTCTGGGAAGAAATCCAGCAGTACGAGATCATCCATTATCTGGATGTATGCGTGGACGGGGAATTTCAGGTGGACAAGAAAGAGGTTCGTCTGAAATGGAAAGGTTCCTCAAATCAGAGGGTGATCGATGTACAGGCGTCACTTCGTGAGAACCGTGTGGTTCTGTACACGGAGTGATCAGAGGTTTTTTTGAAATTACCTATTGGGAGTGGAACGAAAAATGAAAAGAATTGCGAAATTTCACAAGGTAAGTTTTGAACAGTTTGCAAAGGACTGGAAGGATACCTTTGAACAGTATTCAGAAGAGGAGATCCGGAATATCTACGACAGCCTGAAACTTCCGAAGAGAGCTACGACCGGAAGTGCAGGATATGATTTTTATGCACCTGTGGATGTGACCATGAAGCCAGGTGAGATCGTAAAGATACCGACCGGTATCCGTGTAGAGATGGAAGAGGGCTGGGTTCTGAAATGTTATCCGAGAAGCGGACTGGGATTTAAATTCCGGCTGCAGTTGAATAACACCGTGGGGATCATTGACAGCGATTATTTCTTTTCCGACAACGAAGGTCATATCTTTGCCAAGCTGACTAACGATACAAGAGAAGATAAAACGATCCAGATCCCGGCAGGAACCGGTTTTATGCAGGGGATCTTTGTGGAATACGGAATCACTGTGGATGACGATGCAGATGCAGTAAGAAACGGCGGCTTCGGAAGTACCACAAAATAAAACAAAAGCCCGGAAGGCGGAGGTGTGAAGATCACATACATCCGATTTTCCGGGCTTGTTTTGTGTAGTTACTGCTTTCCGATAAATGCACTGTTTAGCTGAGAGGTGCGTCTGCCTCCTCGTCTGCACGTGCTTTTTCCACGACTGCGTTAAAGGCATTTGCGGCAGCGTCGTACTCTTCATCATCTTCAATGTTTGCCAGCATCGGATCGCCGTCTGCTGTGCGCGAGAAACTGTAGAGATAAACCTCACCGGTCTCATTCTGGCCGTTCTCATCCAGTGGGAGAAGTGCGATATATTCTTTGTTCTCTACAGGGAAAATAGTAAGGATGGCACATTCTACCTCAGTATCATCATCCATAGTCAGGGTGATGGTATGATGTGCTTCATCTACCTTGCTTTCGCAGTTAGCTGTGCAGGAAGCGCAGTCGCTTGGTGCACATCCGCTTTTGTTAAATTCATCACTCATAAAAAAATCCTCCGTTCTGCTGCTGCCTGTAAATAAGAGGGCAGCTCTGCATGATATAGAGAACATTTTAACAGATATGACGTAGAACAGCAACAAAATATTTGAGAGCCTGAGAAAACTTTCAAAATATTTTTTGCTTAATCCGACAATGTGAGATATAATAAAAATATGACGAAAAAATGAGGAGAAAATATAAAAATATGAAATTTATTTCCTGGAATGTAAATGGGATCCGGGCCTGTATCACCAAGGGCTTTGAGGAACGCTTTCATGAGCTGGATGCGGATATTTTCTGTCTGCAGGAGACGAAATGCCAGCAGGGACAGGTGAAACTGGAACTTCCCGGATATCATCAGTACTGGAACTACGCAAACCGCAGAGGCTATTCAGGTACAGCCATTTTTACAAAGAGGGAGCCATTGTCTGCAGTTTATGGGATTGGGATAGAGGAGCATGATAAAGAAGGACGTGTCATCACACTGGAATTCGAAGAGTATTATTTTGTGACTGTATATACTCCCAACTCCCAGAGCGAGCTCCGCCGTTTGGAATACCGTATGAAATGGGAAGAGGATTTTTTGGCTTATCTTCTGAAACTGCAGGAGAAGAAACCGGTGATCTGTTGTGGCGACCTTAATGTGGCACATCAGGAGATCGATCTCAAGAATCCGAAGACCAACCGCAAAAATGCAGGCTTTACTGATGAAGAGAGAGCCTGCTTTACCAGAGCCCTTGAGAGTGGCTTTATTGATACATTCCGCTATTTTTATCCGGATAAAGAGGGCGTTTACTCCTGGTGGTCCTACCGTTTCCGTGCACGAGAGAAGAACGCCGGCTGGCGTATCGACTATTTCCTTGTTTCCCCTTCCCTGAAAGAAAAGCTTCAGGATGCGAAGATCCACGGAGAGATCATGGGATCCGATCATTGCCCGGTTGAGCTGGATATTGATCTGTGACGGATCCGGCGAAAAGGATTTCTATGGATTTGAATAATAAAAAGAGAAAAGGAGGAGTTGCCTTGGCAAGCCGCAGATTAGGTCGAGTGGAGAAAGGTCAGCCGCTGATACTTGGCGCCAACAAAATGGAGGGCGGTTATAATTTTGCAGTGGAGGCATCGGAGGATTCCGAAGTGTCCCTGCTTTTATATAAAAAAAGAGGAGCTGCCGCACCGGTGGAGATCGTTTTTCCAAAGGATTTCCATACAGGACGTGTGTGGGCACTGAAGCTGTGCAGTGCTTCTCTGAAGGAGTTTGAATATAATTATAAAATAGACGGTGAGATCGTGCAGGATCCGTATGCATACGGACTTCACGGGAGAGAGCATTTCGGAGTACCTTACGATCCGGAAAAGGAGGTCCGCTGTCGCTTCCTTAATGAGAATGTTTCCGGCTGGGAAAATGAAACTGCACCGGCAGTAGAATATGAAAATATGATCCTGTACAAGCTTCATGTCCGTGGTTATACGAAGCTTGCCAGAAAGATGGTTTCCCATAAGGGGACTTTTCTTGGCCTGACAGAGATGATCCCTTACTGGAAAGAACTTGGGATCAATGCCATTGAACTGATGCCTGCCTATGAATTCTGTGAGGTTCCGATCAATAAACCGAAGGAAGGCAGTGAACACATCAAGACCCGTCGAAAGGAAAATGTAGTGAATTACTGGGGCTATGCATCCGGCTTCTATTTCAGCCCGAAGAGTGCTTACTGCAGCACCAGAGAACCGGAGCAGGAATTTCGGTATATGATCCGGGAGCTGCACAAGAACGGCATTGCCTGTATCATGGAATTCTATTTTCCAGAGGAAACAGACAGCCTGATGGCTCTTCGAGCTTTGCAGTTCTGGAGAGATTTTTACCATGTAGATGGATTTCATGTGCTGGGAGAGGGCTTTAACCGGGAGATGCTTCTTCGGGATGGGATCCTTTCCGGAGCAAAACTGATCTTCCAGGGCTTTGATTTTGATCATTTTTACAGAGGAAAGCTTCCGGTCAGACGCTGCGGAGCGGAGAGCAATATGAATTTTCTCCAGGATATGCGCCGTTTCCTGAAAAGCGATGAAGGTATGGTGGAGGCTGCAGCATGGCATATCCGTCATAACAGCGAGAATCATGGAGTGATCAATTACATGGTCTGCCAGGACGGATTTACCATGAATGACCTGGTGAGCTACAATTATAAACATAACGAGGCCAATGGCGAGGGCAATCAGGACGGAAGCAGCTATAATTATTCCTGGAACTGTGGTGTGGAAGGCCCTACCCGTAAGGTTTCCGTCCGTCAGATGAGGGAACGCCAGATCAAAAATGCCTTTCTGATGATGCTGCTGAGTCAGGGTGTTCCCATGATCTATCACGGTGATGAATTCGGCAATTCCCAGAGCGGAAACAATAATGCCTACTGTCAGGATAATGCTACCGGCTGGACAGACTGGAAGGGCCTTTCCAGAAACCAGGGACTGAGGAAATTTGTAAAGGATGCCATTGCTTTTCGTAAGGCCCATCCCGTTCTTCATATGCCGGTGGAACTGAAAGGGGTAGATTATCTGACCAAGGGGTTCCCGGATGTGTCTCTTCACGGGGAACGTGCCTGGTATCTGAGCTATGAGAATACCAGCAGGCTTCTTGGTATGATGTACTACGGAGCCTATGCAAGGGAAAAAGAGGATCTGGAGGCTGCAGAGGATGATTTTATTTACATCGGCTATAATTTCCACTGGGAAAACCGGAGCCTTGCTCTGCCCAATCTCCCGGAAGGCATGTGCTGGAAAAAAATCGCAGATACCTCTCTTCACGGAACAGGATTCTGTCTGGAGGAGGAAGAAGAATATAAAAAATCAATCGAAATAGGCCCCCGCGCCATTGTGGTATTGCTGGGCAGACAGGAGGCGGAGAAAGATGCGATCATGGCACCCGTGGCTGCACTTCAGGACCATCACGAGGCATAAGCTTCTGGTGATGAAATATTGTTTTCGTATCGGGTTATATAAGCAGGGGTTGCTTCATGACCTGTCCAAATATTCCCCGACGGAATTTCTGGTAGGCTGTAAATATTATCAGGGGACAAGAAGTCCCAACAACGCAGAACGTGAGGCAACCGGCGTATCCATGTCCTGGCTGCACCATAAGGGAAGAAACAGACACCATTTTGAACATTGGGTAGACTATTCCCTTGACGGTGAGCATGTGATCATGGGAGCCAGAATGCCCAGAAAATATGTGGCGGAAATGGTCATGGACCGGATCAGTGCATCCAGAAACTATCTGGGAGAGGAATATACCTATCATGAACCATTGCAGTATTTTCTGAAAAGCAAGGAGAAGCTGTGGTTTATCCACCCACAGACAAAGAAAGAGCTGGAGGGACTTCTCCGGATCCTGGATAAATACGGAGAGGATAAGACCCTGTGGTATATCCGCAATGTATATCTATGTGATAACCGCGGAAAAAAAGTGAAAAGCCCTGGGAAAAAGCTTCGAAATCACAGATAGGGGTGTATTTTTGGCAGGTTGTCTGATATAATATTCAGATATCAGGAGGAAGAATGAATGGATACACCAACAATTGCGAAATACTATAGAGAGAAAGATCCCATGGAGCGCCTGAAGCTTCTGGAGCAGTCCATTGCAGCAGGAGAAGAACCGGAAGAAAACAGGATCCGCAAGGAACTCTGGGAGATCCGTTACAGCGATAAAGCTGAGACTGGTGATACCAGGGCAGACGGTTATCTCGGTCTCTGGATGACCATGGAGTTTAACCGGAATTCCGCTTCCAGATTCTTTGGTACAAGAAGTGCGAAGAAAGAGATAGGCAAGTATCTTAAGAAGCTGAAATTTCAGGAGCTCCAGGAAAGGGGCGGCCTTTATGAGGAGCTTCTTTACCGGGAATGCTGTCATCTGGTTCTGGTCTACATGGATCTCTGTCAGACAGATAAATCCTATAACACAACGATTTTCGGCCTGATCCACATCAAGGAGGACAGTGCGAAGGCCAAGGTCCAGAGAGACATCAGGGAAACAGCTGTGGAGCTTCCGGCTAATCTTGGAATGGAAGCTGAGCTTGGAATCATCACAAGAGCTGCCAGAGAGATCTACAGGCAGTATTATCCCAACGAAGGAAACATTTAGGAGGCCGGAGAGCTTCCGTTTCAGGCTGTCTGACTACTCAGGCAGCCTTTTGTTGCCATGCATCCGATAAAATATTCTGAGATTTTTTGAACGAAGATCCATGTCGGGTGTGAAGAGAAACATTCAGGAGGTTACTATTTTATGAATCCCAATCATCTGAAAGCATATGAAGTCCTGAAGGAAGAGGAGCTTCAGGATATTCATTCAAAAGGATGGCTTCTGAGACACAAAAAAACAGGAGCCAGAGTGATGCTCATCGAGAATAGTGATGAGAATAAGGTTTTTAACATTGCATTCCGTACACCGCCGAAAAACAGCACAGGTGTTGCTCATATATTGGAACACAGCGTACTGTGCGGCTCCAGGGAATTTCCGCTTAAGGATCCTTTTGTGGAGCTGGTAAAAGGTTCTCTTAATACCTTCCTTAATGCCATGACCTATCCGGATAAGACCTGCTACCCGATAGCAAGCTGTAATGACCGGGATTTCCAGAATCTGATGCATGTATATCTGGATGCGGTATTCTATCCGAATATTTACAAAAAAGAAGAGATCTTCCGTCAGGAAGGCTGGAACTACCATCTGGAGAAAAAAGAAGGCCCGCTGAAATACAACGGTGTCGTTTACAATGAAATGAAGGGTGCTTTTTCCTCACCGGATGATGTTCTGGAGCGTGAGATCATGAATTCCCTGTTCCCGGATACCACCTATGGCTGTGAGTCCGGCGGAGATCCTGTAAATATCCCGGATCTCAGTTACGAGGAATTCCTGGATTTCCACAGACAGTACTATCATCCGTCCAACAGCTTTATCTATCTCTATGGAAACATGGATATGGAGGAGAAACTGGAGTTTATTGACAGCCATTATCTGTCTGCCTTTGATTCCCTTGCCATTGATTCCCAGATCCGGGATCAGGAAGCTTTTGCCCAGGTAAAAGATATCCAGAAAAATTATCCGGTGTCAGAGGACGAAGGAGAAGAGGATAACACTTATCTTTCCTACAATATGGTTGTGGGTGAAGCAGCAGATATCAACTTAAGTCTTGCTTTCGAAGTCCTGGATTACGCACTTTTAAGCGCACCGGGTGCACCGTTGAAACAGGCACTTCTGGATGCAAAGATTGGCAAGGATATCTATGGCTCCTTTGAGGATGGAATCAAACAGACCTATTTCTCCATCGTGGCAAAGGGAGCCAACTTAAGCCAGAAAGAGGAATTTGTCAAAGTGATCCGTGACACCCTCACAAAGATCATGGAGGAAGGTATCGACAAGAAGGCAGTAACAGCCGGAATCAACTACTACGAATTCCGTTTCCGTGAGGCAGATTTCTCTTCCTATCCGAAGGGACTGATGTATGGCCTGGATATTTTAAGCAGCTGGCTTTATGACGATACAAAGCCGTTCTGTGAAGTACAGCTTCTTGAGGGATTTGAGTTCCTCAAAAAAGCTCTGGAAGAGGGATATTTTGAGGATCTGATCCGTAAATATCTTCTGGATAATACCCATGGCGCGATCCTTTCCCTGGTACCGGAGAAAGGCCTTGCTGCTAAGAGAGACAAAGAACTGGAAGAAAAACTGGAGAATTACAGAAAGAGCCTTTCTGATGAAGAGCTTACCCGGATGGTAGAGAATACAAAAGCCCTGGAAGCTTATCAGGAATCCGAGGAAGATCCGGAAACACTGACCTGTATCCCGATGCTTTCCAGAGAAGATATCAAAAAAGAGATCACAGGACTGACAAACGAGGAGCACCATGTGGAGGACAGCCTGTTTCTGTATCATGATGTGTGCACCAATGGTATCGGTTATGCAGATCTTCTTTTTGAGATCCATGACTTTGATGTTGACACAGTCCATTATCTGGGACTTCTGAAATCTGTGCTTGGTGCAGTGGATACAGAGAATTACACATATGGCGAGTTGTTTAATGAAGTGAATGCGAGAACCGGCGGTATTGCCTATGGGATAGAGGTTTTTGATGATGCCCAGGATACCGATGCATTCCGTGCCATGTTTGCCGTAAGAGGAAAAGCGTTATATCCGGAGATGGATTTCATGTTTTCCATGATCCGGGAGGTTCTTACAACTTCGAAGCTGGATGACACCAAACGTCTCTACGAGATCATTGCCAGAGTGAGATCCAGAGCCCAGGCCAGCCTTGCAAGTGCAGGCCATTCCACCGCCGTTCTCCGTGGTGCTTCCTACGCATCTCCGATGGCGGCATTCCAGGATGAGATGGCAGGAATCGGATATTATCAGTTTATCGAAAAACTGGAGAAG
This sequence comes from Blautia sp. LMAG:36, assembly GCF_008680535.1. NCBI lineage: Bacteria > Bacillati > Bacillota > Clostridia > Lachnospirales > Lachnospiraceae > Blautia > Blautia sp. LMAG:36. The sequence continues at coordinate 109,931 of NZ_NALB01000007.1, read as the reverse complement.
GATTTTGACAGCTGCAAGGATGAGATCGTGAAAAATCTCCGTAAGGTGATGGAAGAGGTCCTTCGTCCGGAGAATTTCTGTGTAAGCTATACCGGAGAGAGAGAATCTCTGGATGTAGTAAAAGCACAGGCTGCCGGGATCAAAAAAGTTTTGTTTAACGGACAGAAGCCGGAGTCTGTGAAGCAGGCCCCCTGCATAAAGAAAAACGAAGCCTTCAAGACCTCCGGCCAGGTCCAGTATGTGGCACAGAACGGAAACTTCCGCAAAAAAGGCCTGGAGTATACCGGTGCACTGGAGATCCTGAAAGTGATCTTAAGCTACGATTATCTCTGGATCAACCTTCGTGTAAAGGGTGGAGCGTATGGCTGCATGAGTGGCTTTAAGAGAAACGGAGAGAGCTTCCTGGTATCCTACCGTGATCCCCATCTAAAGAGAACCCTGGAAGTATACCAAGGAGTGCCGGATTATATCCGTGCCTTTGAGGCAGACGAGCGTGAGATGACAAAATATATTATCGGAACGATCAGCAACAAGGATGTGCCGAGAACTCCGCAGATGCAGGGAAGTATCTCAAAAACCGCATATTTCTCCAATGTTACAGAGGATATGCTCCAGAAGGAAAGAAATCAGATCCTCGGAGCGCAGAAGGAGGATATCCAGAAACTGGCAGCTCTTGTAGAAGCAGTACTTTCCGATGATCAGATCTGCGTAGTAGGAAGTGAGACTGCAATAGAGAAGGCGGAAGATGTATTCATGGAAGTGAAGCCACTGATCGGCTGATGAGAAACAAAGCCTGCTGTCCGTTAAATGGGATAGCAGGCTGTGAAAGGATTATGAGAGGATAAAGAATGGATAATAATTTTAGATCAGGCTTTGTTGCGATCATCGGAAGACCGAATGTTGGAAAATCCACGCTGATGAACCATCTTATCGGACAGAAGATCGCCATCACATCAAACAAGCCACAGACAACCAGAAACAAGATACAGACTGTGTATACCTGTGATGAGGGACAGATCGTATTTTTGGACACACCGGGTATCCACAAGGCAAAAAACAAGCTTGGAGAATACATGGTACAGGTTGCGGAGAGAACCCTGAAGGAAGTAGATGCCATTATGTGGCTGGTGGAGCCGTCCACATTCGTAGGTGCGGGAGAGCGCCACATTGCCGAGCAGCTGCAGAAGGTTGGAGTTCCAGTGATTCTCATCATCAACAAGATCGATACGGTAAAAAAAGAAGAGCTTCTTCCTGCGATCGATACCTACCGTAAGATCTGCGATTTTGCAGAGATCATTCCTTGCTCTGCCCTCCGCGGAAAAAACACACAGGATATCATTCCAAGTATTTTCAAATATCTTCCGTACGGACCGATGTTCTATGATGAGGATACAGTTACCGACCAGCCTCAGCGCCAGATCGCCGCAGAGATCATCCGTGAGAAGGCTCTGCATGCACTGGATGAGGAGATCCCTCACGGAATCGCCGTTGCCATCGACCGGATGAAGAAACGTCCGGGAAGAAGCAACATCATAGATATTGATGCGACCATCATCTGCGAGCGTAATTCCCACAAAGGCATCATCATCGGAAAACAGGGTGCCATGTTGAAAAAGATCGGAAGCAATGCCCGCTATGAGCTGGAGCGTATGCTGGAAGCAAAGGTAAACCTAAAGCTCTGGGTCAAGGTGACTAAGAACTGGAGAGACAGTGATTTCCTGATCAAGAACTTTGGATATGATAAGAAAGAAATCTGAAAATGAGTGATCTGATTACCGTACAGGGAGTGGTACTTTCTGCCATGCCGGTAGGGGATTATGACAAGCGGATCGTCCTTCTCACAAGAGAGAGGGGGAAGATCTCCGCTTTTGCCAAGGGAGCGAGACGGCAGAACAGTCCGTTCATGGCAGCAGCTAACCCGTTTGTATTCGGAAGCTTTACTCTTTATGAGGGAAGGACGAGCTATAATCTGAACCAGGTCAGCGTGCAGCATCATTTTGTGGAGCTGGCCACCCGGCAGCCGGGGGTTTACTATGGATATTATTTTCTGGAGCTGGCAGATTATTTTGGCAAAGAGGGAACGGATGAGAAGGAGATGATGAATCTTCTCTATGTGACCATCAAAGCCATTTTGAATCCTCATATAGAAGACCGGCTGGTGCGCTGTATCTATGAACTGCGGACTATGGTGATCCAGGGCGTGATGCCGCAGCTGTTCCAGTGTGCGGGCTGCGGGAGAGAGCTTACGGAGGAAGAAACCGGAGAACTTTTTTTCTCCCAGGACGAGCATGGGATCCTGTGTGCGGACTGCAGCAGGATGGCCATGGACAGGAAACGGATCTCAGCGGCTGCCCTGTATGCCATGCGCTACATAGCCGTGTCCCCCCTGGCAAAGCTGTATACGTTTACAGTACGGGATGATGTGCTGCGGGAACTGGAACGCCACATTTACCGGTATACGGAGCTGAATACAGACAAGCGGTTTAAAAGTCTGGAGATCCTGGAATTGATGAGATAGATCACTGCCGGCTGCGGAATAACCGTAACGATTTATTTTTCAAAAGCAGGACAGGAAGCAATGCAAATGGAAATATCCTTGAAAAATCATGAGGATACTAGTATAATAAGACCAAAAATGTAAAAAAGCAGCTTTTTCCGGAGCTTTCCGGACGCATTTGGCGGAACAGCTGCAAGTCAAGAGGAGAGAAATCATGGAAAAGACAATGGAAAAGATCGTAGCTCTTGCAAAAGCCAGAGGATTTGTTTACCCGGGTTCCGAGATCTACGGCGGCCTGGCAAACACGTGGGATTATGGAAATCTCGGTGTAGAGCTTAAAAATAACGTAAAACGTGCATGGTGGCAGAAATTCATTCAGGAGTCTCCGTACAATGTAGGTGTTGACTGTGCGATCCTTATGAACCCGCAGACATGGATCGCTTCCGGACATCTTGGCGGATTTTCTGATCCTCTTATGGACTGTAAAGAGTGCCACGAGCGTTTCCGTGCAGATAAACTCATTGAGGACTTTTGTGCAGAGCATGACATTGCCATTGAGGGAAGCGTAGATGCATGGTCCCAGGAGAAGATGATGGACTTCATCAAAGAACACGAGGTAGGATGTCCGAGCTGTGGTAAACACAACTTCACAGATATCCGTCAGTTCAACCTGATGTTCAAGACATTCCAGGGTGTTACCGAAGATGCCAAGAATACTGTATATTTAAGACCGGAGACTGCACAGGGTATTTTCGTAAACTTCAAGAACGTACAGAGAACATCCCGTAAAAAGATCCCGTTTGGTATCGGCCAGATCGGTAAATCCTTCCGTAACGAGATCACACCGGGTAACTTCACATTCCGTACCCGTGAGTTCGAGCAGATGGAGCTTGAGTTCTTCTGCGAGCCGGATACAGATCTTGAGTGGTTTGCATACTGGAAGAAGTTCTGCCTTGACTGGCTGAGTGCTCTCGGACTTAAGGATGATGAGGTTCGTTACCGTGACCATGATAAGGAAGAGCTGAGCTTCTACAGCAAGGCTACCACAGATGTGGAATTCCTTTTCCCATTCGGATGGGGTGAGCTCTGGGGAATCGCTGACAGAACAGATTATGACCTGACACAGCATCAGAATGTATCCGGCCAGGATCTCACATACTTTGATGATGAGAAGAAACAGAAATATATCCCATACGTTATCGAGCCATCACTTGGAGCAGACCGTATGGTACTTGCTTTCCTCTGCAGCGCTTACGATGAGGAAGTTCTGGATGCAGAGAAGAACGATGTCCGTACAGTCCTTCATTTCCATCCGGTGCTTGCACCGGTTAAGATCGGTGTGCTTCCGCTTTCCAAGAAGCTTAACGAGGGTGCTGAGAAGATCTACCAGCAGCTTTCCAAGAAGTACAACTGTGAGTACGATGATCGTGGAAATATCGGTAAACGTTACCGCAGACAGGATGAGATCGGTACTCCGTTCTGTATCACTTATGACTTCGAGTCTGAGAATGACGGTGCAGTTACAGTCCGTGACCGTGACACTATGGAGCAGGTACGTGTGAAGATCGATGAGCTTGATGCATACTTTGCTGATAAATTTACATTTTAAGTAAATACATTTTTTAATAAAAAACCTCCGGCTATTTTCTGGCCGGAGGCTTTTTTTCAATAAGTCTGTTTTTCATCCGCCAGTTTCTTGGCGACATTCCGTATACATTTTTGAAAGCCCGGGAAAAATGCAGCTGATTGGGATATCCGACTGCATTTCCGATATCTGCGATAGACAGGGCTGTGATCTTAAGAAGTTCTGCAGCTTTGGTCATGCGATAGCTGATCAGGAATTCCTGGGGAGAACGTCCGATGGTGTCGTGGAAGATCTTACCGAAGTAGCTTCGGTTCAGGCCGCAGCAGGCTGCGATATCCTCAATGGAAATATCATTCTGGAAATTCTGTTCAATAAAAGAGAGCGCCTCCTTGATATAAAAATCACGGATACTTCCATCCTGTTTCATGCGGACAGTTTCAGTAGAGCGCATAAAGTAATCCAGAAAAAGCCAGGTATGTCCGATAAGATGAAAGGGTGATTCCTGGGAATTATGGCTGATATAAAGCATTTCCTCCATCATTTTCTGGCGGAGATCTGCAGAGTGGCTGTGATAGACCGGATGATCCGGACTTAAACCTGCAGTTTCCACGATCTCTTTTGCCCGGAGCCCGTCAAATTCCACCCAGGTGTACTCCCATGGAAAGTCGGTATCTGCAATGTAGGTGTTGATCTGACCGGGAAAAAGCATGAAACCCTGGCCGCTTTTTACCTGATAGGTGATGGTCTCTCCTGCGGAATTGTCTGCCATCAGAGTTCCTGTACCGGAGATCACATAATGAAAAATATAATGGTTTCGTGCGGCCGGGCCGAATGAATGTGCCGGAGCGCAGTGCTCCCAGCCATATTGGTATAGTCCGATATCAACAAAGTTTTCATTTGGAAAAACGGAGAAGAGAAGGTCATTCATATTTTTATCCTTTAGGCGCATGATTTTGTCTGGTTTCAGTAACATTATATATTAAAACAGCAGGGAACTTCAACATATGTATAAAAATGCAATTACAAAAACAGCCTGTAAAATATACAAAAAAGAGAAAAATAATCGAGAAAACTTTGTGAGAAAATTAAGTTTCGCGAGAAACCTATTGATTTTCGATGAATCAGGAATATACTAATTTTAGATAAAAGTAGTGATATAGGTATAGAATATATCAAAATGCTAGATGACTTTAATGAAGACAGAGAAAAATTGCATTTTGGTATAAAACAAGAAAAACACTGCTATTTATGCAAGCATAAAGCTATGTTAAAATAGCTTTCAGAAAAAAGAAACCAGAGAATAAGTATTGGAGAACCCGGATAGCCATATCAGTTAAATGGGTGATATCCGACTTATCAAATAAAAGGAAAAGGAAGGAGCATTACAAGATGCGCAACAGAAGTAAATGGATCCTCTGTATGGGACTTGCCTTTACCATGGCAGCTTCCGTTACATTGAGCGGATGCGGCACAGGTAAAAAGGATAGCGGAAAGACAGAGATCGAACTTGTGCAGTATAAACCGGAAGCGGTTAAGGCATTTGAAAAACTGGAAGAAAAATTCAATGCCACTCATGATGATATCCATCTTACCATCGAATCACCAAACGATGCTATGACTGTATTGAAGACAAGATTTATCCGTGAGGATAATCCGGATATCATTGGAATCGGAGGCGATGTTAACTTTTCCAATTTTATTGATTCTGATATGCTGATGGATATTTCCGATTATCAGGGACTGGATTCGATCAAAGATGCATATAAAGAAATTGATAAAGCGCTGGAATTCGTTCCGGAAGACGGAGTCTATGCGGTTCCTTACGTGGCCAATGCCGCCGGAATCCTTTACAATCGTGAGCTTTTCAAGGAGCATGGCTGGCAGATCCCGACTACATGGGATGAATTTATGAGCCTTTGCCAGGAAATTCAGGATGCAGGTATCCAGCCGCTTTATTTCGGATTTAAAGATACCTGGACCTGTCTTGCACCGTGGAATTCTATTGCGGTAGATCTTGCACCAGCCGATGTATGCCGCCAGGTAAACCAGGGAAACACTACTTTTGCAAAAGAGTATAAGGAAGTAGCAGACCGTATGCTGGAGCTTATCCAGTATGGACCGGATGATCCCTTTGCCTATGATTACAATGGAGCCTGCACCGCTTTTGCAAAAGGGGAGGCTGCCATGTATCCCATCGGAAGCTATGCGATCCCGCAAATCCAGAGTGTAAATCCGGATATGGATATTGATTCTTTTGTAACACCGGCAAGCAATGATCCGTCAGAAAACAAACTGAATTCCGGAGTTGACCTTCAGTTCTGTGTGATGGATGACTGTGAGAATAAGGAAGCTGCATATGAAGTGCTGGATTTCCTTCTTGAGGATGAGAATATACAGACATATCTGGATGACCAGAAGGCAGTTCCCTGTAAAGAGGGTGATTTCACACTTCCCTCTACGCTGGATGGTATGAAGGAATACATAGAAGAGGGAAGGATGGCCGACTACCAGGATCATTATTATCCTACAGAGATGGCTGTGGATGCACAGATCCAGACCTTCCTGATGAAAAAGGATAAAGATGCATTCCTGAAAAAATTTGATACAGACTGGACAAGATATAACCGTGACATTATCCGTAAAGTACAGGACTATGAGGAGAAGAACGGGGAAGGAGAGAACTGATCATGGGAAAAAAATCTATGAGTGGAAGAAAGCTGACCTTTCTTCTGATCACCATTCCGATCGTGGCATTATTTTTCTGCTTTAACACACTGCCTCTGATCAAGGGTGTGATCTACAGCTTTACGAACTTTAAAGGCTATGGAAGCTATGACTGGGTAGGACTTCGAAACTATAAGGATCTTTTTACAGACAGCCGTGTTGGCGGTTCCTATCTGTTTACCTTTAAGCTGGCCATCGTGGCAACTATTGTAACGAATGTACTCAGCCTGATCCTGGCACTTGGACTGAACAGCAAGATCCGTTTCAAGAGTGCACTGCGTGGAGCTTATTTTATTCCTAATGTACTTGGCGCACTGGTCGTAGGATATATTTTCAATTATTTCTTTACATATATCCTGCCTGCATTCGGAAAGATGATCGGAAATAAAACATTGTCTTCCAGCATGCTTTCCAGTACGAGCCTGGCATGGGTTGCCATCGTGATCGTTTGTGCATGGCAGTCCATCGCAATGAATACCATTATCTATATTTCGGGCCTCCAGACAGTGCCGGAGGATGTATACGAGGCAGGAGCTATTGACGGTGCTACCGGATTCAGTAAGTTCCGTTATCTGACATTCCCGCTGATCGTTCCGTTTTTCAGTATCAACATGGTTCTCTGTGTGAAAAACTTCCTGATGGTATTTGATCAGATCATGGCTTTGACAAAGGGTGGTCCTGCACAGAGTACAGAATCCATTTCCTATCTGATCTATAACAATGGTATGAGTGGCGGTCAGTTTGGATTCCAGAGCGCTAATGCGGTTATATTCTTTATTGTGATCGTGATCATTTCTGCAGTGCAGTTGACTATCACAGGGAAAAAGGAGGAGCAGCTGTAATGAAAACGAAAGTAAGAGAAAAAGCGAACTGGCCGGTAACGATCCTTCTGATCCTTGGCCTTATCACAGTGGTATTTCCGCTTTATATGACAATTGTGATCGCATTCAAGCAGCCGACAGAGATGACCAACAGTGTAGCCGGGATCCTGTCTCTGCCAGAGAAATTCAGTCTTGCCAATTTCAGGGAAGCTATGGAGGTAACAGACTTCTGGCATTCTCTTGGAAACAGTGTATTGATCACTGTGATTACAGTGGTTCTTGCTATTGTAATTCATTCACTTTTAGGTTATGCTATAGCCAGAAACAAGAGAAGTAAATTTTATAAATTTATCTATCTCTATGTAGTGAGCGGTATGTTTGTTCCGTTTGCTATCCTGATGATGCCGCTTGTAAAGCAGACTGCTGAGATGGGCCTTGATAACAAAGTCGGTGTGATCATTCTTTACACGGTATTTTATATGCCTATGAATGTGCTTCTTTATTCCGGATATCTGACAAACATTCCAATGGCCCTTGAGGAGGCTGCCTGTGTGGATGGAGCCAGCACCTGGAAAACATATTGGAAGATCATCTTTCCGATCATGAAGCCGATGCATGCCACAGTGGCAGTTCTGACAGCACTTGGAACCTGGAATGATGTTATGACTCCATTGGTTATCATGTCCGGATCTACGGGTGGAACCACATTGCCTCTGGCACAGCTGAATTTCCAGACTCAGTTCGGAACAAACTATAACCTTGCGTTTGCCTCTTATCTGCTGGCACTGCTTCCGATCCTTCTGTTTTATCTGATCTGCCAGAAGCATATTTTAAATGGTGTTGTAAACGGTGCCGTAAAATAAAAACACAAGAAAAAGGAGGATTCACATATGGGAATCATCTACTGCGAGAAAGACAGAACGTTTACCCTGCAGACAAAAGAAACTACATATCAGATGCAGGTGGATCAGTACGGATTTCTTCTTCATCTCTATTATGGTAAAAAGGCAGAAGGCTGCATGGATTATCTTCTGACCTACTATGACAGAGGATTTTCCGGAAATCCCTATGATGCGGGAACAGACAGAACCTATTCCATGGACTCTCTTCCACAGGAGCTTTCCTGCTACGGAAACGGAGATTTCCGCAGTGCATCACTGATGCTGGAAAACGGTGACGGAAGCATGAGCTGTGATATGCGTTACAAGAACTATACTATCCGTGACGGTAAATACAGCCTTCCGGGGCTTCCGGCGGTTTATGCAGATAATGATGAGGCACAGACTCTGGAGATCGTACTGGAGGATCCGGCTACTGGCGTGGAGGCCATGCTTCTTTACGGTGTACTTCCGGAACTGGATATCATTACAAGAAGCGTCTATATCCGCAATCAGAGCAGTGAGAAGATCTATGTGAACAAGGTGATGTCCGCAGAACTGGATTTTCTTTACGGAGATTATGACCTGCTTACTTTTTACGGAAGACATGCCATGGAGCGGAATCTGCAGAGAGTACCGGTGGCTCATGGAAGTCAGATGATCGGCAGTGTCCGTGGCACATCCAGCCATCAGTATAATCCGATGATGATCCTGGCAGAGAAGGACACAACAGAGGATCATGGAGGCTGCTATGCTATGTCCTTTGTATATAGTGGAAATTTCCAGGGTGAGGTTCTTAAAGATCAGTACAATCAGACAAGAATGCTCCTTGGTGTACAGGAGGAGTGCTTCCGGTATCCGCTGGAAGCCGGGGAGACCTTCTATGCACCTGAGGTGATCTTAAGCTACACAGATCAGGGAATGAACCGTCTTTCCCAGAATCTGCACAGCTGCATCCGTCATCATATCTGCCGTGGTAAATATAAGACAGAGGTCCGTCCAGTGCTGGTAAACAGCTGGGAGGCAGCATATTTTGATTTTACAGGGGAGACTTTATATAATCTGGCAAAAGAGGCAAGGAGCCTTGGTATCGATATGCTGGTTCTGGATGACGGCTGGTTTGGAAAACGTGACGATGACAACAGTGGTCTTGGGGACTGGTATGTCAATGAGAAGAAGCTTGGAGAGACTCTCGGCGGACTGGTAAAAAGAGTCAATGACCTTGGAGTGAAATTCGGTATCTGGATCGAGCCGGAGATGATCTCTGAGGACAGTGATCTTTACCGTGAGCATCCGGACTGGGCACTTACGATTCCGGGAAGAAAACCAGTGAGATCCAGAAATCAGCTGGTACTTGATTTTTCTAGAAAAGAAGTTGTAGACGGAATCTTCGGACAGATCAGTGCGGTATTGGATAATGCCAATATTGAGTACGTTAAATGGGACATGAATCGAAGCCTGATGGATGTATTTTCCGTAATGACCAAGGATCAGGGACGTGTAATGTATGATTATGTCCTGGGATTGTACGATTTTCTGGACCGTATGGTGAACCGTTATCCGGATCTTCTGATCGAGGGCTGCAGCGGCGGCGGCGGAAGATTTGACGCAGGTATGCTGTATTACACACCGCAGATCTGGTGCAGCGACAACTCCGATGCTATTGACAGGCTTCGGATCCAGTATGGAACTTCCTTCGGATATCCGGTATCGGCCATGGGAGCACATGTGTCTGCAGTGCCGAACCATCAGACAGGAAGGATCACCCCGTTACATACCAGAGGTGTGGTTGCTATGTCCGGAACCTTCGGCTACGAGCTGGATCTTCTGAAGCTGACTGAGGAAGAAAAAGATGAGGTCCGCAGCCAGATCGGGGAATTCCGTAAATATGCGCCACTGATCCAGAACGGACGGTACTATCGCCTGACAGATCCGTTTAAGAGTGAGGTCTGTGCATGGGAGATCGTTGGAAATTCTCAGGAAGAAGTTCTGCTCAATGTTGTCATGGAGGAGTTCCATGGAAATATGACTGTGAATTATGTGCAGCTTCGCGGCCTTGATGAGAGTGCACTTTATAAGGAACAGACTACCGGCAGGATCTATTCCGGAGCTGCTCTGATGCATGGTGGAATGCCGCTTCCTGCAGAGTTTGGGGAGTACAGAGCTTATCAGTATCATTTTGTGAGAGAATAAGAGCGTATTGAGACAGTAAGATAAATAAAAGGATCCGTCATACAGACAGCTGAAAAAGCCGATGTATGGCGGATCTTTTTTATCATAGCTCAGTGTACGGTGATCTGATAGCTCTTGATAAATTCCTCATCCGGTTTCAGCACATTGATATTTGCTTTTTCGGAAAGAGGTTTTTCAAAACCACAGTCATCACAGCGTCCCATCCACGGCTCCAGGCATACGAAGGGAGCACCGGGTACGGACCAGATACCGAAATTCGGGAAGCCCTCACTGGTAAGTGTCAGATATGGAGTTCCGTCCGGGAAGAGGATACCGGCCTTTTGGATCTGGCCGTTATCAAAAACAAGAGCGTCTTTATCAAACATGTGAGGAGCAATGGAACAGGTTCCGTTTTCAAGGGAAAGTGTATGTGGCTCGTCAGCAAGGACTGTTCCTACAGACGTATCGATAAGGAGATAGGTAAGAGTGTCCAGGCCTTCAAAAGCAAGACGGTAATCACTCTGGGATTCGCCTTCACGTACCGGAACACGGAATGCCGGATGGCCGCCGATGGTAAAATACATAGTTTCAGAATCATTATTAACTACTTCCCAGCATACTTCCAGGTCGTGCTTCTTCAGAGTGTAGGTGATCTTCAGAGCGAAAGCAAACGGATAAACATTCAAGGTTTCTTCAGAGGACTTAAGGACAAAGGAAAGGGAAGTATCGGTGATATCCGTGCAGATAAAATCGCTGTCTCTTGCAAAGCCGTGCTGGCTGGAAGGATATTCCTTTCCGTTCAGACGCCAGATATCTTTGTAGTTACGTCCCACGTTGGGAAAAAGTACAGGCGCATGGCGTTTCCAGTAAGCCGGATCTGCCTGCCAGAGGATCTCCCTGTCATTAGTCTTGTCATAGATGCCGGTGAGTTCAGCACCGTGATCGGAAACGGAAATCTTAAGAAAGCTATTTTCAATCGTTCGTGTCATGATAAACCTCCTGTATGACAGCATTCGGGTAATATTACCTCGGAATTGCTGCATGTTTTTTTCTATTTTAGCACATTTTTCAGATGATAACGAGAAAAATACAATCTGTGAAAAATATAACTGGAAAATCTGTCATATTTCACAAGAGAAATTGCTGTTTTTTGGAAGAATAACCTTGACTAATGAAGGATAAATCTATAAAATAATTATGTGCGTAGAAAACATACATTTTTTATGTTTTAAAGAACAATAATTAGGAGGAAAATGTAAAATGGCAAAATGGGTTTACATGTTTACAGAAGGTAATGCTACTATGAGAAATCTTCTGGGCGGCAAAGGTGCCAACCTTGCTGAGATGACAAACCTCGGTCTTCCTGTACCGCAGGGCTTCACAATCACAACAGAGGCCTGCACACAGTACTACGAGGATGGCAGATCCATCAACGATGAGATCATGGCTCAGATCATGGAAGCAATTACCAAGATGGAAGGAGTTACCGGTAAGAAATTCGGTGACAAAGAAAATCCTCTGCTTGTATCCGTTCGTTCTGGTGCGAGAGCATCTATGCCAGGTATGATGGACACAATCCTCAACCTTGGTTTAAATGAAGAAGTTGTTAACACTCTTGCTGAGAAATCCGGCAATGAGCGTTGGGCTTGGGACTGCTACAGAAGATTCATCCAGATGTACTCTGACGTAGTTATGGAAGTTGGTAAGAAATACTTCGAGGAGCTCATCGATGAGATGAAAGCTAAGAGAGGTGTTAAGCAGGACGTTGAGCTTACAGCTGCTGACCTGCATGAGCTTGCTGACCAGTTCAAAGCTGAGTATAAATCTAAAATCGGTTCTGATTTCCCAACTGATCCGAAGGAGCAGCTGGTAGGCGCAATCAAAGCCGTATTCCGTTCCTGGGACAACCCACGTGCGAACGTATATCGTCGTGACAACGATATCCCATATTCCTGGGGTACAGCTGTTAACGTACAGATGATGGCATTCGGTAACATGGGTGATGACTGTGGTACAGGTGTTGCCTTCACACGTGACCCTGCTACAGGTGCTAACGGTCTGTTCGGTGAGTTCCTTACCAATGCACAGGGCGAGGACGTAGTTGCTGGTGTTCGTACACCTATGCACATCTCCGAGATGGAGCAGAAGTTCCCGGAAGCATTCGTACAGTTCAAACAGGTTTGCGAGACTCTTGAGAAACATTACAGAGACATGCAGGATATGGAGTTTACTGTAGAGCATGGTAAACTGTATATGCTTCAGACACGTAATGGTAAGAGAACTGCACAGGCTGCTCTTAAGATCGCTTGTGACCTCGTTGATGAGGGAATGAGAACTGAGGAAGAGGCTGTTGCAATGATCGATCCTCGTAACCTTGATACACTTCTTCATCCGCAGTTCGATGCAGCTGCTCTTAAAGCTGCTACACCGATGGGTAAAGGTCTTGGTGCTTCTCCAGGAGCTGCTTGCGGTAAGATCGTATTCTCTGCAGAGGACGCTGTTGAGTGGGCTGCAAGAGGAGAGAAAGTTGTTCTTGTTCGTCTTGAGACATCCCCAGAGGATATCACAGGTATGAAAGCTGCTCAGGGTATCCTGACAGTTCGTGGTGGTATGACATCTCACGCAGCTGTAGTTGCTCGTGGTATGGGATCCTGCTGTGTATCCGGATGCGGCGATATTGCTATGGATGAGGAGAACAAGAAATTCACACTTGCTGGTAAAGAATTCCATGAAGGAGATGCAATCTCCATTGATGGTACAACAGGTAACATCTATGACGGACTTATCCCGACTGTAGATGCTAAGATCGCTGGTGAGTTCGGACGTATCATGGGATGGGCTGACAAGTACAGAACAATGAAAGTTCGTACAAACGCTGATACTCCTGCTGATGCTAAGAAAGCTCGTGAGCTTGGTGCAGAGGGAATTGGTCTTTGCCGTACAGAGCATATGTTCTTCGAGGGCAACAGAATCGATGCATTCCGTGAGATGATCTGCTCTGAGACAGTAGAGGAGAGAGAAGCAGCACTTGCTAAGATCCTTCCGGAGCAGCAGGGAGACTTCGAGAAACTCTATGAGGCACTTGAAGGAAATCCTGTAACAATTCGTTTCCTTGATCCGCCACTTCATGAGTTCGTTCCTACAGAGGAAGAGGACATCAAGAAACTGGCTGATGCTCAGGGCAAGACTGTAGAGCAGATCAAGACAATCATCGCTTCCCTTCACGAGTTCAACCCGATGATGGGACATCGTGGATGCCGTCTTGCTGTTACTTATCCAGAGATTGCTAAGATGCAGACAAGCGCTGTTATCCGCGCAGCTATCAACGTTAAGAAGAATCATCCGGATTGGAACATCAAACCGGAGATCATGATTCCGCTTGTTGGTGACATCAAAGAGCTTAAATATGTTAAGAAATTCGTTGTAGAGACAGCAGATGCTGAGATCAAAGCAGCAGGTTCTGACCTTGAGTACGAGGTTGGTACTATGATCGAGATCCCGAGAGCAGCTCTTACAGCTGATGATATCGCTAAAGAGGCTGACTTCTTCTGCTTCGGTACAAACGACCTTACACAGATGACATACGGATTCTCCCGTGATGATGCTGGTAAGTTCCTTAACGCATACTATGATGCTAAGATCTTCGAGAACGATCCATTTGCTAAGCTTGACCAGACAGGTGTCGGCAAACTTATGAAGATGGCTATCGAGCTTGGAAAACCGGTTAACCCGAAACTTCACGTAGGTATCTGCGGTGAGCACGGTGGAGATCCGTCTTCCGTAGAGTTCTGCAACGAGATCGGACTTGACTATGTATCCTGCTCACCGTTCCGTGTACCGATTGCTCGTCTTGCAGCAGCACAGGCAGCAATCGCTAAGAAGAACGCATAAGTAAGAATACATTTCAGGCTGAAGTTTCAGTCTGAGCATATATAAAGCTTCTGGCAGTCTGTAGAAATACAGATTGTCAGAGGCTTTTTTTTCTTTATGATATTTTTTGAAGTATTCCGACGGTTTACGAAAAATAGGATTCATGGTATCATGAAAGAAACAGGGCAGATAAAGCCGGAGGATAAGGAGAATTTTATGAATCAGGAATCACAGACACCTCATAAGAGACGTGTACGATATAAAGGAAAATATCCGAAGAAATTCGAGGAGAAATATAAAGAGCTTCAGCCTGAAAAGTATAAGGATACCATTGAACATGTGATCAGCAAGGGAAACACACCGGCTGGAATGCATATTTCCATTATGGTAAAAGAGATCATTGATTTTTTGGAGATTAGGCCGGGACAGGTTGGATTTGATGCTACACTTGGTTACGGTGGGCATACAAAGGCCATGCTGGAATGTCTGAGAGGTCAGGGACACATGTACGCCACGGATGTGGACCCGGAAGAATCTGCCAAGACAAGAAAACGTCTGGCAGAGCAGGGATTCGGAGAAGATATCCTGACAATTAAACTCCAGAATTTCTGCACCATTGATGAGATCGCAGAGGAAGTTGGAGGCTTTGATTTTATCCTTGCGGATCTTGGGGTGTCTTCTATGCAGATCGACAATCCCAAGAGAGGGTTTTCCTTTAAGGTGGATGGTCCTCTGGATTTAAGGCTGAACCAGGAAACCGGGATCAGCGCAGCACAGCGTCTGGATACCATTTCAAGAGAAGAGCTTGCCGGAATGCTGGATGAGAATTCCGATGAGCCGTACTGTGAGGAGATCGCGAAGGCCATCACAGATGAGATCCGAAGAGGAAACCACATAGATACCACTACGAAGCTTCGTGAAGTCATTGAGAAGACATTGTCTTTCCTTCCTGAAAAAGAGAGGAAAGACACGGTGAAAAAAACATGCCAGAGAGTTTTCCAGGCACTGCGTATTGATGTGAACCGGGAATTCGAGGTCCTCTATGATTTTATGGAAAAACTTCCCGGAGCGCTGAAGCCAGGCGGCCGTGTAGCAATCCTTACCTTCCATTCCGGAGAGGACAAGCTGGTAAAGAAAGCCTTAAAGCAGGGCTATAAAGACGGCATCTATTCCGACTATTCAAAAGATGTGATCCGTCCTTCCGCACAGGAATGTGCACAGAATGGGCGCGCCAGATCCACGAAGATGCGCTGGGCTGTGAAGGCCTGAGTGAAGAGTGAAAGAGCAGTTCTGATACAAATACAGAAACAGAAAAATCCTGGAATGCGTTGACATTCGGGATTTTTTTTGCTATGTTATATAAGTTTACATATGATAAAGCTACGGCTTAAACTGAATAGGAGAAAGGGTATGGATGTGGAGGAAAAGAAGGACATTTTTGATAAACTGATGCATCTTCCGGTGCTGAATATATTTGAACCTTTTTATAAGAAACATAAGGAAGTTCTGATGTATCTGTTCTTTGGAGGGCTCACATTTTTTCTGAACATTGCATTGTATGCATGGCTGGATAAGGGCCTGGGCATGAATGCGCTGATTGCCAATGTGATCTGCTGGGTGGTCTGCGTACTGTTCCAGTATTTTACAAACAGGACATGGGTATTCGACGGGCAGGTGGATTCCGCCGCCGGATTTTTAAAGCAGATGGCTTCGTTTTTCGGAGGACGGCTCTTTACTCTGATTGTGGAGGAAGCAATCCTTGCGGTATTTATCACCTGGCTTGGATTTAACAGCATGGCAGTGAAACTTGTTGCTCAGGTGGTTGTGATCGTATTGAATTATGTGATCAGTAAATTGATTGTTTTTAAAAAATAAAAGATAGTTATATTTGTGGAAAAGGAGTTGGACTGAAATTGACAAAGGACAAGACCAATGATATGACCGTGGGAAATCCGGTGAGCCTGATCATCCGCTTTATGATTCCCATGTGTCTCGGAAATATTTTTCAGCAGTTTTATAACATTGCGGATTCCATTGTTGCGGGGCAGTTCCTGGGAGTAGATGCGCTGGCTGCAATCGGAAGCACCGGTTCACTGATGTTTTTTGTTACCGGATGGCTTAACGGACTGAGCAGTGGCTTTGCCATTCTGGTATCCCAGTGGTTCGGGGCGAAGCAATATGATAAGATGCGTCATTACGTAGCTATGTCCATTTATCTGGCAGCAGCCTTTGCCATTGTGATGACCATTGGCTTTGAGGCTTTGAATGAACCGATTCTGCGGCTGATGAATTCACCGGAGGATCTGATGGGATCTGTGAAGGGATATATGGGAATTATTTATGCAGGCCTGATTGTAACAGCGGCATATAATTCACTGGCAGCGTTTCTCCGTGCACTTGGAGATTCAAAATCTCCGCTGTATTTTCTGATCATTTCGGCAGTGATCAATGTGTTCCTGGATATTCTGTTTATTGTAAAAATCGGGATGGGAGTGGAAGGCTGTGCCTATGCTACGGTTATCGCGCAGGCAATTTCCGCAGTCTGCTGCCTGATCTATATTATCAAAAAGTTCCCGATCCTGCATCTGAAGAAAGAAAACTTTGAAGTTTCTTTTACCAGCTTCCGTTATCTGCTGGCCCTTGGTATTCCCATGGGACTTCAGTTTTCCATCACAGCGATCGGAACCATTATTGTGCAGGGTGCGGTAAATATTTACGGTTCTGTATATATGGCAGGATTTTCCGCTGCGGGAAAAATACAGAATATCATTGCAACTGTATTTGTAGCTTTTGGTGCGACGATGGCAACCTATGTAGGACAGAACCGGGGCGCCGGAAAGATGGACCGTGTAAAAGCAGGAATGAAATATACCCAGATCATGGTCCTGATCTGGAGTGTGATCACTATGATCATAATGTTCTTTTTCGGAAAGTACATGACCTGGTTATTTATTGACAAGTCCCAGACGGATGTTATTAATGTTTCTGTTACTTATTTTCATACGGTATTCTGGGCATATCCGTTCCTTGGAAGTATCTTCCTCTACAGAAACGGACTTCAGGGACTGGGATATGGCTTGGTTCCCATGCTGGGCGGTGTGTTTGAACTGGCGGCAAGAAGTGCGATCGTTATGTTTGTTGCAGGAAAAACAAGTTTTGCAGGTGTATGTCTGGCGGATCCTGCCGCATGGATCGCAGCGCTGATCCCTCTGATCCCGTATTATATTTATGTGATGAAAAAGTGGAGCAGGGGAAAAAAGGAAACTGCTGCCTGAGTGGGTATAATACAGAAAATGAAAAGAATAAATTTAGGCTTGCAATTATGGAAGATACAGTTATAATGATATTATAACTGCGGAAAAAACCAGGAAACCGGGATTCCGGGTAAGATTACAGATCCAGAAGGGAGAATATAGATCATGGAAATCACAAAGGAAACAACAATGGGCGAGATGCTTGCATACGATGAGAAGATCGCATACATTCTTATGCAGGAAGGAATGCACTGCATCGGCTGTCCGTCTTCTATCGGTGAGTCTCTTGAGGAGGCATGTATGGTACACGGACTTGATGTAAACGCTGTACTGGCAGACATCCATCATTATGAGGAAACCAAGAAAAAGAAATAATCAGCAGTACAATTTATATTAGAACGTACAGATTACGGACCGCAAGGGGATAACGACTGTGCATGTCTTTTTGGCATGCCGTCGTTATCCCTTTTTTTGTGAGCAGACGATAAAGAGAGTCTTAAATATCTGCTTGATATGGAGGAAAAAAGCATGTATGTGATGATCGATAATTTCGATTCATTTGTTTATAATCTCAAGGCATATTTTCAGGAACTTGGAAGAGAGATCCTGGTCAGACGCTACGACGAGATCACCCTGGAGGAGCTGGAAGAGCTGAACCCGGAAGGAATCATCCTTTCTCCGGGACCGAAGCGTCCCTGGGATGCGAAGCTCTGCGTAGATACCGTAAAAAGATTTCAGGGAAGGATTCCTGTTCTTGGTGTCTGTCTGGGGCATCAGGTGATTGGCCACTGTGCGGGAGCAGTAGTGGAAAAGGGAGTGTGTCCCATGCACGGAAAAGTAACAGAGATCCACAACCACGGAACAGGAGTGTTTGCAGGCCTGCCTGAGAAATACAAGGTGACAAGATACCATTCCCTGATCGTGCGGGAAGACAGCATTCCGGAGGAGTATCAGGTGGATGCGCTTTCTGATGATGGTGCTGTTATGGGAATTTCCCATAAAGCATTGCCTATCTATGGTGTGCAATTCCATCCGGAAGCCGTTCTTACGGAATATGGACATGAGCTTCTTGAGAATTTTTGCAGGATCGCGGAGAATTTTCAGAAGGAGGAGTAAAAATATGTACAAAAATCAGCGAAGAATAAAAGAACTGACCCCATATATCCCGGCAGTGGACATTTTTCGGATCTACGAGAGAGAACCCGGAGCAGCGTTTCTGGATTCCTCCCTTGTCAATGAGCTGGGACATTATTCTGTGATCGGAAGATGTCCGTATCTGAAGCTGGTAAAGGACGGAGAGAACTTTACTATCAACGGAAGGCCGGAAACAGAAACAACCTTTGAAGACTATATGCGGGAATATTTAAATACCCATGAAGACAAAAATAACAGCGGACTTCCTATCGTATCCGGTGCAGTAGGATATTTTTCCTATGATTACGGAAGAAAACAGATGGGAGTACCATCCGGAGAAAAGGATCTTGTGACTGTTCCGGAGGCAGTTCTGACGTTTTATGACTGTTTTATCATAGAAGACTGTCAGGAAAAAAGAACCTATCTTGTGTCAAATGGAATCAGTGCAGACGCTGCAGCAGAAATCGGAGCGATGGAAAAAGCAATCCGGGAATTTACAGAGGCGGGGAAACAGGAAGGATCGGAAACAGGGGAAAAAAAGGAATCCGGAAACAGGATGGTCACGGAAAATTCTCACCGTGAGAAATTCAGGATCCAGGTTCATCCCAATTTTGAAAAAGAAGAATACAAGCAGGCAGTAGACCGGATGATCCGCTATATTATAGAGGGCGATATCTATATTGCCAATATGACGCAGCAGCTGACCATTGAAAGCGAAAAACCACCTCTGGATGTTTTTTATGATCTTCGGAAAAATAATCCGTCTCCTTTCGGCGGATATCTGGATTTCGGAGATTATCAGATCGTCTGTGCATCTCCGGAACGTTTTCTGAAGATGAAAGACCGTCATGTAAATACCCGTCCTATAAAGGGAACAAGGAAACGTGGCGTAACATCTGAGGAAGATGAAATGCTCCGTCGGGAGCTTCAGGATTCCGGAAAAGATAAGAGTGAACTTCTTATGATCGTAGACCTGGAGCGAAATGATCTGAACCGGGTGTGTACACCGGGAAGCGTGAAGGTAACCGAGCTTTTTACAGTGGAAGCATACGCTACGGTTTTTCATCTGGTATCGGATATTGAAGGAAAACTGGAAGACGGAAAAAATGTTATGGATCTTCTGGAGGCTGCATTCCCCGGCGGTTCTATTACCGGTGCGCCGAAATACCGTGCCATGGAGATCATTGACGAGCTGGAACACGGAAAGAGAAATCTTTATACAGGCTCTATCGGCTACCTGACACTGGACGGAAGCTGTGATTTCAACATCGTGATCCGTACAGCTCTTCATAAAAACGGAAAATATCACCTTGGCGTTGGCGGCGGGATCACAGCAGAGTCAGATCTGGAATTTGAGTATGAGGAGACTCTGCAGAAGGCGAAAGCGATCCTGGATGCACTGCAGTAGAGAAACATACAGAACGGTAAAAGTGAAAGGCTCTGTGGACAGATCAGAGAATCTGACAGGGACACTTCATAAGGAGGTCAAAGGAAATGAACAACATAACCTTAGACGAATGTTTTCAGTTCGGTCTGGGAGCATTTGAGACCATAGGAATAGAAAAGGGAACCCCCATACTTCTGGAAAAGCATCTGAAAAGACTGGAACGAGCGGCAGATTTCCTGAAGCTGGGTGATCCGGCAGTGCGTGGGATCACAGCCGGGAGGATCGAAGAATATCTGGAAGAACAAAAAAAACGCCCGGAGGTGCAGAAAGAATTTGGCGGACTGGAACACTGTGCGCTGAAGCTTATGCTTACAAAGGAAAATGCAGTGTATTCTCTTCGTGCCAATCATTATACGCCGGAGAATTATGAAAAAGGCTTTATCATGGATGTCAGCAAGGTAAAACGAAATGAAACATCACCTCTTGTATATCACAAAACCATGAATTACGGAGATTGTATCCTGGAAAAACGAAATGCTACAGCAGCAGGAATGGATGAACGGTTGTTTCTGAACACAAAGAAACAGATATCGGAAGGGACAGTAAGTAATGTATTCTTTGTGCGAAAAGGCGTGATCTATACACCAAAAGTCAGCTGCGGACTTCTCCCGGGAATCCTCCGTGAATACCTCTGTGACACGGAAGAAGTGGAAGAAACTTATATCTATGTTCAGGATCTTAAATGGTATCAGGAATGCTTTGTCACCAATTCCCTGATGGGGATCATGCCGGTGCGCCAGATTGAGGGAATCCGGTTCGAGGAAGACAAAGTGACGAAGGAGCTGATGGGAAAATATCAGAAGATGGTCAGAGATACTGTGAATAAGAAACAAGTCGGATAAAGGTTATTGCGAAACCATCACATTCCGGAATGAGAAATAAAATGTGGATAGCTGATTTCTGAGAAATGTACCTGAAGATGGCGGAAGTATAATCAGGAATTCGAAATGATACATAGAATGATAACGGAATTTGACAGAATATGACCAAGACAATCAGGGATAAAGGTGCATCAACCTGGAAATACTAGGGATGATGCACTTTTTTTGTGCAAACTCAACCAAAATCGGTCATAAATTTTGTGAAGTAGTTTGGTTGACTTTGAACGAATTTGGAAGTATACTAAGTTCAACAAATAAGGAACAACAAAAAGCGGTCAGAAACCCGCAGAAATGCGAATACCCGCTTAACAAATAGGGAGGAGAAAGAAATGATCTGTACCGTTACTTTTAATCCATCTCTGGACTATATCGTTTCCGTAGAAAACTTCAAACTGGGGCTTACCAACCGGACCAGTTCCGAGCTGATGCTTCCGGGCGGAAAGGGAATCAACGTTTCCACCGTGCTGATGAATCTTGGAATCGAGAATACAGCACTTGGTTTCATGGCAGGATTCGTCGGAGATGAGATTGTAAGAAAGCTTGAGGAGATGGGAGTGAGATCTGATTTTATCAGGATCCCGGAAGGCGTTTCAAGGATCAACCTGAAGCTGAAATCTATTGATGGAACTGAGATCAACGGAATGGGACCGGAGATCAGCGCTGAAAAGGTTCAGGAGCTGATGAAGAAGCTTGACAGACTGAAAGAGGGAGATGTGCTTTTTCTGGCAGGAAGTATTCCTTCATCTATGCCGGATGATATGTATGAGAAGATCATGGCGAGGCTGGACGGAAAAGGCGTGATGATCGTTGTGGATGCAACGAGAGATCTTCTTGTAAATGTCCTGAAGTATCATCCGTTCCTGGTGAAGCCCAATAACCATGAGCTTGGAGAAATCTTCGGCGTAGAGCTTAAGAACCGTCAGGATGTGATCCCTTACGGAAAGAAGCTCCAGGAAAAAGGAGCCAGAAACGTGCTGATCTCAATGGCCGGTGAGGGAGCTGTCCTGGTAGCAGAAAACGGTCAGGTGTTTGAGAAACCGGCGCCGAAAGGAACACTGGTAAACGGCGTAGGAGCCGGAGATTCCATGGTAGCAGGCTTTATGGCAGGCTGGATGGAAAAACAGGATCACGAATATGCATTCCATATGGGAATTTCCGCAGGAAGCGCAAGTGCATTTTCTGAAAATCTTGCCACAAGGGAAGAGGTTCAGGCAGTATATGAACAGGTAACAGAGGGGTAAAGAAGAAAGGAGAAGGGAAGATGAGAATCACAGATCTGCTTGACAAACGAAGCATATCACTGGATGCTGCACCGAAGACGAAATCTGAAGCTCTGGACATGGCCGTAGATCTTATGGTAAAAAGTGAAAAGATCAGTGACAGGGAAGCTTATCGGAAACAGGTGTATTTAAGAGAGGAAGAAAGTACGACAGGAATCGGTGAGGGAATCGCTATTCCTCATGGAAAATGTGATGCGGTAAAGAAACCGGGACTTGCTGCCATGGTAGTAAAAAACGGCGTGGAATTTGAGGCATTGGATGATGAGCCGGTTACCCTTCTTTTCCTGATCGCAGCACCGAATACAGAAGATAACATTCATCTGGATGTACTCAGCAAGCTTTCCGTAATGCTGATGGATGATAATTTTACAGAATCCTTACGCAACGCAGGTTCTGTAGATGAATTTATGGAGATCATCGACAAGGCCGATGAGGAGAAAAAAGATATTGATGAAAGACTGGCAGATACAGGAAGTTCCGAAGGAGCCAGAGCTAAACTGCTGGCAGTTACTTCTTGCCCCACAGGTATTGCCCACACCTACATGGCAGCAGAGGGACTGGAAAAAGCAGCAAAGGCGAAAGACTGTTTCATTAAAATAGAGACACGAGGCTCCGGTGGAGCAAAAAATGTACTTACGGATCAGGAGATCCGGGAGGCAGACTGCATCATTGTAGCTGCAGATGCCAAGGTTCCCATGGATCGTTTCGATGGAAAGAAAGTCATCGAATGTCAGGTTTCAGATGGAATCAGCAAAGCGGACCAGCTTGTTGAACGTGCGATTTCCGGAGATGTTCCGGTATATCATGCAGCAGCAGGCAGTCAGAGCTCTTCCTCAAATGCAAAAGCAGGCGGCGGAGCAGGCCACAAGATCTATATGCAGCTGATGAACGGGGTATCTCATATGCTTCCACTGGTTGTAGGCGGTGGTATCCTGATCGCTCTAGCATTCTTGATCGATGGTTTAAGTGTAGATTTGAGTTCCCTTCCTGCAGACCAGAGAGCAAACTTTGGTACCATCACACCGGTAGCGGCTGTTCTGAAAAACATTGGTGGAACCGCATTTGGTTTCATGCTTCCGATCCTGGCCGGATTTATTGCAATGGCCATCGGTGACAGACCGGCACTTGCAGTTGGACTTGTGGGCGGTATGATCGCGGCAAACGGAAAATCCGGTTTCCTCGGAGCACTTCTTGCAGGCTTCCTTGCAGGATATCTGATCCTTGGACTTCGTAAGGTTTGTGATAAGCTTCCGGAAGCACTGGAAAAAATAGCGCCTGTACTGATCTATCCGGTTGTTGGTGTCCTTCTTATGGGACTCTGTATGACCTTCGTTGTAGAGCCGATCATGGGCGGTATTAATACAGGATTAAATAATGCCTTGACAGGCATGGGAAATTCAAGTAAAGTAATTTTAGGGTTGGTTCTTGGTGGTATGATGGCCATTGATATGGGCGGCCCGTTCAACAAAGCAGCATATGTATTTGGTACAGCAGCTATTGCGGCAGGCAACTATGACATTATGGCAGCAGTTATGGTGGGAGGTATGACTCCTCCGTGTGCCATCGCACTCGCATCCCTGCTGTTTAAAGACAAATTTACAAAAGAAGAGCGTGAGGCAGGACCGACCAACTTTATTATGGGACTTGCATTTATCACAGAAGGTGCGATTCCTTTTGCGGCATCTGACCCGGTCCATGTACTTCCGTCCTGTATCGTCGGTTCCGCAGCAGCTGGAGCGATCTCCATGTTCTTCAACTGTACACTGATGGCACCACATGGCGGAATCTTCGTATTCCCGGTTGTAGGTAATGCAATGATGTATCTGGTCGCACTGGTTGTGGGAACTCTGATCTCAGCTGTACTTCTCGGGGTACTGAAGAAAAAAGTTGCTTAAATTTTTTTAAATTAAAATGAAAACTGGAGGATAAAGAAATGAAAGAATTCAAGTATGTAGTAACAGATAACGAAGGAATCCATGCACGTCCGGCCGGAGAGCTTGTGAAGCTTGTAAAAGGTTTCGAGTCCAAGATCACTATCGAGAAGGACGGCAAGACTGTAGAGTGCAGAAAGCTTCTTGCACTTATGGGACTTGGCGTAAAGAAGGGACATGAGGTTACCTTTACATTCGATGGTGCAGATGAGGATGCAGCATACGAGGCAGTAAGCAAATTCATGCAGGAGAACCTGTAATCTCAGAATGAGTGAACAGAAGGCATCCCGGTCCGGTCGATCGGGATGTCTTTTTTGAAGGAGGAAAAGGAATGCTGACGGAGCAGAGATACGAGATCATACTCGGCCTTCTCAGAGAAAAAAACAGTGTTACGGTAACAGAACTGAAAGATATCCTGGATGCATCGGAATCTACGGTCCGCAGAGACATCACGGCGCTTTACAAGGCGGGGAAGCTGACCAGGGTTTTTGGCGGTGCGGTGGCACTGGAACATACTGTCAATGCCTATGAGCCTACCGTAGCCCAGAAAGTTGAGCTGAATATTGAAGAAAAAAAGAAGATCGCAGCCTATGCGGCAGCTCTGATCCGTCCGGAAGATTTTGTGTATCTGGATGCGGGAACGACTACCGGATATATGCTGGAGCATCTGGAAGGCTCCGGGGCGACTTTTGTCACCAATGGTGTTTCCCATGCCAGGGCTCTGGCTCAGATGGGAGTCCGTGTGCTGCTGATCGGCGGAGAACTGAAGGGATCTACGGAAGCTGTGATCGGAAGTCAGGCCATGCAAATGCTGAAGAATTATCATTTTACAAAGGGCTTTTTCGGGACCAACGGGATGACTCAGAGAGAAGGCTTTACCACGCCGGAATCCAATGAAGCACTGGTAAAGCGAACCGCCATGGAGCAGTGTCTGGAAAAGTACGTAGTGTCTGACAGCTCCAAATTCGGACAGATCAGTGCGGTGACGTTCTTTTCATTTGACGGAGCAGTGATCCTGACGGAAAGCTGTTCCAAAGAATATAAAGATTGCAGAAATATACAGATCGTATCATAGAAAGATCGCAAAAAAAACCGGTTTGGAAGAAAAAATTCTTCGTAAACCGGTTTTTGGTTTGCTGAGGATCTGTTTCAGGCTTCCCTGGAGATCATGGCTTCTAGATCTTCTACGGAAATGTCTTTTTTTTGCATCAGCTTGAGCAGACGTTTCAGTTCAGCAGCTTCCTTTGCCTTTTTTTCAGCTTTGCGGATCTCATCCAGCTGAGCTGCCAGTGCAGTTTTTTCATCCTCCAGCGCTGCTATCTTTTCGGTGCAGGCAGCAATCTTGGAATCTACTTTGGAAATTTTCTCATTGAGTACTTCTATCTTTGTACGTCTCTGTGCCATATGAAACCTCCTGATAAAAATATTACTTCTTATACACTATACAATAGCATAAACGACGATGAAATACAATTGTGAATTGATGTGCAATATGTTATCATGAATGTATATAATATTTCAGAAACGCAGGATAATACTATGGATAAAGATAAGGGTGTATTTATGACTGCCCGGGAAGTAAATATGGAAATAGAAATGCTGAAGACGGTTTTTGACATTGTAAGACTGGTGGATGTCAGCCGTACAGCTCCGGTAAATATTGGCTTAGACGATTGCTCTTATGAAGCAGAACATAAATGCTTTGCAGTGTGGAATAAAGGCAGAAGATGTGAGAACTGTATTTCTGCCAAAGTTTTTGCCCGTAAAAACAAAATGACGAAATTTGAGTTCGTCAATGATGACATTTATCAGGTAATCGCCAAATATGTGGTTATAGACGGGACACCTCTTGTCATGGAAATGGTCTTTAAAATGACGGATAAGATCTTTCTGGGAGCTTATGGAAGCGGATTTCTGATCGATAAGATCAGCAGATTCAACCGGGAATTATATGAAGATCCGCTGACTGGTGCCAGAAACCGGAGATATTTTGAGGAACAGCTGAAATCCCTGGATAAGATGGGGGCTATAGCTATGATCGACGTGGACAATTTTAAACAGATCAATGACAGCTATGGCCATGTAGCTGGAGATGCGGCGCTTTGTACCATTGTCAGAACGATCTTTGAGCATGTGCGGGCAGATGACGTGGTACTGCGTTATGGAGGAGACGAATTTCTTCTGATGTTTGAAGAAATCCCGGAAAAGGTATTTCAGCAGAAGCTGGAAGATATCCGGGAAGAGATCGCAATGGCAGATGTGCCGGAATACAAAGAAATCCGGCTTTCCATGAGCGTGGGAGGTGTATATGGAAGCTGTAAGGTCAGAGATGGAGTGATGGAAGCGGACAGGCTTCTCTATCAGGCCAAGCGGCAAAAAAACTGTGTTGCCTACAAGAGAATCTGACGGAAATGACATGACAGTCATTGAAAGCAGAATTATGTAACAGGCGCATGAGGTGTATATCTGGCAAGTGAAAGGGAGAATAGGGATATGAAGATAATCGCAAGGATCAGAAGTGATTTTCCGACAAAATTCGGAATCCCGCGTCAGAGCGGTCGAGTGGAAGAACTGACAGCCTGTATTGTTTTTGAACCGGAATACCGGGTACGGGAAGCGGTAAAAGGACTGGAAGATTTTTCGCATATCTGGCTGCTGTGGGAGTTTTCACAGTCGATCCGTGAGAACTGGTCCCCTACAGTACGTCCGCCACGCCTGGGCGGAAATGAAAGGATGGGCGTATTTGCCACCAGATCGCCCTTCCGTCCCAATCCTGTAGGCTTATCCTGTGTGAAGCTTGAAAAAATCGATCTGGAAAGCAAAGAAGCTCCTGTACTGATCGTATCCGGTGCGGACCTGATGGACGGAACCCCCATCTATGATATCAAGCCATATCTGCCTGTGGCAGACTGCCATCCGGAAGCACTGGGCGGCTTTGCGACGAAGGTGGAGCAGCATTTTCTGCAGGTAGAGATCCCGGAAGAATGGAAGGCAAGGATTCCGGAGGATAAGCTTACTGCGTTGGAAGGCGTGCTCAGAGAGGATCCGAGGCCTGCCTACCAGAAAGATCCGGAGAGGATATACGGAATGCCTTTTGCAGGAATGGATGTTCATTTTCAGGTAAAAAACGGCATACTTACAGTATGCGAGATCACAGGATATAAAAAATCAGACAGAATTTAAAATTACCTTTGACAAACTTTTTGTAAGATGGTATTATAATAAATGAGTTAGCAAGTGCTAACTCAATATTTTAAAAGTAAAGTTAGTTTAAAATAACCTTGAAACAGTCATATAAAAGTTCAGAGATCAAAGGAGAGTGAATTATGAGCGTTGTAATTGTAGGCGGTAATGAAAGAATGGTATGTCAGTATGAGGATATCTGCAAAGGCTTCGGATGCAAGGCGAAAGTTTTTGCCAAGGAAAAAGGAGCCATGAAGAAAAAGATCGGGGTGCCGGATCTGATGATCCTGTTCACCAGTACCGTTTCCCACAAAATGGTAAACTGCGCAGTAGAAGAAGCAAAGAAAAAATCCATTCCGGTATGCCGCTGTCACACAAGCAGCGCTGCAGCTCTCGAGAACATTCTGAAGCAGTACTGTGCATAAGAAACAGGTCAGGAGATACTTTTCTCTTGTATAATTTGACTTTTTTTGCGGAAATGTTACGGAAAGGCTTGCAAAATTACAAATTATTCAATAAAATAGCCGTAGGTTTCTGTGGTAAAGCGTTGCAGTGAATGGTGAAAAGGCGGCGCTGGAAGTCGAAATTACAGGTGAGAGGTGTTATCATGAAAAAAGTTGTAAAATTCGGTGGAAGTTCTCTTGCAAATGCGGAGCAGTTCCAGAAAGTGGGCGATATCATCCGCAGTGATGAGAGCCGCCGTTATGTAGTTCCGTCAGCTCCGGGAAAGAGATTTGACGAGGATATCAAAGTGACGGATATGCTTTATGGATGTTATGACGCAGCATCCAAAGGGGAGGATATCACTGAGAAGATCAATGCGATCAAGGCGCGATATTATGAGATCATCAAGGGACTCGGACTGAGCCTTTCTCTTGAGGAGGAGTTCAAGAAGATCGATGAGGATTTCCGTGCACAGGCAGGAATCCAGTATGCGGCATCCAGAGGAGAGTTTCTTAATGGTAAGATCATGGCTGCATATCTTGGATATGATTTCGTGGATGCAGCTTCTGTGATCCGTTTTGATAAAGCTGGTAATCTGGAAGCGGAGGAGACCAATAAACTCCTTTCCAAAAAGCTCAGCAAATCCCAGCATGCGGTTATTCCGGGATTTTACGGCGCATGTGCAGATGGCACGGTAAAGACATTTTCCAGAGGTGGTTCTGATGTGACAGGTTCCCTGGTTGCAAAGGCTATCCATGCAGATATTTATGAGAACTGGACGGACGTTTCCGGTTTTCTTGTAACAGATCCGCGTATCGTTCACAATCCGGAGCCTATCGAGGCAATCACATACAGAGAGCTTCGTGAGCTTTCCTACATGGGAGCTACTGTTCTTCATGAGGATGCCATTTTCCCGGTTCGTAAAGAGGGAATTCCGATCAATATCCGTAACACAAACAGCCCGGAGGATAAAGGTACTCTGATCGTAGAGAGCACCTGTAAGAAGCCGAAATTCACTATTACCGGTATCGCCGGAAAGAAAGGCTTCTGCTCTATTAATATCGAGAAATCCATGATGAACAGTGAGATCGGGTTCGGACGCAAGGTACTTCAGGTATTTGAAGATCAGGGAATCAGCTTTGAGCATGTACCATCCGGAATCGATACCATGACTGTATATGTTCATCAGGACGAATTTGAGGAGAAAGAGCAGCAGGTTATCGCAGGTATCCACCGTCTGGTGCAGCCTGATTTTGTGGAGATGGAATCTGACCTTGCACTGATCGCAGTTGTTGGTCGTGGAATGAAATCCCAGAGAGGCACTGCAGGAAGGATCTTCTCTGCTCTTGCCCATGCAAATGTAAACGTAAAAATGATCGACCAGGGTTCCAGTGAACTGAATATCATCATCGGTGTAGAGAATCGTGATTTCGAAAAAGCAGTCAGAGCAATCTACGATATTTTTGTTCTGACACGGATATAAACAAAATCCGGAAACGGATTTTGTTTATGAGAAAGTAGCGAAGCGGATTTCGAATATCCGATTGATATAAATCCGGAAACGGATTTTGTTTATGAGGAAGTAGCGAAGCGGATTCCGAATATCCGATTTATTTAAAACCGCCGCAGTACGTGTAACATGATATGCCCCTTGTCAAGTAGACAGGTGAGATATCTAAAGGTAAGCGACAAAAATACCTACATTTCATTTTGGAGTGTAGGTATTTTTATGCACACCATTTCTCTTTATATTTTTTAATTCGTTTGTTTTCTGGAATAGGATATTCTACTGGTATGTCAGATTTCAGTGCTTCTTGACGTACTTCTAGGGGTGTTTTGCAGCAATACCTATCCTGTGGACGTTCTTCACTATAAAATCTTATATAATCCTTTATTGCAAATCTTAATGAGGATTCATCAGTTATTTCGTACATCTGATACATTTCTGCTTTGATAATTCCCCAGAAACCTTCTGTTGGTCCATTATCAATACAATGTCCAACCCGAGACATGGATTGTCTCATTTCTTGTTTTACAAGTTTCTTTTTAAACATTTTGCTGGTATACTGGAATCCCCGATCTGAATGAAAAATCGGCTTTGCACAGGGGTTCAACGCAATTGCCTTATCAAAAGTTTTAAATACTAATTTATTATCATTTCTGGCACTAACAGCATATGACACAGGATATCTATCATACAGATCTATAATGGCACTTAAATACAACTTCTTTTTTTTACCTGGCACTTTAAATTCAGTCACATCAGTAGCCCATTTTTGATTGGGTGCAGTTGCGTAAAAATCTCTTTGTAATATATTTTGTGTTGTTTCATCTGCATTGGCATTCCTATATTTTTTCTTCTTTTTTCGTATAACGGAATGGATTCCCAGTTTTTTCATAATTCTGTGAACTCTATTTTTGCTGTACTTTGTTTGATTAAAATGATTGATCCAAGAAGTCATTCTCCGATACCCTAAGATATGACTAAAGCGTTCATCATACTCCTTAATGAGCTCTGCAAGTTTGATGTTTTCCATTTCATCCTCAGGTGTTTCACGGTGTAGCCATTTATAATAAGCAGCTCTTGCGACCTCCAAATGTTTACACATCCATCCAATACTCCAGTTTTTCTCTGTATGAAAATATTCTATCGCAAGATATTTTGATTCATGACGAACCTTACCCAGCCTCACATCCTTTCGAAGTCTTTCACTTTTTTTAACAATTCAACAACCATATCCTTTTCTTCCAGCTGACGCTTTAGTCGTAAGTTTTCACGTCTCAAACGTTCTAATTCATCTACTTCATCATCTGTTTTACGTTGACCGCGTCTGTCAGTTAATCCGGATTCCCCATCACTATCATATTTCTTTACCCAAGAATAGACCTGACCGTAAGAAACATTGAATTTTGTAGCTGTATTCTTATAGTCACGATTATGGTTGATGCAATAATTAACGATTTCTTTTCGTTCCTCAAGTGTTGTTTTTCTTCGTGCCTCTGCCATATAGACCTCCCGTTTTGGATTATAATCCTTGAACTCTCTATTGGCATTATACACCTTAATCCAACTTCGCAAAACAGAACGACTAGATATTGCATATTTAGCGATGATATCGTCAACAGTCCCTTCTCCATTTAGAACTGCTTCTACGCATCGGAGTTTAAACTCCTTTGAATAAGTTCTATTTCTATTCGATGGATGACAAAATGCAGCTATCCCATGAATTTGATATTCATTAATCCATCCTTTTAGTGTTGAATATCCTATACTGTATTTATCAGCAAGGAACTGAATAGAACCTATACCATCCAGATATTCCTGCGATACTTTAGCTCTAAACTCAGGTGAATGTTTTGATTTTGGCATGAAAAATACCTCCAAAGTAACAGATTTTTATATTTAATCTGTCTACTTTAGAGGTATCATATCAACATACCGTCCTGCGGCGGATTTTTTTGGAAAAATCCAAGATTTATCTAAAAATAATACAATCAAATTCAACAGGATTTCCAAAGGAAAGACAAAGATATTGTACATTGTGTCGAAAAAAGTTTGATATGAAATAAACAGTATTGACAAAAACTTAACTTTTGTGTAAAACTGAAATATGAAAAAATCAGAAAGGCAGGCGGTCAGCTATGGAGAAACAGATCAAACTGGATGAAAAAAGTGCACAGGAGTTTGTCAGTGCAGCCAGCAGATGTAATTTTGATATTGATGTATTTTATAACCGTATTATCATTGATGCAAAGTCGATCCTCGGACTTTTGAGTCTGGATCTGACAAAGACTCTGACAGTAAAGTGTTACGGAGAAGATGAGGATTTTAATCGTGTTCTTTCCAAGTATGCAGCAGGTTGAGAAATATGAATAAAGAAAAACGGTGATAAAAGGGCGCAGTTCATGAGAAGAAAAGCAGAACATGCGTCCTTTTTATTATGGGAAGCTTTCGGATCATATTTTATGGTATAATCCTGGTATAGCATGGAAAAAGAATAGCTGCCGGACTGGAATTCCGGCAGCTGCCGGGAGTGAAAATATGGAAAAACCAAGAGTGAGGATTTCTGTCAGAAATCTTGTGGAATTTATACTGAGGAGCGGAGATCTGGATAACAGCAGTGGGACATCCGGAGATAAGGAAGCCATGTTAAAAGGCGGAAGGCTTCACCGCAAGATACAGCGGAGTATGAAGGGCGATTATCAGGCAGAGGTTTCTCTGAAAAAAGAAAGTGAATACGACGATGTGGTCATTCAGGTCGAGGGCCGTGCAGATGGGATCTTTACAGAGGACGGAGCCGTTTATATTGATGAGATCAAGGGGACTTACGGAAATGTCCAGGCAATGGACATGCCAATACCTGTCCACCGTGCCCAGGCCATGTGTTACGGAATGATCTGGGGAGAAAAAGAAGGGATTTCTGAAATCCACATTCAGATGACATACGCTCATCTTGAGACGGAAGAAACCAGGAGATTTCGTGAGGATTTTTCCATAGAGGAGCTTAAAGGCTGGTATCAGAAGCTTCTGGATGCCTATCACAAATGGATCGCATATTCTCTTAACTGGAAAAAAGAGAGAAATGCATCCATGAAGGATCTGCAGTTTCCGTTTCCATACAGAGAAGGGCAGCGGGATATTGTTAGTGGTGTGTACCATACGGTTTCCAGCGGGAAGACCTTATTTGTTCAGGCGCCTACCGGTGTGGGAAAAACCATGTCTGCCATTTTTCCGTCCGTGCGCGCCATCGGTGAGGGAAAAGGTGAAACACTTTTTTATCTTACCGCAAAAACCATCACAGGAACTGTGGCGCAGGAGGCATTTCACATCCTGCGGGAAAAAGGTCTGAAATTCAAGGTAACGGCGATCACGGCAAAGGAAAAGCTGTGTTTTCAGGATACTCCGGAATGTACACCGGAGAAATGTCCTTATGCAAAGGGGCATTTTGACCGGGTAAATGATGCGGTTTATGAGCTCTGGACCACTGAAGAGGTATATTCCCGAGAAGTGATCCGTGCTCATGCAGAAAAATGGCAGGTGTGCCCTTTTGAAATGTGTCTGGATCTTTCAATCTGGGTAGACGGGATCATCTGTGATTATAATTACGTGTTTGATCCCAATGTTCATCTGAAACGTTTTTTCGGGGAAAATATTTCCGGGGATTATATTTTTCTGATCGATGAGGCACATAATCTGGTAGAACGTGGCAGAGAGATGTACAGTGCCGGTATTTCCCGTCAGAGTCTGGTAGCACTTCGAAAGAAGATAAGAAAGAGATTTTCAAAACTGGCCAGAACACTGGATAAAGCAAATCGCCAGATGATGGAACTGGAAGAGAATCTTGCGGAAACAGGAAAAGGGTATCAGGTGCTTCCCAATCCCGGAGTACTGCCGATCACATTTCTTACAATATCAGGTGAACTGGAAGAAATACTGGAGGAAAAAGAACTGGAAGAAGAACTACGCAGGGAAATACTGGAATTTTATTTTATAGTGCGTGATTTTTTAAATGTTTCAGAGCTGGTAGATGAAAATTATGTAGTATATACCGAAAACAACGCAGAAGAAGGATTTCGTCTGAGGCTGTTCTGTGTGAACCCGGCAGAAAATCTGGGAGAATACCTGAAAAAAGGGAAAAGTGCTATTTTCTTTTCAGCTACAATGTTTCCCATGCTCTATTACCGGGAGCTTTTGACAACAGACCGTGATGCCTATGGGATTTATGTGCAGTCTCCTTTCCCAAAAGAAAACCGCAGGATTCTTATCGGCAGCGACGTAAGCAGCCGGTATACCCGGAGAAATCGTGCAGAATACCGGAAGATCGCCGGATATATTGCCAGATGTGTCTGGCAGAGGCAGGGAAATTATATGGTGTTTTTTCCGTCGTATCGTCTTATGGAAGACGTACTGCAGGTTTATGAGGAAGAATTTTCCGTAGACTGGGTGCGCTGCGTGTGTCAGACGCCGGATATGACAGAACAGGAACGGGAAGGATTTTTGGAGGAATTTCAGGAACGGGAAGGTACCCTGGTAGGGTTCTGTGTCCTTGGAGGAATTTTTTCTGAGGGTGTTGATCTGACAGGGGAAAGTCTGATCGGGGCAGTGATCGTAGGAACCGGACTTCCCCAGATCGGCAGTCACCGTGAGATCTTGAAAGAGTATTACGATAAAAAGAATCACTGTGGTTTTGATTATGCATATCGCTATCCGGGTATGAACAAGGTGCTTCAGGCCGCCGGGCGCGTGATCCGCACAAAAGAGGATAAAGGCGTGATATTGCTTTTGGATGACCGCTTCTGGGATCGGGATTACCAGGAAATCTTTCCCAGGGAATGGCAGGACCGTACAGGCTGCAGGCTGGATACGGTAGAAGGTGCAGTGGAGACGTTCTGGAAGAGGTTTACTTGACAGAACGGAGAAATCCGATATACTTATAGAGTCTTTATCTGGAAAATCACTGGAGGAATGTGTGGATGCCGGATCAGGACAAGAAACTGTAAAATAGGATCATAAGAAAAGTGAAAGAAGTATATGAGACGAAAAAAAATATATAAAGC
This sequence comes from Blautia sp. LMAG:36, assembly GCF_008680535.1. Taxonomy (NCBI): domain Bacteria; kingdom Bacillati; phylum Bacillota; class Clostridia; order Lachnospirales; family Lachnospiraceae; genus Blautia; species Blautia sp. LMAG:36. Next base: position 75,272 of record NZ_NALB01000007.1, on the reverse strand, counting down.
ATTGGCATTTTGTCTGAGCACAGTGATGCTCGCACAGCCGGTTTTTGCGACAACAGTGCAGCAGACAGCACAGGGAAGCCTTGGTTCTGTTACGGAGGAGTCCCAGATACTTCCAATTCCCGGTGAAAACGGGAAATATATTCTGAAAAGCAATGGCTTTTACTGCCTGAATGAAGATGGAACCAAAGAAAATACTCCGGCAGTGTATTATTTTGATCATTTTGAGATCGACGGAACGGTTTTTGATGGATATTATTATCACGACGAAAGCGGTAAATTTACAGCGGGAAACTCGCATATGGTCCAGATCACCGATCTGAAGGCTCCGGCAAAAGACGGCAGCGGTGAGGAAGTTTCTTTTGACGGCTGTTATATGGTAAACAATCTGGGAAAACTCAGCGCCTCTCCACAGGTACGTTATATGGATGAGCTGGTGGTGGACAAAACAACATACAACGGGCTGTATTATTTTGATGAATATGGAAAAATGGTCACAGATTCAGGTATCCATTATCTGGAAATGAATGCTGCAGGACAGATGTTTGACGGATATTATTATTTTGGCGGAGAAAACGGCGTTCTGCTCCAGGAAGAGGGAGAGACTCCGGAGGGATTTTCCGTGGATAAATCTGGAAAAGTCGAGACGAAAGATCTGGGAATGGATGGCCTTGAGAAACGGCTTGCGGATCTTCTTGGAACCTATGAGGGTACATGGAGCGTTTATGTAAAGGATCTGACCAGTGATCAGGAGTTTGAACAGAACAGTCAGTCACTGTACTCAGCCAGTCTGATCAAAGTGTTTGTCATGGCCCAGACCTATGCCAACATGGATGCAGTCCTTCAGAACGAAGCGGCAAAAATGAAAAAAGATGTTACAGATCCGTCCGTATCCACAAAGGTCAATGACCTTCTCTGGAATATGATCACAGTCAGTGACAATGAATCTTTTAATGAGCTGGTACGTCTGCAGACAGCATCGGGTGTTTTTAAGGACGGAGCACAGGCTGTAAATGGATTTCTTGCGGAACAGAAATTTGCAGATACTTCCGTACAGCACATCTTAAGCCCGTCCTCTTCAAAGGACGTCGGCCTCGGTGGCAGGAACACTACTTCCGTAAAAGACTGCGCAGAGCTTCTTTCCCGGATCTATAAAGGAGAATGTGTATCGAAAGAAGCTTCGGAGGCTATGCTGAACCTGCTTCTGAACCAGCAGGTTACTACTAAGATCCCCAGCGGGATATCTGTGTCCGTGGAAATTGCAAATAAGACTGGAGAAACGGATACGGACCAGCATGATATCGCCATTGTATATGGAGAAAAGACTACATATATCCTCTGTGTGATGTCAGAAGACTGTAAACCTGGGGACGCAGTTTCGCATATCCGGGATATTTCCGGTATTGTTTATAATTATCTGAATATGGACCTTGACCAGGGGTGATCTGTGAGTTAGAATAAAAAACAGCTGAGCAAGATCCTGATGGATATTTCCGCCAGAGAAGTATCCGAAATGTTCATGAAAGGGGAATTCTATTATGAAGACAGTACATACAGACAAAGCACCTGCAGCAATCGGACCATACTCCCAGGCTATCATCCATGGAGATACACTTTACACATCCGGTCAGATCCCAGTGGATCCGGCAACTGGAGAGGTAGTTGGCACAACCATCGAGGAGCAGGCTGACCGTGTTATGAAGAATCTCGGAGCAGTTCTGGAAGCTGCCGGTTCCAGCTATGAGAATGCGATCAAGACAGTATGCTTCCTTGCAGATATGAACGATTTTGCGGCATTTAATGAAGTATATGCCAAATATTTCGTAAATAAACCTGCACGTTCCTGTGTTGCAGTCAAGACACTGCCAAAGAACGTTCTCTGCGAGGTAGAAGTGATCGCAGCGATCGGATGATCTGATAAAAAATCCCTGTTGTCTGATTTCAGTCAGACAGCGGGGATTTTTTTTCGTGGTGATAAAGTATTTTTCTCTGTTTTGGAGCAATCTCTTTTTTGTGTTTTCAGGCGTTAAAACGGTAATGTTTTTTCTTGTGTAAAGTAGAACGCTGTAGTATAATAAAACCAGTTTTTTAGGATACGTATAAAAGCTTAATAAGGATGATCGGCAAACCAGATGAAAGTCTGGGACGCAAAGCTACAGGGCCTGTAAAATGGCAGCCAGTTGCATGAAATGAGGTGCACTGTCTGTGAGACGGTGTTTTTTTTATGATGTTATTCGGTTATGAGCAAGTAGCGAAGCGGATTGCGAATATCTGTTTGACAGACAGTGGGGTTGTAGGTCTGGATGCTGCAAAAGAGTTTTTTGGGCAATTAAAGACTTTAAGTGAAGCAGACGCTGAATGGAAATAAGCGGAGGGGAAGGATGCAGAAGAGCAAGAGTACAGAATGAATTGAAAAAGCTTGAAAATGTAATGTAATAATCAGAGCCACTTCCCTTTATTGTGAGTGGCTTTTTATTATGACAATTTTTGTGACAAACAAAAGAAAATAGACGCAACCAGGCGAAACATTGTTTGGCGTAGAAACACCGGAAATCCTTGAAAATAAAGGATTTTTGCTATATGATGAAACAAGTTGAACTCTATCATTGCGTAATAAAAAAAAATCCTGTATAATACCAAACTGTAATATTGTATCATTCAGCGGACAGAGAAATACGCTGTGAATCATTAAAAGAAGTCAGGAGGACATAAGTACATGCGAGTCGATGCGGACGATTTTGCCCGACCTTGCAGCTGCGGGAGGGAGCACCACATAGACGTTAGAGAAATTGTAATTGAATCAGGAGCTATCGGGAAATTGGAAAAGGAAATGTCAGACGGTGATCTGAAAGAATGTATTTCCCCGCTTCTGATCTGTGACACGAACAGTTACAAAGCTACAGAGGAACTGATGGAGGATATCTATGACCGGTGTCAGGTACTGATCCTGGATGCTGAAGGTCTTGAGGCAGATGAGCGTGCCGTGGAGATCGTGGAGAATTATATGGAAGAGGACATCGATCTTGTTCTTGCAGTTGGAGCGGGGACGATCCATGATCTCAGCCGTTTTGTCGCCCATCAGTACCGGATCCCTTTTGTCTCTGTGCCCACCGCAGCCAGTTCAGACGGATTTACTTCCACAGTAGCAGACATGACCTGGAATGGTGTAAAAAAAGTATTTCAGGCATCTGCGCCACTTTTTGTTTTTGCGGATACGGATATTTTTGCTAAGGCGCCTGCAAGGCTTACAGCAGCCGGGGTGTCAGATATTCTGGGAAAATACATTGCGCTGGCAGACTGGAAGATAGCAAGTATTCTTATGGATGAATACTATTGTACAGCGGTGGCAGACCTGGAAACAAAAGCGATCCGGACTGTTAAGGATAATCTGAAAGAAATTGCAGCAGGAGAGAAAGATGCATGTGAGAAGCTGATGTATGCGCTGATCCTTTCCGGACTGGCCATGCAGATGACAGGAAACTCCAGACCGGCATCCGGGGCGGAGCACCATATGGTCCACCTCTGGGATATGGAAGTGGTCAATGGTCACCTGGATGCTCTTCACGGGGAGAAGGTTTCTGCAGCAACCATGCTGGTCCTTCTGGAATATAAAAAGCTTGCAGATGCTATCCGAAGAGGAGCCTGCAGAGTGCATGCCTTTACAGACGGAGATACAGAACTCCTGCAGGAGACCTTCGGCAGAAAAGGGATTCTTGAAGCACTTGAAAAAGAAAACACCCCGGAACTTCTGGACGATGTAAGCACAGAAACACTTTCCGGTGCACTTCCGGAAATCCTTAAGATCATAGATCTTCTTCCTGCAGTTACAGATATGCAGGAGATGATGAGTATCGTTGGCTGCGTGAGCAGAGTCCGGGATATCGGACTGCCGGGAAAAGCGATCGAGGAGAGTCTCAGACTTGCACCGTATACAAGAAGAAGGCTGAGCCTTCTGAGACTTCGGAAGATGCTCACATACTGAGCAGGAACAGCTCATAAAAGGTTCTTTTGACTTGACATAAATTTCAGGAAAGGCAGTGATGAACGGTTTGATGAGAGTAGGAATGGGATATGATGTACATAAACTGACAGAGGGCAGGAAGCTGATCCTTGGTGGTGTTGATATTCCCTGGGAAAAAGGTCTTTTGGGCCATTCGGATGCGGATGTTCTGATCCATGCGATCATGGATGCACTTCTGGGAGCTGCGGCTCTTGGAGATATCGGAAAGCATTTTCCGGATACAGACCCTGCATATAAGGGAATCTCCAGTGTGAAACTTCTGGTGCATGTTGCCGGATTACTGAAGGAGAATGACTATGCGATCGGAAATATCGATGCCACCATCATCGCTCAGAAACCGAAGATGGCACCACATATTCCGACGATGAGAGAAAATATCGCAGAAGCACTTGGGATTAAAATATCACAGCTGAATATCAAGGCGACCACAGAGGAAGGCCTTGGATTTACAGGACAGGGAGAGGGAATCTCCTCACAGGCGATCTGCTCCCTGTACAGAATCGGGAAATTGGAGGAAGAGTAACATGAAGATTTTTAACACACTGACACGCAGAAAAGAGGAATTTGTACCTCTGGAAGAAGGAAAAGTAAAAATGTATGTCTGCGGACCTACGGTATACAATCTGATCCATATCGGAAATGCCCGCCCTATGATCATTTTTGATACGGTGCGCAGATATATGGAATATAAAGGATATGAAGTAAATTATGTATCCAACTTTACCGATGTAGATGACAAGATCATCAAGAAGGCCATTGAAGAGGGCGTTTCCGCAGAGGAAATCTCTACCCGTTATATCAAAGAGTGCAAGAAGGATATGGCAGATATGAATGTAAAACCTGCTACAACTGCACCTCAGGCTACACAGGAGATCCAGGGCATGATCGACATGATCCAGACTCTTATTGATAAAGGATATGCATATCCGGCAGCTGACGGGACCGTTTATTTCCGTGTAAAGAAATTCAAAGAGTATGGCAAGCTTTCTCATAAGAATCTGGATGATCTCCAGTCAGGATTCCGTTCTCTTAAGGTATCCGGTGAGGATCAGAAGGAAGATCCGTTAGACTTCGTGCTTTGGAAACCAAAGAAAGAGGGCGAGCCGTCCTGGCCATCACCGTGGTGCGACGGACGTCCTGGCTGGCATATTGAGTGCTCTGTTATGTCCAAGAAATATCTCGGAGAAGAGATTGATATCCATGCAGGCGGTGAGGATCTGATCTTCCCGCATCATGAGAATGAGATCGCACAGAGTGAGTGCTGCAATGGTAAGATTTTTGCAAGATACTGGATGCATAATGGTTTCCTGAACATCGACAACCGCAAGATGTCCAAATCTCTCGGAAATTTCCGTACCGTTCGTCAGATCGGTGAACAGTATGATCTTCAGGTTCTCCGTTTCTTTATGCTGAACGCACATTACAGAAGTCCGCTGAACTTCAGCGCAGATCTGATGGAGGCAGCAAAGAACTCTCTGGAGCGTATCCTTGAGGCGGCAGGCAAGCTCAGTGACCGTAAAGACAATGGGGCGGCAGAGAATATTACAGAGGAAGAGCTTGCGCTTCTCAAAGAAGCGGAAGGTTTTGTTACCAAATTTGAAGCTGCCATGGATGATGATTTTAATACTGCAGATGCACTTGCGGCAATTTTTGAGCTTGTAAAATTTGCCAACACAAACGTAGACGAGAACAGCTCAAGGGAGTTTGCCGGTGGCCTTTATGAGGAACTTTTTAAGCTCAGTGATGTGCTGGGACTGAAAATCGAGAAAAAAGAAGAGATTCTTGACAAAGAGATCGAGGATCTGATCCAGGAGCGCCAGGCTGCAAGAAAGGCAAAGGATTTCAAGAGAGCAGATGAGATCCGAGATGAGCTCCTGAAAAAAGGTATCATCCTTAAAGATACAAGAGAAGGTGTGAAATGGCAGAGAGCTTAAAGAAACTGAAAGAGCTGTTTGATCTGAAAGACGCAGACCTTCGGACCTATTCGCCGCTGACGCTGGCCTATATCGGGGATGGCGTTTATGAGCTGGTGATCCGTACTATTCTTGTGAAAAAAGCGAATTGTCCGGTAAATCGTCTCCACAAAAAAGCCAGCAGCCTTGTAAAAGCATCTGCACAGTCGGGTATGATGGAGATCCTCGAACCACTTTTGACAGAAGAAGAAAAAAGTGTATATCGAAGAGGAAGGAATGCGCATTCCGCTACTATGGCCAAACATGCCACCATGGCGGATTACCGGCGTGCCACAGGGTTTGAGGCGCTGATGGGATATCTTTACCTGAAAGAGGATTTTTCAAGGATACTGGAGCTGGTCCATGCAGGACTTGAGAAGGAGGAAGTTTAAATTGACTGAAATGATAGAAGGAAGAAATGCGGTCCTTGAGGCATTTCGTTCCGGTAAATGTGTTGATAAACTGTTTATTCTGGATGGCTGTCAGGACGGACCGGTCCGCACCATCGCAAGAGAAGCCAGAAAACATGACACCATTGTAAAATTTGTTCCAAAGGAACGATTGGATTCCATGAGCGAGACAGGTGCACATCAGGGTGTGATCGCACAGGTTGCGGCTTATGATTATTCTACAGTGGAAGACATCCTGAAAAAAGCAGAAGATAAGGGAGAGCCTCCGTTTATCATTCTTCTTGATAATATTGAGGATCCTCATAATCTGGGAGCTATCATCCGTACCGCAAATCTCGCAGGTGCTCATGGTGTGATCATTCCCAAACACAGAGCAGTAGGACTGACTGCTACGGTTGCCAAGACGTCGGCAGGCGCACTGAATTATACACCGGTTGCCAAGGTTGCTAATCTGGGACAGACTATTGATGAACTGAAAGAAAAAGGCATCTGGTTCGTATGTGCAGATATGGACGGAGAGGTGATGTACCGTCAGAATCTGACAGGACCTATTGGCCTTGTGATCGGAAATGAGGGAAATGGTGTAAGCCGCCTTGTAAAAGAGAAATGTGATTTTACTACCGCGATCCCGATGAAGGGGGATATCGATTCCCTTAACGCTTCTGTAGCAGCAGGGGTGCTTGCTTTTGAGATCGTGAGACAGAGACTGTCAAAATAAATACATCAAATACAGCCATAGCTGTTCGGAGAAAAAATGTGCCGATATAATGAGATGACGGATGAAGTTCTTATCGAAAGACTTCGTGCAGGGGAATCTGCAATTGCAGATTATCTGATGGAAAAGTATAAAGGTCTGGTCAGAAAAAAGGCCCGTGCCATGTTTCTGATAGGTGGGGACACAGATGATCTGATACAGGAGGGGATGATCGGACTGTTTAAGGCAGTCCGTGATTACCAGCCAGACAGGGAGTCGTCTTTTCAGTTTTTTGCAAATATATGTATTGACAGACAGATATATACTGCAATTAAAAGTTCAAACCGCCAGAAACATCAGCCACTGAATACTTATGTGTCTTTAAGCGACGGAGAGGCGGAGGAAAACTTCAGAGATTCCTGTGTGGAGCATGATAATCCGGAATCGATCCTGATCGACCGGGAAAATGTGGCGGCTCTCGAAAATGAAATGAAAAAGAGCCTGAGCCCTCTGGAAAACAGGGTACTGCAGTTGTATCTGGATGGAAATGGATATATGGATATTGCCCGGATCCTTGGAAAAACACCGAAATCCATTGATAATGCACTGCAGAGGATCCGTGGGAAAATTAAAAGCTATTTTTGAGAAGAGTAAATACCTCTTTCCTTTTGAATATAAAAGTATTAAAATAATATTCATAAGGAGCAGAATAAGAAAGGAGACCAAATTATGGCAAAGATCAATAAATATTGGGGACTTGTTGCAGTAGGAGCGCTTACCGCTGCCGCAGCAGGAGCTATCGCAGCACTTGTATCCAGACGATCCGTATGCGAAGAAGACTTTGAGGATGATTTCGAAGATCTTGATGATTTCAAAGATGACGAGAAGAAGGAAGAAAAAGAAGAGAAAGAAGTCTTCCAGGACTGGGACAAGACTGCATCTGAGACTGTAGAAGTTTCCAAAGAGGCAGAGGATGCTAAAGAGGCACCAACAGAAGCAGAAGAGGAAACACCTGCAGATGATGAATCGGAGGCCGAAGCGGAAGAAGAGACAGAAGCAGAAGAGACAAAGACAGAAGAGTAAAAAGAGAATCCTGCGTGCTGTGTCTGTGAGCGACAGCACACAGGATTTTTTGTGCTATAATCATGAAAATATGAATTTTTAAAAAAATAAAAATAATGTATTGACAATATGACAATCATCTGATAATATAAACAACTGTGAGCGGCACAAACGTCGCGAAACAAGCTGCTGTGGCTCAGTCGGTAGAGCGTCGCCTTGGTAAGGCGGAGGTCACGGGTTCGATTCCCGTCAGCAGCTTTTTTTGTGTCTAAAAACAGACAATTTTTTGTTTAGATACAGGTTTTGCGGGTTTCAAAAACTCCGGATTTATGATAAGATAAAACATCAGGATGATATTTAGGAGGGAAAGCAATGGAGAACGAAACAGTTTCCAAAAACTTTATTGAAAATATTATAGACAAAGATCTTGAAGAAGGCGTTTATGACACCGTGCATACACGTTTCCCACCGGAACCTAACGGCTATCTTCATATCGGACATGCGAAATCCATTCTTTTAAATTATGGACTGGCTCAGAAATACAACGGAAAATTCAACCTCCGTTTTGATGATACCAACCCTACAAAGGAGAAATCCGAATTTGTAGAGTCCATCAAGGCTGACGTGAAATGGCTTGGTGCAGACTGGGAAGACAGACTTTTCTTTGCATCTGATTATTTTGATCAGATGTATGAGGCAGCAGTGAAACTTATTAAGAAAGGCAAGGCCTTTGTCTGCGACCTGACTGCAGACCAGATCCGTGAGTACCGAGGAACTCTTACAGAGCCAGGTAAAGAGAGCCCGTACAGAAACCGTACTGTAGAAGAGAATCTTCAGCTTTTTGAAGAGATGCGTGAGGGCAAATACGGAGATGGCGAGAAGGTTCTCCGTGCCAAAATCGATATGGCATCACCGAATATGAACATGCGTGACCCGGTCATTTACCGTGTAGCCCGCATGACACATCACAATACAGGAGATAAATGGTGCATCTATCCGATGTACGACTTCGCTCATCCGATCGAGGATGCCATTGAGGGTGTGACACATTCTATCTGTACTCTGGAGTTTGAGGACCACAGACCGCTTTATGACTGGGTGGTAAAGGAACTGGAATATCCGCACCCACCGAAGCAGATCGAGTTTGCAAAGCTGTACCTGACCAACGTTGTTACAGGTAAACGTTATATCAAGAAGCTTGTTGAGGACGGCATCGTAGATGGATGGGATGATCCGAGACTAGTATCCATCGCCGCACTTCGCCGCCGTGGATTTACACCGGAGTCTATCCGTAAATTTGTAGAACTCTGTGGTGTTTCAAAGGCGAACAGTTCTGTAGATTATGCAATGCTCGAGTACTGCATCCGTGAGGACCTGAAGCTGAAACGTCCGCGTATGATGGCGATTCTTGATCCGATCAAGCTCGTGATCGATAACTATCCGGAAGGACAGGTTGAGTATCTTGAAGCTCCGAATAATATGGAGAATGAGGAGCTTGGAACCAGAAAGATCCCGTTCAGTGGAGAACTTTATATTGAACGTGATGATTTTATGGCAGAGCCTCCTAAGAAATACAAACGTCTTTATATTGGAAATGAAGTTCGTCTTATGAATGCATATTTTGTAACCTGCACAGGTTATGAGGCAGATGACGACGGAACGATCCGTGTAGTCCACTGTACCTATGACCCGGAGACCAAGGGCGGAAATGCACCGGACGGACGTAAGGTAAAAGGAACGATCCACTGGGTGGAAGCATCCAATGCAGGTAAAGTTGAGGTAAGACTTTACGAGAATATCGTAGATGAAGAAAAAGGTGTTTACAATAAAGAAGATGGTTCTCTTAATGTAAATCCGAATTCTCTTACAGTAACAAGTGCTTATGTAGAGCCGGAGCTTCTGAAAGCAAAAGGTTATGACAGCTATCAGTTTGTACGTAACGGTTTCTTCTGCGCAGATATCCATGACTCCAGGGAGGGAGCACCGGTATTTAACCGCATTGTATCTCTGAAGAGCTCTTTCAAATTACCGAAAGCATAAAAACTGTCAAAAAGAATACGAAACATATGACAGCAGTACACCGTGAACAGGTATCAGGGTGTACTGCTTGTTTTGTTTTATCGTCATCAGGAATAAATGGATAAGTACAAAATGCTCCTGCAACGATTTCGGTTGCGCCCATTTACAGAAACGGTTATACTGATAACACAGGAAAGAGAGGAATTACACATGAAGAAAATCGTGCTTGCTTCCGCATCTCCCAGGAGGCGGGAACTTTTAAGCCAGGTAGGAGTCGCCTTTGAAGTGAAGCCTGCCAGCGGGGAAGAACGGATCACCAGTGCAGAGCCTGCGAAAGTGGTGGAGGAACTTTCTCGTCAGAAAGCTATGTTTACGGCATACGCGCTGGAGGAAGAGGAGAACCGAGATCTGAGAGATGTGGTTGTGATCGGTGCAGATACCGTTGTATCTTATGAGGGTAAGATTTTAGGTAAACCGGCAGATGAGACAGCTGCAATAGAGATGCTCGCTATGCTGCAGGGGAATACACATCAGGTATATACCGGTGTAACTTTGCTGATAAGAGAAAAAGGGAGATGGAAAGCTCATACCTTCCATGAGTGCACAGATGTGAGCTTTTATCCGGTGACAGAGGAAGAAATAAAGGAATATGTAAACAGCAAAGACCCAATGGACAAAGCCGGAAGCTATGGGATCCAGGGCGCCTGGGGAGCCTATGTGAAGGGAATCCGTGGTGATTATAACAACGTGGTGGGACTGCCTGTGGCAAGACTGATTTATGAGACAAAAAAACTGGGAATGAACCTGAGAGGATGAAAGAGAAAATGATAAAAGCTTGTATATTTGATCTGGATGGAACAATTGCGGATACACTGGAATCTATGGCATATGTGGCGAATGAGATCATGGAAAAGTTTTCCCTGAAACCACAGCCGGCAGATAATTTTCGTTATTACAGCGGTGAAGGTGCAGATATGCTGATCAGAAGATGCCTGATCGATGCAGGAGATCCGGAGCTGGTACACTACGAAGAAGTCAGGGAACTTTATCGCAGGAAATTTGATGAAGATCCGCTGTATAAAGTTGTGCCATATAAAGATATGCCGGAAACCCTTCAGAAGCTGAAACATGCAGGCCTTAAGATGGCTGTATGCTCCAATAAGCCTCATGTTGCGGCACAGAAAGTGGTAAAGGCGATCTATGGCGATCTGTTTGATGAGGTGATGGGACAGCAGGAAGGGATCCGCAGAAAGCCGGCACCGGATGGTCCGCTGAAGATTGCAGAAGATTTCGGCGTAAAGCCGGAAGAATGTATGTATATCGGAGATACAAAGACAGATATGCAGACAGGAAGTGCTGCTGGAATGTATACCGTTGGTGCACTATGGGGATTCCGTGACAGAGAAGAGCTTGAAAATAACGGTGCAGATATTGTAGCAGCTGTACCTGGTGATCTGTTTACTATTTATGAGGAGAAGCAGCATGATTAAGATGGTTGCCAGCGATCTGGATGGAACGCTGCTTATCGGTGGAAGACAGACGCTGCCGGAAGAGATCTTTCCGCTGGTAAAGGAACTGAAAAAAATGGGAATCCTCTTTGTGGCAGCCAGTGGCAGACAGTATGCCAATATGAGGAATCTTTTTGCGCCGGTAAAGGACGAGATGGCATTTATCAGTGAAAATGGCGGGCTCGCTGTCCAGAATGAGAAGCTTCTGTACTGCGACAGCTTTGACAAAGAACTGGTCAGAGAGATCATTCAGGTAATATGGGAAAAGCCCGGAGCGGAATTTTCCTGTTCTACAAAGGATTTTTATTATATCATGCCCAAGACAGAACATTATCGCCATCTGATGATCGAAGAAGTAAAAAATCAGTGTAAGATCATAAAGAGTTTTGATGAGATCACAGAGCCTTGTATGAAGGTTGCAGTTTATGAGAGAGAAGGAATGACGGAGGAATCCATCCAGTACTGGAGAGAACGGTTCAAAGACAGATGTACTGTTGTGACATCCGGATTTGCGTGGGTGGATTTTGTTCCATTTACCACGAACAAAGCAAAAGGGATCCGTAAATACCAGGAACTTTTGGGAATCGGACCGGATGAATGCATGGCGTTCGGGGATGAATACAATGATATTGAAATGATGAAATCTGTAAAATACAGCTTTGCCATGAAGCATGCGAAGCCAGGGGTAAAGGCGGCGGCTTTCTACGAGACAGAGAAGGTGGAACCAGTACTTCGCAGACTGATCGCGGCGGGCGGAGATATAAAGGAGGTACTTTAATATGTACAAGAAAGAATATGTCCAGACATTTCTGGAAAAACAGGGTCAGCTTTTTGATGAGCCGGTAGCAGAGGATTTTGAGGAGGCAGAGGAATTTCTAGAGGATTGCATGGCAGTTGTGCTGGATTCCCTGAAGGATGTTAAAAAATATCTGGATGGAATGGGCGCAGATGTGGAGGGGATTTCCCTGAAGGAGCTGGAAGAAGAAAGCGAAGTATTTAAACTCCCGGACGGAAAATATATGATCGTAGAAGGCTGACGGAAAGCAGGGATTACACCTCTGAAAATTAAATATGATAAACTTGCATCAGCAAAAGAAAGCCCTGCGTAGAAAGGGTAAATGTGGGGAAAATAAAATGATGTAAAGGAGGATGGGATATGAAAAAAAGCAGAGTGCTGGCAGTCGTCATGGCTGTGCTTATGATGGTAACGCTGCTTCCATCGATGGTATTTGCCACTGCAGTTCCATCTGGAACTCTTGATGGAAAGTTGAAGGTCAAAGGAACACTTGCGATCGGGTCTACTTTAAGTGCAGATTACTCAAAGGTCAAGCCGGAGGGGATCACAGATGATAATGTGAGTTTTTCCTGGTCATTAAAGGACGGAGACCTTCTTACAGAGGTAGGAACTGACAAGACTTATAAAATCGATGAAAAAGATCTGGGTCTTCCGATCGTTCTGAAGATTACCGGAAAAGAAGAGACGGGAGTTAGTGGTGAGCTTACGGTGACGACCCAGGAGGTTTCCGAAACAGAGGAGGAAGCCAAAGCACTGGCAGAAAAGAAAAAGGAAGAAGCCAAAGCAGCAGGAGAAGATCCGGATGCGGAGGAAAGTGAAGCTTCGGCAGCTTCGGAGTCTTCAGAGAACACGCCGGATACAGAAGCTGGAATGTCAGAGGAGCCTGATAGTGCTCAGCCTGAGGAAACCATAGAGCCGGCAGAAGAAACGGAGTCAGCGGATGTGCAGGAGAATACAGATGTACAGGAAAATACAGATGCACAGGAACCTGCAGATACCCAGGAGCCTGCTGAAAACTCTGTTATAGAAGTAAACGGAGAACAGTCAGGGCCTCAGAATACCGATGAGGCAGATACATCTGGAGATAGTCAGACAGAGACACCGGATTCCGCAGATACAGCAGCAGACGCTTCTGAAAAAAATGAGGAACCGACATATTCGGCATCTGCATACACGGAAGATGGAAGTGGAATTCTGGATTTTGGTTCCGTGGAAGAAGGATATACGGAAATTCCGGAAGCACAGATGGTTACTATCAAAAATAACGGAACCGGCGATCTTAATTTTAAAGAGATCGCCCCGGAGAATTTCATGGCTGCGGATATTAATGATGCGCCATTAAAGAGTGGTGAAAGTGTTACTGTGTGGGTAAAACCACGAGAAGGTCTGAAGGCTGGGGAATACAAAGATCTGATCACGTATCAGACAGAAGAAGGTGCCGATGTCTTCTTTGAAGCGGACTTTACAGTAAAAGAACCGGAAAATAAAAAAGCCGAAGATAATGAAAATAATGAGCAGACAGATCCCGGGGAAACATCGGACCCTGCAGCGGAAAAAATATACAAGCTAACTGCGGATCCGACAGAACTGCCTTTTGATGATCTGACTGCCGGTTATGAAAAGGTAGAAACAACAAGTACAGTCACGATCAAAAACGAAGGTACAGAAGCTGTGACGTTAGTACAGCCTGAGTCGGAGTTTTTTGATATTGCGCCGGTCAGTGAAGTGGAGAGTAGCGGAAATATCCAGTTGGCGCAGGGAGGAGAGCAGACCTTTACCGTACAGCCTAAGCTTGGACTCTCTGCAAAAGATGATCCATACGTGGAAGAGCTTGTATTTGCTTCTGATGAAAGCACGGAAGCATCTGCTACAGTGACGGCTTCGGTTATGGTAAAGACAGAAACACCAAAAACAGTTACTGCAACAGTGAAACCGGAAGGTCCTCTGAAGTTTGGAACACTGGAACAGGGCTATGAGACTGCGCCGGATGCACAGCCTGTAACCGTAGAGAATACAGGTACAGAGGCTATCCGGATCCAGCTTTCTGCTCCGGAGGATTATGAGGTGGGAGAGCCTTCTGCGGAAGTGCTCAATCCCGGAGATAAGGCGGCAACCTTTACCGTACAGCCCAAGACCGGTCTTCAGGTCGGAGATCACAGCGATACGATTTCTGTGACAGATCAGAATACCGGAAACACACTGGCTGAAGTCCGGCTGGAATTTACAGTTTCGGAGCCGGAACCGGAACCGGAACCCAATCCCGGTCTTTCGGTAACAGATAGTCTGGAGTTTGGAACCAAAGAGGAAGGCTATAAGGAACTTCCTGATGCGAAGAAAGTTACAGTTACCAACACCGGAAATACAAAGATCGTTCTGAAACAGCCTTCATCAAATGCATATACAATTGGTACACTTTCCGCCACAGAGCTGGAAGCAGGAGATAATGCAACCTTTAGCGTACAGCCGGTCAGCGGACTTTCACAGGGGGAATATCTGGAAGACATTGTGATCGCCAATGATGCAAATGTGGAAGCTTATGTAAATGTCCATTTCAGTGTTACAAAGAAAAAAACAGATAACGGTAAGAAGGCGAATAACCTTACAGGCATCAAAAAGCCATCCGATATCAAAGATCTACCCAATGGAACCCAGAAAACCCAGAAAGCCCTGAAGCTTCCGGGAACAGTAAAGATCACTACAACAAAGGGAGAGCAGAAGGCATCTGTTAAATGGGATGTTAAGGGATCTTCTTATGATCCGTCTTCTGCAGAACGTCAGATATTTAATGTAAAAGGTACCGTCATTCTTCCGGAGGGGGTTAAGAATCCCAACAAGATCAGTACAGTGATCGCAGTAAGTATTACAGTAAATGGATATCAGGGCACGGAAGCCGCTGCATCGGACAATAAGATCACAGGCATTGATTCCAATGGCAAGTATGATACCAATACAAAGATCACCTTTACAGCAGCTGGTGCAGGAATGGATAATACAAACCCGCGTAAGGGAGATACCAGATATCAGCCGAAGAGCTGGAAGATCACAGAGACCCGTACCTGGGATGGAGAGCCTTATACTGCAACATTCCGTGTCAGCAAGCCGGGAAAATATACTCTGAAAGTTACCTTTGGACAGCAGAAATACGACGGCTCCAGCTGGAAGGATACCGGTACACAGTCAGAAAGTACGGTTACTTTTACGGTATCACAGGCAGCAGTTCTTACTGCGACTCCGAGTCCGGCAGTGACACAGACAAATCAGAAATCTGCAGTGCAGACGGGAGACAGTACACCGATCATGACATTTGTGATCATTTTGATCGTGGCTGTGGTATGTATTGGAGGAATCCTTGTATATCGTAGAAAGAAAAAATAAGAACAGAATGTAGAAGATAGTTTTACAGCACCCTCCGTACAAAAAATGTACGGAGGGATTTTTTTGCACATAGAGATCCGTTTTACATGCTGTTACTAGCACTCTATAATGATGAGTGCTAAATTTTTCTTGACTTTTGTAAAAAGTCGTATTAGTATATATTTATTGAAAAAAACAACAGGTTTCCGGCTCTGTCGGAACATCAGAAATAAAAATAAAAACAAAAGGAGAGTGACATATATGTCAGCAAAACATGGCAGTTTATCAATCAACAGTGAAAATATTTTTCCGATTATCAAGAAATGGTTATATTCCGACCATGATATTTTTGTAAGAGAGATGATCTCCAACGGATGCGATGCGATCACCAAACTGAGAAAGCTGGAAGTTATGGGAGATTATACATTCCCGGAAGGTTACAAACCGGCTGTAAATGTTATCGTTGATCCGGATCAGAAAACTTTGAAGTTTATCGATAACGGTATTGGTATGACAGCAGATGAAGTAGAGGAATATATCACACAGATCGCTTTTTCCGGTGCCACAGAGTTTCTTGAGAAATATAAGGATAAAACAACGGATGATCAGATGATCGGTCATTTCGGACTTGGATTTTATTCTGCATTTATGGTTGCAGATGAAGTTCATATTGATACTCTCTCTTACAAGGAGGGTTCCACACCGGTACATTGGACCTGTGACGGTGGTACGGAGTATGAGATGGCAGACGGAAACAAAACAGAACCGGGAACAGAGATCACTCTTTTCCTCAATGAGGAAAGCCTGGAGTTTGCCAATGAATATCGTATGAGAGAGGTTATCGAGAAATACTGTTCTTTCATGCCGGTAAATATCTATCTTTCCAAAGCAAATGCTGAACAGGAGTATGAAACGATCGATGAGGCAGATCTCCGTGAAGATGATGTGGTAGTTGAGCATATCCATGAGGATGCCAAGACAGAGGAAAAGGAGAATGATAAAGGCGAGAAAGAAGTTGTGGAAGTTTCTCCTGCCAAAGATAAAGTAAAGATCAATAAACGGCCGGTATCCTTAAGCGATACACAGCCGCTCTGGATGAAACACCCAAATGAGTGCACGGATGAAGAGTATAAAGAATTTTACCGTAAGGTATTTATGGATTACAAGGAACCGCTGTTCTGGATCCATCTGAACATGGACTATCCGTTCAACCTGAAGGGTATCCTGTATTTCCCGAAGATCAGGACAGAGTATGATTCCATTGAGGGAACCATCAAGCTTTATAATAATCAGGTATTTATTGCAGATAACATCAAAGAGGTGATCCCGGAATTCCTTCTTCTTCTGAAAGGTGTGATCGACTGCCCGGATCTTCCATTGAATGTTTCCCGTTCTGCACTGCAGAATGATGGTTTTGTGAAAAAGATTTCTGAATACATCACCAAGAAAGTAGCAGATAAGCTCACCGGAATGTGCAAGACAGACAGAGAGTCTTATGAGAAGTACTGGGATGATATCAGCCCGTTTATCAAATTTGGTTGCATCAAGGATGCGAAATTTGGTGAGAAGATGAACGATTATATCCTCTTTAAGAATCTGGATGGCAAATATCTTACCCTGAAAGACTGCATTGAGGAAAATAAAAAAGAAGAAACAAAAGCAGCTGAAGAGGAGAAGACAGAGGAGAAAGCTTCTGAAGGATCCCAGAATGAGGAACCGGAAAAAACGGTGATCTATTATGTGACCGATGAGGTACAGCAGAGCCAGTACATTAATATGTTCCGTGAAGCGGGTAAAGATGCTGTACTGCTGAAGCATGTGATCGATTCACAGTTTATTTCCCATCTTGAACAGCAGGATCAGACGATCCAGTTCAAGAGAATTGATGCAGATCTGACAGAAGAGCTTCGTGAAGACGGAAAAGCGGATGAAGCAACAGTCAAGACACTTACTGAGGTGTTCCGTAAGAATCTTGGCAAGGATAAACTTGAAGTAAAAGTAGAGAAGCTGAAAAATGAGGGAACTGCAGCGATGATCACTCTTCCTGAGGAGAGTCGCCGTATGCAGGATATGATGAAAATGTACAATATGTACGGAATGGATCCGAATATGTTCGGTGGTCAGGAAGTACTTGTACTGAACGCAAATCATCCTCTTGTAAGATTTATAGCAGAAAATCAGGGATCAGAGTATGTTCCGGTGATCTGTGAACAGCTTTATGATCTTGCAATGATGAGCCATAAACAGCTTTCTCCTGAAGAAATGACAAAATTTGTAAAGAGAAGCAACGATATCCTTATGGTCCTTACAAAATAAAACGACATATAAAATGATCGAAAGGCTTTGCCCGTAATGGGGCGAAGCCTTTGCTTTTTTTATAACAATATGTGTATCTTTAACACAATTATAGGAATTTTAAATAAAATAATAGCTATTAAATAAAAATAACCTGTAAAATATGACTAAAAATTTAAATTAGTATCTAATATGTATAAAATAAATTTTCAGAAGAAAGCGAAAAATATAGATAACTGTCGTATTATACATAAGGGAGTGCTTTTAAAAAGAGAAAAAAATGAAATGGAGGAACAAATGTATGAAAAAGGTGTATGGATTGATCAGAAGACTTGGTGCAAATTCGAAATACAAAGGATATTTTTTCGTTGCGGAAGCGGTAAAGATTTCCATGGGGTATCAGTATAAACCATTGCGGATCACAAAGGACATTTATCCATGCCTGGCGCGGAAGTACAGATCAACACCTACCAATATTGAGCATGATATCAGAACAATGGTAAATGTGTGTTGGGAAGGAAATAAAAAACTGCTGGATGAGATTGCAGGATATCCTCTGGAATACAAGCCTACCAACAGTGAATTTATTGATATGCTTGCGTATTACCTGAGGGAAATAGAAGAAGAGAATTGACTATAGCCTTTCAAAAAGAATCTGATTCCTGGACAGAAAGCTCAGGATCATATCATCCCAGAGCTGCTCTGGGCGTTTATCCATAGAGAATGTTTTAAGAGAGGTTCCGGTAGTACAAAGAAGGCTGTTATTTTTAAATTGAAGATTTAAGAATAGTCCGTCTATCTGTTCGGAGGAAATTCCGAAATCTGTATTTCTCATTGCAGCTTCAACTCCACTCCGACTTAAATGCAGCACGATCCTGAAGCTTAAGGGCGTACGCTTACCGCGGATCACAGACCAGCAGAAAGGTCTGATGTCCTTCCAGAGAGAATGTGTCCGGCCGTGCTCTGTGAGTCTGTTCATGCTGTCTGTATCAAAAAAATCTTTCTGAAGCCTGCCATCAATGGTAAAAGTATTAAAAGTAGTCACAGTCGCTTCGGACAGACAGAATTTGTCAAATACTTCTCCTATAAAAAGTTTGTTTGTGAAATCCCGGATATCTGTGATCTTTAATGCAAGCATGCCGCACTTCCTTTCTTTTATGTGATCGCGTGTAGACATTATATCTCAGATAAAGAAAAAAGGACAGACTTTTTAAAAAACTCTTTTCAAATATCTGTTTATGTGATACGATAGATGTGGTATTGAATACTACATATAATGGAAAAGAGGACGATATAATTGAGCTATAAGATTGCGATAGATAGCTGTGGGGAGCTTTTAGATGAATGGAAAAATGACGGCAGGATTGAATCCATACCACTGACGCTGACAGTGGGCGGTGAGAATATTATAGATGATGAGAATTTCGATCAGAAAGATTTTTTAAAGAAGGTTGCGGCCTGCCCGGAATGCCCCAAGTCTGCATGCCCTTCTCCGGAACGCTATATGAAGGCATATGAGTGTGATGCGGAACACATTTATGCGGTGACGCTATCGGCAGAATTGAGTGGTTCCTATAACAGTGCGATTCTTGGAAAAAACCTGTTCCTGGAAGAGCAGCCGGAGAAAAAGGTTCATGTATTTAATTCCAAATCTGCATCCGGTGGTCAGAGTCTGATTGCCATGAAGATCGTGGAGTGTGAAGAAAAGGGACTTTCTTTTGAAGAAGTAGTAAGTGAAGTAGAGAAATATATTGAAGAGATGAACACATTTTTTGTGTTGGAGAATCTGGAAACTCTGCGCAAGAACGGACGTTTGGGCAGAGTGAAAGCTCTGGTGGCCAGTGCACTGAAGATCAAGCCGGTTATGGGAGCTACTCCGGAAGGAACGATCTGTCAGCTGGATCAGGCCAGAGGCATGAATAAAGCAATCGTAAAAATGGTGGATCACATTGGAGAGAAGGGGATCAACATCCCGGAAAAGACAGTTGCCATCACTCATTGCAACTGTCCGGAAAGAGCGAAGATGCTGGAGGAGGCTATCCGTGAGAAACTGCACCCAGCAAAGATCGTAGTTATGGATACTGCCGGTGTCAGCAGTATGTATGCCAACGATGGTGGCGTTATCGTAGCAGTCTGATCAGAGAAAATCTCCAGTTCAGAAAATTATCACATTTCTTCAGGGAGTTGCCGCTTTTCTTTTGAAAACAAGTGTGCTATAATGAACGAAGTACTGAAGCGGCAAAGGAGAAAGACAATGAGCCAGAAGAAAGTTGACAAATATAAAAACAACAAATACTCGCGAAACAGTGCCCTGAAGAAGGAACGCGCAGAATTTGTACTTGAGATGGCGGCATGGATCCTCATCGCGGTTCTGCTTGTAGGCTGGATCGGATATTCCGCATATGCCAAGATCCAGGCGAAGGAAGCCAGTGTGAAGGTGGATACTGTGATGGATACTTCTGCATTGACAGATTATATTTCCGGATTATCTTCAGACAGTGCGGAATAGAAAACACATATGAAATGATGGGTTCCCGGGATGTGTTGAAGCATCCCGGGGATTTTTATATACAGGATAAATACAATGCAATAAAAAACGGGTCTGCCATAAAGCAGCCCCGTTTTGACTTATACGTTTTTTATGGTTATAGAATTATAACTTTGTAACGTTAGCAGCCTGCATTCCGCGAGCGCCCTCTGTTAAGTCGTAGGATACAGCCTGTCCTTCTTCAAGAGATTTGAAGCCTTCACCGTTGATAGCGGAGAAGTGTACGAATACATCCTGTCCGTCCTCACCTGTGATAAAACCATAACCTTTTTCTGCGTTGAACCATTTTACAGTTCCCTTGTTCATTTTGTGTTACCTCCATAAAAATAAAAAAAATTAAAATAGCCTTCTGATGATAATAAAAAATCACCAGATTTTACAGACTATATTCATGTAAATATAATCTCTAAAAACTAGTGATTTTACATTAAATATTTTGCCATGCTCTGATTATATAACCCGTGTTTTGAAATGTCAAGGAGAAAATTCCAACAATTCCGGGGTGTAAAAAGAGGCGAAATTGCTTTGTAAAAAAAATCTTTATAAATAGAGAGATTTCGTGTATGATATAGGAGAATACAAGCGGATTGAAGGATCTGCTTTGAAAATACAGGATGAGAGGAGAACAGAAATGGGGATTCTGATTCGAGGAGGCCGGATCGTGGATGCGGCTACAGATACGGATAAAACAGGCGATATTTATCTGGAAGACGGAATCATTGCGGAAATAGGCCAGAAGCTGAAAAAGAAAGACGGCGACCGTGTGATCGATGCGAAAGGAAAGCTGGTCATGCCGGGAATTATCGACCTTCATGTCCATTTTCGTGATCCGGGCCAGACACATAAGGAAGATATCAAGAGTGGTGCTGCTGCGGCAGCACGTGGTGGTGTGACAACTGTAGTTGCTATGCCAAATACAACTCCCACTATTGATAATCCGGACCGGGTAAACTATGTACATAACAAGGCGGCGCAGGTTTCCGGTATTCATGTACTTCAGGCAGGTGCAGCCACTATGGGAGAGAAAGGTACTGAACTTGCAGATATTGCCGGAATGGTGAAAGCAGGGATCCCGGCAGTATCCGAGGATGGAAAATCTGTGATGAATACAGCACTTTGTAAAGAAGCAATGAGGATCGCAGCAGAATGTGGCGTGCCGTTTTTTGACCATTGTGAAGATATCGATCTGCGTGGAGATGGATGCATGAATGAGGATGAGAACGCCAAAAGACTGGGGCTTCCCGGAATCTGCAATGCAGTGGAAGATACCATTACAGCCAGAGATATCATTCTGGCGCTGGAGACAGGAGTCCATCTTCATCTCTGCCACTGTTCCACTTATGGGGATGCCCAGATGATGAAGATCGTAAAAGAGAAAGGATACGACAATATCACAGCTGAAGTATGCCCGCACCATTTTATCCTTTCATCCGATGATATTAAAACAGATGACCCGAATTACAAGATGAATCCGCCGCTCCGTACACCGAAGGATGTGGAAGCACTGAAACAGGGCCTGAAGGACGGTACCATCGAGGTGATCAGCACGGACCATGCACCGCACAGTGCACAGGAAAAAACAGGTTCTATGAAGAATGCACCATTTGGGATCGTAGGTCTGGAAACAAGCCTTCCGCTCACCTATACAGAGCTGGTGGAAAAAGATGTGATCACACTGAAACAGATGGTTGAGAAGATGTGCCTGAATCCGGCGAAAATCCTCGGGCTTGACAGAGGAACTCTCCAGAAAGGCCATCCGGCAGATGTGATCATCGTGGATACGGAGCAGGAGTATGCTATCGATAAAAATAAATTTGTTTCTAAAGGACATAACACACCGTTTGATGGCTGGAAAGTAAAGGGAAAAGTGCTTTATACCATCTGTGACGGAAAAATTGTATTTAATAACCAGGAGGAGAAAGAATCATGATTAACAAACTGATCAGCAATATCCGCAAAACAAATGCACCAATCGTTGTAGGACTGGATCCTATGCTGAATTATATTCCGGAGCATATCCAGAAAAAGGCTTTTGCAGAGTTTGGGGAGACTCTGGAGGGCGCTGCAGAAGCAATCTGGCAGTATAACAAAGGAATCGTGGATGCGACCTTTGATCTGATCCCGGCAGTGAAACCACAGATCGCCATGTATGAGCAGTTTGGTATCCCGGGACTGATCGCATACAAGAAAACGGTTGAGTATTGTAAATCCAAAGATCTGGTTGTGATCGGTGATATCAAAAGAGGTGATATCGGTTCCACATCTGCAGCATATGCAGTTGGTCACTTGGGACAGGCTCAGGTAGGCTCAAAAAAATATGCAGGTTTTGATGAGGATTTTGCAACAGTCAATCCATACCTTGGTTCTGATGGTGTGAAACCCTTTATGGATGTATGCAAGGAAGAGAAAAAGGGTATCTTTGTTCTGGTCAAAACTTCCAATCCATCAAGTGGTGAGTTCCAGGATCGTGTCATCGACGGTCGCCCGCTCTATGAGCTGGTAGGTGAGAAGGTTGCACAGTGGGGCGAAGAGCTTATGGGTGATGGATATAGTTATGTTGGTGCTGTTGTAGGTGCGACCTATCCGGAAATGGGAAAGGTATTAAGAAAGATCATGCCGAAGACATTTATCCTTGTTCCCGGATATGGTGCTCAGGGTGGAAAAGGCGCAGATCTTGTCCATTTCTTTAATGAGGACGGACTTGGTGCTATCGTAAACTCTTCCAGAGGAATCATCGCTGCATATAAGCAGGAGAAATATAAAGAGTTTGGCGCTGAAAATTACGCAGATGCTTCCAGAGCGGCAGTAAAAGATATGATCGCGGATATCAGCGGTGCGCTGGAGAACAGATAATACAGGAGGCATTTTATGAGTATATCAGAAAGTAAAAAAACAAAAAAGCCCTGTAAGATACTCAGCCAGGAATGTATTGGTACAGATATTTACAGTATGTGGCTGGATGCAGGTGAGATTGGAAAAAATGCAGTGCCGGGACAGTTTGTATCACTTTACAGCCGCAATGGCGGTAAGCTTCTGCCAAGACCCATCAGTCTCTGTGAGATCGATAAAGCAGAAGGAAAACTGAGACTGGTATATCGCGTTACAGGAAAAGGAACCGGTACGGAGGAATTTTCCAGACTTCATGCAGGGGTCCCCATTGAGACTATGGGACCTCTGGGAAATGGTTTTCCGCTGGATGCAGTAAAAGGCAAAAAAGTGTTTCTCATGGGTGGAGGAATCGGAATCCCGCCAATGCTGGAAACTGCTAAACAGCTGGACGCAGAAAAGATCATGGTTCTCGGATACAGAGATGAGCTGTTTTTAAATAAGGAATTTGAAGCTTATGGAGATGTCTATGTGGCAACAGAAGACGGCTCTGCAGGAACAAAGGGAAATGTTATGGATGCCATCCGTGAGAACGATCTTGAGGCAGATGCGATCTTTGCCTGCGGACCTGCCCCGATGCTCCGTGCCATCAAGGCATATGCCCTTGAAAAAGGAATTCCGTGCTGGATCTCCATGGAAGAGCGTATGGCCTGTGGCGTAGGCGCGTGTCTTGCCTGTGTGTGCAAATCCAAAGATGTGGATTCTCATTCTCATGTCCATAACAAGAGAGTATGTAAAGACGGACCTGTATTCCTGAGCACGGAGGTAGAGCTATGAGCAGAATGAATGTAAATCTTGCCGGCGTAGAACTTAAGAATCCGGTGATGACAGCGTCCGGAACATTTGGTTCCGGAGCGGAATACAGTGAATTTGTGGATCTGAACAGACTTGGCGCAGTTGTGACAAAAGGTGTGGCAAATGTACCGTGGCCGGGAAATCCTACACCGAGAGTGACAGAGACAGCATCCGGAATGCTCAATGCCATTGGTCTTCAGAATCCGGGGATTGATGTTTTCTGTGAAAGAGATATTCCGTTCCTTAAAAAATATGATACAAAGATCATCGTCAATGTCTGTGGAAAATCTGCAAAGGATTACTGTGAGGTTGTAGAACGCCTTGGAAATGAGCCTGTGGATATGCTGGAGATTAATGTTTCCTGCCCGAATGTCAAGGAAGGCGGAATTGCCTTCGGTCAGAATCCGAAAGCTCTTGAAGAGATCACAAAAGAAGTAAAGAAATATGCAAAACAGCCGGTGATCATGAAGCTGAGCCCAAATGTAACCGATATTACCGAGATGGCGAAAGCAGCAGAAGCTGGCGGCGCAGATGTTCTTTCTCTTATCAATACCCTGACAGGAATGAAGATCGATATCAACAGACGTACATTTGCACTGGCAAATAAAACTGGTGGAATGTCCGGTCCTGCAGTAAAACCGGTAGCTGTCCGTATGGTATATCAGGTGGCAAATGCAGTATCCCTTCCTATCATCGGTATGGGGGGAATTGCAACTGCTGAGGATGCCCTGGAATTTATTATGGCAGGTGCTACTGCAGTGTCTGTGGGAACTGCAAACTTTTTTAACCCTTATGCCACTGTGGAGATCGCAGATGGTATTCAGGCATTTCTTGAAAAACAGAAAGTGGAAGACATCAATGAGCTGATCGGAGTAGTGAAATAACGGAGGATTGCCGTATTTGCAATTCTGTTGTTCATATGTTAGAATTAACAGGATAAATAAAGGGATTTTACACTGGGATTGTAACAGAGTGTGGATCCTGGGTTTGTCGTATATATGAAAAACATGGAGGATTAGATAAATGGAACAGTATAAGCAGGAATTTATTGAATTTATGATTGACTGTAATGTCCTGAAATTTGGAGATTTTACTACGAAATCAGGAAGAAAGACACCATTTTTTGTAAATACAGGATTTTACCGTACCGGTGCGCAGCTTCGCAAGCTGGGACAGTATTATGCAAAAGCGATAGAAAGCAAATTCGGACTGGATTTTGATGTGCTGTTTGGACCGGCATACAAAGGAATTCCGCTTTCTGTAGCAGCAACTATGGAAATCAGTGAAATGTACGGAAAGGATATCCGTTACTGTTCCAACCGTAAGGAAGTGAAAGACCACGGAGATAAAGGAATTCTTCTTGGTAGCCCGATCCAGGATGGGGATAAGGTAGTGATCATTGAGGATGTTACGACTGCAGGAACATCCATTAAAGAAACACTTCCGATCATCAAAGCGCAGGGAGATGTAAATCCGATAGGTCTTGTGGTTTCTGTTGACCGTATGGAACGTGGCCAGGGAACAAAGAGTGCGCTCAAAGAGATCGAGGAAACCTACGGCCTTCAGACTACAGCTATTGTAACTATGGCGGAGGTTGTTGAGCATCTCTACAACAAAGAATACAAAGGCCGTGTTGTGATCGATGATAAGCTGAAAGCTGCCATTGATGCATATTATGACCAGTACGGCGCAGAATAATATTGTTATAAAAGGTCATAAAAGAGCGGCGGATTCCGAAGGTCCGCTTTTACTGGGAGGACGCAGCCTTATGAATGAAAAAATTTATAAAACTATGGCGAGCAGCGGGGCGGGAAGCCTTGCACTCGGTATTGTCGTTCTGGTGACGGGACTTGTCACAGGAATTCTGATGATCGTGAACGGTGCGAGACTGCTCAGAAGAAAATCAGAGATATTAATCTAATATGATCTGAAAAGCCGCACGTTGTTCCGTGTGGCTTTTCGGACTATTTAAGCAGGGGAGAATATTGGAAAAAGGGACAAAACGCAGAGTAAAAAAACTCGGGACAGCTTTTTTTGTATTGTATGTTCTTGTTCTTGTGTATCTTCTGTTCTTTTCGGAAGGATACGGAAGAGTGGCGGATGCAGAAAGAGAATACCGTTACAATCTTGTTCCGTTTGTGGAGATCAGGCGTTTCTGGACTTATCGAAAAATAGTGGGTACATTTGCGCTTTTCACAAATGTTTTTGGAAATGTGCTGGGATTTGTGCCATACGGATTTATTCTTCCGGTAATAACCGGAAAAATGCGAAATGGCTTTTTTATCATATTATCCGGCTTTTTTATCAGTCTGACGATAGAAGTGATCCAGCTGCTTACAAAAGTTGGCTGCTTTGATGTGGATGATATGATATTGAATACTCTGGGCGCAGCGCTTGGATATGGGATTTATGCAGTCTGCGACAGGATTAGGAGAAAAATTAATGGCAAGAAGATATAGATATGCATTTGCAAAAAAAAGAGAAGCTTCCAAGGGAAAATGGTCTGTAGGACTTGCGGCGGCTTCCCTCGTGCTGTTTATCGCGGCAGTTGTGCTTGCACTCTTTTTTGATGGAAAGCTCGGGGGCCTGATCGGCGGAACCGGGCTTTTTGCCATGCTACTTTCTGCATATGGCTTTACACTGGGGCTTTCCAGCTTTTCGGAAGAAAACCGGAAACACAGGACGAGCATGGTCGGGTCTATTTTGAATGGAGTGATCCTGGTTATCTGGCTGGGACTTTTTTTATCGGGGGTATAACAGATGGATAAAAAAGAACGCTTAAAAAAACAGCTGGACTTTATTATGGAAATAGATAAAGTCAAGAATATTTTTCGTCAGACATATCTTGCAGACGGAAAGCGGAAAGAGAATGATGCGGAGCATTCCTGGCATCTGGCGTTGATGGCAGTGCTTTTAAAGGAATATTCCAATGAGGAAGTGGATCTTTCGAAGGTGATTCCTATGGTACTGGCGCATGATCTGGTAGAGATCGATGCAGGTGATACCTATGCATATGATGAAAAAGGAGCGACAACCAAGGAATACAGGGAGAAGCAGGCAGCAGAACGGATCTATGGACTATTGCCGGAAGATCAGGGACAGTGGTTAAAAGCATTATGGGAGGAGTTTGAGGCTTACGAAACCCCGGAGGCGAAATTTGCCCATGTGCTAGATAATTGTCAGCCATTGTTTCTAAATGATGCTTCCAACGGAAAAAGCTGGGAAGAGCATCAGGTGAAGAAAAGTCAGATTTATAAGAGAAACCGGAAAACAGGAGAGGGTTCTGAAGTGATCTGGGAATATATGAAAGAACTCGTTGACAAACACATTGCCCTGGGGCATGTGATCAATGATGAAAAAGATGGGAGATGAAGTCTTGGAAGAATGCATGAAAGAACGTTATGGACTTGCGAAGGAACGGATCCGTGAGATCATAACAGAAGAAACCGTAAAAAAACCGTTTGGAGATTTTTTCAGAAACAGGGCAAAGTTTCTTTCCATGGCAGCAGATGTGATGGATGAGAGCGCAGCAGAGCTTACGATGGAGGCGTTGAAAGAGAGAAATCATTGCTTTTATCAGGATATCCTCCCGGAAAATTATGAAAGCAGCTATGGAAATCCGGCGTATGCAGTACAGCAGATGGGAGAATATGGAAAAGCCTTCAGTTTTCTGTATGCAGAGATCGCAGGAACTGTAGCTTATGCTCATGAGAAAAGGCTGTGGGATATGACTGTATCCATGGAACTGTTTCTGGAAGTATATTCTGCATTTTGTGAGGAAGAACTTCCAGAGGCGGCAACAGTGGAGGGGATTCTCCGTTCCTATGTAAATGATTACTGCCAGGATATGATGGAGCAGAGGATACGGGAAGGTGTAGATCCGGAGCTTGACTTTGCAGCAGATATCATCATGAATTCGGATCTTTCGGATCTGAGATATCTGTATCGCTATGGCGAGTTTGTTTCAGAGAATGAAACAGGAGTTGCAGAGTTTCTGAACTCCCTTTCTCAGGAAGAGATCGATAAGATGGCTTCTACCTATACAGAAGGCTATCGGATCGGATTTATCACCGGACGGAAGGATATCACAAAAAAGAAAACAGTAAATATCCGATATAGTCTTGGTTTTGAACGGATGGTAAAAGCAGCGATCCTCCAGTTTGAAAAAATAGGTCTGAAGCCGGTAATCTATCGCCATGCAACGCATGTGGTAAATAAGAGAGGCGCCGTGAGAGTAGGCTATACAGGCGGCGTTGCCAATCCGCAGTACGATTACGATCATCGTCAGGACAGTGCATTGTTCCTGGATGGGGATTTTGTTCAGCGAAAACTTCGTGCTATGCAGACCTCCTATGAGAAGTACAGAGAACTGGCAGAAGTACATGGCGGTCCGGCCTGCATTGATACATTTGGAGAAAATCCTTTCTCTCCGATAAGTAAACCGGAAGCTTATGCATTAAGCGAGACACAGCAGAAGCTTCAGACAGAACTTGACAATGAATCCGGACAGATCGTAAACCGATACATCAAAGGTGATGAGAGAAGTTTTACGATCATTGCATATCCGGTTCCTGAGATTGGTGGAAATTATGAGGAAATTTTCCGTGAGATCGTAAAGATCAATACATTGGATTACCATCTCTATCAGGAAATCCAGCAGACGATCATCAATACCCTGGATACCTGTGAGTGGGTGGAAGTCAAAGGACGTGGAGACAATGAGACGGATCTTCTGATCCATCTTCATGAGCTGACAGATCCGGAGAAACAGACGAATTTTGAGAACTGTGTGGCAGATGTGAACATTCCGGTGGGCGAAGTCTTTACATCTCCGCAGCTGGCAGGCACAGGCGGAATCCTTCATGTGAAAAAAGTATATCTGAACGGTCTTCAGTTCCGGGATCTGAAACTGGTATTTGACTGCGGCCAGGTTATTGATTACACCTGCTCGAATTTTAAAACCGAAGAAGAGAACCGGAAATATATTGAAGATAATATCCTCCACCACCATCCGAAGATCCCCATGGGAGAGTTTGCCATCGGTACAAATACCACAGCTTATGTGGCGGCGCTGAAATACGGAATTGCGGATAAGCTTCCGATCCTGATCGCAGAAAAAATGGGACCGCATTTTGCTGTGGGCGATACCTGTTACAGCTGGGCAGAGGATACACCGGTATATAATCCGGATGGAAAAGAGATCATCGCCAGGGATAATGAGATTTCCGAGATGCGAAAAGATGACGTAAGCCTTGCTTATTATGGCTGTCATACAGATATTACCATTCCCTATGATGAGCTTGGAAGTATCCGTGTGATCGATGATGAGGGAGAAATGCTTTCTATTATCGAAAACGGAAGGTTTGTTCTTCCGGGAACAGAGGAATTAAACCGTCCTTTTGAGAATCTTCCATTAAATAATAATATAAGTTAATTAGTAAATTTACAGTTTTTCCGATCGTATTGACAGAAAGTGAGAATATACGTAGAATAACCATAACAATAGTCAAAGGACACAGGCTAATATTCAGTTAGTGTACCATGAAAGGAGAACACAATGGCAAAAGTAGGAATTGTAATGGGTAGTGATTCAGATATGCCGGTTATGAGCAAAGCAGCAGATATCCTGGAGAAACTGGGGATTGATTATGAAATGAAGATCATTTCCGCACACAGAGAACCGGATGTATTTTTCGAGTATGCAAAGACAGCAGAAGAAAAAGGCTTCAAAGTTATCATCGCAGGCGCAGGAATGGCAGCTCATCTTCCGGGAATGTGCGCAGCGATCTTTCCAATGCCGGTGATCGGTATTCCGATGCATACAACCTCTCTGGGAGGACGAGATTCCCTTTACTCAATCGTACAGATGCCAAGCGGTATCCCGGTTGCCACAGTAGCGATCAATGGTGGCGCCAATGCGGGACTTCTTGCTGCCAAGATCCTTGCAACTTCCGATGCAGAGCTTCTTTCCAGACTGAAAGCCTACAGTCAGGATCTGAAGGAGCAGGTTGAGAAGAAAGACGCAAGGCTTCAGGAAGTTGGATACAAAAATTACTAAATAAATCTTTTACCATAAAATAAAAAGGTGTTGTCATAAGGAGGACATTATGGATTACAAGACTTCAGGCGTAGATATTGAGGCAGGATACAAATCAGTAGAGCTGATGAAAAAGCACATTGCCAAGACAATGAGACCGGAGGTACTTGGAGGAATCGGTGGATTCTCAGGTGCATTTTCCATGGAGAAATTCAAAGATATGGAAGAGCCTACTCTGGTTTCCGGAACAGACGGATGTGGAACCAAGGTTAAGGTAGCCATGGTTATGGACAAGCATGATACCATCGGAATCGATGCTGTAGCCATGTGTGTAAATGATATTGCATGTGCAGGCGGCGAGCCATTGTTTTTCCTGGACTACATTGCCTGCGGCAAAAATTATCCGGAAAAGATCGCAGAGATCGTAAAAGGTGTTGCAGAGGGCTGTGTACAGTCTGAGGCAGCTCTGATCGGTGGTGAGACAGCAGAGCATCCTGGACTTATGCCGGAAGATGAGTACGACCTTGCCGGATTTGCAGTAGGAGTCGTTGACAAAAAAGATCTTCTTACAGGAGAGGCCCTGAAACCAGGAGATGTCCTGATCGGTATGGCTTCCACAGGAGTTCACAGTAATGGATTTTCTCTTGTACGTAAAGTATTTGACATGACAAAAGAGTCTCTGGATACTTATTATGAAGAGCTTGGAACAACTCTGGGAGAGGCACTGATCGCACCGACCAGAATCTATGTAAAAGCGCTGAAGAGCATCCGAGAGTCTGGTGTGAAGATCCATGCATGCAGCCATATCACAGGGGGTGGATTCTATGAGAATATCCCACGTATGCTGAAAGAGGGAACCAGAGCTGTTGTCAAAAAAGACAGCTATCCGGTACTTCCGATCTTCAAGCTCCTTGCTGAAAAAGGAAATATTGATGAGCATATGATGTATAATACATATAATATGGGTCTTGGAATGATCCTGGCAGTAGATCCTGCAGATGTTGACAAAACAATGGAAGCTATCCGTAAAACCGGCGATAAGCCATATGTGGTAGGATCCATTGAAGAGGGAGAAAAGGGAGTGACCTTATGTTAAAGATCGGTGTTCTTGTTTCCGGTGGGGGAACGAATCTTCAGGCGATCCTGGATGCTATTGATGCAGGAGAGATCACAAATGCAAAAGTGGATATCGTGATCAGTAATAATGCCTCCGCTTATGCTCTGGAAAGAGCCAGAAAGCATGATATAGAGGCGGTATGCATCGCACCGAAAGACTATCCGGACCGAGAAGCTTTCCATAAAGCATTACTGGCGAAGCTTCAGGAAAAAGAGGTAGACCTGATTGTTCTTGCAGGATATCTGGTTGCGATCCCTCCGATGATGGTGGAAGCGTAT
Organism: Blautia sp. LMAG:36; assembly: GCF_008680535.1. NCBI lineage: Bacteria > Bacillati > Bacillota > Clostridia > Lachnospirales > Lachnospiraceae > Blautia > Blautia sp. LMAG:36. Next base: position 43,503 of record NZ_NALB01000007.1, on the reverse strand, counting down.
CCCAACAAGATCATCAATATCCATCCATCTCTGATCCCGTCTTTCTGCGGAAAAGGTTTTTATGGACTTAAGGTTCATGATGCAGTTCTCGCAAGAGGAGTGAAAGTAACAGGCGCTACGGTTCATTTCGTAGATGCCGGAACGGATACAGGTCCGATCATTCTTCAGAAGGCAGTAAAGGTAAAAGACGGAGATACATCCAAGGAGCTTCAGAGACGTGTAATGGAAAAAGCGGAGTGGAAGATCCTTCCGGAAGCAATCAATCTTATCGCCAATGACAAGATCACAGTGACAGATGGAATTGTTTCTTTAAAGTAATCAGCAGACAGATGAAACAAAGGAGTAAACAGATGAAAGTATTAATCGTAGGAAGCGGCGGAAGAGAACATGCAATTGCATGGAGTGTTGCAAAAAGCTCGAAAGTTGACAAGATCTACTGTGCACCTGGAAATGCAGGAATCGCAGAGTATGCGGAATGTGCAGATATCGGAGCAATGGAGTTTGAAAAACTGGCAGCCTTTGCCAAAGAAAAAGAGATCGATCTTACTATCGTGGGAATGGATGATCCTCTTGTGGGCGGAATCGTAGATGTATTTGAGGCAGAGGGACTGCGTGTGTTCGGACCGCGCAAAAATGCTGCTATTCTGGAAGGCTCCAAGGCTTTTTCCAAGGATCTTATGAAAAAATACGACATTCCTACAGCTGCTTATGAGAATTTTGATGATCCGGAAAAAGCTCTGGAATATTTAAGGACCGAGGCAAAATTCCCGATCGTTTTGAAGGCAGATGGCCTTGCTCTTGGAAAAGGTGTTCTGATCTGCCAGGATCTTGCAGAGGCAGAAGCTGGCGTAAAAGAGATCATGGAAGACAAAAAATTCGGAAATGCCGGAAATACCATGGTAATTGAAGAATTTATGACTGGCCGTGAGGTTTCCGTACTTTCTTTTGTAGATGGAAAGACGATCCGTACCATGACATCCGCACAGGATCACAAGCGTGCGAAGGATGGGGATCAGGGACTGAATACAGGCGGAATGGGAACATTTTCTCCAAGTCCGTTCTATACTCCGGAAGTAGATGAATTCTGTAAGAAATATGTTTATCAGAAAACAGTAGATGCCATGGCAGCAGAGGGACGTCCGTTTAAGGGAATCATTTTCTTCGGACTGATGCTTACTGCAGATGGCCCGAAGGTTCTGGAATATAATGCAAGATTTGGGGATCCGGAGGCACAGGTTGTTCTTCCGCGTATGGAGAATGATATCATTGAAGTAATGGAAGCCTGTGTAGACGGCAAACTTGATCAGATCGATCTGAAATTTGAGGACAATGCAGCAGTTTGTGTTGTTCTTGCAAGTGATGGATATCCGGTAAAATACGAAAAAGGTATCCCAATCCATGGATTTGAGAATTTTAAGGACAAAGACGGATACTACTGTTTCCATGCGGGAACCAAATTTAAAGATGGAGAGATCGTTACAAACGGTGGGCGTGTTCTTGGCATCACTGCCAAAGGAGAGACATTAAAAGAAGCCAGAAAGAATGCATATGCTGCTACAGAGTGGATCAGCTTTGCAAACAAGTATATGCGTCACGATATCGGAAAAGCTATCGACGAGGCTTAAGTTGGTCATTTTTCACAGGCACAGCTTGACGAAAACAGGGATTTCATTGTACAATAGTAACAACTATGAAACACAGTGAGTAGTTACGAACATGAAAAGCTGGATGCTGACAGGGCACAACAGGAACCAACCATTTTCCTTGATGAGGTGTCGCATCCAAGTGATGAGGCAGAGAGGACAGAAAAATGGGAATCAGTGTAGAAGAAGCAATCCATGAGCTCAGAAACAGGGAGGAAGTATTTGTTGCATATTCACAGGCAACCAGACTTCCATATGTGACCTGTGATGAAGAAACATTTAATGACCAGGCAAGGATTTTTGCCACAGAAGAAGAGATCAAAGAATATGGTAAACAGCTCCTTGAGGATAAGATCCTTCTTATGGGCATGAAATATGAGAAAAAAGACTATCCAAGACTGTATGGTACGCTGTACGCGATCGGAGTGAACAGTGTGATCTGGATCGACGGAGAAGAGAAGATCGAGATTGAGATCGGAAAGATCGCAAACCAGAGAGATATGAGTAAGATCGAGCCGTCAAAGAGACCGCTTCTGAACCCGTCTCTTGAACTTTCCGGAATCTATTTTATGCAGGAATTGCGTCGTCCGGTAAAACAGGAAGAGCACAAAAATATCCGTGAGCTGGAAGAAGAGCTGATAGCTAACCTGCGTAAGGCAGAATTTCTGATCGCAATCAATGCAGAGCAGGAAGAAGATGGAAAGCTCCATATTCCGTATCTGAAAAATAAAGAGGATAAGATCATGCAGCCTGTGTTTACAGATGTTATGGAATTTGAGAAATTTGGAAGAGGCAAGAATCTCCGTGTTGCGAAAGTGACTATAGATAAACTTCCGAGCCTGATGATTCCGCAGGCAAACGCTTATGTGGTAAATCCAATGGGATTTAATCTGGTTCTTAACAAAGAACAGATAGAGAAGATTGCAGGGATCAGTAAATAAAAACAAAAATCACAGCAGGCTGCCAGGATGAAACTGTGCAGCCTTTTGCTGTTGTAGAGGAGAGATTACCCTATGGTGATAGAAATCGATTTTAACAGTGATGAGGCAATCTATATGCAGATCACCAATCAGATCATAATGGGGATCGCTACATCAAGGCTTCATGAAGGGGATACTCTGCCTTCTGTACGGCAGCTTGCAAGCATTGCAGGAATCAATATGCATACTGTGAATAAGGCATATGCGCTGCTTCGTCAGGAAGGCTTTGTGACTATTGACAGGCGAAAGGGAGCGGTGATCTCCATAGATGCAGATAAGGTCAGAGCACTGGAAGAAATGAAACAGAATCTGACAGTAGCAATGGCATGGGGATGCTGTAAAAATGTAACAAGAGAAGAAGTCCATCAGCTGGTGGACGAGATTTTTGACGAGTATGACACAGACAGATAGGAGGAGACATCATGCAGGAACGATATACAAAACAGGCAGAGAATGTTCTTGCTCTGGCAAAAGAGGCAGCCAGCTCCTGCGGACATAGTTATATCGGCACGGAGCATCTGCTGGTCGGGCTTGTAGAAGAAAAGGAGGGCACAGCAGGAAGAGTTCTGGAGGAGTTTGGGATCCAGGCTGATAAAGCGATGGCTCTGATCGATAAACTGATCGCACCGCCGGGAAATACGGCTGTTTCACAGAAACCGGGATTCAGTCCGAGAACCAGAAGAGTTCTTGAGGGTGCATATGCAGAAGCAGAATCCATGCGTTTTGAGGAAGTCGGGACAGAACATATTCTGCTGGCAATGTTGAAAGAAACAGACTGTGTGGGTACCAGACTGCTGTACACAATGGGTGCAAATATCCAGAAGCTTTATGCGGCAGTGCTGACAGCTATGGGAATGGACAGCGATGCCATTGCGGAAGAATTCCAGGCTGTAAAAGCTTCAAAGGGAAGAAACAGCAGTGTAACACCAACTCTGGATCAGTATAGCCGAGATCTGACGGCTATGGCAGAAGAAGGTAAGCTGGATCCTGTAGTGGGAAGGGATAAAGAGATTGCCAGACTGATCCAGATCCTGAGCAGAAGAACAAAGAACAATCCCTGCCTGACTGGAGAGCCGGGAGTAGGAAAAACGGCTATCGTAGAGGGACTTGCACAGCGGATCGTCACAGGAATGGTACCGGATACTGTGAAGGATAAGCGGGTTGTAGTTCTGGATCTTTCCGGAATGGTCGCAGGAAGTAAATATCGCGGTGAGTTTGAAGAACGTATCCGAAATGTGATCGATGAGGTAAGCGAACAGCAGGGAATATTGCTCTTTATTGATGAGATCCATACGATCATCGGAGCAGGTGGAGCGGAAGGTGCACTGGATGCTTCCAATATCCTGAAACCGTCTCTTTCCCGTGGAGAGATCCAGCTGATCGGAGCAACGACACTGGAAGAATATCGGAAATACATTGAAAAGGATGCAGCGCTTGAACGGCGTTTTCAGCCTATCATCGTGGAAGAGCCTACAGAAGAGGAGGCTGTTGAAATCCTGAAGGGGCTGCGCCCATATTATGAAAAACATCATGATGTAGAGATTCTGGATGAGGCCCTTGAGGCGGCTGTAAAAATGTCCGTTCGTTATATCAATGACCGGTTTCTTCCGGATAAAGCCATTGACATTATTGATGAGGCAGCGTCGAAAGTACAACTGGCGGGATATCGTCCGTCTCCGAAAGCAGAAGCACTGGAAAGAGAGATCCACGATATTTTGAAACAAAAAGAACAGGCAGTCATAAATGCAGATCTTGAAGGTGCAAAAGCAGCACAGGCAAAGCAGAATGAGGCGGAAGCAGAATTGGAAAAGATCCGAAGAAAGGCGGAGCGGAAAAATCGGAAAAATCCACTTACAGTTGATGAAGAGGCAGTTGCCGGTATTGTGTCTGACTGGACAAAAATACCTGTACAGCGTCTGACAGAGGGGGAATCCCGTAGGCTTGCAAATTTGGAAAAGGTTCTGAAAAAACGTGTGATCGGACAGGATGAGGCAGTTTCTGCAGTTGCCCGTGCGGTAAAAAGGGGAAGAGTAGGATTAAAGGATCCCGCAAGGCCTATAGGTTCTTTCTTATTCCTGGGACCTACCGGAGTGGGAAAAACGGAGCTTTCCAAAGCGCTGGCGGAAGCTGTATTTGGAAGTGAGCAGGCAATGATCCGTGTAGATATGTCCGAATATATGGAAAAACATAGTGTTTCTAAAATGATCGGATCGCCGCCCGGATATGTAGGCTATGAAGAAGGTGGACAGCTCAGCGAAAAAGTGCGCAGAAATCCATACAGTGTCATTCTTTTTGACGAGATTGAAAAGGCTCATCCGGATGTGTTTAATATTCTTCTGCAGGTACTTGATGATGGTCATATTACAGATGCTCAAGGCAGAAAAGTGGATTTTAAGCAGACGATCATTATCATGACTTCTAACGCAGGTGCGCAGATGATCATGGAACCGAAACATCTTGGATTTATGTCCGGAGATACGGAAAAGCGTGATTATGAACGGATGAAGTCCGGAGTGATGGAAGAAGTGCGGCGGATGTTTAAGCCGGAATTTCTGAACCGGATCGATGAGATCATGGTATTCCATTCTCTGAATAAAGAAAATATCAGAAAGATCGTTACTATTCTTTTGAAAAACCTGGAAAAACGCTGTCAGGAACAGCTGGATATCATACTGAAAGTTACCGGAGCAGCTAAAGATCTTATCGCAGATGCAGGCTTTGACAGTAAATACGGTGCAAGACCGCTGCGTCGTGCGATCCAGACAAAGATTGAGGATGAGATGGCAACAGAAATCCTTGAAGGTCGGATCAAAGCCGGTGATACCGTACAGGTGAAGGTCAAAGACAAGAAAATCTACTTTGAAGTAAAAGATGCGGAGAAAGCGTAAGAATTTTATTACTTTCTATAGCCAAAAAAACAGAAATAAGTTATAATTAACAAAATTAAAACTATACAACGAAAGATTTCAGGAGGACATAAGATCATGGCAGTGGTACAGGAATTGATCCGCACAGAAGATAATGGGACTATCAGTTTTGGAGATTATGAATTAAATCAGAAATCCAAATTGTCGGATTATCAGTATCAGGGAGATATGTATAAAGTAAAAACATATAAGGAGATCACCAAACTTGAGCGTAATGGAATGTTCGTATATGAGTCTGTTCCGGGAACCAGTGTGTTCCATCTTCAGCAGGATGGAACAGCAATGAGTTTTGAGGTTCAGGGCTTTGAGGATTCTCAGATTACTGTTGAACTGGAAGCTGAGACAGAGTATCAGGTATTTATTGATGATGTAAGTACAGGTACAATGACCACAAACCTGGGCGGCAAGCTTTCTTTCAGTGTTGAACTGGATGCGAACACCAAAGCAGAAGTTAAAATTGTAAAATGCTAAAAAATAAAAAAACGGTTTATTTCTGTCAGGAATGCGGGTATGAATCAGCCAAGTGGATGGGGCAGTGCCCGGCATGCAAGGCATGGAATACTTTTGTGGAGGAAACGGTTTCTTCCAAAAAATCTTCCTCAGGGAGTATTAAAACTACACAAAAGAAAACGGAGCCTGTAGTTCTGAAAGATATCAGTCTTTCTTCAGATGAACGTCAGAGCTGTGGAATCGGTGAACTTGACAGGGTGCTGGGAGGCGGAATCGTCCCCGGCTCCCTTGTTTTGGTAGGTGGAGATCCTGGTATTGGCAAGTCTACATTGTTGTTGCAGGTGTGCAGAAATTTATCTTCACAGGGGATTTCTGTTTTGTATATTTCTGGTGAGGAGTCTCTCAGACAGATCAAGCTCCGGGCAGATCGGCTTGGAACGTTTAATGATAAACTGAAACTGCTCTGTGAGACGAATCTTGAAAATATCCGGGAGATCATTGAGCGGACGAAACCAGATGTAGCTGTTGTGGATTCTATCCAGACGATGTTTCATGAAGATATTTCGTCTGCACCGGGAAGTGTTTCTCAGGTGAGGGAATCTACCAATGTACTGATGCAGATCGCTAAGGGTATGGGAGTGTCCATTTTTATCGTGGGTCATGTGACCAAGGAGGGAAATGTGGCAGGTCCTCGTGTACTGGAACATATGGTAGATACTGTGCTTTACTTTGAGGGAGACAGGCATGCTTCTTACCGGATCCTGCGTGCGGTGAAAAATCGTTTTGGTTCTACCAATGAAATTGGTGTTTTTGAGATGCAGAATTCCGGACTTGAAGAAGTGAAGAATCCTTCCGAGTTCCTTTTGAATGGAAGACCGGAGAATGCTTCGGGGTCTGTTGTTGCATGTTCTATGGAGGGGACGAGACCGATTTTGGTGGAGATTCAGGCTCTGGTGTGTCAGAGTAATTTTGGAATTCCGAGAAGAACAGCAGTTGGTACGGATTTTAATCGTGTGAATCTTTTGATGGCGGTTCTGGAGAAGAAGGCGGGAGTTCATCTTGCTGCTTCGGATGCTTATGTGAATATTGCGGGTGGCATGAAGATGACAGAGCCGGCGATCGATCTGGGTATTTGTCTTGCTATTATTTCCAGTGCGAAGGAGATCGTGATCCCGGATTCTGTGATGGCGTTTGGTGAAATTGGTCTGAGTGGCGAGGTTCGTGCAGTGAGTATGGCCGGACAGCGTGTGCAGGAAGCGAAAAAGCTTGGGTTTGAGACGGTGATACTTCCTGAGGTGAACCGGACGGCTACAGAGAGTATTAAAGGAATTAAATTGGTTTATGTGGCTGGGATCCGGGATGCGATTTCTTTTATCAGAGGGTTGTGAGTTCCCGGCAGGTTATTTTGAATAGGATCATGTGGTCAGCCGCTGTATGGTTTGTACGGCGGCTGTGTTTGGGTTAATAGATAAAAAAACATAGATGATAGTAAGGGAAAGGCTGGTGTTGGTTATGGGTATTGGTAATATTGGAAATATTGGAAATATGATGAAGGTTATGAATGCATGGAATACATTTAAACAGAATCATCCGAAGTTTCCGGCATTTTGTAGTGCGGTTTCCCGGCGGGGGATTCGTGAGGGGAGTATTCTTGAGGTGACGTATATTAGCCCTGAGGGTGAGAAGCTGACTACGAATATTAAAGTGCAGGCCAGCGATCTTGAGTTGCTGAGAGAACTTTCTGGTGGTAATTGAGTTGAGCGGATAGCGAATGTTGATTATATATTGTATAGGTCTGTTTGACGGGTGTTTTGGTTTCGGTGTCTGGCAGTGTTGGAACTGCCGGGTGCCGTTTTTTTTGTTGGGATGGAGAGGGACGCCAGAGGGAGGTGGCATCGGTCCGGGGAGTGGATGCAGTCGGTGGGGTTTTTGAGGTTTTGTGGGTGGATGTGGTTGAGGGACGCCAGAGGAAGGTGGCATCGCTCCGGGCAGGGACTCCGTCGGGGGATACTACTAGGGCTCCGTGAGACGGCTAAAAGCATTGCGGCAGGGCCAGAACTCGCCTGCGGCTCAGACAGCAGGCCCTGCCGCAATAACGCCGTCTCCCGCAGCCCAAGTAGTAATCACCCCTCCTCCGCAGCAGCCCGGCCCGATGCCACCTTCCTCTGGCTGACGCTTCCAGCCGACAGGAAAAAACATGCGGGGGATGGAAGCGGACTGGGCGTCCTGTCCTGAAATGTCAGACCGGTACAGAATATTCCTATAAGTATCGAAGAATACAGAAACAGGATCGGCCCAGTGTATCACCATAAATATCGAAGAATACAGGGACCAGATCGGCCCAGCGTACCACTATAAGTACCGAAGAATCCCAGAACCAGATCGCAGATCGCAGATCGGCACAGCGTACCACCATAAGTACCGAAGAATACAGAAACCAGATCGGCACAACGTTCTATTCTGAGTACCGCAGCATACAGACAAAAGTCAACAACGCTGCACACACAACAACGAAGAACTACTTCCGTGCCCAAGAGGGTGGGGGTGCAGGGGGAGGGCCTTCGGGCTACGGAACTCTGAGATGGCCTTCCCCCTGCATATTCCCGCATTGAAAATGCGACCGGCGTAGCGCCATCCAGCGAAGAGACTTATTATTAAAAAACAACACGATAAACAACACAATAAACAACAACAAAGATAATCCTAAAAATTACAAATAAGAATAAAAAATTGTCCTATAAAAACAAACTTCCAGGAAAATCTAAAAAAATTGAAATTTATGGTTGACAAGCATAACTCCCAGTGGTATTATAACTGAGCTGTCGCAAATAATTGTTCTTGAAAAACAAACAATTAAAAAGAATTTCAGAAAAATGAAATTTACAGTTGACAAAAGACAGAAGATATGATAAAGTATCCAAGTCGTCAACAAAACGACAACAAGATCTTAACTCAAAAATGTTTGAAAAAAACTTAAAAAAGTGCTTGACAAACAAAAAGAGATGAGATAAAATAAACGAGCTGTCTGAGAGACAGACAAAACAAACCTTGATAACTAAACAGTGAAACACATACGATTCTCGAAAATTTCTTTACATTTAAAGAACGGTTTAAACAAACCAAAAGCAGTAAAAACGAGAGATAGCCAAACGGTTGTCTTGAGTAAACGAATCAAACATTTTATCAGAGAGTTTGATCCTGGCTCAGGATGAACGCTGGCGGCGTGCTTAACACATGCAAGTCGAACGGGAAACCTTTTATTGAAGCTTCGGCAGATTTAGATTGTTTCTAGTGGCGGACGGGTGAGTAACGCGTGGGTAACCTGCCTTATACAGGGGGATAACAGTCAGAAATGACTGCTAATACCGCATAAGCGCACAGAGCTGCATGGCTCAGTGTGAAAAACTCCGGTGGTATAAGATGGACCCGCGTTGGATTAGCTAGTTGGTGAGGTAACGGCCCACCAAGGCGACGATCCATAGCCGGCCTGAGAGGGTGAACGGCCACATTGGGACTGAGACACGGCCCAGACTCCTACGGGAGGCAGCAGTGGGGAATATTGCACAATGGGGGAAACCCTGATGCAGCGACGCCGCGTGAAGGAAGAAGTATCTCGGTATGTAAACTTCTATCAGCAGGGAAGAAAATGACGGTACCTGACTAAGAAGCCCCGGCTAACTACGTGCCAGCAGCCGCGGTAATACGTAGGGGGCAAGCGTTATCCGGATTTACTGGGTGTAAAGGGAGCGTAGACGGATGGACAAGTCTGATGTGAAAGGCTGGGGCTCAACCCCGGGACTGCATTGGAAACTGCCCGTCTTGAGTGCCGGAGAGGTAAGCGGAATTCCTAGTGTAGCGGTGAAATGCGTAGATATTAGGAGGAACACCAGTGGCGAAGGCGGCTTACTGGACGGTAACTGACGTTGAGGCTCGAAAGCGTGGGGAGCAAACAGGATTAGATACCCTGGTAGTCCACGCGGTAAACGATGAATGCTAGGTGTCGGGGAGCAAAGCTCTTCGGTGCCGCCGCAAACGCATTAAGCATTCCACCTGGGGAGTACGTTCGCAAGAATGAAACTCAAAGGAATTGACGGGGACCCGCACAAGCGGTGGAGCATGTGGTTTAATTCGAAGCAACGCGAAGAACCTTACCAAGTCTTGACATCCTTCTGACCGGAACTTAACCGTTCCTTCCCTTCGGGGCAGAAGTGACAGGTGGTGCATGGTTGTCGTCAGCTCGTGTCGTGAGATGTTGGGTTAAGTCCCGCAACGAGCGCAACCCCTATCCCCAGTAGCCAGCGGTTCGGCCGGGCACTCTGAGGAGACTGCCAGGGATAACCTGGAGGAAGGCGGGGATGACGTCAAATCATCATGCCCCTTATGATTTGGGCTACACACGTGCTACAATGGCGTAAACAAAGGGAAGCGAACCTGCGAGGGTGGGCAAATCCCAAAAATAACGTCCCAGTTCGGACTGTAGTCTGCAACCCGACTACATGAAGCTGGAATCGCTAGTAATCGCGGATCAGAATGCCGCGGTGAATACGTTCCCGGGTCTTGTACACACCGCCCGTCACACCATGGGAGTCAGTAACGCCCGAAGTCAGTGACCTAACCGCAAGGAAGGAGCTGCCGAAGGCGGGACCGATGACTGGGGTGAAGTCGTAACAAGGTAGCCGTATCGGAAGGTGCGGCTGGATCACCTCCTTTCTAAGGAAAAAGTAGAGAGTAAGAATGTGTTTTACTGTTGAGTTATCAAGGCAACTGAATAATGATATTTCTGGTGCCGATGCGGTTGGGGGACACACCCGTTCCCATCCCGAACACGACGGTTAAGACCCAATCGGCCGATGGTACTGCACTGGAGACGGTGTGGGAGAGCAGGTGGGCGCCAGATCAAAAAAAGAAGAACAGGGAAACCTGATGAGATAGATGCTGGTTTTACCAGTGATCTGAGAGAAAAAGCTATTTTCCTTTCAGATGGCTGATAAAACATCAGTCAGCATTGTACCTTGAAAACTGCATACATGAAATTTGATTAAGTTAATCAAATATCCTTAAACGCAAAGTATTAAGAAATTAATGCAAACGCAAAGATAGGAAGACATCGATTTATCTGTTATGAACAGAGTAATCAAACACCGTTGTAAAACGCGAGAGCGTGATACAACAGAGAATCAAGAGACCGCATCACCTACGCTAGGGTGATGAAGCGAAAGGTCAAGCAATAAGGGCACAGGGCGGATGCCTTGGCACTAAGAGCCGATGAAAGACGTGATAAGCTGCGAAAAGCTTCGGGGAGGAGCAAATATCCCGTGATCCGGAGATGTCTGAATGGGGAAACCCGCATGAGCAGACCTCATGCATCCATACGCCAATCCATAACGTATGGAAGGGAACCCGGGGAACTGAAACATCTAAGTACCCGGAGGAAAAGAAAGAAACATCGATTCCGTAAGTAGCGGCGAGCGAACGCGGAGGAGCCTAAACCGGTGTGCGTGCATGCCGGGGTCATGGACTGCATTTAAGATTCAGCGAAGCTAACAGAACGGTTTTGGGAAAGCCGGCCGAAGAGGGTGAAAGCCCCGTACGTGAAAGCAGAGCTGACTGAGCAGGATCCGGAGTACCACGAGACACGAGGAACCTTGTGGGAAGTAAGGGGGACCACCCCCTAAGGCTAAATACTACTTAGTGACCGATAGCGCATAGTACTGTGAAGGAAAGGTGAAAAGGACCCCGGGAGGGGAGTGAAAGAGAACCTGAAACCCTGTGTCTACAAGCTGTGGAAGTACTTTATATGTACGACCGCGTACTTTTTGTAGAACGGTCCGGCGAGTTACGCTTACTGGCAAGGTTAAGCACTTCAGGTGTGGAGCCGTAGGGAAACCAAGTCTTAATAGGGCCAGAGTCAGTAGGAGTAGACCCGAAACCGGGTGATCTATCCATGTCCAGGTTGAAGCTGCCGTAAGAGGTAGTGGAGGACCGAACCCACATCCGTTGAAAAGGGTGGGGATGAGGTGTGGATAGGGGAGAAATTCCAATCGAACCCGGAGATAGCTGGTTCTCCTCGAAATAGCTTTAGGGCTAGCCTCGGTGTGAGTCTTGCGGAGGTAGAGCACTGAATTTCCTAGGGGGCGTCAAAGCCTACCGAAGAATATCAAACTCCGAATGCCGTGTAGATATCACCGGGAGTCAGACTGCACGAGATAAGTTGGGCGGTCAAAAGGGAAAGAGCCCAGACCTACAGTTAAGGTCCCAAAGTGCGCGTTAAGTGGAAAAGGATGTGGGATTTCGAAGACAACCAGGATGTTGGCTCAGAAGCAGCCATACATTCAAAGAGTGCGTAATAGCTCACTGGTCGAGAGGTCCTGCGCCGAAAATGTCCGGGGCTGAAACGCGCCACCGAAACTAAGGAATCTGAAAAGATTGGTAGAGGAGCATTGCATGCGGGAAGAAGCAGTACCGGAAGGAGCTGTGGACTGCATGGAAGAGAGAATGCCGGAATGAGTAGCGAGATAGAGGTGGGAATCCTCTAGGCCGAATATCCAAGGTTTCCAGGGTAAAGCTGATCTGCCCTGGGTGAGTCGGGACCTAAGGTGAGGGCGAGAGCCGTAGCCGATGGACAACAGGTTGATATTCCTGTACTGCAGTATGACAGAACTGTGGGGACACGTAAGGAGAGCGGGAGCCGGGAATGGAAAGCCCGGTACAAGCGAGGTACCAGTATGGTAGGAAAATCCGCCATGCAATGGGAAGACGTGATGTGGAGTGAATTTTAGTAACGAAGCCCGTGAGCCATGCGTCAAGAAAAGCCGCTATCGTTCATATTGTACCCGTACCGTAAACCGACACAGGTGGATGAGGAGAGAATCCTAAGGCCGGCGGAAGAAGTATTGCCAAGGAACTCGGCAAAATGGCCCCGTAACTTAGGGAGAAGGGGTGCCTGCGAGAGCAGGCCGCAGAGAATAGGCTCAAGCAACTGTTTAGCAAAAACACAGGTCTATGCGAAACCGAAAGGTGAGGTATATGGGCTGACGCCTGCCCGGTGCTGGAAGGTTAAGAGGAGAGGTTAGACGTAAGTCGAAGCTTTGAATTTAAGCCCCAGTAAACGGCGGCCGTAACTATAACGGTCCTAAGGTAGCGAAATTCCTTGTCGGGTAAGTTCCGACCCGCACGAAAGGCGTAATGATTTGAGCGCTGTCTCGGCAATACATCCGGTGAAATTGAAGTGCCAGTGAAGATGCTGGCTACCCGCGCCAGGACGGAAAGACCCCATGGAGCTTTACTCCAGTTTGGCACTGGGGTCCGGTGTTGCATGTACAGGATAGGTGGGAGGCTGAGAAACGGTAACGTCAGTTGCCGCGGAGCCGCTGTTGGGATACCACCCTTGTGATATTGGGCTTCTAACCAGCCGCCGTGAACCGGCGGTGGGACAATGCCAGGCGGGGAGTTTGACTGGGGCGGTCGCCTCCGAAAGGGTATCGGAGGCGCCCAAAGGTTCCCTCAGAATGGACGGAAACCATTCGAAGAGTGCAAAGGCAGAAGGGAGCTTGACTGCGACACCGACGGGTGGAGCAGGTACGAAAGTAGGGCTTAGTGATCCGGTGGTATTAAGTGGGAATGCCATCGCTCAACGGATAAAAGCTACCCTGGGGATAACAGGCTTATCACTCCCAAGAGTTCACATCGACGGAGTGGTTTGGCACCTCGATGTCGGCTCATCGCATCCTGGGGCTGTAGTAGGTCCCAAGGGTTGGGCTGTTCGCCCATTAAAGCGGTACGCGAGCTGGGTTCAGAACGTCGTGAGACAGTTCGGTCCCTATCCGGCGTGGGCGTAGGATATCTGAGAGGAGCTGTCCTTAGTACGAGAGGACCGGGATGGACGGACCGCTGGTGGACCGGTTGGCTTGCCAAAGCCATGGCCGGGTAGCCAAGTCCGGAAGGGATAAACGCTGAAGGCATCTAAGCGTGAAGCCCCCCTCAAGATGAGATATCCCATTCTTAGTGAAGTAAACCCCCTTGAAGACGACGAGGTAGATAGGGCAGAGGTGGAAGTGTGGTAACACATGGAGCTGACTGTTACTAATCGGGTGAGGGCTTGACCAACAAGCCGAGGAAGCGGACAGGATGTAACAGAAATGGGGCGGAACAAGCTTGCTTGTGGAGAACCATTTATGGTACAGACTGAACATTTGCGAAGCAAATGACATCGAACGACGGAGTCGTGAGATGACCACCGCTGGAGTATCGGTACGCAGGTTAGAATTGATTCAAAGAGTTTGATTAACGATCAACAGGCATGTATGTAGTTTTTAAGGTACAAACCTTAATTAAATATTTAAGTAATCCTCCTTAGCTCAGTCGGTAGAGCATGCGGCTGTTAACCGCAGTGTCGTTGGTTCGAGTCCAACAGGGGGAGTTTTTTTATGCCTGTAAACAAGGAATTGTTTACAGGCACTTTTTATATGTTTGTATAAATATCCGTTATATATATCGTAATATTTGACCGAATCAAGTAATCCCCTATAGAATGTTTTCTGATAACAGACTGGAAACTATTTCGAAATCATGCTAGAATGAAATTGGTTTGGTTAAGAATGAATAATTTATGAGAAAGAAGCAAAAAAATGGAATTATTTGATATCATAGATGAAAACGGAAATCCCACTGGAAAGATCGTAGAACGGAGTATTGCTCACGCAGAAGGAATCCCTCATCGTACTGCTCATATCTGGATCATCCGTCGGAGGAATGAAAAAACAGAGATCCTTCTTCAGAAAAGATCCAGAAACAAGGACTCCTTTCCTGGAAAATTTGATACTTCATCTGCAGGTCACATACAGGCGGGAGATGAACCAATGGAATCGGCATTACGGGAACTGGAAGAAGAACTGGGAATCCATGCAGAATCAGCTGATCTGCAGTTTGCAGGAAAATTCCCCATATCTTTTGCCAGAGAATTTCATGGAAAAATATTCCGGGATGAAGAAATCGCTTTTGTTTATATTTACGATCACCCGGTAGAGATCGATCATCTTACACTTCAAAAGGAAGAAGTAGAAGAGGTACAGTGGTTTGATCTGGAAGAAACGTATCAGCAATGTAGTCAGCACAGAGAGAAATTCTGTGTTCCGCTGGGAGGTCTGCAGCTTGTACGTCAATTTATAAAAAGTAACGGCAATACAATAAAGGAGTGAAAGATCATGAGAAAAGATTTCGGAGCAAAGCCTTACACTTATCCACAGCCGGTATTAATGATCGCTACATATGGTGAAGATGGAAAACCGGATGTTATGAATGCAGCCTGGGGAGGAATCAGCGATGATAAGGAAATTTCCATCTGTGTCAGTGAAAATCATAAAACAACTGAAAACATCCTGAAAAAAGGCGCTTTTACAGTAAGTATGGCAGATGTGGAGCATATGACAGCCTGCGACTATGTAGGAATTGTTTCCGGAAACAAAGAGCCGGATAAATTTGTAAAAGCCGGATTTACAGCAGAAAAATCTGAAAAAGTAGATGCACCTATTATCAAAGAGCTTCCAATCTGTATAGAATGTAAGCTGAAAAGCTATGACAAAGACACCTGCCGGCTGATCGGTGAGATCGTAAATGTCAGCGTGGATGAGAGCGTTCTGGATGAAAATGGAAACGTAGATGTTGCAAAAGCAGCACCGATCACTTTTGATCCGTTCAACAATGCATATATCCGTCTTGGCGAAAAAGTCGGCGATGCTTTTAAAGCCGGAACGGTACTGAAATAAATAATATCTACTGAAATACAGAAAGTCTCTTTCACAGGTACAGATAAAAAATTATCTTCTGGAAGAGACTTTCTATTTGTTATAAATATTCTTTAATTCAGAACTCCCAATTCTTTAAAGGCCTGAAAAATCCCGTCCTGATCATTACTCTTTGTTACAAAAGAGAAATGTTTTTGCAGCTCAGAAGGTGCATTTCCCATCAAAACTCCACATCCTACTGCCTCCAGCATTTCCAGATCATTATAATTATCTCCGAATGCAATAGTACTGGTAAGAGGGATTTTTCGAAGCTCACAAAGATATTTTACAGCTTCCGCTTTGTTTATGCCGCCAGCCATGATCTCCAGAAGAGAATCGGAAGATCTTGCAATAGATAATTCCGGAAAATATTTGCGAAGAAGTGTTTCTGACGGTGACATATATTCAGAATCGCACATACACAGGATTTTATCTACCATAAGCGTATCTGAGAGAGACTGAAGGGATCCCTCTATAGAGGTAGTTTCCACAACCGTTTCTTCATGGATCACATGAGGGTCTGTCCGGTCTTTTACGATCCAGTCTTCTGAGGTAAAAACATTCCAGGTCACGTGAGGACATTTTTTTTCGATCACATCAATGATTTTGGAAGCGTCGGAAATGCTTATTCCTTTTTCGTAAAGGATATTTTGATCTTCATCCAGGATTAGTGCACCACTGAATGCAATGGTACAACAATGGAAATCATTTTTTTTAATAATAGGACGGATGCCGGAAGGGCTTCGTGCTGAAGAAATAGTAAACAGAACGCCCTGATCTGTCAAAGTATGAATGGCGGAACTGGTCAGCGGAGATACCACATGTTCTGAGGTTAGTAAAGTGCCGTCAATATCGCTGAAAACAGCCTGTGGCTTAAATGAAGATAATGGTTTCATATTCGAGATCCTTTCTGCAAAAGATGAGTATCGGTGTTTCTGTATATAAAATAGCACATAAATAACAAAATAAAAATATATCCAGATTTCATTATGACAAAGCTTTTTTTGGATCCAGTGCAGTAGATGCCTCTTTTGGAGCATCGGCCACTAGAGAAATCGAAGCAGCTGTGAAATGCTGCGTGTATGCCAATGCAGAGGAAAGCTATCTTCTGGCGGACCATACCAAGTTTGGCAAAAAAATCTCATAAAATATAATGATGTCAGTGAGTACCAGTTGATCTTTACCGATGAAGAATTGGAAACAGAGCAGAAAAATAAAGTGATCCGACAGGGTGGAAGATTTTGTGAATAGCAAAAATACAGAAATCTGTTGACAGAAGATAAATCTGCAGATTATATATAAATATAACAGATTCACGAAAAAGCCTCGGATTATTCAGAAAATTCATGCTTGTAGGTGAATATAGGATATGATAACATAAAAAATATCATTTTTGTAAAAACGCAAAAAAGGAGGTGCTGACATGCGCTCAATGAGAAAAAATGCATACAGGAGAGCTATATCTTCCTAATGATGATGAGATCATCCAGGATCAGATCAAAAAGCTGGATCGACTTTATGATTTCAATATGACACGTCCCACACAGTTGGATAAAAGAAATGCTGAAAGAGATACTACACTATGATATAAGAGTGGAAGGAATGTCCGGCTTTTGAAAAATCAAAAAGAAGCAGGTTGATAGGAACAGGAAAGGATGAGGACCTGTCTGATGCTGAAAGAAAAGAGGATAAATTATGGGAATGAATGAAACACCGTCAGCAGACCGTGTACATATCGGTTTTTTTGGCAGAAGAAATGCAGGAAAATCCAGTATCGTAAATAAGGTGACAGGCCAGGAGCTGGCTGTGGTATCCGATGTAAAGGGAACTACTACAGATCCGGTAAGTAAGGCCATGGAACTACTTCCTATGGGCCCGGTGGTGATCATAGATACACCAGGTATTGATGATGAAGGACATCTTGGAGAACTTCGCGTCCGCAAGGCGAAACAGGTGTTGAACAGAGTGGATGTAGCAGTTCTTGTAGTAGATGCCACTGTGGGAAAAACCAGTGTGGATGAAGAATTGATCCATATTTTTAAAGAGAAGGAGATTCCATATCTGGTTGTTTATAACAAGGCAGATCTGCTGAAAACAAAAGATGGGAACCGGCTTTCTTCAGATAATAACTTAAACTGGAATACCCATGCGGGTGCGGTCAAAGAGAGTAGTGTCAGCCAGAAACAGGATCATGAAAACCAGAACACAGAGCAATCTATTTATGCCAGCGCCGCCACCGGTCAGAATATCTACGAATTGAAAGAAAAGATCGCTTCGCTGGCAGTAACGGATGAACTGAAATTGCGTCTGGTAGGGGATCTCCTTGAACCATCAGATTTTGCGATTCTTGTAGTTCCCATAGATAAAGCTGCACCAAAAGGGCGTCTGATCCTTCCGCAGCAGCAGACGATCCGTGATGTGCTGGAAGCCGGAGCAGCAGCCATCGTGATCAAAGAGGATGAGCTTTCCAATACACTGGAAACCTTGGGGAAAAAACCAAAGCTTGTAATCACAGACAGCCAGGTCTTTGCCAGAGTCAGTGAAGAAACTCCAGAAGACATCTGGCTTACTTCATTCTCTATTCTGTTTGCCAGATTTAAAGGAAATCTAAAGACAGCGGCAGCTGGGGCAGCAGCACTGGACCGGCTGAAAGACGGTGACAAGATCCTGATCTCAGAGGGATGTACCCACCACAGGCAGTGTGATGATATCGGAACAGTCAAGCTTCCACGCTGGATCCGTAATTATACGGGGAAAGAGCTGGAATTTGAGTATTCCTCCGGAAGAGATTTCCCGGAGGATGTGACGAAGTACAGTCTGATCGTGCATTGTGGCGGATGTATGCTTAATGAGAGAGAAATGCGTTACCGTCAGAAATGTGCATTGGATCAGGAGATTCCTATCACCAATTACGGAATTGCCATTGCCTACATGCAGGGAATCCTGAAACGTTGTGTGGAAATGTTCCCGGATGTGAGGAAAGAACTGGATCAGTAATTTTTTTCAGGTGTTTACATTTTTTCCGAAAAATGATATAGTAGCGATTGTTCATTTTATAAATTTGCAAAAGGTGACGATAAGGAGTTGCAGATACAATGATCGATCAGACACTTTCACAGGCCCTACAGAAAGAAATTCCAATACTTACAGCTCAGATCCGAAGTCTCTATGCAGAATTCGATAAAAAATTTCATCTTAACGGAGCAAAGATCCCTATAACTTTTGGCATGGAGCCGGATCTGCTGGGATCTTATACAAGAGGCAGCTGCCACGAAAAAGAGCATTTCCATTTTTCTCTGCTGTTTATCGGCTATGCGGTAAAAAATCCTCTGAAAAAAGAAGACCGACTGGATCTTTATAAACATGAATATGCTCACTATATGCAGTATAATTTTCACATTCCCTCAGAGTATCAGTGGCAGCACGGAACCCACGGAAGTGCCTGGAAATACTGCTGTTCCTTGACTGGTGCGGCACCAACGCCATATTATAAGGCAGGGGAAGCTCTGATGAAACACAACTATGAGAAAAAACTCCGAAGCCCGATCCATGACCGTACTGTAACGGTGCGGGATACTTACAGAAGAGAGCAGCAGCACAGGAATACTCAGAACAGTATTGTACGCTATGAGATCGGAGAGGATGTCAGTCATCCGAAATTCGGAACCGGAAATATTGAGCATGTAGAGCAGCTTCCGGGTTCTGTAAGGCTTCACATCCGTTTTGGAGAAGAGCTGAAAGTGATCGATCAGAAATGGCTTCTTCGGACAAAATATAAAAAGATCTGAATATAGTTTTATAAAAATAGACATCATCCTGGATATCAAAATAGATATCATATGGAGATGTTTATTTTTTTTATATCATTGATACAGTATAAAAAAATTCTCCGGTACAGAAAATCTGTGTTCCGGAGAATTTTAAGTCAGGCGGATATTTGCGATCCGCATTTAGCCAGTTGCCTGATTCGGTTAAAATCAGCTTATATTATTCAGAAACCTTCACAAACTGGCTGTTATAAAGATTCTGATAGAATCCGCCTTTTGCCATAAGCTCTTCATGGCTTCCCTGTTCGATGATGCTTCCGTCTTTCATGACAAGAATCTCATCTGCATTGCGGATGGTAGAAAGACGGTGTGCAACGATAAAGCTTGTTCGTCCCTGCATCATCCGGTCAAAGGCCTCCTGGATCAGCATTTCTGTTCGGGTATCAATACTGGAGGTTGCCTCGTCAAGGATCAGCATCGGCGGCAGACACAGCATGACACGGGTGATGCAGAGAAGCTGCTTTTGTCCTTGACTTAAGCTGTCTTCATAAAGAATGGTATCCAGGCCATTTGGAAGACGGCGGATAAATTCCCAGCTGTGGGACATTTTAGCTGCCTGAATCACGTCCTCATCAGAAGAATCCGGCTTTCCGATACAGATGTTGTCACGGACAGTTCCATGCTTGATCCAGGTATCCTGGAGAACCATGCCATAGCTTCCGCGGAGGGCATGTCTGGAAACATCGGTGATGGGGGTTCCGTCTACGGAAATACTTCCACCGGTGACGTCATAGAACCGCATCAGCAAGTTGATAAAAGTTGTCTTGCCACAACCGGTAGGGCCTACGATGGCAATACGTCTGCCTGGTTCTGTATGAAGATTAAAGTTTTTAATGAGAGGTTTGTCCGCTTCGTAGCGGAAGGAAACATTCTGGATATCCACTGCACCTTTTACATCGACAAGAGTTCCGGACGGATCCGGGCTTTCTGGCTCTTCCTCCAGAAGATCAAAGATCCTGGTAGCGCATGCCAGAGCGTTCTGAAGCTCTGTGATCACGGAGCTGATATCGTTGAAGGGCTTCATATACTGGTTTGCATAAGCCAGCAGTACGGAAAGTCCACCGACAGTCAGATGACCGCCCGGGATCAGAAAGGCACCTGCAAGAGCTACACCTGCGTAAATGATGTTGTTGACACATCGTGTGGACGGGTTGGTGAGGCTGCTGTAAAAAACAGCCTTCTGGCTGGCATCACGGAGTTCTTCATTGATCGCAGCAAAACGTTCGGAAGAACGATTTTCGTAACCAAAGGCCTGAACCACTTTCTGATTTCCGATCATTTCCTCGATCAGTGCAGTCTGACGTCCACGGGCATCACTCTGCGCACGGAACATCTGGAAGGAATGGGAGGAGATGAATTTCGCCACAAAAAAGCTTACAGGTGTCAGGACAATGATCATCAGAGTGATCCACACATTTTTGGAGAACATGAAGAGCAGGGTTCCGATGATGGTGATGATACCGGAAAACAGCTGTGTAAATCCAAGGAGCATACCATCGGAAAGAATATCCGTATCTGCGATGACACGGCTGATGATATCACCGGTGCTGTGTCCGTCCAGGTAGGACAGAGGAAGCTTCTGGATATGGCGGATGGATCTTGCACGGATATCCTGTACTGTGCGGTAGGTCATACGGTTGTTGATGACACTCATGATCCAGGTGGCAATGCCGGAAAATACGATCATGACAAGAATACGGGAAAGATAGAATCCCATTCTTGTAAAATCAACTTCGTGGGCAGCAACGACCTCATCAATGGCATAACCAAAAAGTACGGGAACATACAGCTGCAAAATTACAGTGACTGCTGCTAGGATCACACTTAATACGAGAAGAAAACGGTATTTTCCAATGAAACGTAGTACCTTGAAAAAGGTTGCCATGCTGTTTTTGCTTTTGGCGGTTGTATCTGTTTTACTCATGCCAGGACCTCCTTTCCAGTCGCTTTTTCATATTTGGTACGCTCTTCCGGGAACTGTGAGAAAAAGATCTCACGGTAAGTTTCACAGGTAGAGATCAGCTCCTGATGGGTTCCTTTTCCGGAAAGCTGACCGTCATCCAGTACCAGGATCAGATCGGCCTGGCGGATGCTGGCGGCTCTCTGGGATACCAGGAAGGTGGTTGTTTTTCCACCAAGCTGGTGAAGGGATTTCCGAAGTGCCGCATCTGTGGCAAAGTCAAGAGCACTGGCACTGTCATCCAGGATCAGGATCTCTGGTTTTTTCACAAGGGCGCGGGCAATGGTAAGTCTCTGACGCTGGCCACCGGAAAGATTCCGGCCGTTCTGTTCCAGACGGAAATCCAGCTGACCGTCCTTTTTCTCTACGATTTCACGAGCCTGAGCGGTGGTAAGTGCTTCCCACATTTCTTCGTCCGTGGCATCTTCCCGTCCCCAGCTTAAATTATCGCGGATGGTTCCCTGGAAAAGTGCTGCTTTTTGAGGAACTACGCCGATTTTTTCCCTGAGTTCCTGCCTGGAATAGGTCTGTACATTCTGACCATCGAGGGTAATGACTCCGGAGGTTGCGTCGTAGAAACGGGCGATCAGATCCACAAGAGTGGATTTACCGCTTCCGGTACCGCCGATGATTCCGATCGTAGAGCCTTTTTTTGCGGAAAAAGTGATATCAGAAAGGCTAGGTGCGCCGGTTCCTGCATAGGAGAAACTCACATGGTCAAAAGCGACTGCATAGTCACTGCTTTCCACAGTCGGTAAGGAAGCTTTGTCCGGGTAAGTCATGGTGGAATCGACTTTCAGGATTCCGGCAACGCGATCCGCACAGGCCATGGATTTGTTCAGGGTGATGATCAGGGACGCAAGCTTGATCAGTTCTACGATCATCTGTGCCATATAGTTGTAAAGAGCAACTATTTCACCCTGCTGCATGTTTCCGAGGTTTACCTGTACACCTGCAGTCTGGATCAGGATTACTGTTGCGATATTGATCAGTACATAAGTTGCAGGATTTAAAAGTGCAGAGATTTTTCCGACAAATTCGTTCAGTTTGGTAAGTGCAAGATTGCTTTCGTCAAACTCCGCAACGGCATCAGCTTCACGGCAAAATGCACGGATCACACGGACACCGGTCAGGTTTTCTCTGGTAAGACGGGTGACGGAATCCAGACGTCCCTGTACTTTTTTGAAAAGCGGGATACTTAAAAACATGATCACAAAGACAACCAGGAACAGTACCGGAATGGCAACTGCGAAGATCAGTGCACAGCGTACATTGATGGTAAAAGCCATTACCATAGAGCCTAGAACAATAAACGGGCTTCGAAGAAGAAGACGGAGTCCCATGTTTACTCCGTTCTGTACCTGATTGACATCGTCTGTAAGACGGGTGATCAGCGTGTCAGTGCCAAGGGTGTCCAGCTCCGTATAGGAAAGCTTCTGGATATGGTCAAATACAGCCTGACGCACTTCTGTGGCAAAGCCTACGCTGGCTTTTGCAGCAAAAAACTGTGCAGTAATGCTGACTGCAAGTCCTGCAGCAGCCATCAGTATCAGGATAAAAAACTTCTGAACGATATAGCCGTGGTCATTATTTGCAATTCCCACATCGATGATCTGGGCGATGACGACAGGCACCAGCAGATCAAATACAACTTCCAGAAACTTGAAAAAAGGAGCCAGAACGCTTTCTTTTTTGTAGTTTTGAAGATATTTTGCAAGTGTTCGCATTTCTTTTTCTTCCTCCGTTTCCTTATTTTTCTATAATAAACCTCTGTTATTATACTCCTATGGAGATAATACGTATAATATTGTTTTTAATGTATGATAATATAATTTTGCTATTGCCTGGGACGGAAATCTGTGGGATGATAGAAGTATGGTTTTTCGGATAATTGCATGGGAAAGATATTCATAGTATTTACAAAGCATTGCAGATATAGTATTTTTTAACCGAATTAAGAAAGTACTCTGTGGGACAGCGAAAAGCAATAAGCAGTAGATGGGTTTTGCCTGTGTTATATATCAGATAAAGAAAGAAGGATTTATATATGGAAATCAGACAGCTGGAATATTTTCATGAGATCGCAGCAACAGGAAGCATCAATGAAGCCGCAAGGAGACTGAACATGTCCCAGCCGCCGCTGAGCTATCAGATCAAGCAGCTGGAAGCAGAGCTGAAGGTGAAGCTTTTTGAGCGGACCAGGGCAGGCGTGACACTGACAGAAGCCGGAAAGCTTCTTTATGACAGGACAGAGAACATTTTGAGCTACGTTCGTTCCACAGAACTGGAAGTATCCAAAGCAGGGAAAAAACAGGTTTTACGTATCGGGATCACGCCAACCACAGTGACCACCATTATGCCTTATATTTCCAGATTTTCCAGGGAAAATTGTGATGTAAACTTTGAGGTAAGGGATGCGATCACCTTTACACTTCTGAATTATCTGATGGATGGGATCATTGATGTTTCGGTAGTGCGTACACCGATCAAGCTGGAAGGTTTAAATTATCTGGAACTGGATGAGGAACCCATGATCGCGGTCCTTCCTCCGGAGATCCCGGAAAATGAGACAAAAAAAGAGGGCATCAGCCTTAAAGAGCTGACTGGATGCCCTCTCATTATTTACCGGCGGTACGAAGAATTTCTGATGAAAGCCTTTGGAGAAAAAAATCTCCAGCCAGATATTTTCTGTGTCTGCGATGATCCCAGAGACGCCATGCTCTGGGTGCAGGAAGGTCTTGCAACCGCCGTTTTTCCAAGATCCATGGAAGATCTCTGTACAGATCTTCCGATCCGCATCATTGAAGAAGAGAAGCTGAAGACCAGGATCCTTCTTGCCTGGAAAAAGGATCGCAGGCCTTCTGCCGTGATGCAGGATTTTATCAATATCTGTGAGAAATATGCAGGAAACCCTGCAATCTGATCATGGACCTGGAAAGGGGATGTATGCAGAAATCAGTCTTTGAGATGCTCTTCCTTCCAGTGCTTCCATTTCTGAACAGCTTCCGGATTCTGCTTTTCCAGCCGTTCTTCCAGCTTTTTCCGGCGCTGTTCCAGCCGTTCTAGGACTTCCGGATGCTCGGCAAGGATTTTTTCTTTCAGCTTGCCACGGCGCTTTTCCAGAAGATGAAGGATCAGTTTCCGGTCGGAAGTTAATTCCTCAGGCAGCTCATCCATATGTAATTCAATTCTTCGAAGCAGTTCATCCTCATCCAGAACACCCAGCCCATGCCAGTTATCCAGAAGCTCTTCCAGACCTTCTTCGGAGAGACGTTGGATATCCGGGATCTGATGCAGCTGTTCAATAATGTGATGGACAGATTCTTCGATCTCTTTTACTGCATCATCACCAAAAGCCCAGGCGAACTCTTCCAGGGTATTTTCTTCCTCTGCCGGAAGAAAAGCGATACTGCGGCGCAGAAGCTTTGTCTCGTCTTCCTTTGGAACATCCAGTTCATAAGGGGCTTCGATCCCTGCGTCATGCAGAGCAGCAAGAATGGTACGGCGGACCATACCGTCCTTGATCATATGACCGATGCCGAACTGACGCAGCTGGTCATTGATCTGGGTGGAATGCTCTGTGAGGTAAAAACGGATCCCACGTTTTTTCAGGCTTGCGGAGATGGCATCCAGACGGTCTGCTGCTGTGACATCAATGCTGTTGATAGCACTGGCATCTACGATCACTACCCTGGTGTCTTTTCGGATGCTGTTCTCAATATCTTCCTGAAAAATCTTTATATTTGCAAAAAACAGGTTTTCACTGAAACGGTAGATCACAACGCCCTTAATAGGGTAGGCGAAACGGTTTTTGGACAGATCAAAATAAGCATCTCTTCCAGGGATCATACCACGGAAGGAGCGCGGCGGGTTGGTGGCCTTCAGGATCACAGCTACGAAAGAGAGCAGGATACCAATGATAACCCCATAAATGGTTCCAAGACAGAGCACACTGAAACCGGCAGCCATGAAGATGTAGAATTCTGTACGGCTTACTTTGAAAAGACGTACAGCCAGATGGGTTTCCACCACATCCATCAGAGCAGAGATCACAATGGCTGTCAGTACAGGAACCGGAAGATATCCGATAAAACCGGTGCCGAAAAGAAGGATCAGAGCCATGGTGATCCCGGCAGTGATGGAAACCGCCTGAGATTTTCCACCGTACTGTTCATTGAGGGAGGTGCGGGAGATACTGCCGTTTACCGGGCAGCAGCCTACTGCGGCGGCAGCAATATTTCCGGCGGCACAGGCCAGGATTTCCTGACGGTCGTTCAGCTTATAATCATTGCGGAACGCAAAGGTATTCTCTGCAAGAAGAGTTTCTGCCATAATGACAACAGCAACCATAAGACCGCGGCCTGCCGCCTGGGTCAGATCAACATTTCCGAAATCCGGGATCACCAGGGAGGGAAGTCCACGTTCTACAGACTGCAGGAGGACTACGCCTTTTTCGTCCACATGAAAAACAACGGTGGAAAGAACACCCAGAGCCATAATAACGATAGCCATGGGGAATTTCGGCGCCAGCTTTTTAAATGTGCGGATCAGCACCAGAGCACCAAGCCCCATGAAGAGGGAAAGCCAGCTGATATTTTTGGCAGCAGCAAAGATATGCTCTGCCAGTTCCAGGAGCTCTCCGGATCCTGCAGGACTTCCCATAAGTTTCGGGATCTGCATCAGGATGATGGTAACTGCGATACCGCTGATAAAACCGCCCATAACAGGTGTGGAGATAAAGTCCACGATCTTATCTGCGTGAAGCAGAAAGAAGATAAACAGCCACAGACCTGCAAAAAGTGCGATGGCAGGAACATAATCCATGGCAGCTTCTGACTCTGCAGCAATGCCAAGAGTAGACAGTGCACCACCTACAATGGCAGCAGGTGCCGCATCAACTCCAAAGATAAACTGTCTTGAAGTGGAAAATAGAGCAAACAAAAGGATCGGCAGAACAGAACCGTACAGTCCGTATACCGCCGGGATCCCGGAAATCTGGGCATATCCCATGGAGATAGGGATGGAAACAGCTGCTATGATGATGCCGGAGAAAATATCTTTGGGAAGGTATTCCTTCCGATATCCTCGCAGCGTGGAAAACAGGGAAAGCTTCATATAGTCACATCCTTTTCTGAAAAATATTTTCTATTATATACCAAAGAGAGCCTGCAGGAAAGAAGCAAAGCAAAGGTTCCGGGTGAAAAATCGTGGACAAAGAATAACTGCCATATTATAATAAATGCGAAATTGCAGTAACCGTAAGAGAATACAGGCTGCAAAGCTGAGAAATCATCAATCATCAGGAAAGGTTAAGATATAAATGAAAAAAGCGATCATAGCAATGAGCGGCGGTGTAGACAGCTCCGTGGCAGCTCTTTTGACAAAGGAATCCGGTGACGAGTGCATCGGCGCTACCATGAAACTTTACAACAACGAAGATATCGGTGTCCACAGGGAAAAGACCTGCTGTTCCCTGGACGATGTTGAGGATGCCAGAAGCGTAGCCTATCAGATGGATATGCCTTACTACGTGTTTAATTTTACCGCAGATTTCCATACAGAGGTTATGGACAGGTTTGTAGATGCCTACGAAAACGGCTGCACCCCTAATCCATGTATCGACTGTAACCGATATCTGAAATTTGATAAAATGTTTCACCGCATGCAGGAGATCGGCTACGATTATATTGTAACCGGACATTATGCAAGAGTGGAGTACGATGAGAAACGGGACCGCTACCTTCTGAAAAAAGCAGCGGACGATACAAAGGATCAGTCATACGTTCTCTATATGCTGACCCAGGAACAGCTGGCACATGTAAAGCTTCCGCTTGGAGGTCTCCGGAAGGACCAGGTTCGTGTCATTGCCGAAAAACATGGCTTTATCAATGCCAGAAAGCATGACAGTCAGGATATCTGCTTTGTGCCGGACGGCGACTATGCGAAATTTATTGAGAAGTACACAGGCAAAAAAACACCGGAGGGTGATTTTGTAGATAAAGAGGGAAACTATATCGGACGCCATAAGGGGATCATCCATTACACGATCGGCCAGCGCCGCGGCCTTGGCATTCCGGCGGCCAGCCGTCTTTATGTCTGTGAGATCTCTCCGAAGACCAATACGGTAGTTCTCGGGGACAACGCAGATCTTTTCAGTAGTGAACTGGAGGCAGACAGTGTAAATCTGATCTCTGTGGACTGCTTAGCTGAGCCGAAAAGAGTGACTGCCAAGATCCGTTACCGTCACAAAGAGCAGCCTGCCACTGCATGGCAGACACCGGATGGCATCCTTCATGTGAAATTTGATGAACCGCAGAGAGCTATCACAAAAGGTCAGGCTGTGGTGATGTATGACGGAGATGAGGTTGTAGGCGGTGGCGTTATAAATAAAATCTATAGCCAGTCATAAATAAAGGTGAGAACCTAAATAGATAAACCCCATTGACATACTAGGAAAAGGGTGATATGATTGCATCATCAAAAAACGGAGCACACAAAACAAGGTGAGCAACGTGATGATTAGGAGGAAATCATGAAGGTTTTACAGAAGTCAACAAGGGTGTTTATCGAAGAAAAGCGAATGTGTTGTTGTCGCTGATAAGCAGATGATTATAAGATAAGCAATTACTATTTTACCGAATATAAGAATAAAAGAAAAGAGGACAAACACATGAGCAAAATTACAAGAGATCAGAGAAAATTCAAATTTGAGACATTACAGCTTCACGTAGGACAGGAACAGCCGGATCCGGTTACAGATGCAAGAGCAGTACCAATCTACCAGACATCTTCCTATGTATTCCGCAACTGCGATCATGCAGCAGCACGTTTCGGACTTGCAGATGCCGGTAACATTTACGGACGTCTTACAAACCCGACAGAGGACGTATTCGAGAAGAGGATTGCAGCACTTGAGGGTGGCTCCGCAGCACTTGCAGTAGCATCCGGTGCAGCAGCTATCACATACACGATCGAGAACCTTGCACAGCAGGGAGATCACATTGTAGCAGCCAAAAATATTTACGGCGGTACAACAAACCTTCTGGAGCATACGCTTCCGGCATACGGAATCACAACAACATTTGTTGATGTATTCAATCTCGAGGAAGTGGAGAATGCGATCCAGGAGAACACAAAAGCTGTTTATATTGAGACTCTTGGAAACCCAAATTCTGATGTTGTAGATATTGAGGCTCTTGCAAAAATCGCTCACAAACATAAAATTCCGCTTGTTGTAGATAATACATTTGCAACACCATACCTCGTAAGACCAATTGAGTACGGCGCAGATATCGTTGTTCATTCCGCAACAAAATTCATCGGTGGCCACGGAACTACTATCGGTGGTGTGATCGTAGAGAGTGGTAAGTTTGACTGGGAGGCATCCGGCAAATTTGCATCTCTTACAGAGCCAAACCCAAGCTATCATGGCGTAAGCTTCACAAAAGCATGCGGACCGGCTGCATTTGTTACAAAGATCCGTGCGATCCTTCTCCGTGACACAGGAGCAACAATTTCACCGGTAAGCTCCTTCATCTTCCTGCAGGGACTTGAGACACTGTCTCTCCGTGTAGAGCGTCATGTTGAGAACGCACTGAAGGTTGTACAGTATCTGAATGATCATCCGCAGGTAGAGAAGGTTCATCATCCGTCTGTATCCACAGATCCAAGCCAGCAGGAGCTTTATAAGAAATATTTCCCTAACGGCGGCGGTTCCATCTTTACATTCGAGATCAAGGGAGATGCACAGAAGGCAAAAGATTTCATTGATAACCTTGAGCTGTTCTCACTTCTTGCAAACGTTGCAGATGTGAAATCCCTTGTTATCCATCCGGCTACTACAACACACAGCCAGTGCACAGAGGAAGAGCTTCTTGATCAGGGAATCAAGCCAAATACGATCCGTCTTTCCATCGGAACTGAGAATATCGATGATATCATCCAGGATCTTGATGAGGCATTCAAGGCTGTCCAGTAAATAAGACAATTAATAAGAAGAACACCTTCTAAAATCAATAGCACAGAAAAATCTGCTCCGGAACATATGAGAACATAGTCCCGGGGCAGATTTTTTGTGTGCTTATCTGGAGAATTCAAAAGTGGGAAGATCCGTGTCGATGGCACTGAGGATGCATGGATCATGTGCGATTTTTTTCAGGCGGATCCTGATGCTACGAGTTCTTCTAATGTTCCGAAGGTATATCCCATCTCTTCCCATTTTGTCAGCAGTTCATCCAGAATAGAAGCATTGGTGGAAGAGGTGCTGTGCAGTAGCACGATGGCACCCGGATGGATCCGTCCCAGAAGCTTTTCAAAAGCTTCTTCTTTCGAAGGCTGCTTATCCTGATACCAGTCCACATAAGCCAGACTCCAGAAAAAGGTGTGGTATCCCATCTCTTTTGCCATCTCTAAATTTTCCACGCTGTAAATGCCCTGGGGCGGGCGATAAAATTTTGTCATTTCTTTTCCGGTGGCTTCCTTATAAAGAACCTCTACATCTTCAAGCTGCTTCTGAAAGGCTTCCTTTGTGGAGATGCCGGACATATCTGGGTGTGTCATGGTGTGGTTGCCTATGGTATGGCCTGCATCTACGATCTCACGGATCAGTTCCGGTTTTTCACGGATCAGAGTCCCCACAACAAAAAATGTGGCATGTACCTGATGATTATGTAAGGCATTCAGAATGGCAGGCATATTTCCATTGTCATAGCCTGCGTCAAAGGTAAGATAGATTTTTTTCTCATCGCTATCGGCTGCATACCAGGCATTGTATTTTTTTAATTCTTCCATAGAAGCATTTCCTGTGGGCCGTTTGCCTTCTTCCTGAAAACCGAGCCCCCAGTTTTCATTTTGGAATGTCATAGAAGCAGAAGAGGTCTGGCTGTTTTTGGCAGAATTCGGATCGGATCGTGTGTCGGAAGTAAAATGAGAATAGATCTTTCCTACAAGACTGCCAAGAGCAAAAGCCATGACAAAGAAAAAAATAAGACGGTAGATGTGTTTTTGTTTCATGGGAACCTCAGAGAAAATGGAGTTATTAATATGTTTATGAACACGAAGAAGAAGATATGAAAGCAGAAGATCATGAGATCATGTCTGTGAGACAGAGGTCAAAATAAGCAAAAAATAAGAGTCATCAGCGATTGATTTCTTCTGCCGATGACTCTTTTAATTTTCATTATCCAATGGAATATACCTCTCATTTCTTAGATTTAAAACTTATACGGAATTAAAATTTACGTTCTCGGTGGTCCGTACCTCCTTGTTTTAATTATGATGGAAAATCTTTAAATCTTCTGGTGGACTGTACCTCTCTTTCTTAGATTATGGGAAGTAAGTTATGTTTTCGGTGGGTTCACGCTCCTTTTTGATTTAGTTTTTTGTTTTCCGTTTGTTTTATTTGATGGTTAAACTATAACAGATAAAATAGAAAATGTCAATACTAAATTTTTAAAATAATAAGAATATATTTAAAAAGAAAAATAATAAAAATAAAACAACAAAAAAATCAGATAATATCGAAACCAGATAAAAGGTATAGACCAAAACCTTTTCGGACAAGATACCTTTATGAACATAAGAAGAGAATCACAAAGTGCAGGAGATCATAAACAGTATTATTATTTTCAAGGAGGGAAAAACTTATGCTACGTTATCTGCCTGTTCGAAAAGTTCATGCAAGACAGGTCCTTGATTCCAGGGGGAATCCTACAGTGGAAGCGGAAGTGACGGTAGGTGAAGGAATTGTGGGGATTAATGGATACACAGGAAGAGCCATGGTGCCGTCCGGAGCATCCACAGGTAAATTTGAGGCTGTGGAGCTGCGAGACGGAAACCGGGAGGAATATCTGGGCCAGAGTGTAAAAAAGGCAGTGGAAAATATCAATACACGTCTGGCAGATGCCATTATCGGAGAGAATGCCCTGAACCAGGCATGGATCGATCATCTTCTGATCGAAACCGACGGAACGGAGAACAAAAGCAGCGCAGGAGCCAATGCCACGCTGGCAGTATCTCTGGCAGCAGCCCGTGCAGCAGCCGGGGCCCTTCGGCTTCCTCTTTATCAGTATCTGGGCGGCTGCCATACCATGCAGCTTCCGGTACCGATGATGAATATTTTAAACGGGGGAAAGCATGCGGACAATACGGTAGATCTTCAGGAGTTTATGATCATGCCAACAGGAGCTTGCTGTCTGGAAAAGGGTATCCGCATGTGTGCGGAAGTCTACCAGCACTTAAAGCTTCTTCTCAGGGAAAAAGGACTCTCCACAGCGGTTGGAGATGAAGGCGGCTTTGCTCCGGATCTTTCAGATTCGGAGGAAGTGCTTACCCTGATCGTTCATGCCATAGAAAAAGCAGGATATAAACCAGGAGAAGAGATCACCATTGCCATTGATGCAGCCTCCAGCGAGCTTTATGATGAGGAAAAGGGCGTGTACTTTTTCCCTGGGGAGAGTCGCATGAAAGGAGAAAAGATCTACCGGGATGCTGGTGAGATGACAGAGTATTATGAAAAACTGGTGGAAAAATTTCCCATTGTTTCCATTGAAGACGGTCTCTGGGAGGATGACTGGGAAGGCTGGAAATATCTGACGGAACACCTGGGAAAAAAGATCCAGCTGGTAGGCGACGATCTGTTTGTCACCAATATCAAACGGCTGCACTGTGGCATCGGACTTGATGTTGCCAATGCTATCCTTATTAAAGTAAACCAGATCGGAACTCTCACGGAAACTCTGGATGCGGTGGAGATGGCTCAGCATGCCGGGTATCGTGCAGTGATCTCTCACAGATCCGGGGAAACAGAGGATTCCTTTATCGCAGATCTGGCAGTTGCCTGTGGGGCGGGACAGATCAAAACAGGCGCACCCTGCCGTTCGGACCGGAACGCCAAGTATAACCAGCTTCTGCGGATCCACGAACAGCTCGGAGCTCTTGGAAGATATAAAGATCCTTTTGCAAAAAAATCTCAGAAAAAGCCCTGCATAAAATAAACGGAAAATGGTTGAAATCCCGGTTTAGCTATGGTAAAATAACCTCTAGTTGATTAGGAGGTGTAACCGCGTGAACATTTTGAAAATTATTCTGACTGTAATTTATGCAATAGATTGTATCGCTCTGACTGTTGTCGTACTGATGCAGGAGGGCAAGCAGCAGGGTCTTGGCTCTATCGCCGGAGTAGCTGATACTTACTGGGGTAAGAATAAGGGCCGTTCCATGGAAGGTGGTCTTGTAAGAGGTACCATTATCATGGGAGTTATTTTCTTTGTACTGTCAATCGTACTGAACATTATCTGATCTGCCAGGGGCAGAACAGAAGTTGGTAACACTCTTGCTGCGTTAGCATGCAGAAGAAACTCGGATGGGGACTTCTTTTGTTAATCAGCAGGAGTGTTTTTGCGTTGATACAGGGGCACGGGTGAGCCTTCCTCCGGAATGATAACAGGGTAAAATGAAATATAAATATGAAACAGGAGAAAATGTGAAAAGATCGAAAAATTTTGAAAAAAGAAAAAAGTTTATAATGGAGCTTCTGGGAGATCCGCTGTATAAGCCCATGCGCCTGCGTGAGATCGCATCTCTTCTTCAGCTGGATAAGAGTGAGAAAAAAGAGCTTTTTGACGTGCTGGACGAGCTTTGCGCCCAGGGCAAGGCTGAAGTAGATAATAAAGGAAGATACAGCAAGGTTTCCGGCAAGCGCAGAGACAGACGAAAGAATAAAGAAGCTCTGAAGGCAGAAAAGTCGGAGCGTGGCCGTAAGGGAAGAGAACGCAGAGAGAAGGATCATGAGGAACATCATTTCTCTGAGAAGGACGGAACCCTCATGGAAGGAACTTTTATTGGCCATTACAAAGGTTTTGGCTTTGTGGAAGTGGAGGGTCAGGAACAGGATATTTTTATTCCGGAAAATGACACGGGAAGCGCCATGCATCAGGATAAGGTGCAGATTCTTGTACGGAACGGACATAAAGAGGGAAAACGTCAGGAAGGCGTTGTGCTGAAGGTTCTGGAAAGGGGAATGCCTTCGATCGTGGGAACATACCAGAGCAGCCGTGATTATGGCTTTGTGATCAGTGATAACCCCAAATTTTCCAAAGATATCTTTATTTCCAGAAAAAACTCCATGGGAGCAAAGGACGGAGACAAGGTAGTTGCAGAGATCACAGATTACGGCTCCAGAAACCGGAAGCCGGAAGGAAAGATCACGGAGGTGCTGGGAAACTTACGTTCACCTGGAACAGATATCCTTGCTATTGTGAAGAGCTTTAACATACCAAGTGTATTTCCTGACAAAGTACTTCGTCAGGCTGACCGTGTGCCGGATCATGTACAGGAAGCGGATCTGGATGGAAGACTGGATCTCAGAAATCTTGTTACAGTTACCATTGACGGTGAGGATGCAAAGGATCTGGATGATGCCATTTCCCTGACAAAGGAGGATGGAATCTACCATCTGGGTGTGCACATCGCAGACGTGAGCAACTATGTTCAGGGCGGCAGTGCCCTTGACAGAGAGGCACTGAAGCGCGGAACCTCCGTCTATCTTGCAGACCGTGTCATTCCCATGCTCCCGGAGCGGCTTTCCAACGGTATCTGTTCTCTGAACCAGGGACAGGACCGTCTGACCTTAAGCTGTCTGATGGATGTTAATGAAAAAGGAAAGGTGATTTCCCATAAGATTGCAGAAACCGTGATCCGTGTAGATGAGCGTATGTGTTACACAGATGTGAAAAATATTCTGGAGGATACCGACGAGGTGGCGAAGAAACGCTATGAAGCTCTGATCCCCATGTTTTTCCTGATGAAAGAGCTTTCCGGGATCCTGCGCAGCCGTCGTCATACAAGAGGTTCCATTGATTTTGATTTTCCGGAGAGTAAGATCATCCTGAATGCGGCAGGAAGAGCTATTGATGTGCAGCCCTATGAGGCCAATGTGGCAACCAGGATCATTGAGGATTTTATGCTTCTTGCCAATGAAACTGTGGCACAGGAATACTGCACCGGAGATTATCCCTTTGTATACAGAACACATGAAAATCCGGATCCGGAAAAGATTGAAAGTCTTTTGATGCTTCTTCATAATGAAGGAGTCAACATACAGA
This sequence comes from Blautia sp. LMAG:36, assembly GCF_008680535.1. Lineage (NCBI taxonomy): Bacteria > Bacillati > Bacillota > Clostridia > Lachnospirales > Lachnospiraceae > Blautia > Blautia sp. LMAG:36. The sequence goes on along the minus strand of NZ_NALB01000007.1, from coordinate 8,831 downwards.
AATCCGGACAGGAGATCACGCCTGGTGAGATCCAGGAGATCCTGGAAAGTATTGAGGGAATGCCCAATGAGGCACAGATCAGCCGACTGACCTTGCGTACCATGAAACAGGCAAAATATACTACGGAATGCAGCGGACATTTCGGACTTGCAGCGAAGTATTACTGCCACTTTACTTCTCCGATCCGAAGATATCCGGATCTTCAGATCCACAGGATCATCCATGACCGTCTGAGAGGCAGACTGGTAAGGGAAGGACGTACCGAGCATTACAAGGAGATCCTGGATGAAGTGGCGCGTCAGTCCAGTGTGTGCGAACGGCGTGCAGACGAAGCGGAAAGAGAATCCGATAAGCTGAAGAAAGCAGAGTATATGTCCTATCATCTCGGAGAGGAGTATGAGGGGATCATCTCCGGCGTTACAGGATGGGGACTTTATGTGGAGCTTCCGAATACCGTAGAAGGACTGATCCATATCAATACATTACGAGATGACTATTATGTATTTGACCAGGATGCATATGAACTGCGGGGAGACATGACAGGAAAGATCTTCCGTCTTGGGCAGAAGGTCCGTGTCCGTGTGGCAGATGCGGATAAAATGCTGAAAACCGTGGATTTTGTCCTGGCTGAGGAAGACTGAGGGAGCGCGAAATGGCAAAAAAAACAGGAATGAAACTGATCGCAAATAATAAAAAGGCTTTTCATGATTATTTTATCGAGGATACTTATGAGGCCGGGATCGCACTTGCAGGAACCGAGGTGAAATCCTTACGTTCCGGTAAATGCAGCATCAAGGAGGCCTTTGTCCGTGTAGAAAACGGAGAAGTTTATGTATATGGAATGCATATCACTCCTTATGAGAAAGGAAACATTTTTAACAAAGATCCTCTTCGTGTGCGTAAGCTTTTGCTGCATCGTTACGAGATCAATAAGATCGAAGCTAAATTAAAGGAAAAAGGATTGACTTTGGTACCACTGAAGGTTTATTTCAAGGACAGCCTGGTAAAAATAGAGATTGGCATGGCACGTGGTAAAAAGCTTTATGACAAGCGCCAGGATATTGCAAAGAAGGATCAGAGAAGAGAAGCGGAGCGAGACTTTAAAGTAAAAAATCTTTATTGATCGACTGGTTTCAATTGAAAAAGTAAAAGTATGATAAAATGCGGGGAATGAGAAATGACAGAGGTACAGGAAAGACGTAAAAAAACGGTAGAAGCATCGATGACGGAGCAGGTTCATCTGATCATGCAGCAGCATCTGAACGGAGGCGGAAGACTTTTTGGCGGAGCACTGATGCAGTGGCTGGATGAGGTTGCCGGAGTGGTAGCTATGCGTCATGCGGAGACATATCGGGTGGTAACTGCGGCAGTGGACAATCTTCAGTTCAAGCATGCGATCTATGAGGGAGAGATCGTAGTACTTAAGGGATATGTGACTTATGTGGGAAGAACTTCCATGGAGGTCGAGATCGATACGTATGTGGAACAGCCGGATGGCATGCGTCATACTGTAAACCGGGCATTTTTTGTGATGGTGGCTGTAGATGAAGACCAGAAACCGATCCAGGTGCCGGAACTGATCATTACCACAGAAGCGGAAAAAGCCCGGAATGAAGCTGCGAAAATGCGCCGTGATATGCGCAGACAGCGAAGGGAAAACGGGTTCTGACCTCAGCTGTTCCAATTTTTGACATAGTTTAAAATATCTAAAGATTCTGTGAAATTCAGAACGGTCAGGTTGACAAGAAAGTGATACTCTGTAATAATAGAAAAGGAAAACCTGACAGCGAATAGGACCATTTTATATGGAGGAGATATAATGAAAAAACGTTATTTGATTCTTGCCGGAATTCTTGCAGCGAGCATGCTTGCAGCCGGTTGCGGAAAGAAGAACTCTGTGGCACCGGAGCAGAAGGTGGAGGCAACGGCAACCCCGACGGTAACGGAAGCTGCGAAAACGGATGTGGTGGAGATGCAGACCTCTACGGATGAAACAGCAAATATCAAGAACGTAATGGGAACCAAGAGTGAGACCACTACCAGTATTGTATTTACCAATAAGATGAACTCCACGATTTCTGCAATTTATGTCCGTCCTACCAGAGATGATGGCGATGACAGTGATGAGACCTGGGGAAGCGATCTTGTAAATAGTAAATTCACACTGGCTTCCAACGACAAGGCTGTTTATTATATGGAGAAGAGTCAGAAGGACGATAACGGAGATACAGCAACAAGCTTTGATGTAAAGATCACATTTACTGACGAAGAGCAGAATGAATGTTTCTTCCGCCAGCTGCCGCTTCTGACGATCTCACAGCTGAGCCTGTGCATGGATGGTGAGGGTGAAGACGGAATTCCATATGCTACATATCTGGCGAGCGGAAGCACCAAGGAGGTGTCTACCCTGAAGGATGTAAAGGCAAGGCTTGGCATTGAGGATGACAGTGAAAGTGACAGTGACAGTACAGATTCTTCAGACAGTACGGCTGTGACTCCGACTCCGGAGAGTTCTGATGATAATGGAGACAGTACAGACAGCAGTTCGTCCGGCAGTTCGGACTCCACATCCACACCGGATCCAACATCTGCACCAGCTTCCTCTGATTCTTCCGATGCGGATCCTACGGAAGCACCATCCGGCGAGGATGATCCGGCATCTGTAGCAGCAAGATATATCGGTCAGTCCATGTCTGAGCTTGAGAATGCATGCGGCAGCCCAAATGGCAGTGATTATGAGGACGAGCCGGAGTCCGGTAAGACAGGTTATTATTATTATGATACGTTTACGGTATCCACAACTTTTGACAATGACGGCAATGAAGTTGTATCCGGCGTATGGTAAAGGAGAATAAACATATGAAAAGAGTGTTACTGAAATTAAGCGGAGAGGCTCTTGCAGGAGAGCAGAAGAGAGGCTTTGATGAAGCAACTGTTACAGAGGTTGCCAAACAGATCAAGACGATCGTGGATGAAGGACTTCAGGTTGGTATCGTGATCGGAGGTGGAAACTTCTGGAGAGGACGTACCAGCGGAGCCATGGACAGAAGCAAGGCGGATCAGATCGGCATGCTTGCTACTATCATGAACTGTATCTATGTGTCTGACATCTGCAGATATGTGGGACTTAAGACAGAGGTGTTTACCCCGTTTGTATGTGGTGCATTTACCACACTTTATTCCAAGGATGCTGTAGAAGAGAGCTTCGCAGAAGGAAAGGTTGTATTCTTTGCAGGTGGTACCGGCCATCCGTATTTCTCTACAGATACAGCTACTGTACTTCGTGCTGTTGAGATCGGCGCAGATGCCATTCTTCTTGCCAAGGCTGTTGACGGAATCTATGACAGTGATCCGAAGGTAAATCCGGATGCCAAGAAGTATGATGAGATTTCCATCGATGAAGTAGTTGCAAAGAAGCTGGCAGCTATGGATCTTACCGCTTCCATCATGTGTATGGAGCAGAAGATGCCGATGCTGGTATTCGGTCTTGATGAAAAGGATAGCATCGTCAATACCGTACATGGCAAGTTCTCCGGAACAAAGGTAACCGTGTGATCAAAAGGGAATAATAAAAAAAACCATACAGGGAGATATGTGAAATGGATGAGAGAATTCAGGTATACGAAACAAAAATGGGAAAAACACTGAATGCTTTGGAGAGTGAGCTGACAACCATCAGAGCCGGCCGTGCAAACCCGCATATTCTTGACAAACTTACCGTAGATTATTATGGAGCACCGACTCCGCTCCAGCAGGTTGCAAACATTTCTGTACCGGAGGCACGTATGATCCAGATCCAGCCGTGGGAATCCAGCATGATCAAAGCGATCGAGAAAGCGATCCTTTGCTCTGATCTGGGATTAAACCCGAGCAACGATGGAAAAATGATCCGTCTTGTTTTCCCGGAGCTTACCGAGGAGCGTCGTAAAGAGCTGGTGAAGGACGTTAAGAAAAAAGGCGAGGGTGCCAAGGTTGCAGTAAGAAATATCCGTCGTGATGCCAACGATGCATTTAAGAAACTTGCAAAACAGGATGTTTCTGAGGATGAGATCAAAGAGCTTGAGGATCAGATCCAGAAACTTACAGATAAGTACATCAAGGAAGTTGACAAGGCGATCGAGAACAAGTCTAAAGAGATTCTGACTGTATAATTGTAAGAAATACGAGGATAGAGAGGGCTTCTTTGAAGAAGCTCTCTTTCTGTATGGAGGAGATTTATGAACGTACCAAATCATATCGCGATCATTCTGGACGGAAACGGACGTTGGGCAAAGGAACGAGGAATGCCGAGAACCTACGGACATGTAAAGGGATGCGCCAATCTTGAAAACATTTGTTATGATATCAAAGACCTTGGGGTGAAATATCTTACGGTTTACGCTTTTTCCACAGAAAACTGGAAACGCTCCAGAGAAGAAGTGGAAGCACTGATGAAACTGTTCCGCGGTTATCTTAAGAAATGTATCAAGATTTCCAAGAAAAATAATATGAAGATGAAAGTCATCGGAGATGTTACTGCCTTTGCACCGGATATCCAGCAGAGTGTCCGGGAACTGGAGGAATATTCCAAAGATTTTGACGGTATTTATTTTCAGCTGGCATTAAATTACGGAAGCCGTGATGAGATCCGCCGTGGAATGCAGAAGATGGCACAGGATGTAAAAGACGGAAAAGTTGAGCCGGATGGCATTACAGAAGATACGATTGAGAGCTATCTGGATACTGCAGGTGTACCGGATCCGGATCTTTTGATCCGCACAAGCGGTGAGCAGCGGCTTTCCAATTTCCTGCTTTGGCAGCTTGCCTATTCCGAGTTTTATTTTACACCGGTTGCATGGCCGGATTTCAATAAAGAAGAGCTGATCAAAGCCATCGAGAAATACAATCAGAGAGACAGACGCTACGGTGGCGTCAAGGAGGAGTAGATCATGTTTAAGACAAGACTGATAAGTGGTATCGTCCTTGTCATTATTGCCCTGGCAACTATCATTTCCGGAAGCTGGATCTTATTTTTTACACTTCTGGCTGTTTCACTGATCGGAATGAGAGAGCTTTACAAGGTAATGAAGGTAAGCGATGAGCATGTTACTGTGCTGGAACTTGTAGGATATCTTGGAGCAGTGCTTTATTATATTGCCATGAAAGCTGATTTTGGAAATTACGGAACAATGGCGATCATCATCAGTATGATCCTGATCCTGTTTGTTTATGTATTCGGTTATCCGAAATACCATGCAGAACAGGTGATGGCAGCATTTTTTGGAGTTGTATATGTTGCTGTGATGCTTTCCTTTATCTATCTTACCAGAAGCCTTCCGGACGGAAAATTCCTGGTATGGCTGATATTCCTGTGCTCCTGGGGATGTGACACCTGTGCTTACTGTGTGGGAATGCTTATCGGAAAGCATAAAATGGCGCCGGTTTTAAGCCCGAAGAAATCCATCGAGGGAGCTGTAGGAGGCGTTGCGGGAGCGGCGCTTCTTGGAGTGATTTATGCAGCAGCAACACAGGGAAAAATGGCTGAGTATGCCTTGATCTGCGCAGTTGGAGCTCTGATCTCCATGGTGGGTGATCTGGCTGCATCTGCGATCAAAAGAAACCAGAACATCAAGGACTATGGAAAGCTGATCCCGGGCCATGGAGGAATCCTGGACCGTTTTGACAGTGTGATCATCACAGCCCCTGTTATTTACTATCTTGCAAAAATGATTCTTGGAATTTAGGAGACATTAAAATGAAGAATATTGCAATCTTAGGTTCTACCGGCTCCATCGGGACCCAGACACTGGATGTGGCAAGAAAAAACGAAGACCTTCGTGTTGTTGCAGTCAGTGCAGGCAAAAGTGTGGAGAAGCTGGAAGAGCAGATCCGTGAGTTTCATCCGCTTCTGGCAGCAGTCTGGGATGAAGAAGCAGCCCGGGATCTGAAAACGCGTATTGCGGACACGGATACAAAGGTAGTCAGCGGAATGGAAGGACTTCTGGAGCTTGCGTCCATGCCGGAATCAGAAATTCTTGTCACCGCGATCGTGGGAATGATCGGGATCCGTCCTACCATGGAGGGAATCCGTGCCGGAAAGGACATTGCCCTGGCAAATAAGGAAACCCTTGTCACAGCCGGTCATCTGATCATGCCCATGGCAAAGAAATATGGCGTATCTATCCTTCCGGTGGACAGTGAACACAGCGCTATTTTCCAGGCTATCCACGGAGAAGAAAACAAAGAGATCCACAAGCTTCTGATCACGGCATCCGGTGGTCCCTTCCGCGGACGTACCACAGAAGAGCTGCGAAGGGTCACTGTTGCAGATACTCTGAAGCATCCAAACTGGGTAATGGGACGAAAGATCACCGTAGATTCCGCAACCCTGGTAAACAAAGGGCTGGAAGTTATGGAAGCCAAATGGCTGTTTGACATGGATCTGGATCATATTCAGGTGGTGGTGCAGCCGCAGAGTATCATCCATTCCATGGTGGAGTTTAAGGATGGTGCGATCATGGCACAGCTTGGAACTCCGGATATGAGACTTCCGATCCAGTACGCTCTGTACTATCCGCACAGACGATATCTGGATGGAGACCGCCTTGATTTCACGAAGCTTCATGAGATCACATTTGAGGTTCCGGATATGGAGACATTCCGGGGACTTCCTATGGCGATCCAGGCATCCCGGGAGGGCGGAAGTATGCCGACTGTCTTTAATGCAGCCAATGAGCTTGCAGTAAAGAAATTCCTGGAGGAAAAGATCGGCTTTCTGGATATTTATGAGATTATTGCACAGTCTATGGAAAGACATAAAAAAATCGCACATCCGGATCTGGATGAGATCCTTTCTGTAGAGCAGGATACTTATCAGTGGATCGAAAGCAGGTGGTAAATTGAGATTTGTGATTGCTGTAATTATTTTCAGTGTTGTGATACTGATCCATGAGCTGGGACATTTTCTTCTGGCAAAAAAGAACCATATCGAGGTATTGGAATTTTCTCTTGGTATGGGACCCAGGATCATAAGTACGGTAAAGGGCGGCACACGTTATTCCGTGAAACTGTTTCCTCTTGGAGGTTCCTGCGCCATGGCCGGAGAGGATGCGGAAGATGACAGTCCGGGAACCTTTAATTCGGCTCCTGTGTGGGGCAGGATCGCAGTGGTTGCTGCCGGTCCGATATTTAATTTTCTGCTGGCATTTGTTTTGTCTGTGATCATTGTAGGCTGTATGGGCTATGATCCGGCAACCGTATTAGAAGTAACCCAAAATTCTGCTGCGGAAAAGGCCGGATTGAAAAAGGGCGATGTGATCACGGAATATCAGGGCTACCATATTGATCTGGGGAAAGATCTTTATGTATATTCGTATCTCAACGAACTGAAAGAGGGAGATACCATCCGGCTGAAAGTAAAACGTGATGGAAAGGAACAGGAGATTTCCTATAAACCAGATGTAAATGTGCGGTATCTTCTTGGCTTTAACCGTTCCGATGTAAATTCCATGACAGTGGAATCACTGATCAAGGGAATGCCACTGGAAGAGGCAGGTCTGGAAGCAGGCGATGTGATCACGAAGATCAACGGTGTGGAGGTTCCGGATGGAAATGCATATGAAAAATACATCGAGGAGCATCCGTTATCCAAGAAACCTGTGACGATCACCTATGAGCGTAACGGACTGGAATATGAGGCAGAGATAACACCAAGGGAATACAGAACACCGGTTTCCGGTTTCGGATATAACACATACAGTGAAAAAACTTCCGGCTTTAATGTTCTGAAATATGGTGCTGTGGAAGTGAAATACATGATCCGTACTACGATCTTAAGCCTGAAAGAGCTTGTGACCGGTCACCTTGGAATGAAAGACTTAAGTGGTCCTGTGGGTATTGCGGATGCCATTGGCGACACTTACGAACAGTCCAAGAGTGAGGGAACGCTGATGATCTGGATGAATTTGCTGAATATGGCAGTTCTTCTTTCTGCAAACCTGGGAGTGATGAACCTTCTTCCTCTTCCTGCGCTGGATGGAGGAAGGCTGGTATTTCTGGTGGCAGAAGCGATCCGGAGAAAACCGGTAAACCGTCAGGTAGAAGGCATGATCCATTTTGCGGGGCTGATGCTTCTGATGGCGTTGATGGTTATCGTTATGTATAATGATATTCTGAAGATATTCTGATATCTGGCGGAAGAAGGTAAATATTAAGTGTTACTGAGAACGGAGTGAACAATAACTAGCAAGTGCTGTATGATCTGTGAGGAGATGATACAGCACTTTTTTTGTGCAGATATTTATTATATAATAAAGGCATCAGAGTAAAGGGGGATATATAAATTTGAAAAAGGATATTTTAATACTGGCGGCATTGATAGCAGTTGTTATAGCAGTTCCTTTTCTGGCTACAAAGGCAGAAGAGGCAATCCAGATTAAAAATGAGGAATTTAAGGAAAAACAGAACAGGGAATGTTATGAAAAAGCGGAAGAATGCATGGATGCAGGCAAATATGATGAGGCGATAGAGCTGCTGGAAAAACTTCCGGGATATTATGAGGATGTAAAATATATTATCCAATATGCAAAGTTTTGCGATGCTGTTCAGAATGGAGAAGGAATTGAGGAGCTGCATAAGCTTATATGGTATGTTCCAAAGGGAGATGAGTACAGTAGCAAATATATAGAAGAAATGAGGAAGGCCCAGAAAGATACAGAAGAACAATACAAAAAATATATGGCACAGAAGGAAAAAGAAGAGGAAGAAAAAATGAGAAAGAAGGATGAGCCATATAAGGGAATGAAAGAAAAATACATAAACATTACGCTTCTGGGAAGGGCAAAAGAGAAAAG